>NZ_JBAKHD010000006.1:0-204936 GCF_049065735.1 Brucella sp. IR073
GCGAAGACGAGCGGCAGCCCGGTTTCGATCACCTGCCTGATCGCCGTCTGATGGCGCACCTCCACCTTGCCGCGATAATAGGGCGAGCCATTGGGCACGAGCAGGATTTCCGCCCCGCTTTCGGCGAGCGTCTCGCAGACGCCGAGATCGCCCCAGATATCCTCGCAGATGGGAATACCAAGCCTAACGCCGCGGAAATTGACCGGCCCCGGCAAGGCGCCCGCCTGGAACACCCGCTTCTCGTCGAACTCGCCATAATTCGGCAGATCCACCTTGAAACGCTCGGCGATCACCTCGCCGCCATCGAGCACCATAACCGAATTATGGAGGCCGCTCTCGCGCCGCAATGGCGTACCGATAATGACGCCCGGCCCGCCATCCGCCGTGTCGGCGGCGAACTCCCGCACCGCCCTCTCGCAGGCGGCAGTGAAAGCCGGGCGCAGCACCAGATCCTCAGGCGGATAGCCGGAGATGAAAAGCTCGGTGAAGAGCACGATATCCGCCTTCTGCCGCGCGGCGTCGGCGCGTATTTCGCGTGCCTTGGCGAGATTGCCATTTATGTCGCCGAGCACGGGATTGAACTGGGCGACGGCGATGCGAAGTATATCGGGAGAGGAAGACTTTACAATCATAAGTGAACTTTTTACTAAGAGGTTGGAATAACCGCATCTAAACTTATGGATCGTCAGGAAACAAGCAATATTTTAGTTTTAAACCCCTTGCTGATATTGGTCGATGCCTCGGAAAGCAGGGATGAACATCCAGCTCGGAATAAAGAATAATAATCACTTTGGCCGACCGCCGAATGCGGACAGCCGCTCTATCAGAATTTACTTGGAAATCTTAGTGTCGCATCGCGATCGTCAGCGCCGCGCCGGCCATGAAGGCGGCGGCGGTGCGGTTGAGGCGCTTCAGCGCGCGCGGGGCTTGCAGCAGCATGCGCGCCTTGGCGGCGAGGATCAGATAGGGCACCAGCACCACCAGCAGAACGACGACCGTGCAGGCAACCAGGCCGCCATAATCGGAAAAAGTCAGATGCTGCAGATCGACCAGGGTCGGCGCGAGCGCGAGATAGAAGATCATCGTCTTCGGATTGCCCAGCGTCACCAGGAGGCCGGCCATGAAGCTGGAGAAAGCGCCGCCGCTCGCCTTCTTCGCCTCGATCTTTTCGGCGGTAATGCCCGCGTTCCAAAACGTCCAGGCGAGCCATGCGAGATAGGCGACGCCCAGCCATTTGATGACGAGAAAAGCCGTTCCGAAAGCCTGTGCGACGAAGGCAAGGCCCAGAACCGTGGCGGTCAGATAGGTGAGGTCGCCGAGAACGAGGCCGAACGCCATGTAGAGCGACGACCGGAAGCCGGAACCCAAGGCCCTCGCCACCAGCGCTGTAACGCCCGGCCCCGGTATGGCGGCGGCGACGGCCAGCGCGCCGCTATAGGCAATAAATCCCGCAAGATTCATTCTCGGTTCTCTCGCATGTCTCGCAAATCTCTTGCGGCTTATTTACCTCACTTCCTTTGCGGATGGAATGGAGAGAAAGAGAAGAGAGCGCCGACCCCTCCCCTTCTTTATTCCGCCTGATGGGCGACACTGCCCGATGGGCGCGCGCGGCGCTGAAGCGCCTTGACGCCGAGGGCGATGATCGCGAACAGCCCGCCCAGAATGGAAACGCCGTGCCAGCCGCCATAGCCCCAGGCGACGGTTGCCAGCGCCGACCCAGCCGAGCCGCCGAGGAACATGCCGGTCATGAACACGGTGTTGAGCCGGCTGCGGGCCTCGCCGTCGAGCGCATAGATGATGTGCTGGCTCGACACCTGCGCGCTCTGTATGCCGAAATCGAGAATGATCACCCCGGCGACCAGTGCGAAGAGCGAGCTCCACGCGCCGAACACCACCCAGGCGAGGAGCGTAAGCGCCGCGCCAAGCCAGACGACGATGTGCGGGCCGCGCCGGTCAGCGATGCGCCCGGCAAGGGGTGCAGCGAGGATGCCGACCATGCCAACGATGCCGAACAATCCGGCGACATCGGCGCCAAGGTTGAAATGCGGGCTTTGCAGGTACAATGCGAGGATCGTCCAGAAGGCCGAGAAGGAGCCGAACAGCGACGCCTGCGTCATCGTGGCCGTCCGCAGTTGCGGCTCCCGCTGCCAGAGATGCGCGAGGGAGCGAAGGGCGCTTAGATAGCCCATGCGCGAGGTGGCGCGGTGATCCGGCAAGGTCAAGGCCATCGTCACGGCGGCGATAAGGGCGAGCGGCACGCCGAGCCAGAACATCTCGCGCCAGCCCGCATGTTCGCCGACGAAGCCGGATACGGTGCGGCTCAAGAGAATGCCGGAAAGTAGACCCGCCATGATCGTGCCGATGGTCGCGCCGCGTTTTTGCGGTGAGGCGAGCGTCGCGGCAAACGGGATGATCTGCTGGGCCACCGTCGCACAGGCTCCGACTGCCAGAGATGCAAGCGCTAGCCAAAGGGCTGACGGCGCAATGGCCGTCACCGTGAGCGCCGCCGCCAGCAGGATGAATTGCCCGACGATCAGCTTGCGCCGGTGAAGAAGATCCCCGAGCGGCACGAGGAAGAACAGCCCCAGCGCATAGCCGAGCTGCGTGGCCGTCGGGATGAAGGCCGTTGCCGGCTGGCCGCGGAAGTCTGCCTCGATCAGGCCCAGCATCGGCTGGTTGTAATAGATGTTGGCAACGGCAATGGCGCAGGCCGCCGCCATGGCGAAGAGGGTCACCCGCCCGATACCGCCGCCATCGGGCGATTGATGCTGCTGATGCGATGTCATGCTGCTGCCTTTTACAGAGAAATGGTTGGTTGCAGCTATCTAGATTATTGGTCTCGCGCGTTCTAGTGTCGGCCGCTGTTCGACTGGAATAACGGATTTCGATATAATGAATATGAATATCGACGATATCGAGGTCTTCGTCGCGGCGGTCAGCGCCGGCAGCCTGGCGGGGGCCGCGCGGCGGCTGGGGCTGACGCCGATGGTCGCAACGCGCCGCCTCTCCTCGCTGGAGACGGACCTCGGCATCAGGCTGCTTCACCGCACCACGCGGTCGCTGGCGCTCACCCCCGAGGGTGAAACCTTCCTGCCCTATGCCGAAGCATTGCTGGAGACGAAACGGGAGGCGCTGACGCGGCTGCGCTCGGAAACCGGCACGGCGGTGGGGCTATTGCGCGTATCCGCGCCGGTCGCCTTCGGCGTCAGGTTCATCGCGCCGTTCATTCCGAAGCTGCTGGAAGAAAATCCGGAAATGCGCATCGCGCTCGACCTGACCGACAGCCTGCCTGATCTGGTTGCGACGGGCACCGACCTCGCCATACGCATCGCCCGCCTGCGCGACAGCAGCCTGATTGCGCAGAAACTGGCCGACAATCCGCGTGTGCTCGTCGCGAGCCCCGATTATATCGCCCGCTATGGCCTTCCCGCCTCCACGGACGATCTCGTCCGGCATATCTGCCTGCCCTTGTCGGGCGTCACCCATTGGACCTTTCTCATCGCGGGCAGGGAGAAGAAAGTCCGCCTGAGCGGGCGATTTACCTCCAGCACGATCCAGGGCTGCCACGCAACCTGCCTCGCCGGCGGTGGCATCGCCCTGCTCGCGGCATGGAACGTTGCCGACGACCTCAAATCAGGCCGCCTCCAGCGCGTCGATATAAAAGAGGCCGAGCCTGAGCCGCTCAATATCTGGGCCGTCTATCCGACCACGCGGCTGGTGCCGCAAAAGGTGCGGGTCTTCATCGCGCATTTGCGTGATGCGCTCAAAGCGGCCGGATCGTCGTGACGTAGGTTTCGAAGAAATCCGAGAATTTCCCCACCCGCATCGGCAGTTTGTCGTAAGGGGGATAATAAAGCGTCAGCCACAGTTCGGGCGGTTGCCAGTCGGGCAGGATCTGGACAAGGTGGCCCGCGCCGAGCGCCTCTTCGACGATGAAGAAGGGTAGGAGCGCCACGCCCTCTCCATTTTCGGCAAGCCGTGCGATCAGGTCGCCATTGTTGGCGGCCAAGACCTTGCCGGCCCGCACCCTTCGCGTTCGTCCGGCATGGGTGAGTTCCCACCCCTCGGCCAATGCCTCCTCGTCATAGGCGATGCAGGCCGCGTCATCGAGATCGTCGGGCATGTCCGGGGTGCCATTGACGGCGAGATAGCCGGGCGAGGCGACCAATATGCGGCGTACCCGGCAGATCTTGCGCCAAATCGTGGATTTGTCGCGCGGCGGCTCCGAAATGCGTATGGCGAGGTCGAAACTGTCATTGACGATATCGATGAAGCGGTCGGTCAGCGTTGCCGACACCGCGATGCCGGGATGCTCCGCGCGGAAGCCGGATATGATGTCGGGCAGGATCCGCTGGCCGAGCGACAGGGGCGCATTGAGCCGGATCAGCCCCGCCGCTTCGCCCTCTTCCGCCCTCACCTCCTCAGCCGCCGTATCGAAGGCTTCCAGCAACGGCCCGACCCGTGCGGCATAGACCGCGCCCGCAGAGGTGAGCGACACCTGTCGCGTGGTGCGCAGCAGCAATTGCACGCCGAGCCGCTGCTCCAGCGAGCTGACGGCGCGGGTCACGCTTGGGGCGGTCATCGACAATTGCCGTGCGGCGGCGACGAAGCTCCCTTGCCGGGCGACAGCGAGGAATACGCGGATGTCGTTCAAATCGGTCATCGGCAGATTATTGCATTAATTGCAATTATATCGTCAATATTATTTCTATTCTCTTTATGGCTCGGTTCCCCCATCTTTCCACCCAGAACGAAGGCGCGAGGGCGCCTGATATAAAGGAAACCCGCCATGCTTACCCAGATCAAAGGCCTGCACCACGTCACCTCGCTTGCCGCGGACGCACAGGAGAACAGCGACTTTTTCACCAGGACGCTGGGCCTGCGCCGCGTCAAGAAGACGGTCAATTTCGATGCTCCTGAAGTCTATCACCTCTATTATGGCGACAGGGTGGGGACGCCCGGCTCGGTCATGACCTATTTCCCCTTCCCGCATATCGCGGCGGGACGCCCCGGCGCCGGCGAAGTGGGCGAAACCTATTTTGCCGTGCCGAAAGGCGCGCTCGGCTATTGGAAGGGTCGGCTCGAGGCGCTCCAGGTGAAGGGCCTTCAGGAAACCGAAGCGTTCGGCGAAAAGCGGCTGCGCTTCCTCGGGCCTGACAATGACCGCTTCGCGCTGGTTGAAGTGGATGACGACCGCCGCGAGGGCTGGCTCACCGATGAAATCGGCGCCGCCGAAGCGATCAAGGGCTTTCATGGCGCGAGCATGCGCCTCCGGGATGACGGCGCGGCGCGCGAGCTTCTCGGCTTCATGGGCTATCAGGCGGTGGAAAGCAGGGACAACTGGTCGCGCTTCGCCATCCCGGGCGGTAATGGCGCTGACTTCATCGACATCGAGACGCTGCCACAGGCGGATTTTGCCCGGCAGGGCGCCGGTTCCGTCCACCATATCGCCTTCGCGGTCGAAAACCGTGCCGCGCAACTCGAAGTCAGGAAGGCGCTGCTCGATACCGGCTATCAGGTGACACCCGTCATCGACCGCGACTATTTCTGGGCGATCTATTTCCGCACACCCGGCGGCGTGCTGTTCGAAATCGCCACCAACGAGCCCGGTTTCGACCGCGACGAGGACACCGCCCATCTGGGCGAGGCCTTGAAGCTGCCGGCGCGCTACGAGCCGCTGCGCGCAAAAATCGAAGACCTGCTGGAACCGATCAGGGACTGAAGCGTGATCGCGAAAAGTTGCAGACTTTTCGATCAGGATTATGCGCCGTCATACGTTATGGATGAAACCAAAAGCGGGCGGGCATCAAGCCCTGTCCGCTGGAGACAAATCATGCCGGATTCCTACGAAGCTTACAGGAAAGAGCCCGCCGCCGGGGCGCCGCTGGTCTTCACCTTCCACGGCACGGGCGGCAATGAATTCCAGTTCACCAGGCTGGTGGCCGAGATGCTGCCCGATGCGGGCATCGTTTCGCCAAGGGGAGATGTGTCGGAATTCGGCGCGTTGCGCTTCTTCCGCCGAAGGGGCGAAGGCGTCTATGACATGGAGGATCTGGCGCTGCGCACGGAAAAGATGGCAGGCTTCATCACCGCTCATGTGGCCCAGCATCCCGACCGGCCGGTCTATGGCCTCGGCTATTCGAACGGCGCGAATATTCTGGCCGCGGTTCTGTTCCGATATCCCGAGCTGTTCGACCGCGCCGCGCTACTGCACCCGCTGATCCCGTGGACGCCCCTGCCCCAGCACGGATTGGAGCACAAGCGCATCCTCATCACCGCGGGCGAGCGCGACCCGATCTGCCCGATGCAGGAGACGGAGGCGCTGGCGCAATGGTTCCGGCAGCAGGAAGCCGAGGTCGAGCTCAGCCTGCACTCCGGCGGGCATGAAATCCGCCAGAACGAGCTTTCGGATTTGCAGGCGTTTCTGACCCGCTAAGTCGCATAACCATTTCAATCATCAGAGACGTGCCCGGGAACACGCCGGTTGCGCGCAGGAGATTTATTATGATCCTCATCCACGAAAACATGAGCCGCGGCCGCACGAAAAAGGGCTGGCTCGACTCCTACCATACCTTCTCCTTCGGCGGCTTTCAGGACCCGACGCGCATGGGCTTCGGCCCGCTGCGGGTGATCAACGAAGACTCGATCGCGCCCGGTTCCGGCTTTTCCGAGCACGGGCACGACAATATGGACATTCTCACCGTGGTTCTTAAGGGAGAGATCGAGCACCGGGACACGATGGGCAATGTTTCGACCATCGCACCGGGCGAAATGCAGCTGATGTCGGCCGGGACGGGCCTTCGGCATTCCGAAATGAACGCCTCCGAAAGCGAGACGGCGCATCTCCTGCAGATCTGGCTCATTCCTGAGGTCCTGAACCGTGCGCCGGCATATCAGCACATCCGCCTGCCCGCGCCGGAAGAGACACGCGCGTGGACGCTGATCGCCAGTGGCGAGGCCGGTAAAGCGCCGCTCACCCTGCTCTCGGGCAGCCGGATTTCGATTGCTCATCCGAAGGATGGCGACCGGATGGGCATCCCGGCAGTCCCGAACCGGCTCGCCTTCGTCCATATCGTCGAAGGGTTGGCCCGGATCGGCGACGAGACGCTGCGCACCGGTGACGGACTCCAGATCGCTAACGCAGAGGTGCCTGACATCGAGTGGCTGACGGATGGCAAGGCCCTGCTCTTCGATATGCCGCGCTGATAAAATGGTCAGAGAAAACCTTTTCCCTATTGACAACATCACTGGGAAAAGGTTTTCTCATATCAAAATAATGGAGGCGGAAACTGGAGGGACAAAAAGGGCGGATAACCATCCATGACGTGGCCGAAGCGGCAGGGGTGAGCATTTCGACGGCGTCGAAGGCGCTCAACGATACCGGGCGCATCGGCGGGGAGACGCGGGAGAGGGTGAAACGCATCGCAGCCGAGATCGGCTTCCGGCCCAATGCGCTGGCGCGGGGCCTGCTCAGCAAGCGCAGCTTCACCATCGGCCTTCTCACCAACGACACCTACGGACGCTTCACCCTGCCTGTGATGGCCGGCATATCGGAGGCGCTGGTGGATCGTGGGGTTTCCGTCTTCCTCTGCGCCATCGAGGATGATCCGGCGCTCGGGCAAATCCATGTGGATGCCATGCTCGACAAGCAGGTGGATGGCATCATCGCCACGGGCAAGCGGGTGGACCGCTCTTTGCCGGTCGATCTGTCCGGCCTGCGGGTGCCGGTGGTCTATGCGTTCGCCGAAGGGCCGCCGAACAGCGTGACGCTTCGCTCGGACGACGCGCAAGGCGCGAGGCTGGCGGTGGAGCGGCTGATGGAGTCAGGGCGCAAGCGCATCGCCCATGTCACCGGGCCGGTGAGCTTCTTCTCGGTGCGCGAACGCGCCGACGCTTACCGCGAGCTGGCGGGCGATGCGATGCCGGTTCTCTACGGCGCGTGGTCGGAAAGCTGGGGCCACGCGGCGGTGGCGGACATCTGGGAGCGGGATGGCGAGAAGCCGGATGCCATCTTCTGCGGCAATGACCAGATCGCCCGGGGCGTGATCGATGCCTTGCGCGAACGGGGCATCCGCGTGCCCAACGATGTGGCGGTCATCGGCTTCGACAATTGGGAGATCATGGCGGAGCAGACACGCCCGCCTTTGACCTCTGTCGATATGGGCCTGAAGGCGATCGGCCGGGAGGCGGGCTTGACGGTTCTGGCTATGGCGGAGGGCCAGGAGGTTGGGCGAGGTGTGCGCAAACTGCCTTGTCATCTGGTGGTTCGGGAGTCTTCATAAAATGCATCGGGCGCGGGAGGCGCGCCGTTTTTGGGAGGGAAATCGATGATCAAACGCTTGCTTATGGCGACTGTCGCCAGCTTATGTCTCGCATCGGAAGCATCGTCAGCCGAAACGGTGGAAATGTGGGTGCGAACCGGAATTGGCGATGCCTTCAAGAAGGTGGTCGAGGCGTATAATGCCAGCCACGAGAACAAGGTCACGGCAACGGAGGTGCCGTTCTCGGAACTCGTGCAGAAATACGCAACCGCCATTGCCGGCGGGCAGGCGCCCGACGCGCTGTCGCTCGACCTGATCTACACCCCGGCCTTCGCTGCCGCGGGCCAGCTTGAAGATCTGACCGACTGGGCGAAGCAGCTCCCCTATTTCAATTCGCTTTCGCCGTCGCATGTGCGGCTCGGCACCTATCAGGACCGCATTTACGGCCTGCCGCTTTCAGTGGAAACCTCTGTCTTCGCCTGGAACAAGGACCTCTATAAAAAGGCCGGGCTCGATCCGGAGAAGGCTCCCGCGAGCTGGCAGGAAATCGAAGCCAATGCCGAGAAAATCCGTAAAGTCAGCGATGACACCTACGGCTTTTATTTCTCGGGCGGCGGTTGCGGCGGGTGCATGATCTTCACCTTCACCCCGCTCATCTGGGGCTCGGGCGCGGACATTCTCTCCGCCGACGGCAAGACGGCGACGCTCGACACGCCGCAAATGCGCAAGGCGGTGGACGCTTATCGCAGCATGGTCAAAAAAGACCTCGTCCCGCCAGGCGCCGCGAGCGACAATGGCACGAATTTCCTTTCCTTCACCAATGGCAAGATCGGCCAGCAAAGCCTCGGCGCCTTCGCCATCGGCACGCTGGTGACCGAGCATCCCGACATCGATTTCGGCGTCACCCTCATTCCGGGCATCGACGGCGGCACGTCGTCCTTTGCCGGAGGTGATAATTTCGTCGTCACCAAGGGCACGAAGAGGCTCGCCGCGGTGAAGGAATTCCTCGAATATGTCTATTCGCTCGATGGCCAGAAGGTGATGGCGAAATATGGCAGCCTGCCCACGCGCGCGGATATTGCCGATAAGGCGCTGGAAGGCCTAGACCCGCGCATGCAGGTGGGCCTGAAGGCGATCAGCGTCGCCAAGACGCCCTACACGCTGCAGTTCAACGATTTGATCAACAGCGCCAACGGCCCGTGGGCCACGTTCACGAACGCCGCCATCTTCGGCGACGACGTGGACGGCGCGTTTGCCAACGCCCAGAGCGAGATGCAGTCGATTATCGATAGCGGGCAGTAACGTAAACGCCGACGCCCTCCTTCCCCCTTGCGGGGAAGGTGCCCGCGGAGCGGGCGGATGGGGGTGGTGACGTTTGCGCTTTTGCTGACAAACGTGCGCAAGCGTCACCACCCCCACCCGACCCCTTCGGGCCACCCTCCCCGCAAGGGGGAGGGAGGGCGCGAACCCATCAGGAGCACCCCATGACCGACGCCGGTCAACCTCCTTCTACCCGCAAACGAAAGCGAACCACGCAATGGCGCGGCCTCCTCTACATCGCCCCGGCGATGGCGCTCGTCATCGTCTTCTTCGTGGTGCCCGTCATCTTCACCGCATGGATGAGCCTCCACAACTGGCCGCTGATGGGGACGCATCGCTGGATCGGGCTCAATAATTATTTCCGCATGGTCAACGATGCCCGCTTCCTGGCGGCGCTGCGCTTTACCGCCTGGTACACCATCATCGTCACGACAGCGATTTTCGCCGTCGCGTTTCCGCTCGCCATCTTCGTGGAAAAGGAGCGGCGGTTCGTCGGCGCCTACCGCACCGTCATCTTCCTGCCCGTCGTCATCGGTCTTGCCACGGCCTCGCTGCTCTGGGCTTGGCTTGCCAATGTCGATGGCGGGTTTATCGCCCCTGCCCTGAAAGCGCTGGGACTGGTGGAGAAAAGCCCGAACCTGCTGGCGAATTTCGATACGGCCTTCCTCACCATCATCGTCATGGTCGTCTGGAAGATCGCCGGCTTCACCATGATCATCCTGCTGACCGGCCTGCAGGCCATTCCCGCTGAGCTTACCGAAGCGGCGCGGATCGACGGCGCGGGCCGCTGGCAGCGCTTCCGGTATCTCACCCTGCCGCTGATGCGGCGGACCATCGCGCTGGCGCTGATCATCTCCGTCACCGGCTCGATCCTCGCCTTCGACCAGTTCTACATCATGACCTCGGGCGGCCCGCAAAACCGGATGATCTCGGTCGTCTACCACATCTTCAACCAGTCCTTCGTGTCGTTCAATCTGGGCTATGGCGCAGCCCTCTCCATCGCGCTGCTCGTCATCCTGGTGCTGATCAGCATCGTGCAGTTGCGGCTTCTGAAGATCGGGGAGGAACGGCCATGAGCACCGCAAAGCAACGCCGCGCCGTCAAGGCCCTCCGCGCCCTCGCGGCCTATCACGGCGCCGGCATCATCATCGCGCTGTTCTTCCTCGCGCCGCTTGCCATCGTCTTCCTCGCCTCGTTCCGCCATGGCACCGAGGCGCGGCAGCCGGCATTGCCGCCCTGGCCGACCGAGGGCTTCAGCCTTGAATCCTACCGCTCGCTCGACAGCTTCGGCGCGGGTATCTGGCAGCATACGGTCAATTCGCTCGCCGTGTCGCTGGCGACGGTGGTGCTGACCGTCGCCGTCAGCCTGCTCGCGGGCTATGGCTTCTCGCGCTACCGTTTTCCGCTGAAGAACGTGCTCTTCGTGCTTGTCATCGCCACGCTGATGATCCCGTTCCAGTCGATCCTGACGCCGCTCTTTATCATCCTCGCCAAGCTCGGCCTCAGCAATTCGCTGATTGGCCTGACATTGGTCTATGTCACGCTGCAACTGCCCTTCTCCGTGTTCATGATGCGCAATGCCTTCGACGCGGTGCCGAAGGAAATCGAGGAGGCGGCGCGGATCGATGGGGCGCGGGATCTGCGGCTGCTCTTGCGCGTGCTTCTGCCGCTCGTGCTGCCCGGCGTGGCGACGGTGGCGATCTTCGCCTTTCTCAACGCCTGGAACGAGTTCCTCGCCGCGCTGGTGCTCTTGTCCAGCAATGAGAAATACACCCTTCCCGTCCTGATGATGGCGGTGCGCGCCGGACGCCTCGGCGCGATCAACTGGGGCGCGGTGCAGGCGGGCGTCGCCGTGATGACCATCCCCTGCCTCATCGTCTTCCTTCTCCTGCAACGCTATTACATGCGCGGGCTCATGGCCGGCGCGGTGAAATAATCTCAAGAAAGACAAGCCATGACCAAAGCCAAAAGAGACCGCCAGTTCCGTCCCCTCCCCGTCCCCAGCGTCGAGATCGGGGGCCTGTTCGGCGACCGGCAGGATGCCATCTGCAATACCACCGCCGAAACACTGCTCGACCGCTGCGTCGAGGCGGGCATGGTCAAAGCCATCGATGTGGACCAGCCCTCTCCCGGCATCGTCATCCCGATCCAGCCCTGGGGCGGCACGACGCAGATGTTCTGGGACAGCGACCTCGGCAAATCCATCGAAACCGTCGCGTATTCGCTTTATCGCCGGCCCAACCCGCAATTGGAGGCCCGCGTCGATGCCATTATCGACATGTATGAGAAGCTTCAGGACAAGGACGGCTATCTCAACGCCTGGTTCCAGCGCGTTCAACCCGACCGGCGCTGGACGAATCTGCGCGACCATCACGAGCTCTATTGCGGCGGCCATCTGATCGAAGGCGCGGTCGCCTATTATCAGGCGACCGGCAAGCGGAAGATGCTCGACATCATGTGCCGCTATGCCGATTATCTCACCACGGTGTTCGGGCGCGGCGAGGGCCAGCTTCGCGGCTATTGCGGCCATGAGGAAATCGAGCTGGCGCTGGTGAAGCTCGCCCGCGTAACGGGCCAGAAGAAATATCTGGACCTTGCCAAATTCTTTATAGACGAGCGCGGGACTGAGCCGCATTTCTTCGATGAAGAGGCCCGCCGCGACGGGCGCGACCCGAAGGATTTCATTCAGAAATCTTATGAATACGGGCAGGCCCATCTTCCGGTGCGCGAGCAGAAAAAGGTGGTCGGCCATGCGGTGCGGGCCATGTATCTTTATTCCGGCATGGCCGACATCGCCACGGAATACAATGACGACAGCCTGACCTCCGCCCTCGAGACCCTGTGGGACGATCTGACGACGAAGCAGATGTACATCACCGGCGGCATCGGTCCGGAGGCGTCGAACGAGGGCTTCACCGATTACTACGATCTGCCCAACGAAACCGCCTATGCCGAAACCTGCGCCTCGGTCGGCCTCGTCTTCTGGGCGAACCGGATGCTCGGGCGGGGGCCGAACCGGCGCTATGCAGACATCATGGAGCAGGCGCTCTATAATGGCGCGATGGCGGGCTTGTCGCTCGACGGCAAGACCTTCTTCTACGAAAATCCGCTCGAAAGTACCGGCAAGCACCACCGCTGGGTCTGGCACCATTGCCCCTGCTGCCCGCCCAATATCGCCCGGCTGATGGTGTCCATCGGCTCCTATATGTATGCGGTCGCCGAGGATGAAATCGCCGTGCATCTCTATGGCGAGAGCAAGGCGCATTTCGAAATCGGCGGCGCGAAGATCGATCTGACGCAAAAGACCCGCTACCCCTGGGACGGCGCGATCCGCTTCGAGCTTGCGGCAGACCGGCCAGCCCGCTTCGCCCTGTCGCTGCGCATTCCCGGCTGGGCGCGTGGTGCTTCGGTCAAGGTCAATGGCGAGGCGCTCGATCTGGCGTCGGTGACAGTGGACGGTTATGCGCGTATCGAACGCGAGTGGCAGGCGGGCGACCGTGTCGAGCTCGACATTCCGCTCATCCCCCGTGCGCTCTGGGCGAACCCGCTGGTACGGCAGGATGCAGGCCGCGCGGCGCTGATGCGCGGGCCGCTCGTCTATTGCGCTGAAGGCGTCGACAATGGCGACAATCTCAACGCCATCGAGCTGACGGGCGATATTGCGGGGGCACGGACCGTCGAAGTCCCCGAACTCGATGGCGCGGTGGCGCTGGACCTCTCCGTCATCAGCGACGAAGCCGACTGGGGCGATACGCTCTACCGCACCGCGCCGCCGGCCAAACGGGAAAGGACGGCGCGCTTCATCCCCTATCCGTTCTGGGACAATCGCGCGCCGGGCGAAATGCTGGTCTGGATGCGGGCGGGGACTCTCAGCCATGGATAGGACGGTCCGCACGGGAGTCGTGCTTAAAAATATCCGCAAGAGCTTCGGCAATGTCGATGTCATCCATGGCGTCGATCTTGCCATCGATGAAGGCTCGTTCGTGGTCTTCGTCGGCCCTTCCGGCTGCGGGAAATCCACGCTTCTGCGCATGATCGCCGGGCTGGAGGAGGTGACGGATGGCGACATCTCCATCAATGGGCGCGACGTCACCGATCTCGATCCCTCCACACGCGGCATCGCCATGGTGTTCCAGTCCTATGCGCTCTATCCGCATATGAGCGTGCGGGACAATCTCGCCTTCGGGCTGAAAATGGCGCGCACGAAGCCGGAGGAGATCGAGGCGCGGGTGAAATCAGCCGCCGCGATCCTCAAGATCGATCATCTGCTCGACCGCCGTCCGGGCCAGCTCTCCGGCGGCCAGCGGCAGCGCGTCGCCATTGGCCGGGCCATCGTGCGCAAGCCCGATGTGTTCCTGTTCGATGAGCCGCTTTCCAATCTCGACGCGGAACTGCGCGTCTCCATGCGCGTCGAGATCGCCCGGCTGCACCGCGAGCTTGGCAACACGATGATCTATGTCACCCACGACCAGACGGAGGCGATGACGCTCGCCGACAAGATCGTGGTGCTGCGCAATGGCCGGATCGAGCAGGAAGGCAGCCCGCGCGAGGTCTATGAAGACCCGGCCAACACCTTCGTCGCCGGCTTCATCGGCTCGCCGCGCATGAACCTGCTTGATGCCGTGTGGAGCGGTGACGGTGAGGTCGAATTGGCGGGACGGAAAATTCGCTCTCCCCTCGCCCGCCCGCCTGTGCCGGGAACGAAGATCACCTTCGGCATCCGTCCGGAAAATCTCACCCTTGCCGAGGCGTCCGATACGGCGATTCCGGCAAAGGTGGATTTCGCTGAATATCTCGGCGGCACGCAATATCTCTACTGCCAGCTTGAGGATGGCCAGCCGCTGGTGGCGGAATATAGAGGCACTGCGCCAGTGCCAGCGGGCGCGCATATCCAGCTCGCCTGCCGTGCGGATCATCACCGCCTGTTCGACTCCGCGGGGGTGCGGTTGCGATAGAGCAAGGCTTGACCTTCCCATCGTTGTAACCCGTAGGCTTAGAGCATGAATCCCGACAAACTGCAGACTTTTCGGGGACGATCATGCGGCAAGAACAAGGCCGAATCCGGGATTTGCTTGATGGAGACGACTATGCACCGACGCGCATTTCTGAGTGGAGTGGCAACCCTCGTGCTGGCAGGCCCTGCCAGCGCACAGATGCACCATATGCCCGGCATGGACATGGAGGAGCACGGCGGCCACCAGACGTCCGCGCCAGGCAAAGCGCCCGTGCTGCCCGAAGGCGAACCATTGCGCGAATTGCCCCGCCTCGCGAACGAAGCCGCCGCCCCCGGCCTGTTCAAGGCGCGGCTCACCGCCGGCCCGGCCACGGCGCAATTTGCCAAAGGCCTCGACACGCCGATCCTCGCCTATAACGGCATGAGCCCCGGCCCGCTCATCGAGGTGACCGAGGGAGACCGCGTGGAAATTGCTTTCCGGAACGATGTTCCGGATGAAGAAAGCACGATCCATTGGCATGGCATGCCGGTGCCTGCGGACCAGGACGGCAACCCGATGGACGCGGTGGCGCCGGGCAACGAGCGCATCTATGCCTTCCAATTGCCGGAAGGGAGCGCCGCATCCTACTGGTATCATCCGCATCCCCATGGCAAAACAGCGGAGCAGGTCTATCGCGGCCTTGCGGGCGTGTTTCTGGTCAAGCCGAAGCACGATCCCATCCCCGCCCAATATGGCGACACGGTGCTGATGTTTACCGACCTGCGCCTCGCCGCCGATGGCACCATGCCGCCAAGCACGATGACCGACATGATGAACGGGCGGGTCGGCGACCATGTGCTTACAAACGGTCAGAAGAACCCCGTCCTCGCAGTGCGTCCCGGCGAGAAGCGGCGGCTGCGCCTCTACAACGCCACCAATGCGCGTTTCCTGCGGCTCGCTTTCGAGAATGCCCGCATGACGATCGTTGGCACTGATGGCGGCTTGCTCGAAGCGCCCGTGGAGGTGGAGGAAATTCTGCTTACCCCCGCCGAGCGTGTCGATCTCGTTGTCGCCTTCGACCAGCCGGGGCAGGCCCGCCTCGAGACGCTCGACTACGACCGCGGCTGGATGGGACCGGGCAAACCTGATGATGCGGGCCTGCGCTTGCTGACGGTCGATGTCTCCGGCGTGCCCGCTTCGGACGTTCCCCCGCTTCCCGAAAAGCTGCGCACCATCACCCCGCTCAGCAGCCCGACGGTCACGCGGCGCCTCGTCCTGACGGAAGCCATGGGCGCGGATCACGGAGCGATGCAGTTCCTCATCAATGGCGCGGCCTTCGACATGAATCGTGTCGATCTCGTCGCGAAACGCGGCGCGACCGAGCTCTGGGAAATCGTCAACCGGGCCGACATGGACCACCCCTTCCACGTGCATGGCACGCAGTTCCAGGTGATCGAGCACGAGCGAGACGGGAAAGTGTCGAAACCGGCCTATCTTGCCTGGAAGGATACGGTGAATGTCGCGCGCGGCGAAACGGTACGGTTCCTCATCCGGCAGGACCTCCCCGGCCCGCGCATGTACCATTGCCACATCCTGGAGCACGAGCAGCTGGGCATGATGGGCATCATCGACGTGCAGGCCTGATCTGCGGCATTCTCTTAGAGCGTGATGCGATCAGGCCCGTGCGGGTATCACGCTCTAGCCCTCGGCCTTGATCGTTTTGGCGATCTTCAGCAATTTCTCGCGATCCGTGCCGTGCTTTTGCACCAGATCCCGCGCTTGAAGCGGCGAAAGGTCCGTATTCTCCGCCAGATAGCGAATCTCCTCGTCCTCGCTGCCACGAGAATTAAGCCACCCGATATCAGCGTTACGCTCAGTTCCGGTCATGATGTCCTCCTAACTCGTTGTTTTCACGCATGATCTTGACCGGGAAGTCTGCGACTCTTCGGGACCATGCTCTGGAGGAAACTGACGGGAATTCCGAATGTTCCCATGGCTGGAAACTATCCCCGCCGGTGGATAACCCACGGAAAAATGTTGCGGCCCCGCAACAGCGTCAAAAGAACTGACCCCACGCACGGCTTCGCGGGACGGGCATGGGGTCAGTCACCCTGCAGCCCTGTGGGCTTTAAGGGCACCTAACCATACAATTTTCAACCTAAGCGGACAATCCATGCTATGATAACACTTTCGAGTTTAGTTAAGGGAAATGGTAAGCACTAGGCAAAGTAAGTATTGACTTGTAGTTTTCGATAAAACGGAGTTGTAACATGTCGGCGAACTATAAGCAGATTTGCAGTATAGTTGACCAATGGAGCGATAATTTACCCTTTTTAGCAGATTTTCCTAAAAAAAGACGAGGGATTGTAGATAGCACTTACTTGCAGTTTTTTATGGCGTTGACGACTTTAGGCTTTACGGAGAGTGAAATAGAGACCGCAACCGGAGGATTATACCATCTGATCGAGCGCAGGCTCGACGCGATTTACCGGTCTGGACTCGTCATTTTGAAAATGGATAAAGATGTCCTCACACAGGATTGACCCGCTTTTATATGATCCACCCATCGGCGGACACGCCGCAGC
This sequence comes from Brucella sp. IR073, assembly GCF_049065735.1. NCBI lineage: Bacteria > Pseudomonadati > Pseudomonadota > Alphaproteobacteria > Hyphomicrobiales > Brucellaceae > Brucella > Brucella sp. IR073. The sequence goes on from NZ_JBAKHD010000006.1 coordinate 17,101, forward strand.
CCTCCGCAGCGCGCCGTTCAACGCATGGCGCTTGGGCAATGTCGGCGCTTCTCCCGATAACCGCAGCACCGTCATCTCCCCGTTATGAACGCCCCTTATAGCTCCGCTCGCTGAGGGGCATCTTCCGCCCCTCGTTGCACAGCTGTGCAAAGGGTGAAAATGGGCGAGGATGCATTTCTTAAGATCAGGGATCTGTCGGTCGGCTATGGCGCGACGCGGGTTCTGCATGGGCTCAGTCTCGGTATAAGCAAGGGCGAGTTCGTGGCGCTGCTGGGCTCTTCCGGCTGCGGAAAGACCACGCTCTTGCGCGCCATTGCCGGTTTCGTGCAGCCATCCGCGGGCAGGATCGCCGTGGCGGGCAAGGATGTGACGCCGCTTTCCCCCGATCGCCGCGGCATGGCGCTGGTCTTTCAGTCCTATGCGCTCTGGCCGCATATGACGGTGGCGCAGAACATCGGCTATGGATTGAAGCTCAAGGGTCTGCCGCGCGCGGACATCGCCCGGCGCGTCGGCGAGCTGGAAGAATTGCTCGGCCTTTCCGGCCTCGGAAGCCGCAAACCCGCCGCGCTTTCGGGCGGCCAGCGCCAGCGTGTGGCGCTTGGCCGGGCGCTGGCCGTGGACCCGCAGATCCTGCTGCTCGACGAGCCGCTCTCCAATCTCGACGCGCGCATTCGCCTGAAAGTGCGGCATGACATCACCGCGCTGCAAAAGCGGCTCGGCATCACGGCGGTGCATGTCACTCATGACCGCGAGGAAGCCATGGTGATGGCCGACCGCATCGTCATCATGGCGGCAGGGGAGATCGCGCAGCAGGGCACCCCGCAGGAGGTTTATAACCGCCCCGCCTCCCCCTTCGTCGCCGCCTTCATGGGCGCAGAGAATATGCTCGCCCTGACTGGCACCGTCGGCGGCGATGAGATCATGATCGACGCCGGGCCCGGCAATGCCCGCGCCGTGCTGCCGCTCGACGGGCGCAACCTCGTAAGCGGCGCGTTCGAAGCGCGCTTCCGTTCCGAGGCGGCGGAGTTGGTTTCCGGCGAGGCGAGCAGCGGACTTCCATCCGGCGCGCTGGAACTGATTGGCCATGTCGAGGCGGCGAGCTATCCGGGCGGCCTCTGGCGGCATTCGGTGCGCGTCGGGCCGCAGGTGCTGCTGGTCGACGCCCCCTCCCCTTACGAGCGCGGTGAGGCGGTCCGGATACGCATCCCCGCGGACAAGCTCTTTCTCTTCAACACCCAATCCCGGCAGGCGGGCGGAAATACCCGAATGCCGGAAGCATCCGACGCATGATTTTCACCAACCGGAGACGCAACCGATGAAGACACTCCTTCAGGCAACGCTCGCCCTCAGCCTCGCGGCTTCGCCCGCTGGGGCGGCGGAACTCACCATCATGACTGCCGGCGACCAGAACATGGTCGACTACGTCAACAATTACCTCGGGCCGCTTTTCGAAAAAGAGAACCCCGGCAACACCGTGCGCGTCGTCGGCACCGGTCCGGGCGATGCCGGCTCGCAGAAGATCGTCGAGCGCTTCGAGGCGCAGACGCAAGCCGGCGCCAAGGTCTGGGATACGGACGTTGCCGTCGCCCATGAAAAATTCGTCGGCCCGATGGTCGAGGGCGGCTATCTGGACGCCTATCGCGACCGCATCTCCACCGGCAAGCTGGTGACGCGCGCCAATGCCGACAAGGTGCTGGGTGCCGATGTGCGCGGCTATGTCATGCCGATGTTCAACAGCCAGACGGCAATTGCCTATAACCCGGCGCTCGTTCCGAACCCGCCCAAGAGCTATGCGGAACTGGCGGAATGGGCGAAGGCCAATCCCAAGCAGTTCGGCTATAACGGCATCAAGGGCGGCGCATCCGGCGTCAGCTTCGTCATGGGCTGGATTTATGCCTTCGGCGACGGTGACGCCAACAAGCTGATGAACGGCCCGTTCGAGGAAGCCGAAACCAAGAAGTGGGACAAGGCTTTCGCCGGCCTCAAGGAATTCACGCAGAACGCCACGCTCACGCCCGGTAATGCCGGTACGCTCGACCTGCTCTCGCGCGGCGAGATCGCCATGGGGCCGGTCTGGGTCGACATGTTCTATTCCTGGCAGGCGAACGGCCAATTGCCGCCCGAGTTCAAGCTGTTCCTCCCCGCCCCCGGAATGCCCGGCCAGCCGATGCATTATGTGATCCCAGCCAATGCGCCCAACAAGGAACTGGCTGAGAAGTTCGTGGAGCTCGCCACCAGCCCGAAGGTGCAGGCCGAAGGCATCGTCAAGCGCTTCAACTGGTATCCCGGCATCGATGCGCAGCATGTCAAGGCGGAGCTGGACGACGCCACCTGGAACAAGCTGTTCGTGGACATCACCCCTGATGACCTCGCCAAGAACGGCAAGCCTTTCCCGATCGCGCCCTATAACAAGGCGATCCTGGAAGCGTATGAGCGGCAAGCGGTGAATTAAGCCAGACGCCCTCCCTTCCCCTTACGGGGAGGGTGGCCCGAAGGGTCGGGTGGGGGTGGTGACGTTTACGCTATTTTCTCCAGCAAAAGCGCACCCGTCACCACCCCCATCCGCCCGCTAACGCGGGCACCTTCCCCGCAAGGGGGAAGGAGACGCCCGGCATCCTAACCGCTCATTTTGAACCCCATGCCCAAATCCCTCCTCGGCCTCCTGCTCGTCCTCCCCGCGCTGGCGGTGATCGTCCTCCTCTTCGTCGTCCCGCTGGGCGCGTCTGTCATCGGCGCGTTTGCGCTTGAAGGGGGCTATGGCCTCGGCAACTTCACCAAGGCGTTCGAGCTTTACACCTCCGACATCATCTTCACAGTCGTCATCGTCAGCCTCTCCACCGCGCTGATCGGCATCTTTTCCATCGCCATCGGAGGCTATCTGACGCTGGGCGAGAACCCGCGCGCGGTGGCGATCCTGCGCTGGCTCTACCGCTGGCCGCTTTTCATCCCCTTCATCGTGGTGGGCCAGATTCTACGGACCTTTCTTGCCAAGAACGGCCTCATGAACAATGTCCTCGTCGCCTCCGGCATCGTCACCCCGTTGCAGGCGATGAGCTTTCTCGACTGGCGCGGCATCGTCATCGCCTTCGTCTGGAAGCAGACGCCCTTCGTCACGCTGCTGGTGGCGGGGGCAATGGCCTCGGTCGACCGTGGCACCATCGAGGCCGCGCGGAATCTTGGCGCTTCGCGCCTGCGCATCCTCACTGAAATCCTCGTTCCGCAAGTCGCGTCCTCGCTGATGGTCGGGCTCATCCTTTCCTTCGTCACTATGATGTCGGTGCTGTCGGTGCCGCTGATGATCAACGCCCAGTCGCCGACCATGCTGACAGCGGACATTGCATTCCGCATCAACGCCTATGGCGATTACGGCCTCGCCAATGCGCTCGGCCTCATCTCGCTGCTGATCACGGTCTGCGCCGCCTGGGCTTACCTGCGCCATAGCATGAGGGAGCGGGCATGAGCCTCAAATGGATACCCCGCGCCCTGCTGCTCGGGCTTCTCGCCTTCATCATCTTCGGGCCGCTCGCCAACCTCCTGCTCTGGACGGTGGCGGAACGGTGGTATTTTCCGCATGCGCTGCCTCTCGATTACGGCTTCAGCTATTGGGAGCGCGTGTTCAGCCCACGCGGCAACGCGCTGGAATCGCTTGCAAATAGCGTGTTCGTGGCGGCGCTGACTGTCATCGTCGCGCTGGCGCTCGCCATTCCCGCCGGCTACGCCCTCGCCCGGCTGAAACTGCCGTTCCGCGCGGCGATCCTGCTCGCCTTCCTCATCCCGCAGGCGTTTCCCAATCTGCCTGTTTATGTGAACATCGCGCGGCTGTTCTATCAGTTCGGCCTCAACGGTACGATCGCCGGTGTCGTCCTCGTCCATGTCACCCATGGCCTCGTCTATGCGGTGTGGATCGCGACAGCTGCCTTCGCGGCGGTGGATAATGAACTGGAGCAGGCGGCCCGCTCGCTCGGGGCAAGCGCCATGCGCGCCTTCCGCGACGTGACCCTGCCGCTTGCCGCACCCGGCCTTCTCGCCAGCGCCATCTTCGTGTTTCTGGAATCGCTCGATGAGTTCACCGGCAGCTATTTCGTCGGCGCGCCGGATGTGAACCTTTTGCCGCTGCTGCTCTATACGGCCAGCGCCGGGGGCAATTACCAGGTGGCGTCGATCACGGCGCTGCTGCTGCTCATCCCCTCCATCGCCTTCATGCTGGTCGTGGAGCGCTTCCTGAAATCGAACGTCTTGTCAAAGGTCGGGCATTGAAAATTTCACCGGTAGAGCAACGCGGTTTTGTCAGCGCCCAGCAGGTCGCCGAACGGGCGGGGGTTTCCCGTTCCGCCGTCTCACGCGCGTTCACGCCGGGCGCGAGCATCGCGGCCGAGACACGCGAGAAGGTGATGCGCGCGGCGGCGGAACTGGGCTATCAGGTCAACGATCTCGCGCGCGGGCTTCTTGCCAATCGCAGCCGGCTGGTCGGCCTCGTCGCCACCAAGCCGGAACTGGGCTTCCGCGCCCATCTGGTGACGGCGCTGACGCGCGGTCTGATCCGGCGCGGCAATGTGCCCCTCCTCATCAACACCGGCAGTTCGGGCGAAGAGGTGCGGGCGGCGGAAACGGCGCTGTTCGGCTACCGTGCCGAGGCGACGATCATCCTTTCCGGCTCCCCGCCCGCTTCCTTCGCTGAGCTTGCCCGCCAGAACGGCCAGCCCCTTGTCATGATCGGCCGCTCGGAGCCCGATTGCGACCATGTGCGCATCGACAATGCCGGTGCGGCGAAGAAGGCGGCGGCGCTGTTCGTGGCGCGGGGTGCGCGGCGGCTCGGCCTTGCGGGCTCGGCTTCCGGCACCCCCAGCATCGTCGAGCGCCAGCGCGCCTTTGTCGATGAGGCGCGGCGGCTCGGCGCTGACGTGACGGTCGCCGCGGGCGGGGATTCCGATTATGCGGGCGGCCAGGAAGCTGCGAAAATCCTGTTCGACCGCCCGGACCGCCCGCAGGCAATCTTCTGCGTCAACGATCTCATTGCCTTCGGCCTCATCGATGCCGCGCGCCATCGTTTCGCGCTGCGTGTGCCTGACGATGTCTCGGTCATCGGCTTCGATGACATACCGGAAGCCGCGTGGGAGGCATACCGCCTCAGCACCTTCCGGCAGGACCCGTCGGAAATCGCCGCCCGCGCCATCGAGCATCTCGACCGCCGCCTCGCCGACCCGCATGCCCCGCCTTCCACCGCCCATCTCGAAGCGGGCTTCATCGAGCGGCAAACCACGCTTGGCGGAATATGATAGAAAGCCCCCGTTCTCCTTGGGAATCACGCCATGAAAATCATCCAGGTTTCCGATCTTCATCTGACCGCGCCGGGCGCGACGCTTTCCGGCATCGACCCGCTCGCACGGCTGGAAGATTGCATCGCCGATTTGAACCGCCATCATGCCGATGCGGACCTCATCGTTTTCTCGGGCGACCTGACGAATAATGGCGAACCTGAAGCCTATGCGGCGCTGAAGGACCGGCTCTCCACTCTCGCCGCCCCCCACCTGTTGATGATGGGCAACCACGACGCCCGCGCCACCTTCCGCGCGGCTTTCCCCGATGCGCCTGGGGAGGACGGCTTCATCCAGTCTTTCACCGATCTGGGCGGGACGAGGGCCATTCTCCTCGACACGCTGGAGGAAGGGCATATTGAGGGGCGTCTATGCGAGAAGCGGCTTGCCTGGCTCGACAGCGTGCTCGCCGGTACGCCAGACGGCGCGCTCATCTTCATACATCATCCGCCCTTCTCTATCGGCATTCCCTCGCTCGACAAATGGCGGCTCGCCGACGCCGAAGCGCTGCGGGATGTGCTGAGCCGCCACTGCAATGTGCGCCACATCTTCGCCGGGCATGTCCATCGCTTCGCCGCAGGAAGCTGGAGCGGCATTCCCTTCGTGACGGTGCGCAGCACTGCCGTACAGTCCGCGCTGCAATTGACTGGGCCGCATAAGCCGAGCTTCGAGGCTCCCGCCTATGCAGTCATTCTTGCCGACAACGAGGATATCATTGTCCACCTGCATGAGTTTCCGTGCAGGGATCGTTCAGCCCCGTAACAGCCGCCCCAAAATCCCTGCCGCGTGCTGAAGCGCCGTGTCCCTGGCGCGGCGCTTGTGCCAGGCCAGATGAAGCGTGAAGCCGGGGACAGGGATAGGCGGAGCGAAGGTTGTGAGCGTACCCGCCGGTACGCAGCGCGAGGGCAGCATCGCAATCATATCAGAGCCTTGCAGGAGCGGCGGCACCATCTGGAAGTTCGGCACCACCAGCCCGACGCGCCGTGCGAGGCCATGCCGGGAGAGCTCCGCATCGAGCGGCGAGCGCACATCGCCCTTTCCGGAAACCAGAATGTGCGGATAGGTGAGCCATCGCTCGAGGCTGAAATCTTTCGCCGCCGGATGATCTTCGCGCATGGCGACGACATAATGCTCGTGCAGCAGTTCTTCGCGGTGAAGATCGTCCTCCACCGGCGGGAAAACTGAGATTGCCAGATCGCTCGTCCCGCCGGTCAGCGCCTCACGCGCCGCATCCGCCCCATGCCAGGGCTGGATGATGAGATCGATGCAGGGGGCCGACCTTTGCAAGTCCTGCTGCAGCGGGACGATGACAAACCGCGCCGGAGAATCCGCCATGGTGATCCGCAAGGTCTGTCTGATATCGCGGAGCGGTATTTCCGGCGCGTCGATAAGCCCCGCCGCGTCCGCAAGCAGCGATTTCAGCGGCGACCGCAATGCCTCCGCCTTTGGGGTGAGGCGCATGATGCCGCGTCCTCGCTCCAGGAGATCGTCACGAAAGAGATGGCGGCAACGCTGCAATGCCGCCGATGTGGCAGGCTGCGAAAGGCCGAGCCGGTCGGCGGCGCGGCTGACATGAGCTTCATCCAGCAGCGCATCGAGGATGACGAGCAGATTGAGATCGATCGAGCGTAAATTCATAAAATGAATAATAGACCATATCGTTAATCGATTGGAGTAATTTCTTCATTCCCTTCATCATGCCTCCATCGCTACATCGAAAGGAGGCAAAAGTGCCGAAAACCCTGATCCTGCTGTTCCACCCCGATCTTTCCCGCTCCAGGGCCAATGCCGCGCTGGCCGACGCGGCACGCGCAATTCCTGATGTCGAGCTTGTCGATATGCAGGCGCTCTATCCCGGTGACATCGACCTCTTCGGGGATGGCGAGCGGGAAGCGGCACGGCTGCTCGCGACCGACCGGATCGTGCTGCAATTCCCGGTGCAATGGTATTCCACCCCGCCGCTGCTCAAGGCCTGGCAGGATGCGGTGCTCACCCGCATGTTCTACATCGCCTATGAGGCGGAAGGCCGCGCGCTCGAGGGTACGCCGCTGCTCATCGCCGCGACGGCGGGCAATGTGCCGGAGGCCTATCGCCCCGGCGGACGCAACATGTTCGCCATGGAAGATCTGTTCGCCCCTCTGCGCGCAACGGCGAACCGCTGCGGACTCGGCTGGACCAAGCCCTTCGTGCTCTATCAGGCCGACAAGCTGGATGCCGAAGCGCTGAAAGATGCCGCAGCCCAGTACGTTTCGGCTCTGCGCGACTGGATCGAGACGACACCCGCACGGCAGAGCAAGGCGGCGTGATCAGCTCCCCGCCCGCGCCACCCAGCGGTGCCAATCCTCGACGCTGCCGTTAAAGGCGTTGAGATCGATCTTGCCGTCCACGCCATGCGACAGGCCCGAGCCGGAATATTGCCAGAACAGCCATTTACGGCCCGGATAGACCTTGGAAGGATGCGCGGCGACCGAGCGGAGCCAGAAGGGATAATCGAGGAATTCGCCCCTCAGATTGTCGCGATAGAAATCGGGCGCAGTGTAAATGATGGGGCGCTGGCCGTAATGGCGCTCCAGCTTCTCCATGAAGACCTTCATCTTCTCCAGCACGCGCTTGCGCGAGATGCGCTGGCTGCAGCGGGATTCGCCGTTCCATTCGACGTCGATGACCGGCGGCAGCGCGCCTTCCACCTTCGGCACGTTGCGGATGAACCAGTCGGCCTGCTCGCCCGCGGTACGGCACCAATAGAAGAAATGATAGGCGCCGCGCTTCAGTCCGGCCTCATGCGCCCTGCGCCAGTTCTTCCTGAACATCGGGTCGAGATGGTCGCCGCCATCGGTCGCCTTGATATAGGCGAAGTTGGCGCCCTGCGAGCGCAGCTTCTCCCAGTCAATTTCGCCTTGCCAGCGCGAGACATCGACGCCGTGCACGGGGAGCGCTTTGGGAGAGGCGCGGCCGAAATTGATCGGCTTGGCGTCACGGAAACGGCGGCTATAGACGCGGCTGCGCTCGACCGGCCCCGAGGGCTTTTCCGGCACCACGAAAGCGACGGACTCCACCTTGGGCCGCGGCTCTGGCACCCGGACGGGCGGCGCGGGCATGACGGGCGCCGCCACGGGCGTCACCAGCGCCATCTCCTGCTGCTGCGGCTGCGCAACCGGGGCGGGCGGCACCGGAGCGGGCGGCGTGACATCAACCGGCGGCGTGATGGAACTTGTCGTCTCAAGCGATGGGCGCGCCACGAGTTCGTCCAAGCCGTCGCTCGTCGATGAGCAGCCGGCCAGAACCATGCAGATAGGCACTATGGCCGACATGCCGGGAAAACGCATGGAACCCTTTACGCAATACAAGAATAAGATCCAATCCCAAGGCCCCATAACGCCGGAGCCTCCTTCAGCAATTGCTAAAGCCAAATTCCAAATAAAGATTGAATCGAATTTTAACTTTTAGCTCGTTCTGCCGATTCCCCCTGCGGACATGCGAAAGCCCGCTCCGTTTCATCTCACTGTTACATCCGGCTTCTACAGATTGGAAACGCTCTAAATGGGGGCAGTTTTTACGTTGAGGATAGCCAGATGAACGAGACCGTTTCACAGCAAGCCCTGTTCAAGACAAGTCAGCTTGAGGAAGCCGACAGCGCGCCGCGCAACCCGACCGACAACCCGACCATGGGTGAGATCATCACCAAGCGCTTTTCGCGCCGTGGCTTTCTCCAGGGCTCGCTGGCGGTATCGGCCATTGCAATGACGGTGAGCCCGCTGGCGCTCATGGCCGCCGACGATGCCAAGGCGGCAGGCAACGGCTCCGCCTTCACCTTCAAGGAAGTCGAGGCGGGCGTGGATGACAAGCACCATGTCGCGGAAGGCTATGACGCCGACGTGCTCCTGCGCTGGGGCGATCCGCTCTTCCCCGATGCGCCCGCTTTCGACCCGACGAAGCAGACGGCTGACGCGCAGGCCAAGCAGTTCGGCTATAACAACGACTATGTCGGCTATATCCCGCTCGACGGCTCCTCGACGCACGGCCTGCTCGTGGTCAACCACGAATACACCAACCCGCATCTGATGTTCCCCGGCCTCGTCACCGTTGCCGATGGCAAGATCAAGCAGAACGCGCTGACCAAGGACCAGGTCGATGTCGAAATGGCTGCCCATGGCGGCACGATCGTCGAGATCAGGAAGGTGGACGGCAAGTGGCAGCCGGTGCTGGACGGCAAATATAACCGCCGCATTACTGCCAATACCGAGATGCAGCTTTCCGGTCCTGCCGCCGGCCATGACCGTCTCAAGACCAAGGCCGACCCGACCGGCACCAAGGTGTTCGGCACGATCAACAATTGCGCCGGTGGTGTGACGCCCTGGCATACCTACATCATGGCCGAGGAAAACATTCACGGCTATTTCAGCGGCGAACTGCCGGCCGATCACCCCGAAGCCGCCAATTACAAGCGCATGGGCATTCCCGAGGGCGCTTATGAATGGGCGAATTTCTACGACCGCTTCGATCTTTCCAAGGAGCCGAACGAGCCGAACCGCTTCGGCTGGGTGGTCGAAGTCGACGCTCTCGACCCGACCTCCACGCCGAAGAAGCGCACCGCGCTTGGCCGCGTCAAGCATGAGGGCGCCGAGTCGATCGTCAACAAGGATGGCCGTGTGGTCTTCTATCTCGGCGATGACGAGCGCTTCGACTATGTCTACAAATTCGTCACTGCGGGCAAGTTCAATCCGGATGACCGCAAGGCCAATATGGACCTGCTCGATGAGGGCACGCTCTATGTCGCCAAGTTCTCCGAGGACGGCACGGTCGAGTGGCTGCCGCTCACCTTCGGCCAGGGCCCGCTGACCGCCGAAAACGGCTTCAAGAGCCAGGCCGATGTGCTGATCGAGACCCGCCGCTCCGCCGATTTGCTCGGCGCGACCAAGATGGACCGCCCGGAAGACGTCCAGCCCAATGGCGTCAACGGCAAGGTCTATGTGATGCTGACCAACAACACCAAGCGTACGGACGAGCAGGTGGACGCCGCCAATCCGCGCGCCAAGAACGCCTTCGGCCACATCATCGAGATCGCCGAAGACGGTGGCGACTTCGCGGCCACCAAGGGCAAGTGGGAAGTGCTGCTGAAATGCGGCGATCCCTCGGTTGCGGAAGTCGGCGCAACGTTCTCGACCGATACGACCAAGAACGGCTGGTTCGGCATGCCCGATAATTGCGCTGTCGACTCCGCCGGACGTCTCTGGGTCTCCACCGACGGCAACAACAACAAGCAGACCGGCCGCACCGATGGTCTTTGGGCTGTGGACACCGAAGGCGGCGCGCGCGCCACGTCGAAGCTCTTCTTCCGCGTGCCCGTCGGCGCCGAAATGTGCGGCCCGCTCTTCACGCCTGATGATGAGACAGCCTTCGTCGCGGTTCAGCATCCCGCCGATGGCGGCGAGGACTGGGAAGGCCACGGCCGCCCGTCCTATTACGAAGACCTCTCGACCCGCTGGCCGGATTTCCGCAACGACATGCCGACGCGCCCGTCCGTGGTGGCGATTACCAAGCAGGGCGGCGGGAAGATCGCGGTTTAAGCTTGGCACCCCCTCCCCCTTGCGGGGAGGGTGGCCCGAAGGGTCGGGTGGGGGTGGTGACGTTTGCGCTCCGGTTTTCGAAGCAAGCACCAACGTCACCACCCCCATCCGCCCGCGAGAGCATTTTGTTTTTAGACGGAAGCAACAAAGCTTCCTTTATAGATGGTGACAACTTCGCCGTAGAGGAATGGATCCCAGTGACAAGCACTGGGATGACGAGGTGGAGAGGTTTTCGCCCAACTGGACAACGGTTGTGGCAGATGGAACGGTTGGAGATTATCTGGAACAGCCATCCCATCCGTCATCCCAGTGCTTGTCACTGGGATCCATTCCTCTACCTATCCATTACAACTACGGTCAAAATGCTATTCAGGTGATTCCATAACAACACAACTTGCTCTAGCGCAGGCACCTTCCCCGCAAGGGAGAGGGAAGGTGTCGGTGCTACTCCGCCGCCTCACTCACCGCCCGCCGCGTATCCAGTATCGCCCGGATCTCAGCCCGGCATGACCCGCAATTGGTCCCGGCCTTGAGCGCCGCGCCGATTGCCTCCACCGAACCGCAGCCGCCATCGATAGCCGCCGTGATCTGGTTGATGCCGACCGAAAAGCACGAGCAGACGATAGCGCCGATATCCGGCTGATCCGCCCCGGGCCGCCCTGCCAATATGCCCAAGCGCCGTCGCGCCTCGCCATGCGCCGCGCCAAGCTGCGCCACGGCCCAGCTGCGCGAAACGGCCACCGGGCTTCTCGCGGCGTAAAAGGAAAGCATCAACCTGTCGCCGTCGAAGAAGGCGATACGCCGGTCGCCGGTCTCCCGGTCGTGATAGGCGAGCGCGGAGAGCGCTTCGGGGAGTTGCCAGGTTTCCCGGCACCATGCCTCCCAATTCTCCGGCGCTTCAGCAAACGCGCATTCCATGCGGAAACCGTGCTCAACCTTGGCAAACGCGAAATAATCCGCATTGACGACATTCGGCCTGTGCACCGAAACCGCGAAGCCATAATAGCCCGCATCATAAGACACCATCGACACCGCCACATGCTTCAACGCGGGCTGCCCGGACACCGGGTCCGTCACCGGCGGCACCAGAGCATCGACGCGGGCATTGGAGGCGAACTGGTCCGTCCAGTGCATCGGCACAAACGCCGCCCCGCGCGACTGGCGGGTGGTGATCAGCGCGCGGACGAGGATCTGGCCGTGGGGGCTGGTGACCCGCACCAGCGTGGCATCGGTAATGCCCAGTCTTTTCGCGTCAGCAGGATTTATCTCCGCGAAAGGCTCGGCGAGATGGGCGGAAAGCCGGGCGCTTTTGCCTGTCCGGGTCATGGTGTGCCACTGATCGCGAATCCGGCCAGTGTTGAGTACCAGCGGATACGCCGGGTTGATGCGCTCCGTTGCAGCGGATCGAACGGGGATGAAGCGGGCTTTGCGGTCGGGGTGGTAGAAATGACCGTTGGCGAAGAAGCGGATGGGGTGGCGCTCACCTCCCTCGGCCCTGCCGGGCATCTCCCTTTCAAGGGGGGAGATTACGCCGTCATGGACGCTCGGCACCAATCGCTGGCGTTGCAAGGTGAAGATAGAGCGTCGTGTCACCCGATCTCCCTCCTTGAGGGGGAGATGGCCGGCAGGCCAGAGGGGGGGGTCTCGCACCGGCGCTGGCCATTGAAACGGCTGCAAACGATCATAGCTCTCCCCTTGAATCGTCGCATACCCCCCGATATCGAAATCCCGCTCGCCCTCATTCTCAAACGCCGACAGCGCCGCATGTTCGGCAAAAATCTCCGCCGGGCTTTCAAAATCGAACGCCTCGCCAAAACCCATCCGAACCGCGACATCGCAAATGATCCGCCAATCCGCGCGCGCCTCGCCGGGAGCCTCAAGAAACGGCCGTTGCCGCGAAATCCGCCGCTCGGAATTGGTGACAGTGCCGTCTTTCTCTCCCCAGCCCAGGGCGGGCAACAGCACATGCGCATATTGCGTCGTGTCCGTGTCCCGCACGATGTCTGAAACCACCACGAACGGGCATTTACGAAGAGCGTCCGCCACCGCATCGGCATCCGGCATCGACACCACCGGATTGGTGCCCATGATCCAGAGCGCCTTGATCCGCCCATCGGCCACGGCCTTGAACAGCTCGACCGCCTTCAAGCCCTGCTTGTCCGCAATCACGGGCGCGTTCCAGAAGCGCTGGACCTTTTCCCGATGCTCGGGGTTCTCGATCGCCATATGCGCGGCGAGCATATTGGCGAGGCCGCCGACTTCGCGTCCGCCCATGGCGTTGGGCTGGCCGGTCAGCGAGAACGGTCCCATGCCCGGACGCCCGATGCGCCCCGTCGCCAGATGGCAATTGAGGATGGCGTTGACCTTGTCGGTGCCCGAAGAGGACTGGTTTACCCCCTGGCTATAGCAGGTTACCACCCTCTCGGTCGCCTCGAACACCCTGTAAAACGCCTCGATATCCCCCTCCGAAAGGCCGGTCAGGGAGGTAATATCCCCCTCACTCGCCTGTGCCGCAGCCAAAGCCTCGGCGAAGCCGTTGGTGTGCTCGCGGATGAAATCCTCATCCAGCGCCGCGCTGCGGGCAAGATAGGCCAGCAATCCGTTGAACAGCGCCACGTCGCCATCGGCAAGGATTTCCAGATGCATATCCGCGATGTCGCAGGTCATCGTCCGGCGCGGATCGATGACCACGATCTTCATCTCCGGCCGCTTCTGCTTCGCCGCTGCAAGGCGCTGGTAAAGCACCGGATGACACCAGGCGAGGTTCGAGCCGGTGAGGATGACGAGATCGGCCAGTTCCAGATCCTCATACACCCCCGGCACCGTATCCGAGCCGAAAGCCCGCCGGTGTCCCGCCACCGACGAGGCCATGCAGAGCCGCGAATTGGTGTCGATATTGGCCGAGCCGATGAAGCCTTTCATCAGCTTGTTGGCGACGTAATAATCCTCGGTCAGCAATTGGCCGGAGACGTAGAAGGCGACCGAGTCCGGTCCGTGCTCATGTATTGCGTCGGAGAATTTCCGGGCCACGAGATCGAGCGCCTCGTCCCAATCCGCCCGCGTGCCGCAAACTTCAGGATAAAGCAGCCGCCCGTCGAGATCGATCGTCTCGGCCAGCGCCGAGCCCTTGGAGCAGAGCCGGCCAAAATTTGCCGGGTGCTCCGGGTCGCCGCGCACACTGACCGCGCCATTGTCCGAGACATCAGCGATCACGCCGCAGCCGACGCCGCAATAGGGACAGGTGGTTTTGACCTCACACATGAGCAATCTGCCCCCTCATCCTCAAAAGCTGCATGACTTGAAAAACTGCGGATAAGTGTGTATATAAATGCGCATCAATGGAGAGCTGGATGGAACGGAACAGCCGCAAGATCATCCAGCGCCTCAAGGACGAAGGCTTCGATCTCATCGCGGTCAGCGGGTCACACCATAAGTTCCGCAAGGGTGATAAAACGGTGATCGTGCCCCATCCGAAATAGGACCTGCCGCTGGGAACAGCCCGCAACATTGCCCGGCAGGCCGGCTGGCTGTGAAGCGAAAGGAAAATGGCACTATGCGCAACTATCTCGCGGTCGTTCACAAGGACCCGGACAGTGCTTTCGGAATTTCCTTTCCGGATATTCCCGGCGTCTTTTCGGCTTCTGATACCGAGGAAGACATGATCGGCAATGCCATCGAGGCCTTGCGGCTCTGGGCCGAAGATGAAGCACTGCCTGCCCCTTCCCCGATAGAGAAAATTCTGCGGCGAGACGATGTCCGAGCCGAACTGGCCGAAGGCGCGTTCCTGATCCGGGTTCCGCTGATCGAGGACGACACGCGTGTCGTCCGAGCCAATGTCACTTTCGAGGCGGGAACCTTGCGCGCAATCGACGAAGCCGCCGCCAGGCGCGGTTTGAGCCGCTCCGCTTTTCTGGCCAGTTGCGCGCGCAAGGAGATTGAGGCGGCTGGCTGACATTATTCAGCCGCCGCCAGCATCAGGTTTTCAAGCGCGATGGAAAGCTTGCCGCCCTCGTTGCGCACCGGAATGGTCCGCACCGCGCCCTCATCGGCGCCAAGCGCCCTGCCCGATTCCAGCGAGATCACCCAATTATGCAGAGGGCAGGTAACCGCCCGGCCGTGGACGATGCCCTGACTCAGCGGTCCGCCCTTGTGTGGGCAATGGTCTTCGATGGCGAAGACCTCGTTTTCCGCCGTGCGGAACACCGCGATCTTGCCCTGCGGGGTTTTCACGCAGCGTGCGCCGCGCAAGGGAATGTCGGAAAGCGTGCCGATTTCGATCCAGTTCATGTCCATCTCCGTCACTCAGCCGCTCCCGCAAATTCCACCGTCGCCATCGGCTTGAACTCGTGCTTGTCCTTGCCCGAAACGCGCTCGGACCAGGGGTCGACCTGGGCGAATTTCTGGGAGAAGACGAAGCGGTCGTAAAAGGCCTTGCGCCGCTCCTTGTCGTCGAGAATCTGACGGCGGATTTCGTCATAGCCGACGCGCTTGGCCCATTTATAGATGCGCTCCAGATAGCGGGCCTGCTCGCGATACATCTGCGTCAGCGCCACGATCACCTCCAGCGCCTCATCCTCGGTCGAGACGAGCCCAAGCTTTTCCGTGCCCTTGATGTCGAGGCCCGCGGCACCGGCAAAATGAATCTCGAAGCCTGAATCGACGCAGATGACGCCGATATCCTTGCAGGTCGCCTCGGCGCAATTCCGGGGACAGCCGGAAACCGCCATTTTCAGCTTGGCCGGCGTCCATGAGCCCCACATGAACTTTTCGATGCGGATGCCGAGGCCGGTGGAATCCTGCGTGCCGAAGCGGCACCAGTCGGAGCCGACGCACGTCTTCACCGTGCGCAGCCCCTTGGCATAGGCCTGACCCGAGACGAAACCGGCCTTGCCGAGATCGGCCCAGACGGCGGGCAAATCCTCCTTCTCGATGCCGAGCAGGTCGATGCGCTGCCCGCCCGTCACCTTCACCAGCGGCACGTTGAACTTATCGACCACATCGGCAATGGCGCGCAGTTCGGCGGCGTTGGTCACCCCGCCCCACATACGCGGCACGACCGAATAGGTGCCGTCCTTCTGGATATTGGCATGGACGCGCTCATTGATGAAGCGCGACTGGTAATCGTCGGCATATTCATCCGGCCAGTCGCAGACGAGATAATAGTTGAGCGCCGGGCGGCACTTGGCGCAGCCGCAGGAGGTCTTCCATTCCAGTTCCTGCATGACCGCCGGAATGGTCTTCAGCTTCTTGGCCTTGATGAGACGGCGCACATCGTCATGGCCGAGATCGGTGCAGGTGCACATCGGCTGGACGGCGGCGGGGTTGTATTTGTCGCCCAGCGTCAGCTTCATCAGCTGCTCGACAAGCCCGGTGCAGGAGCCGCAGGAGGCGGAAGCCTTGGTATGCGCCCGGACGTCGTCCAGCGAAGTCAGGCCCTTTTCATTGATCGTGCCGACGATCTTGCTCTTGCACACGCCGTTACAGCCACAGATTTCCGCCTCATCCGGCAAGGCTGCAACGGCCGCCATAGGGTCCAGCGGGGCTCCTCCCTGATAAGCCTGGCCGAAGATAAGCGTGTCGCGCATATCGGAGACATCGGTTCCCTTGCGCAGCATGTCGAAGAACCAGGCGCCATCACCGGTCTCGCCGTAGAGCACCGCGCCGAGAATGCGGTTTTCCTTCAGCACCAGTCGCTTGTAGATGCCGGCGCTGGCGTCACGCAACACGATTTCCTCGCGGTCGGGCGCGTCGGCGAAATCGCCGGCGGAGTACAGGCTGACGCCGGTCACTTTCAGCTGCGTCGCCGTCTCGACGGGACGGAACGCCGCCGCCTCGCCCACCAGCGTCTTCGCCGCCACCTTCGCCATGTCATAGAGCGGCGCGACGAGACCGTAGCAAATGCGCTCATGCTCGACACATTCGCCGATGGCGAGGATGTCCGGGTCGGAAGACACCATCTGGTCGTTGACGACGATGCCGCGCTCGACATAGAGCCCCGCATCATTGGCTATACGCACTTCAGGCCGGATACCGACCGCCATCACCACCAGATCGGCCGGGTAAATCGTGCCGTCATCGAGCAGCACACCCTCGACATGGGTCGTGCCGAGGATCGCCTGCGTCTGCGCCTTGCAATGCACCTTGATGCCGCGGCCTTCCAGCTCCTTTTGCAACAGATACCCTGCCGCCGGGTCGAGCTGGCGCTCCATCAGATGCCCCATCAAATGGAGCACGACCACCTCCATGCCGCGCAGCCGCAGCGCCGCCGCCGCCTCGAGGCCGAGAAGCCCGCCGCCGATCACGACTGCCTTGGCGTTCGGCTTGCCCGCCGCCTCCACCATGGCGTTGACATCGTCAAGATCGCGGAAGGCGCGCACGCCCGGCAGGTCCTTGCCGACGATGGGGATGATGAACGGCGCGGAGCCGGTGGCGACGACGAGCTTGTCATAGGGCGTCTCGCCCCTGGCGGTGAAGATGGTCTTGGCCTTGCGGTCGATCTTCGTCACCGTTTCGCCGAAGCGGCAATTCACACCGTGCCTGGCGTACCATTCGGCATCGTGGGTGACGATCTGCTCATAGGTTTTCTCACCCGCCAGCACCGGCGACAGCATGATGCGGTTGTAGTTGCCGCGTGGCTCCGCCCCGAAGAGCGTCACCTCGAAGCTGTCAGGAGCCGCCTCGAAAAGGTGTTCGAGCATACGGCCCGAAGCCATGCCGCTGCCGATGATGACGAGTTTTTCTGCCATATGTCTATTCCTGTAGATTAAGCCGCCACTGCGGAAGCTGGGTGCTGTTGGCGCTGCATCTGCTTGACCGACAAATGCATCCAGATGAGGGAGGCCGCGACGATTGCGAAGAGCAGCATGAAGCAGCTGGACCAAAGGCCGGTCATGTCCTTGAGAAGGCCGAAGACGATCGGCAGGATGAAGCCGCCGAGGCCGCCCATCATGCCGACAATGCCGCCGACCGCGCCGATGCTATCGGGGTAATAGGCCGGGATGTGCTTGTAGACCGCCGCCTTGCCCAAGCTCATCATGAAGCCGAGCACGAAGATGACGACGATGAAAACGAGCGGCGAGATGCTGGCCGCGGGAAGCGACAGGATGAGCGTCGCCACCGCCGACACCGCGAACATGGCATACATGACGCTGCGCGCGCCCTTTTTGTCCGAGAGCACGCCGCCGAAAGCGCGGAAGATGCTGCCCGGGATGGAATAGGCAGCGGCGATCATGCCGGCGACTTCGAGGTTGAAGCCATAGACGCCGACGAGATAGCGCGGCAGCCACAGCGACAGGGCGACGAAGCCGCCGAAAGCGAAGAAATAATAGAGCGAGAAGCGCCAGACCTGAACATTCCTAAGCGGCGCGAATTCCTGGGCGAAGCTTTTCGGCGCCGTGCTGCGCGAGCGGCGCTCGCGAAACGCCGGATCGTCCGTGGTGGTGAACCAGAAGACCACGGCCATGACCACAAGCGCGGCGGCCCAGATCTCCGCCACCGCCTGCCATCCCCAGGCGACAAGCACGAAGGGCGCGACGAATTTGGTGACGGCCGCGCCGACATTGCCCGCGCCGAAAATGCCAAGCGCGGTTCCCTGCTTTTGCGGCGGGAAGAACGGCGCGACATAGGCAACGCCGACGGCAAAGGAGCCGCCCGCGAGGCCGACGCCGAGACCGGCAATCAGCATCTGCGGATAGGTCGTGGCATAGGAGAGAAGAAACGTCGCCAGCGCCGCCGCCAGCATGGTGAGCGTATAGACGAGACGTCCGCCATAGCGGGTGGTCCAGATGCCAAGCACGATGCGGATGAGCGAGCCGGTCAGGATGGGCGTGCCCACCAGCAGGCCGAACTCGGCTTCGGTAAGATTCAAATCCTGTTTGATGCGAACGCCGATGATCGCGAAGATTGTCCAGACCGCGAAACAGACCGTGAAGGCGAGCGTCGACATCCACAATGCCCTGGCCGGCTCGCTGGCCGGTATCGACTGTGTATCCTTAAGAGTGGTCATGCGCAGGTTCCCCTTGAGCGTGGAATTCGGGCATAAAAAAACGTCGCTTAAGGATCTGGCACTCGGGCTTGGGAGCCCCCGGGTGGCAAAACCTTGCGACGTCGTTGTCTTTGGGTAGAGCGTCTCTTTGGCGCTCCAGCTTGCTCCGATCTCCGTTGACCGAAGCATTTTAAGAGAAGCAAGCAGCGTGCCAGTTTCAAAGGTGAGTTTTAAGCGATTGATTCTTATGGAATAATTCTAAAAATTTGAAAGTGATTGAAAAATAGGCGGCGGTATTTTAGATCATTTTTTAGGCTGGTGAGCGCGGGCGAACCGGGGCGCTGCCGATTCATTGAGCAGATGCAGCATTGGGATGGTCTTGTACTTCCGTTGCCTGATGCCATATGATATATATCCTATATATCAATGGAGAACGCGATGCGCGCCCTTATCGACATGACCGATGCTCAGGTTGAAGCTCTCGATGCTCTTGCCAAGCGGGAGCATCAATCGCGCGCAGCCCTGATCCGCGCGGCGATAGACGATTATCTCGCCCGCCATCGCCGTGAACAGGTCGAGGATGGTTTCGGCTTATGGGGAGAACGCAAAGTCGACGGCATGGCCTATCAGGAGAAGGTGCGCCAGGAATGGTAGGCGCGCTCTTCGACACGAACATCCTCATCGACCATCTAAACGCCTTCCCTCAAGCTCGTACGGAAATCGAGCGTTTCGAAAACCGGGCCATCAGCATCATCACATGGATGGAGGTGATGGTGGGAGCAAATGCCGACCTGATGGAGCCGACCCGGCTTTTCCTTGAAGGCTTCGAGGTGATTGCCCTTGACGATACCATAGCCAACCGTGCGGTGGAGCTGCGGCAAAGGCATCGCATCAAACTGCCCGACGCCGTGATCTGGGCCACGGCGCAAACAGCTGGGCGATTGCTTGTAACGCGCAATATCAAGGATTTTCCGCCTGATAATCCGGGAATACGCGCGCCTTACGTTCTGTAGCGGAGCCTTTTATTCGTGCGACGCGGCAGCCGACTGCACCGTCCCTATCGCAAACTCCGCAACATATTCCTCGATCTTTGCGGGATCGAAGACATGACCGTCGATAAACCCCTCGCCCGGTTCCGCGCCTTCAATGCGCAGGTCATTGTCAGCGGGGGCGGCTTCATGCCCCAGAATTTTGCGATAAAGGTCTGGCCGGTAGGCCGATGCCGCCGCCTCGGCGCCGATCCTGGAGAAGGCCGTCTGTCCCCAGCGGATCATCTGGCTGTAAATCCATAGCGCGTGGCTCGGGCGCGGGTAGTTGGCGTGACCGGCGTGGAAAACAAAATAATCCTCGATGATCCGCTCGCTCCCCTGCGGATCGATGGTGAACCGGCCGGCGAGGACGCGGCGGAGAATATCGACCGGCACCGCCACATAGCGCGGATCGGCCAGTGCTTCCGCCAGCGCATCGCGGTTTTCCGGCTGGCCGCACCAGCGGGCGGCGGCGTCGAGCGCCGTGATGAGGCGAGCCAGCGTCTCCGGCTTGGTTTCCGCCCATTCCGGCCGCATGCCCAGCACCTTTTCCGGCGCGGAAGGCCACAAATCCTGCTTGGTCGCGACGATCCGGCCGACGCCGCGCTCCGAGGCCACCATGTTCCATGGCGCGCCGACGCAGAAGCCGTCGATGGCTCCCGCTTCAAGCGCATCGGAGGTGAGCGGCGGCGGCACGACGACAAGCCGCACATCGGTGTCCGGATCGATCCCGCCCGCGGCGAGCCAATAGCGGAACTCGTAATTGTGGGAGGAAAAGGGATAGGTCATTCCCAGCGTCGGCAGCGGCTCATCCCGCTCCTTCATGCGATGGATGACGCGCGCCAATGCCTTGGCATTTTCGAGCGCATTCTCCGGTTCGGCGAGGCCGCCCTCTTCCTGCATCCGCGCGTAAAGCCGGGTCGAGAGGGTTATCGCATTGCCGCCGCGCCCCAGCGAGAACGGCGCGATGGCAGGCGACGGGTTGGAGCCGAGGCCGAGCATGGAGGCTACGGGCATCGGCGAAAGCATATGCGCGACATCGAACTGGCGGAAGGCGAGCCGGTCGCGAACATTCGCCCAGGAGACTTCTTTGACCAGATCGAGCGCAATCCCCTCGCGCGCCGCAAAGCCGAATTCCACTGCAGCGATAAGCACCGCGCTATCCACCAGCGGAATGAACCCGGCACGAACGACCCGCGCGCCTTCGCTTGCGATCCTCCCCGGCAGCGGCGCGCCCTGCCCCGCCATGTCATGCACCATGCTGTTCACGTCGCTTTCCTCATCGCGTAAGAAGTCCCGCGGCGGTGACGACGCTCTGGGCAATCTCCGCCAGCTTCTTCTTCTCGTTCATGGCCGTCTGGCGCAAGAGCGCAAACGCCTCTTCTTCAGAGAGGTTGCGCATCCGCATCAGAATGCCCTTGGCGCGTTCGACGATCTTACGCTCCTCCAAAGCCGATTTCGCATCCGCCAGCTCGCGCTGGAGACGGCTGAACGCGTTGAACCTGACGACAGCGACATCCAGAATCGGCTTGACGCGCTCCTTTTTTAGCCCATCGACGATATAAGCCGAAACCCCCGCCTCTACCGCCGCCTCGATGGATGCGGAATCGGCGCGGTCGACGAACATGGCGATGGGCCGGCTGACGGAGCGCGTCAGTTGAAACAGGTGCTCCATCATATCGCGGTTGGGGTTCTCGATATCGATGACGATGACGTCAGGCTGCAGCGTCTCGATAATGCGCGCCACGCCCTGCACTTCATGGATGACGGTCACCCGCGCATGTCCGGCCTCACGCAATCCCTCCTCGATAATCGAGGCCCGGATGGCGTTTTCGTCGATCACCAGAATGGTAAGGTCGCGATGCAGCATGATTCATTCATGCCGCAGGAGCCATATTTTCGCAATGCAATATTGCCGAAATGATTTGCAATATCGATGCTGCATAAAAAATGGGCGAAGTGACCTATAGCCGTCCGCGGCCCAGGTCACTTCAGCTTCAATGTTCACACAATTCGCGTCTGAATCTCCCCTACCCCGTCAATGCCGCCTTCGATCGTATCGCCGCGCTTGACGGCGCCGACGCCGGCGGGGGTGCCCGCGAAGATCAGATCGCCGGGCTGGAGCGTGAAGAGGCGTGAGAGATAAGAGATCATCTCCGGCACTTTCCAGATCATCTGCGCGAGATCGCCGTTCTGGCGCAGCTCGCCATTGACCTTGGCCCAGATCGCGCCTTTCGACGGGTGACCGATTTGCGCGACTGACACGAGCGGCGTGCAGGGGGCGGAGAGTTCGAAAGCCTTGCCGGTTTCCCACGGACGGCCCAGCTTCTTCGCCTCGCCCTGCAGGTCGCGCCTGGTCATGTCGAGGCCGACGGCATAGCCGAAGACATGGTCGAGCGCCTGCTCCAGGGGAATATCCGTGCCGCCCTTCTCCAGCGCCACCACCAGTTCGATTTCATGGTGGAGATCGTTCGTCTCAGATGGATAAGGCATGTCCTCGCCCGAAAGCAGGATCGAATCCGGGTTCTTCTGGAAGAAGAAGGGCGGCTCGCGGTTGGGGTCATGGCCCATCTCGATGGCGTGATCTGCGAAATTGCGCCCGACGCAATAAATCCGATGCACGGGGAAGAGCGCGTCCGTGCCCTCGATCGGCAGGGTGGGAATGGGCAGCGGCGCAAAGAGATAGTTTTCAGGCATGGACAGAGCTTTCGTTCATGAATGTCGGACGCATCTTTAAAACGCTGAAAGCCCGGATGGAAGCGCTCATACGCAATCGGCCCGGGAACTTTCGATCCCCGGGCCGACACATTGAGCCAATTCCAGGCGCGGAATTATTTGTTCTTGTTATAGACGTCGAAGACGACAGCTGCGAGCAGCACGAGGCCCTTGATCACCTGCTGCCAGTCGACATTGATGCCCATGATCGACATGCCATTGTTCATGACGCCCATGATGAAGGCGCCGATGACGGCTCCCATCACCTGGCCGACGCCGCCCATAGCCGATGCGCCGCCGATGAACACCGCCGCGATGACGTCGAGCTCGAAGCCGAGGCCTGCCTTCGGCGTTGCCGTGTTGAGGCGCGCAGCAAAGATGAGGCCCGCCAGCGCGGCCAGCACACCCATGTTGACGAAGGTGAGGAAGGTCAGCCGGTCGGTGCGGATGCCCGAGAGCTTCGCCGCCTTTTCGTTGCCGCCCATCGCATAGATGCGGCGGCCGATGGTGGTGTGCCGGGTGACGAAGGCGAAGAGCGCGATCAGCACCGCCATGACGATGAGGACGTTCGGCAGGCCCTTATACGACGCCAGCAGGTAGCACAGGTAAAGGGCAAGGCCGCCGATAATCAGGTTCTTGGCCGCGAACAACGCGAAGGGCTCCGCGTCATAGCCATTGCGCTCGCGCTTGATGCGGCGGCGAATGCCCGACCAGATCATGAAGCCGACAACCGCAACGCCGATCAGCATAGACGTCATGTGGATGCCGTAACCGGGGAAGAAATCCGGAATGAAGCCCGAGCTCAGGAGCTGGAACTGCGGCGGGAACGGACCGATCGACCGGCCGCCCAGAAGCGCGAGCGTCAGCCCGCGGAACACCAGCATGCCTGCGAGCGTGACGATGAAGGACGGTATCTTGTGATAGGCGACCCAATACCCCTGGGCCGCGCCGATGAGGCCGCCCATGGCAAGGCAGAGGATCGTCGCCGGAACGTAGTGAATGCCCCATTGCACCATCATCATCGCCGAGAGCGCGCCGATGAAGCCCGCGACCGAGCCGACCGACAGGTCGATATGCCCCGCCACGATCACCAGCAGCATGCCGAGCGCCATGATGATGATGTAGCTGTTCTGCAGCACCAGATTGGTGAGGTTCAGCGGGCGGAACAACGTTCCGTCCGTCGTGAACTGGAAGAACAGCATGATCAGGATCAGCGCCGCAACCAGCCCGTATTCGCGGAAATTGGCGTAAACGGACAGCGACTGCTTCTGTTTCGCCGCTTTCGTTTCGGAAGATGCGATTTCACTCATAGTTGTTACACCCTTCCCTCAGCACGGATGATCGTTCGCATGATCTTTTCCTGGCTGGCTTCGCTGGCTGGCATTTCTCCGACGAGGCGGCCTTCGTTCATCACATAGATGCGGTCGCACATGCCGAGAAGCTCGGGCATTTCGGAGGAGATCACCAGAATGCCCTTCCCTTCATTCGCCAGTTTGTTGATGATTTCATAGATTTCGTATTTCGCGCCGACATCGATGCCGCGCGTCGGCTCATCGAGGATCAGCAGTTCCGGGTCCGAGAACAGCCATTTCGACAGCACGACCTTCTGCTGGTTGCCGCCAGAGAGATTGCCGGTCACCTGATACACATTCGATGAGCGCAGCTTGGTCTTGGTCCGGTATTCGTTGGCGACCTTCAGTTCCGCGAAATCGTCGATGACGCCGCTCTTGGACACGCCCTTGAGATTGGCAAGCGTCACATTGTGTTTGATATGGTCGATGAGGTTGAGGCCGTAGGTCTTGCGGTCCTCGGTCGCATAGGCGAGGCCGTTATCGACCGCCTTGCTGACCGTCGAAACATCGATCTTGCGGCCATGGAGAAAAACCTCGCCGCTGATATTGCGGCCGTAGGATTTGCCGAAAACGCTCATCGCGAACTCGGTGCGCCCCGCGCCCATCAGCCCGGCAATGCCGACGATCTCGCCCGCGCGGACATTCAGATTGATGCCCTTGATCATCTGGCGGTCGGGGTGGTGCTGGTTATAGACGACCCAGTTCTTCACCTCGAACAGCACGTCGCCGATCTTGGGCGTCCGCTTCGGATAACGATCCGACAATTCGCGGCCCACCATAGCGGTGACGATGCGCTCGTCGCTGATATCGGCCTTCTCGATGGTTTCCACCGTCGTGCCGTCGCGCAGCACGGTGATGCGGTCGGCGACCTTTTCCACCTCGTTGAGCTTGTGGGAGATGAGGATCGAGGAAATGCCCTGCGCCTTGAACTCGAGCAGCAATTCGAGAAGCGCGTCGCTGTCCTTTTCGTTGAGGCTCGCCGTGGGCTCGTCGAGGATCAGAAGCTTCACTTCCTTGGAGAGCGCCTTGGCGATCTCTATCATTTGTTGCTTGCCGACACCCAGATTGGTGACCAGCGTCGAAGGATCTTCGTTGAGCCCGACTTTCTGCAGCAGCTCGCGCGTCCGCTTCTCGGAAATGTCCCAGTCGATGACGCCGCGATGCGCCTGCTCATTGCCGAGAAAGATATTCTCGGTAATCGAAAGCAGCGGGACGAGCGCCAGTTCCTGATGGATAATGATGATGCCGAGGCGCTCGCTGTCCTGAATGCCGCGAAAGCGCTGCTCCTCACCATTATAAATGATCTGGCCTTCATAGCTGCCATGGGGATAGACGCCCGACAACACCTTCATCAGTGTCGATTTGCCGGCGCCGTTCTCACCGACGAGCGCATGAATCTCGCCCCTGGCCACGGCGAGATTGACATTATCCAAGGCTTTCACACCGGGAAAGCTCTTGGAGATATTCCGCATTTCAAGGATCGTATCCATGCTGATCCACACCCGCATAAATCAAGCCGCCTTCATCGCCATCCCCCAGGGGATCACCATCCCGAAGGAGGCGGCGATAAAGCGGCAGGAAGGGCCCCGGAAAATCCCGAGGCCCAGTGTCCAGACCCTTACTTGAGCTGGTCTTCCTTGTAATAACCGGAACCGACCAGAACGTCCTTCCAGTTTTCCTTGGTCACGAGCACAGGCTTCAGCAGGTAAGCCGGAACGACCTTGACGCCATTGTTGTAGGTCTTGGTGTCGTTGACTTCAGGCTCCTTGCCGGTGCCAAGAGCATCGATCATGTTGGCCGTAACCTTGGCGAGTTCACGGGTGTCCTTGAAGATGGTCGAATATTGCTCGCCGGCGATGATCGACTTGACGGACGGAACTTCCGCATCCTGGCCTGAGACATAGGGGAACGGCTGGTCCTTGGTACCGTAGCCTACGCCACGCAGCGAAGAGAGGATACCGATGGAGATGCCGTCATAGGGAGACAGCACGGCGTTGACCTTCTTGTCGGTGTAGTAGGCCGAGAGAAGGTTGTCCATGCGGGCCTGCGCAGCGGCGCCGTCCCAGCGCAGCGTTCCGACCTTGTCCATGCCCATCTGGCCGGACTGCACGACGAGCTCGCCCTTGTCGATATAAGGCTGCAGCACGGACATCGCGCCGTCATAGAAGAAGTAGGCGTTGTTGTCGTCAGGCGAGCCGCCGAACAGCTCGATGTTGAACGGACCCTTCTTCTCCGGCAGGCCGAGCGCGTCGACGAGCGACTTCGCCTGCAGGACACCAACCTGGAAATTATCAAAGGTCGTGTAGTAATCGACATTCGGCGTGTCGCGGATCAGGCGGTCATAAGCGATGACCTTGATGCCGGCGTCATGGGCCTGCTGCAGCGCGCCGGAAAGCGTCGTACCGTCGATCGCGGCGACCACGAGGACCTTCACGCCCTTGGTGATCATGTTCTCGATCTGCGACAGCTGGTTCGGGATGTCGTCTTCAGCGTACTGCAGGTCGGTCTTATAACCGCGCTCCTGCAGGATCTTCACCATGTTGTCGCCATCGGCGATCCAGCGCGCGGACGACTTCGTCGGCATGGAGATGCCGATCGTGCCCTTCTCCTGCGCCATGGTCGGAGCGGCGGCGGCTCCCATCCAGGCGACAGACAGCAGCGCTGCCAAAGCAGTTTTGAGTATTTTCACGGGTATCCTCCCAGTTGCTGATCACATTTCAGCCGCACCCATCCTGAAGCCGCTACGCGATGGCGTTGGCTCAAGACAGGGACGACCAATCCCACCCAAGCCCGGAAATTGGAAAACTCTTCCCCTCGATCCCGATCTCAGGATCAATTACGCCTAACGCTGCAGGGAAAATGACTCCGCCTCCCGGACTTAAATTATATGATATGATTTTTTAAAACGGTTCATTTGTCAACTGGGATGGAGACGCCGCTATGTTTATTCTACCGGAGCGGGCAATTTCAAGCATTTCACCACCTCCTTCTGCACCTGCCTGAACGGGGTATTCCGCAGGTTCGTGCTTAAGTCCTACAGCGTTTTGCAGCCATTTTACGTAAAAGGAAACGCCTCTGCTTGAGGATGACGCGAAAATGAAGGGCGTGTTACCCTGGCAGGCCGTTCTGCGAGGATAGGTTCAACGAAATTGGGGAAAACTTTTTCCCAAGAAAAAGCGGGCTATGCGATATACCGCCATTCGCCCAGAAAAAAGGCGGGAGGCAGTTGGCATGAAGAGTGAAACAGAGAGCGGCAAGACGGAGGCACAGACCCCGCCGGAGAGCGACAGGCCGACCCTGAAGACCATCGCCTTCATGGCGGGGCTTGGCGTCACGACCGTCTCCCGCGCGCTGAAGGACGCGCCTGAAATCGGCATCGAGACGCGCAAGCGCGTTCAGTTGATCGCGCGGCAGGTGGGCTACCGGCCCAACCGCGCCGGCGTGCGCCTGCGCACCGGCAAGACAAACGTCATCGCCCTCGTGCTCAACACGCAGGACGAGATCATGGGCTTCACCTCGCATGTCGTCCACGGCGTTTCCGAGGTGCTGGCCGATACGCAATATCACCTGATCGTCACGCCCTATTCCCATTCCAAGGACCCGATGGAGCCGATCCGCTATATCGTCGAAACGGGTTCGGCTGACGGTCTCATTTTCTCGCGCACGGAGCCCGACGATGCGCGGGTGCGTTACCTGACCGAGCATAACGTCCCTTTCGCCACCCATGGGCGCACGGATATGGGCATTGAGCATCCGTTCCATGATTTCGACAATTACAGCTTCGCCCGCAATGTCGCGGCGCGGCTTGCCGAACGCGGACGCCGGCGGCTGGCGATCCTGACGCCGCCACCGCATCTGACCTATTACAGCCATATGGTGAATGGCTTTTTTGACGGCGCGCGTGAAAATGGCTGCGCCGCCCATATCCTGCCCGGTATCGATATCGATGCGCCGCTCGACATTTTGCGCGAGCGCATCCAGGCCATCGTGCGCCAGGGTGACCGCCCGGACGGGATCATCTGCGCATCGAGCGCTGCTGCCATCGCCACCGTCGCCGGTCTGGAGGCGGCGGGGTTGCGGCTGGGAGCGGATGTGGACGTTGCCGCGAAACAATCCTCCGATATTCTGCCCTGGTTCCGGCCCGAGATGATCGTCGTCAGCGAAAGCTTCAAGCTCGCCGGGCGCAAGCTGGCCGAGGCAGTGCTTGCCCGGATCGCGGGCGCTGACCCGAGCACGCTGCAAAGCATAGGGTAAGACGCGACCTCGTTACCCCTCAAGCCATTTCAGCTGTTCCGGCGTGAGCTTAATATCGAGCGCCGAGAGACTATCCTCTAGCTCGCCGACAGTGCGGGGGCCAATGAGAGGAATCACCGGGAAGGCTTGCGCGACGACATAGGCGAGCGCGACGTGGATCGGGTGGCGGCCAAGCTGCTCTGCCAATTCTATGGCCCTTTCACGGCGTTCGAAATTGCGGTCGGAATACCAAGTCCGCACCATTTCCTCGTCATCCCGCTTGTCGCGTCCCGCCCGCTCGGTGAAGAAGCCCCTGCCCTGGCTTGACCAGGCGAAATTGGGAATGTTGCGCGCCTTCAGCCACTCCTTCCATTCGTCGTCTGAGGCGGCAACGCATCCCGCCCAGATCGGCTCCAGCATTTCGGCGAGCGAGAAATTGTTGGAAAGCGCCGCCGGGGCCGTCTTGCCGGATTTTTGCGCATAGGCGATGGCTTCGTCCATGCGCTCGCGCGTCCAGTTCGACCCGCCGAAAATGCCGCGAATGCGTCCGCGCCGCACTTCCGCATCCATGGCGTCGACGAACTCACCCACGGGCACGTCCGGATTGTCGCGATGCATGAAATAGACATCGACATAATCGGTTTTCAGCCGTTCCAGCGACTGGTCGAGCTGCCTGGCGATGACATCGGGGTAGCAAAGCGGGGAATGGGCCCCCTTGCCGATCAGCACGATCTCCTCGCGCGGCACATTGCGGCTCGTGTGCCAGTCGCCGAAAATCGCTTCCGTCCGCCCGCCGCCATAGATGAAGGCCGTGTCGAACAGATTGCCGCCCGCTTCATAGAAAGCGTCGAGCGTCAGCGAGGCCGAGGCGAAATTGGGGAAGAACTCGAACCCCAGCGCGACAGTGGAAGCGAGTTTGGCGAGGCCGGGAATCTGCCGTTTCGGTATGGAATTGCCGGGGCGTACCGTTCCGCCCGCAATATTCTTCACCCGCTTCGCCGCTCTCTCGATGCCATATTCCAGGCCTACGGAAGCGCGCCAGCGATCCATCACCCTGAGATTGCCGAGCGAATCCTCCCAGCTCATGCCGGGGCTCGCAAATTCCTGCCGCCCCGCCCGAATCGCCTCGCCCGCCGCGTCCACTTCGAAGGCATAGAGCCATCCGTCCTCGCGGACCTCGACCGTTTCCCGCTCGTTTCCCCTGATAATCTCGATGCGCCCCACCCCGCCCTTATGGCCCGAAGCGTACCAGAAATCCTCAACCTCGATGCGTCCGCTCGCGCCGATAATGCGCAGCACATTGTCCTGCTTCGCCATGATGGAGCACGACACATCCGCGATAATACCGCTTGTAAATTTCAGCACGGCGGATGCCCATTCATCGACACCGGAGCCCCCGAGATGGGCGACGCCGAACACCTTTTCCGGTTCTGCGAAAGGCTTGCCTTCCGCCGCGCCCGCGATGAGCCGGGCCATGGAAACCGGATAGCCGCCCACGTCGAGAATGCCGCCCCCAGCGGTATCATTGGCGAACAGGCGGTGATCGGGCCGGAAGCTACCCATGCTGAAGCCGAAGCTGGAGCGGATGATACGGATAGCGCCGATAACGCCCTCTTTGACCAGCTCGACGAGCTTCGCCGTTTGCGGATGCAGGCGGTACATATAGGCCTCGCCCGCAAAGACACCGGCCTTCTTCGCCTCATAGAAAATCGCATCGGCGTCATAGGCCGAAAGCGCAATCGGCTTTTCGACGAGCACATGCTTTCCGGCGCGGATGGCCTTGATCGCCCATTCGGCGTGGAGCGTGTGCGGGGTGGCGATATAGACGGCGTCGATGTCAGGATCGCTCAGAAGCGCCTCATAGCCATGGACCACCCGCGCGCCGGGAAATGCCTCGGCAAGCCCTGGCTTGTCCGGATTGCGCGTGGCGATGGCCGAGAGTTCCCCGGTGTTTGAATGGGCGATGCCATCGGCAAAGGTGCGTGCGATGGTGCCTGGGCCGATAATGCCCCAGCGGATCTTTTGGGCGGATATCATTGAAAAACCTCTGGAATGCTCGGGTTGAACGGGAGGATCAGCGCAGGCGTTGGCCGTCTGCGCCGAAGAGGAAGAGTTTGTGAAGAGGGATGCCCACCGTCAGGTGGCTCTGATTGGCAAGACCGCGCGAATCCGGACGCTCGATCACCAGCGGCTCGCCTCCCGCGAGACGGGCATGGACGTAACTGGTGTTGCCCAGATGCTCCGCCATATCGACATGGACGGTCAAATCCACATCGCCCATGCCGCTATGGCGAAAATGCTCAGGCCGGATGCCCAGCGTGACGGGCGTGCCCTCGGCAAGTTGTGTCGCAAGCGGCAGGGTAAGTCGCAGGGCTGGATCGCCGTCGAGCGAGACGGTGACTCCGCCCTCGCTCGCGCCTGATATCTTCGCCGCCAGGAAGTTCATCTTGGGCGAGCCGACAAAGCCCGCGACGAACCGGTTGGCGGGGTTGTCATAAAGGTCCAGCGGCGCGCCGACCTGCTCGATATTGCCGCCGCGCATCACGACGATCTTGTCGGCGAGCGTCATCGCCTCGGTCTGGTCATGCGTGACATAGATCATCGTCGTGCCGAGCTGCTTGTGCAGCCGGGCGATCTCCACCCGCATCTGCACGCGCAGTTCGGCGTCGAGATTCGACAGCGGCTCGTCGAAGAGAAACACTTGCGGCTCGCGCACAATGGCGCGGCCGATGGCGACACGCTGGCGCTGTCCGCCCGAGAGCTCCTTTGGCCGCCGGTGCATCAGCTCGGCGATCTGCAGGATTTCGGCAGCGCGCCGCACGCGCTTCGCCGTATCCTCCTTCGGATTGCCGTTCATCCTCAGCCCGAAGGAGAGGTTCTCCTCGACCGTCATATGCGGATAGAGCGCATAGGACTGGAACACCATGGCAATGCCGCGGTCGGCGGGCTCGGCATCGTTGACGACTTTTCCGCCGATGGCGATCTCCCCGCCGGAAATATCCTCCAGCCCCGCAATCATGCGCAGCAGGGTGGATTTTCCGCAGCCGGAGGGGCCAACGAACACCACGAACTCGCCATCGGCGATATCGAGATTGGCGCCGTGAATGATTTCCAGCGTACCGTAACGCTTGACGACATTTTTGAGGACAAGGCCAGCCATGACGCTCCCCGATTATTTGACGGCGCCGGCGGCGATGCCGGCAATGAAATGGCGCTGCAGGAAGACGAAGACGGCAAGCACCGGCGCGGTCAGCAGCACGGCGCCCGCCATGATGCCGCCCCACGAAACCTTGGTAAGACCGATGAGCGTGCCGAGCGCGACCGGAGCGGTCATCATGCCGGGCCGGGAATTGATGAGCAGCGGCCAGAGATAATTGTTCCACGAAGCGAGGAAGAGGATGATCGACAGCGCCGCCATGGTGGGCCGCGCCAGCGGCAGCGCGATACGCAGGAAGATCTGCCATTCCTTCACACCCTCGACGCGGGCGGCATCGAAAAGTTCCGATGGCATCATGGAAAAGGCCTGCCGCATGAAGAGCACACCGAGCGAATTGAAGAGCGGCGGCACGATCAGCGCGATCCAGGTGTTGGCGAGCTTGAACTCCCGCGCGACCATGATGAATTGCGGAATAACCACCACCGCGAAGGGTAGCGTGATGGTGCCGAGGATGATGGCGATGACCACCGATTTTCCGGCGAAGCGATAGCGCACCAGCGCCCAGCCGGCCATCGAGGTCAGAAGCACCGATAGAACGGTGTAGATGACGGCGACCGTGATAGAGATGAACATCGCCCGCAGGAAATTGGTGTTGCCCTGCAGGACATGGAAATTCTCCATGAAATGGGTCGATGGCGTCAGGACGATCTCAGGGCTGAAAATGCCGTGATCAGGCATGGTGGAGAAGATGAACATCATCCACAGCGGAAACAGCCAGATCAGCGCCAGCGGCGTCAGCACGGCATGAAGGCCGATCTTCTGCCAGAGCAGGGTCTTCGATCTGGATCTCATTTCGATTCCCTCCCGGCCCATAGATTGAGAAGCGATATGGCGATAGCGAGCGCGGCCATGATGTAGGCGATGGCCGAGGCGTAACCGAAATTCAGCGAGGTGAAGCCCTGTCGATAAAGCAGGAGGCCGAGCGTCTCCGTCGCCCCGCCGGGGCCGCCTCTGTTGGTGATGAGGAACGGTTCGGTGAAGAGCTGCATCGTGCCGATGACCGACAGGACGACGCAGAACATGATGATCGGCTTTAAGAGCGGCAGCGTGATGTGAAAGAATTGCTGGCGCTTGCTCACCCGGTCAAGCGTGGCCGCTTCATAGACATCAGCAGGAATGGACTGAAGCCCGGCAAGGATGATGATGGCGTTATAGCCCGCCCAGCGCCAAGTGACGGCGATGATGAGCAGTGCCATTGCAGCATTGCCATTGTCGAACCAGGAGACGGGCGCAAGTCCCACCGAGGTGATCAGCTTGTTGATAATGCCGAAATCGGCGCTGAACATCACCCGGAACACGGCGGCATAGGCGACCTCGCCGACGACGACGGGCGCGAAGAAGGCGAAGCGATAGAACGGACGCGCCTTCAGTAGCGGCGAATTCAGGAGAACCGCCATGATCGTCGCGAGCGCGATCATGACAGGTACCTGTATCACAAGGATAATCAGCGTGTTGTACAGCGCGTTATAAAAGGCCGGGTCGGCGATGAGCCGGCCCCAGTTGAGCGACGGCGCGAAACGCCATGGATTGACGCGGGTGTTCTGGAACGACAGCAGGAACGAGTCGATGATCGGCCAGACCCAGAACACCGCGAAAATCAGAAGATAGGGGGCGAGGAACGCATAAGCGATCCGGTTGTTGAGCCGCATGGCTTGCCTCCGAAATATCCTTGGAGCTTTTGTTCAGAAGGAAGCATCGGCRGGACATCTCCCCCTCTGTCCTGCCGGACATCTCCCCCTCAAGGGGGGAGATTGGCTGACCTCACCCTCCACCGCCCATTCTGCGACGCTTGCGATTGGTGCCGCGCGTCGATGACGGCTAATCTCCCCCCTTGAGGGGGAGATGTCCGGCAGGACAGAGGGGGGGTGCCTCGCGATTCCCTCCAAACGTCGACGCTCTTCACTGAGCTACCGGCAACCCCGTTGCTGCTTCGATCTGCTTGGCAGCATCATCCAGCGCCGCCTTGGCATTGGGATAGCCTCCCGCGAAATATTTGGTCTGAGTTGCCATGTAGATAGCGTCGGCGTCGGTCTGGAAGGCCGTGCCGCGGGCGGGCACGATCTTCGGCAGGGTCGCCAGGATCTCGGCCCAGACCGGCTGCCCGCCCCAATAGGGCTGCGCCTCCTTGACGAAGGGATCGTCGATGGCCGAGAGAAGCGACGGCACCAGGCCGAAGGATTTCAGCATCGTTACCTGCGCCTCATTGGTGGTGAGGGCATAGTCGATGAATTTCCATGCCGCTTCCTTGTTCTGCGAGGCGGAGCTGATGGCGAGCGAAGAGCCGCCGATATTGGCGGCGCGCGGTCCGTCAGGCGTCAGGCTGGGCATGAGATAGACGCCCCATTTGCCCGAGAGATCGGGCGAGTTGGTGCGGATCGAGCCTTCATACCAGGCGCCATACATCTGGCTCGCGGCCTTGCCCGCCGTGTTGGCCTGGATTTTCTCGTCCCAGATCGCGGCAGTTATGATGCCCGCGTCCTTCATCTCCTTCAGCTTTTCCAGCGTGGCGACGCAAGCCGGCTGGTTGATGGTGATGCTTTGCCCGTCAGTGGAGAAGTAGCCGCAGCCCTGCTCATTGGCGATCATGCGGAACCATTCGCTGTCACCGTTGAAATCGGCCTGCGCCATGACTGTACCGGGATTGGCCGCCATGACCTTCTTGCCGGCGGCA
Organism: Brucella sp. IR073; assembly: GCF_049065735.1. Lineage (NCBI taxonomy): Bacteria > Pseudomonadati > Pseudomonadota > Alphaproteobacteria > Hyphomicrobiales > Brucellaceae > Brucella > Brucella sp. IR073. The sequence goes on from NZ_JBAKHD010000006.1 coordinate 51,183, forward strand.
ATGAAATCATCCCAGGTCTTGATCGTCTGCGGATCGACCCCGGCCTTTTCATAGAAATCGCGGCGATAGAAGACCGCGACCGGGCCGGAATCCCAGGGCATGGCATAGGCAACCCCGTCCACTTCCAGTTCGGTGCGCTTGAAATCGGGGAACAGCGCCTGTTTTTCGGGCGTATAGCCAAGCTGGGTCAAATCCGTGAAGCAATCCGGGAAACGGGCCCAGAACACTTCCGCCTCGAAATTCTCGACGGTGACGATATCAGGCAGCCCCTCCCCGCCCGCGGCGCAGGCGGCCAGCGTCTTGTCATAGACCGGATCATTGCCGAGATCTTCGATATTGACCTTGATATCGGGGTATTTCTTGTTGAACCCTTCGAGCGTCGACTTCAGCGACGATGCGGCGACGTTCCAGCTCCAGATGGTGATGGTGGTGGTGGACTGCGCGGACGCAGGCACAGTCAAAAGCGCAAGCGACAGCGCCGCGCCAAGAAGTTTGAAGCACATTGAAAACCTCCCTTTTCCAATTGCCGTTCTTCAGCGAACCTGTTGAGATTAGCGTCCAGCGGAAAACTGTCTCGTCGAAAGGGAATGTCGATTTGGCGGAAAGTAAGGTTGCCGAAAGAGCCATCTACCAGCCCGGCGCAAGCAGTATCGAGGGCTTGCCCACCACCCTGCAGTTTTTTCACAACCACCCGCCCATCATGCTGAGGCCGCACTGGCACGCGCAGGTGGAGGTCAATTACATCATGCGAGGCTCCGTCCATTACCGGATGGGCGATTATGGCCTTCGGCTCGCCGCCGGGCAGATGTGCCTGTTCTGGGGCGGACAATCGCATCAGCTGGATGAATCCTCGAGCGATTCCCTCTATGCGGGCGCGCATCTGCCGCTCGTCCATTTTTTCCGGCTGCGCCTGCCGGCTCCCGCCTCCGCGCAATTGATGGGCGGCGCGACCATATTGACCTCGCACACCGACCGGGCCGACGAGGAAAATTTTGCCCGCTGGTTTCGTTATGCGCGGTCGGGCGATCCGGCAAAGGCGGAACATGCGGTGGCCGAACTGCTGCTGCGCATCGAGCGCATGTTCCTGGAGCCCTATTCGGTGACATCCGCCGCGACCGGCGAGCGAAAGGCAGGCCAGGATGGCGGAACAGGGCCATCCTCAAGCGTCGCGCGCATGTGCGATTATATCGCCGCGCATTTTCTCGATGATATCGACGCGACGGACATCGCCCGCGCGGTCCAGCTTCATCCGAAATACGCCATGGACCTCTTTCGCAAATCGACCGGGATGACGCTCATCAAATATCTGACGTTGCTCCGCCTTTCGCGCGCGCAGGCCATGCTGATGAACGGAACGGAGAACATCCTCCAGATCGCGATGGAAAGCGGCTTCGGCTCCGTCAGCGCCTTCAACAAGGCGTTCCGGCAGATCGCCGGGATGTCCCCTTCGGACTTCCGGCGCGAGATGCGCAACGCCATTTGCTGAAAAGTGCGGCGCGCGCGATGATGAATTAGGTTTTCCGCCGGACGAAATAGGCCCCGCCTGCGCTCATCAGCGCCAGGGCATACCAAGTGAGAGCATAGACGAGATGAGTGTTGCGGAAATGGATAATTGTGAGGCCGCCCACCGGCAAGCCGCCGGGGTTCGCGGTCGCGTCGGCATCGATGAAATAGGGCGCGACGGTCTGGAGATGCTCTGAGGCAGCGATGGCGGCGACATCGCGGGAATACCAGCGGCCCGCCTTGGGATCGTTCGAGCGAAGGAATGCGCCGCCCGGCTCGCTGAGGCGCAGAAGGCCGGTGACCGTGGTGGTGCCTGAAACTTCGCCAGCAGCGCGCGCGGCGCGGTCACGCCGGTCATTGGGCACGAAGCCGCGATTGACGAGGATCGTCGCGCCATCCGGCTGGCGAAGCGGCGTGATCACCCAGAAGCCGGGCCCGCGTTCCGTCACCGCCTGGACGAGCACGTCCTTGCCGTAGTCGAACGTGCCGGAAGCGGTGACGCGCCGGTATTCATCGTTCTTCGCTGTTATATTGGGCCAATCGGACGGACCCGGTGCAGGTACCGGCGCGGCGTGAACACGGGCATCGACGCGGGCGATCAGGTCCAGCTTCCAGAACAGCCGCTGCACCTGCCAGGTGCCGAGGCCGACAAAAACAGCCGTCATGAACAGCAGCGCGCCGATCATGAACGCTCTTGAGCGGCGCGGGCTTCCTGGATTTGCCGGCTCCAGCTCCGCCGAAGAAGCATCGTCCACGACATCATCTCCTTTCAGAGCGGCCCGTCTTGGCGGTCCGCTTAGAACCGTTATGCAGGCGGAAATGTCGAGGCATGGATTCCTGTGACAAGCACAGGAATGACGGATTGCATGATCGTTTTAGATAACAATCAACGTCTTTGCTTGCGCAGCGGTTCCAGGTGGATGGTGCCCGCCTCTACGCCCGTCATTCCTGTGCTTGTCACAGGAATCCATGCCTCTCCGTTGACGCTGCCACCTGGATGAAAGAAGCGGCAGCGTCCAAAATGAATGCCCTAAGGCATGTTCTTCATCACCTCTGGCGACATGGGCATCATGTTGTAGTTCAGATGATGCATGACCCAGAGCGAGCCGGCGAGGAGGATGCCGACGAGCACCAGCGTGAAGATCAGCGCCATGATCGTCCAGCCGCCTTCCGAGCGCGGGTTCATGTGCAGGAAGAAGATCATGTGGACGACGATCTGTATCGCGCCGAGGCCCATGACCAGCACCGCCGTGAGCGCCTTGCTGTCGGTGGCGCCGCTCATGACCAGCCAGAACGGGATGGCCGTCAGGATCACCGACAGCAGGAAGCCGGTCATGTAGCCCTTGAAGGTGCCGTGCGCGGCCCCATCGTCGTGATGGGCGTCTGCTGCACTATGGTGAGCGTGAGAATGCGAACTCATCCGAGGACTCCCATCAGATAGACGAAGGAGAAGACGCCGATCCAGATGACGTCGAGGAAGTGCCAGAACATCGAAAGGCACATCAGCCGGCGCTTGTTCTCCGGGATCAGCCCGTATCTTGCCACCTGCACCATCAGCGTGATCAGCCAGATGATGCCAAAGGTCACGTGCAGGCCGTGCGTGCCGACCAGCGCGAAGAAGGACGAAAGGAACGCCGAACGCTGCGGGCCCGCGCCTTCATGGATCAGATGGCTGAACTCATAGAGCTCGAGCCCGATGAAGATCGCGCCGAATATGCCGGTTATGCCGAGCCAGAGCAGCGTCTGGGTCTTGGCGCCCTTATCCATCCACAGCATGGCGAAGCCATATGTGATGGATGACAGGAGCAGCATCGCCGTGTTGATGGCGACGAGCGTGAGGTCGAACAGATCGGCGGGCGAAGGCCCCGCCGCATAATTGCGGCCGAGCACGCCATAGACGGCGAAGAGGACGGCGAAGATCAGGCAGTCGCTCATCAGGTAGATCCAGAAGCCCAGCATGGTGCTGCCTTCCGGATGATGCTCATCCTTCAGATAGAATTCCTGGTCTTCCGCTGTCGGTGTCGCCAGATGGGCGTGGGCGTGTGCTGCTATACTCATCGTTTCAGTTCTGTCCCGCGAGCAGTCTAGTGCGCGCGTTTTCGGTCGCGGTCACGGTTTCGGCAGGGATGTAGTAATCCCGGTTGTAGTTGAAGGTATGGCCGATCGCGATAGCGATCATGGCGACGAAGGTGAGGATCGCCAGCCACCATATGTGCCAGACCATACCGAAGCCGAAGGCGACGCTGAAGGCGGCGAGGATTGCGCCCGTGCCGGTATTCTTCGGCATGTGGATCGGTATGTAGCCCTCCAGCGGACGCTTATGGCCGCGCCTCTTCATGTCGTACCAGCTGTCATGGTCGCGGACGATCGGCGTGAAGGCGAAGTTGTACTCCGGCGGAGGCGACGAGGTCGACCATTCCAGCGTACGGCCATCCCAGGGATCGCCGGTCAAATCGCGCAGCGACTCGCGCTTGCGGAAGCTGACGAAGAGCTGGATGAGGAACGAGGCGATGCCGATAGCGATGAGCACGGCGCCCAAAGCGGCGATCTGGAACCAGATCTGCAGCGACGGGTCGTCGAAATGGCTCATGCGACGCGTCACGCCCATCAGGCCCAGCACATAGAGCGGCATGAAGGCGACGAAGAAGCCGATCTGCCAGAACCAGAAGCTCATCTTGCCCCAGAACGGATCGAGCTTGAAGCCGAACGCCTTGGGGAACCAGTAGGTGATGCCTGCGAACATGCCGAACAGCACGCCGCCGATAATCACATTATGGAAGTGCGCGATCAGGAACAGCGAGTTGTGGAGCACGAAGTCGGCAGGCGGCACCGCGAGCATGACGCCGGTCATGCCACCTATGGTGAAAGTCACCATGAAGCCGACCGTCCATAGCATCGGCAATTCGTAACGGATCCGGCCCTTATACATGGTGAAGAGCCAGTTAAACATCTTCGCGCCCGTCGGGATCGAGATGATCATAGTGGTGATGCCGAAGAAGGCGTTGACCGAAGCGCCCGAGCCCATCGTGAAGAAGTGGTGCAGCCACACGATGTAGGAGAGGATCATGATCACGCAGGTTGCGTAGACCATCGAGGTGTAGCCGAACAGGCGCTTGGACGAGAAGGTCGAGACCACCTCGGAGAAAATGCCGAAGGCCGGCAGGACGAGGATGTAGACCTCTGGGTGTCCCCAGATCCAGATCAGGTTCACGTACATCATCGGGTTGCCGCCGAGATCATTCGTGAAGAAGTTGGTGCCGACATAGCGGTCGAGCGACAGGAGCGCGAGCACCGCGGTCAGCACCGGGAAGGAGGCGACGATCAGGATGTTGGTTATGAGCGAGGTCCAGGTGAAGATAGGCATCTTCATGAAAGTCATGCCCGGCGCGCGCATCTTGACGATGGTTGCGATCAGGTTGATGCCCGAGAGCGTCGTGCCGATGCCGGCCACCTGCAGGCCCCAGATATAATAATCCACCCCGACATCAGGACTGTACGCGATGCCCGACAGCGGCGGATAGGCCAGCCAGCCGGTCTTGGCGAACTCGCCGATGAACAGCGACAGCATGATGATGATCGCACCCGCCGTGGTCATCCAGAACGAGAAATTGTTGAGGAAGGGGAACGACACGTCGCGTGCGCCGATCTGCAGCGGCACGACATAGTTCATCAGGCCCGTGACGAGCGGCATCGCCACGAAGAAGATCATAATGACGCCATGGGCCGTGAAGATCTGATCGTAATGGTGCGGCGGCAGATAGCCTTCATTGGCGCCGAAGGAGATAGCCTGCTGGGCGCGCATCATGATGGCGTCGGCAAAGCCGCGCAAGAGCATAATCAGCCCGAGGATGATATACATGATGCCGATCTTCTTGTGATCGACACTGGTGATCCAGTCGCGCCAGAGCGTACCCCAGAACCGGTAATAGGTGATGAGGCCGAGCACGGCGAGGCCGCCGATCGCGACGCCGATGAACGTAAAGACCAGAATCGGTTCGTGATAGGGAATCGATTCCAGCGTTAACCGGCCGAAGATGAACTTCAGAAGGTCAGGATTGGAAAACATGCGTCTAAACCTTTACATGGCGGCACCCTCGGGCACCGCCAGTTGCATACAAGACTATCTGAGAACCGTACCGGTCGAAACCTGGCTCAGCTCTTCGCCCTTGGGCTGGCCGAAAGCCGGGTAGGCCGAGGTTTTTTGCGGCGGCAGCACCACGCTGCCCCCCGGCCCTGCGCCTTGCGGCGTGCACTGCGACAAGAGGAACGGCCGCGACTGGTTGCCTATGGCGCCCCATTTGCGCTCGCGGTCATAGGTGAGCCGCAACACGGTGTTGGCCGATTCCTTGCCGCCGCCGCCCTGGGCGTCGATCATCGCCATTTCCTCCATGCACATCTTCGAGGGGTCAACGCACATGTTGACGATCGCATTGAAGAGATCACTATCGACAGACGAATAATAGCGCACCGGCTCCTTCTCGCTCGGCAGTTCCAGCTTCTGGTAGTCGGCCCGTGTAAGGGCGGTTCCCTTCTCCTTCACCGAGGCGACCCAGGCGTCGAAACCAGCTTGATCACGGCCAAGGAACTTGAAGCGCATATGCGAGAATCCGGCGCCGCTGAAATTGGCGGAGAAGCCCTCATAATCGCCCGGCTTGTTGATGACCGCGTGCAGCTTCGTCTCCATGCCCGGCATGGCGTAGATCTGGCCCGCGAGCGCCGGAACATAGAAGGAGTTCATGACCGAGGAAGCGGTGATCTTGAACCGGATCGGCACATCGATCGGCGCGGCCATCTCATTCAGGCTGGCGATGCCATAATCGGGATAGATGAACAGCCATTTCCAGTCGAGCGCCACCACTTCCACTGTCAGCGGCTTGACGTCGGCGGCGATGGGCCGGCCCGGCGCGATCTCGTCGAGCGGGCGGTACGGGTCGAGCTTGTGGGTGCTCATCCAGGTGATCGCGCCCAGCGCGATGATGATCGCGAGCGGCGCCGACCAGATGATTACCTCGAGCCGGGTCGAATGGCTCCACTCCGGCTCATAGGCCGCGTCGCGGTTGGACTGACGGTACTTCCAGGCGAAGAACAGCGTCAGGAAAATGACGGGCACGATTATGATCAGCATCAATGCCGTCGAGATCAGAATCAGGTCTGCCTGCTGCCGGGCGATGTCGCCGGAAGGAGACATGACGACCCAATTGCAGCCGGACAAAGCTGCAGGCAGGATCAGGAAGGCGGCCAATCGTCCAAGAGTTTTTGGATGCATGGGCATCTCGCATGCTTGAATTTTAGTTTGTGACTCGGCGTGCAGTAATGGCAACGCCACCCTCGCGGAATGAGGCGGTTGGCCGCACTGCAACAATTTACCGCACCGCAGCAAACACTCCGATCATCGGCATTACTGGCAAGTGTGGCGATTCGAAGTTCACTTTCGAAAGTTCAGATCGAATTCCCGTGAACAGCGATTCACGGCATGCGATTCAAGAATTCTGTTTATTCTTGCCTGCAGATTTCAAACTTCCTCATTTTGCATCTCCATTCAATAGCTTCCCCAAGAAAATTAACGTAAATATCAGGTTAACACACTATAATGATGCGACCAGATACTATTCCGTCTTGCCCGCGGCTTTCGGGGAAAGATTCCTTGATCTGGATCAAAGTTTGTCCGACACTCGTTTTGAGGTGGAGACAAGGCAGGAGGAAATAGAATGAGCACGATTGCCAAACCCTGGTTCGAAGGCCCAACGTCCGCGAGCCTCGAAAGGGATGCCCGGCGTGTTAACAGCGGCAAGCCGGTTTCACCGGGAAGTATCGCCATCGGCGTGATAATTGCCCGCCTGTCCGAATTCTTCGACTTCTTCGTCTTCGGCCTTGGCTCGATTCTCGTCTTTCCGAAACTGATCTTCCCCTTTGCGCCCTCGCCGCTCGCGGCGCAGATGATGTCCTTCGCGCTCTTCTCGCTCGCCTTCCTGGCGCGACCCGTAGGCACTTTCGTGTTCACATGGATCGACCGGCATTACGGGCGCGGCACGAAGCTGACGATCGCGCTCTTTATCCTCGGCGGCTCGACTGCCTCCATTGCCTTCATGCCCGGCTATGAGACCATCGGCTATTGGGCCGTGGCGCTGCTGGCGCTGTTCCGGCTGGGCCAGGGTTTCGCGCTGGGCGGCGCGTGGGACGGGCTCGCCTCGCTGCTTAATATCAACGCGCCGAAGAACCAGCGCGGCTGGTATGCGATGATCCCGCAGATCGGCGCGCCCATCGGCTTCGCGCTGGCGAGCCTGCTCTTCTGGTATTTTTATTCCAATCTCTCGGAGCAGGATTTCCTCTCCTGGGGCTGGCGCTATCCTTTCTTCGTCGCCTTCGCCATAAATGTCGTCGCGCTCTTCGCCCGGCTGCGCATCGTCGCCAGCAAGGAGTTTGGGGTGGCGATGGAGGCCAAGGAGCTGGAAGCCCGCCCCATCTTCGAGATGCTGAGCAAGCATGCGGCCGATGTGGTGCTCGGCGCGTTCGTGCCGCTGGCGAGTTTTGCGATGTTCCATCTCGTCACGATCTTCCCCTTGAGCTGGGTGATGCTGCACGGCGGCCAGCCCATATCGAGGTTCCTCTGGGTGCAGGTGGCCGGTGCCATTGTCGGCATCGCCGGCATCGTGCTTTCCGGCCTCATCGCCGATCGCATCGGACGACGCAGCCAGCTGATGATCGGCGCCATCATCATCGGGATATTCTCGTTTTCCGCGCCCTTCCTTCTCGACGCCGGCAGCGCCGGTCAGGACGCCTTCATCCTCATCGGCTTCGGCATTCTCGGCCTTTCCTTCGGTCAGGCATCGGGCGCAGTCTCCTCGCGGTTCGGGCGCGTCTATCGCTATACGGGCGCCGCGCTTACCTCGGACCTCGCTTGGCTTTTGGGCGCGGGCTTCGCGCCGCTGGTGGCGCTCGGCCTCGCCAGCGGCTTCGGCATCATTTTCATCGGCGGCTATCTGATCTCAGGCGCGATCTGCACCCTGCTCGCCCTGAGCCTCAGCCGCATGCTCGACTACGGCACGGAGCCGGTGCGCCGCCAGCGGCGGTAACCGGCCTGCCTTTATAGGATGTGGCGCGCGCGTTCCCGCCGGATTGGCAATCGGCTTGACAATCACGCCGAAACGCACAAACTATCCTGCATGGTTAACACACGCGCCACATTCTTCCGGATGCACCCGATCGCGGAATCGTAGCCCCTGAGCTCGGCCATGCGCCCCGAGTTCGGGGGGCGTGACATCGCATTTCGCGCAAAGCCTCAATTCTTCGAGGCGTTGAACATTCCCATCATTCGACACGGCAAGGTTCGCGCTGGACGCGCAGCCATGCGTCATCCGGAGATTCAAGCCATGACCCAGCCCAAAAAGAGCGGACGCAAGCCCAGGATTATCGTCAGCGACGTCGACCACAAGCGCCTTACCATCCTCGCCGAAGATGCCTATGACCGCTTCCCCGAGGTCGCGGAGGAATTGCAGATGGAAATGGAACGAGCAAAGGTCGTCCCGGCTTCCGCTGTTCCTGCCGATGTGGTGCGGATGGGATCGACCGTCGAATTCCGCTCCGACAGCGCCCAGCAAAAGCGGGTGACGCTCGTTTTCCCCGGCGAGGCGGATATCGCGCAAAACCGTATTTCCATCCTGACGCCCATCGGCACCGCGCTGATCGGCCTTTCGGCTGGCCAATCGATCAGCTGGACGGCGCGTGGCGGCCGAAGATATGAGCTGACCGTCCTGCGTGTCGAGCAGCCCGACGCTGCCGAGAAAGAAGTGATGTAAACCGGCCAGCGGATATATCGATATCCGCTTAAGGCCGTTATTCTTACTCTATGAAAGTAATTCTATGTATTTTCTATATATTATGATTAAATATTTATAAATATTTTACTTTTGATTTGGATATTCATCGCAGTACATGAAATCAAGGTGGAAGAATATTCAGATGAAAAAACTTGCTTTTCCACTTCTTGCGGCCTCCGGCCTTCTGCTGTCTTTCGGGACGCGGAGCGATGCTGCGAGTTTCAGCTGCGGAAGCGCAAGTGCGCCCGACGCCCTCGCCATTTGCGCCGATGCCAGCCTCTCGCAGAAGGATCAGAAGCTCGACGACCTCTACAGGACCGTCGGCAGCCAGGTGGAAGGCAAGGCACGCGCGGAGTTGGCCGTCAGCCATTATGAATGGCTGCAGAAGCGGGCACAATGCAACAGTGACCCCAACTGCCTCGCGTCCGCTTATGACGAGCGCACCAAACAGCTTCAGACGCGCCTTGCCGCGGCCGGCGTCTCCAGCGAAATGACAGCCGCGACGAAGCCCGCTGTGTCGACGCTCGACACGTTCCGGCAGACCGCCCAATGCGGCAAGGACTGCAATCTTACAGGCGCGGATCTCCGTGGCATCGAGCCGGCCAAGACCGGCGATGACGGCAAGATGAACTGCACCGTCAATGGCGTGGCGAGCGGCGTCCTCGATGGCGCGCGGATCGACCATGCGAATTTCGTCAGCTGCAACACCAAATCCGAGTCAGCGCTCGACAGCATGAGCTGGGACGGGGCCAGCCTGAAAGACACGAATTTCACCGGCACCAATCTGGGCGGCAATTCCTTCAAGCGCGCGAACCTGACCGGGGCCAATCTGAGCGATGCAAATCTCTTCTGGGTGAACATGAGCGGCGCCGTCTTAAAGCGCGCCAATCTGACCGGCGCGCAAAGCACGCCCGATGCCATGAACGGCCTTTGCTCCAATTTCACCGGCACCGATTTTTCCGAAGCGAAGCTGAACAAGGCCAATCTGTGCGGCAGCTTCTACAACGCGAATTTTACCAAGGCGAACTTGCGAAACGCAAAGATCTACGGCCACGCTGAGGGCCTCTCCGACAAGGCCGCAGGGCAGAACGACGTCGGCCCTATTCCCTCCGATGCCGCCAAGGGAGCGTTCGGCGGCAAGATCGATCTGACCGGCGCAGATTTGCGCGGCGCGACATTGTTCACCGAAACCAAGCTGACGCGCCAAGGCTATCGCTTCGCCATCCTTTGCCGCACGAAAATGCCCGATGGCAAGATCTCAAACCGGGATTGCAAGAAATAGCGCGAAAGCGGTCCGCCGGGATTGTTCGTCCCGGCGGAAGCGGCTCGCACCGTTTTGCACGCAATGATTGCGGTCGGATAGATCAAGCCGCGGCAACCGCTCTGGCACGCCCAGTTTCCCTGAACACTTTCGCGCCGATGCTGCGTGCTTCATTCAGCCGGGGCGTCCAGTCGCCATTTTCAGGCGGCAGGAGCAGTTCCGATATGACCACCTGCGCGCCGCAATAATCGAAAATGCCCTGCTCGATCTGCGCCCTCATCGCGGCGAAATAGCCTCGGCGCGCATAGGTTCGCAGGTCCGCACCACCGATGGCGACGAGATGGACTTTCAGCCGCTGCAACTTCTTGACCACGCCCGTTTCGGGCGTGTCGTCATAGGCCCATCCGTTGGAGAACACGCGGTCGATCCAGCCTTTGAGCAGGCCGGGGAAAGACCACCAATAGACCGGATAGACAAGAACCAGGGCATCCGCCCGGTCCAAGCGCGCCTGCTCGGCGGCAACGTCGGATGGCGCCGGCGCCTGCCGCAGAAAGGCGGCGAAATCCTCCTGCGCGAACCGGGGATCGAACCCCTCCGCCGCCAGATCGGCCATCTCGGCGGTGTGCGAGCCCTCTGCGGTAATGCTGGCGGCGACCTCATTCGCGACCGCGTGCGTGAGGGAAGTTGTGTGAGGATGCGAGACGACGATAAGCGCATGCATGGCGCGTGCTCCTTTGCTGTTGCCGGATTGGCGTAATCGTTATATACTTTTAGTAAGTTACTTTTGGTATATAGAGATGTCAAGCAGCAAACAGGATGAAACGAGCCCCCGGCAGCGCCTCACCCGCGAGGAGCGCTATCGCCAATTGATTGCAGTTGCTTGGACCATCGTCGAGGAGGAAGGCACCGAGGCGCTGACGCTCGGCCGCCTCGCGGTGAAAGCGGGCGTGACGAAGCCTGTCGTCTACGATCATTTTCAGGACCGTAACGGCCTGCTGGCGGCGCTCTACCGCGAGTTCGACGCGCGGCAGAACGCGCTGATCGACGCGGCGATTGCCGGAAGCGCGGACACCCCCACGGTGCGGGCAAAAGTCATCGCCGATGCCTATGTGGACTGCGTGCTGGCGCAAGGGCGCGAGATACCTGATGTCATTGCCGCGCTGTCCGGCTCACCGGAGCTGGAGCGCGTCAAGCGCGAAGGTGAGAGCGCATTCCTCGCCAAATGCCGCAACGCCCTCGAGCCCGCCTCCCCTTACGGCCATGTCAGCCTCGCCGGCCTGCGGGCTATGCTTGGCGCGGCGGAAGCGCTGGCATCGGCTGCGGCGGCAAATGAAATGAGCGCCGAAGAGGCGAAACGGGAACTCCGCGACACGATTCTGGACATGCTGGCGCGGCAGAGCCGGGCTTAATTCGCCGCTTTCACCCCGGACGATGCGTGAGACAGCGGGAAACGCTGTCCCGCCAGCCCGCAATCGCGCCCTGCCGCTCTTCGTCTTGCATGGAGGGTTCAAAGCGGCGATCGCGCTGCCATCTTTCGGCAAAGCCTTTGCGGTCCGGCCATAGGCCTGCGCGGGAAGCGGCCAGCCAGGCGGCGCCAAGGACGGTTGTTTCCAGGAAAGTCGGGCGGTCGACCGGCGCGTTCAGAATGTCGGCGAGGCGCTGCATCGTCCAATCAGACGCGACCATGCCGCCATCGACGCGCAGCACGGTGCTGCCGTTTGCGCCCTTCCAGTCGCCGCGCATGGCTTCCAGAAGATCGAGCGTCTGAAACGCCACGCTTTCGAGCACCGCGCGGGCGAACTCGGCTTGGCCCGTCCGGCGGGTCAGGCCGAAAATGGCGCCGCGCGCCTCGGCATCCCAATGGGGCGCGCCGAGACCGGTAAAGGCGGGAACGAGATAGACGCGCTGGTTGGGGTCGGCCTTTTGCGCAAGTGCGCTCACTTCGGAGGCGGCGGAAATGAAGCCCAGCTCGTCGCGCAGCCATTGCACCGCAGCCCCGGCGATGAAAATCGAGCCTTCGAGGGCATAAGTCGTCACGCCGTCCAGGCGATAGGCAATGGTGATGATGAGCCGGTTGGAGGACGCGACGCGGTCCGTACCGGTGTTCAGAAGGGCGAAACAGCCGGTGCCGTAAGTGGATTTCATCATGCCCGGCTCGAAGCAGGCATTGCCGATGACAGCCGCCTGCTGGTCGCCCGCGACGCCAAGGATGGGGATCGGTACGCCGAACAAGGCGGGGTCAGTGACGCCGAAATCCGCCGCGCAGTCTTTCACTTCAGGCAGCATGGCGGCGGGAATCTTGAGGATATCAAGCAGTTCCGCATCCCACCGGTTCTCACCGATATTGTAGATCAATGTGCGGGAGGCATTCGTGGCGTCGGTTACATGCGCCTTGCCGCCGGTCAGCTTGTAGATCAGCCAGCTGTCGATGGTGCCAAAACAGACCTCGCCCTTTTCCGCGCGCTCGCGTAGGGAAGGCACATTGTCGAGCAGCCATGCCAGTTTCGTGCCGGAAAAATAGGGATCGAGAAGCAGGCCGGTCTTCTCCATGAAGACGGATTCGAGACCTTGGCGCTTCAATTCCTCGCAGAGCGGCGCCGTGCGGCGGTCCTGCCAGACGATGGCGCGGTGAAGCGGCTCTCCGCTGGCGCGGTCCCAGACGACGGTGGTCTCCCGCTGGTTCGTGATGCCGATCGCGGCGATATCGGCAGCTTCGACCCCGGCTTCGGCAAGCGCGGTGCGAATGGTCGAGCGGGCGCTTTCCCAAATCTCGTTCGCATCATGCTCGACCCATCCGGAAGCCGGAAAATGCTGGGTGAACTCCTGCTGCCCCTTCCCGGCAACATTCATATCGCCGTCGAACACCATCGACCGCGTGGACGTGGTGCCTTGATCGATCGCCAGGATATAACCGCTCATTCTCACTGCCCTTTACGGATAGCCGGGGCGGCCAGGCCGCCCCGGCATGGTAGACATTACTTCTGCCAGCTCTTGACCAGCTCGTCATAATTGACGGTGACCGGCTTTTCCTTTTCGTTCTCGATTTTCAGCTGCGGCGCAAGATTGCCCTTGGCGACCGCATCCTTGTTCCAATAGTCGAGATCGTGCTCCTCGGCGAGCTTCGGCCCGAAATCGCCTTGGACGCCGGCGCGCTCGAGGCGGGCGAGCACCTTTTCCTGCTCGGCGCAAAGCGAATCCATCGCCTCCTGCGCGGTCTTGGCGCCGGAGGCCGCATCGCCAATCGCCTGCCACCACAGCTGGGCGAGCTTCGGATAGTCAGGCACGTTCGTTCCGGTCGGCGACCATTGCACGCGAGCCGGGGAGCGGTAGAACTCGACCAGACCGCCGAGCTTCGGCGCGCGGTCGGTGAAGCTCTTGTGGTGGATGGAGGAGTCGCGGATGAGCGTCAGGCCGACATGGCTCTTCTTCACATCCACCGTCTTCGAGGTCACGAACTGCGCATAGAGCCAGGCAGCCTTGGCGCGGTCGTCAGGCGTGGATTTCAGAAGCGTCCACGCGCCCACATCCTGATAGCCGAGCTTCATGCCGTCCTTCCAGTAGACGCCATGCGGCGAAGGCGCGACGCGCCATTTCGGCGTGCCGTCTTCGTTCACGACAGGCAGGCCGGGCTTGGCCATGTCGGCGGTGAAGGCGGTGTACCAGAAGATCTGCTGGGCGATATTGCCCTGCGAGGGAACAGGGCCGGATTCGGAGAAGGTCATGCCCTGCGCTTCCGCCGGGGCGTAGGCCTTGATCCAGTCGAGATATTTCTGGATGGCGTAGACCGCCGCCGGTCCGTTGGTATCGCCGCCTCGCGCCACGCATGAGCCGACCGGGCGCGACTGGTCGTCGACCTTGATCCCCCATTCATCGACCGGGCGGCCGTTAGGCAGGCCCTTGTCGCCGTTGCCGGCCATGGAGAGCCAGGCATCGGTGAAGCGCCAGCCGAGCGACGGGTCCTTCTTGCCATAATCCATATGGCCGAACACCTTCTTGCCGTCGATCTCGCGGCCGGTGAAGAATTCGGCGATGTCCTCATAGGCCGACCAGTTGACCGGCACGCCGAGATCATAGCCATATTTGGCCTTGAAATCGGCCTTGTTCTTCTCGTCGTTGAACCAGTCATAGCGGAACCAGTAGAGGTTCGCGAATTGCTGGTCCGGGAGCTGGTAGACCTTACCATCAGGCGCGGTGGTGAATTTGATACCGATGAAATCATCCAAGTCCAGCATCGGATTGGTGACGTCCTTGCCTTCATTGGCCATGAAGTCGGTCAGATTACGCACCTGCTGGTAGCGCCAGTGGGTGCCGATCAGGTCGGAATCGTTGACCCAGCCGTCATAGAGGTTCTGGCCGGTCTGCATCTGGGTCTGGATTTTTTCGACCACATCCCCTTCCTGGATCAGATCGTGTGTCACCTTGATGCCGGTGATGGCGGAGAAGGCGGGAGCCAGCACCTTCGATTCATAGTCATGTGTGGTGAGGGATTCGGAAACCACCTTGATTTCCATCCCCTGGAACGGTTTCGCCGCATCGACGAACCATTGCATTTCCTTTTCCTGGTCGGCGCGGGGCAAGGACGAGAGATCACCGATCTCCTTGTCCAGAAACTGCTTCGCCTCCTCCATTCCGGCCAAGGCCGAGCCGGTCATTGCCAGCATGATCAATGCTGTCGTCGTCATAAGATGCCGTCGCATGGTTTTCCTCCCCAAGCTTGCGATTGCATTGACTTTCAAAATTCTGGGCGCGGTCCCCCGGCCCATTTCCTCTTCGGGGCGGAAAGCGCCGCCCCGAAATTCACACGAAGCGGAACACGCCGATGGCGTAGATCACGCAGAGGACAAGCGCCCACCACAGGTTCGGGCCGACCAGCCCGAGCCATGCAAGATTGATGAAGGCGCTGCCGAGCAGCGAGATGAACAGCCTATCGCCGCGCGTCGTCTCGAAACGTAAGATGCCGTTGCGCGGGGTCCCGCCGGGCGAGACATATTCCCACACGCACATGCCGATGAGCATGAGCGCGATGGCCTCGAAGAAGGCCACGGTCGCCCAAGTCCACGCCATCCATGAAAAATCGGGCAGATGTACCATGCTCATACTCTCCCCAGCGCGAAGCCCTTGGCGATGTAATTGCGGACGAACCAGATCACCAGCGCGCCCGGTATCAGCGTCAGCACGCCCGCGGCAGCAAGCAGGCCCCAATCCATGCCGGCGGCGGAGACCGTGCGCGTCATGGTGGCGGCGATGGGCTTTGCGTCTGTTGTCGTCAGCGTCCGCGCTATCAGCAGTTCCACCCATGAGAACATGAAGCAGAAGAAGGCGGCGACACCAATGCCGGAGGCGATGAGCGGCATGAATATCTTGACGAAGAATTTCGGAAATGAATAGCCGTCGATATAGGCGGTCTCGTCGATTTCCTTCGGCACGCCCGACATGAAACCTTCCAATATCCACACCGCCAGCGGCACGTTGAACAGGCAATGCGCCAGCGCGACGGCGATATGGGTGTCGATCAGGCCGAAGGCCGAGTAGAGCTGGAAGAACGGCAGGGCAAAAACGGCAGGCGGCGCCATGCGGTTGGTGAGCAGCCAGAAGAACAGATGCTTGTCGCCCAGGAACCGGTAGCGCGAAAAGGCATAGGCGGCGGGCAGCGCCACGGCCACCGAGATCACCATGTTGAGAACAACATAGATGATGGAGTTGATATAGCCCGAATACCAGGACGAATCCGTGAAGATAGCGTGGTAATTCCGCAAGGTAGGCTCATGCGGATAGAGCGTCATCGAACTAACGATTTCTTGGTTCGTCTTGAAGCTCATATTGATGAGCCAGTAGATCGGGATGAGCAGCAGCACGATATACACCGCCGGCACCAGCCAGCCGAACCGCCCCGTACGCTGGCTCTTCACCCGCTGACGGGCCGTTTCCCCCGACATGGCTGTTTCATTGACGATGGCGCTCATGTCACGCCTCCTGATCGTGGCTGGTCATGACGGTATAGAACACCCATGAGAGCAGCAGGATGATAAGGAAATAGATCAGCGACATCGCCGCAGCGGGGCCGAGATCGAATTGCCCGAGCGCCATCTTCACGAGATCGATCGACAGGAAGGTGGTCGAGTTGCCCGGCCCGCCCCCCGTGACCACGAAAGGCTCGGTATAGATCATGAAACTGTCCATGAAGCGCAGGAGTACGGCGATCAGCAGCACCCGCTTCATCTTCGGCAGCTGAATGTAGCGGAAGACGGATAGCCGCGATGCGCCGTCGATGCGGGCGGCTTGGTAATAGGCATCAGGAATCGAGACGAGGCTGGCATAGCAGAGCAGCACCACGAGGCTCGTCCAATGCCAGACGTCCATGAGGATGATGGTCACCCACGCATCGAAGGGATCGTTGACATAATTATAGTCGAGGCCGAGCCGGTTGGCGTAATAGCCGAGAAGGCCGATGTCGCTGCGCCCGAAAACCTGCCAGATGGTGCCCACTACATTCCACGGGATGAGCAGCGGCAGCGCCATGGCGACGAGGCAGACCGGCACCCAGAAACCCTTCTTCGGCATATTGAGCGCGATGAAGATACCGAGCGGCACCTCAATGGCGAGAATGATGAAGGAGAAGACGAGATTGCGTCCGAGCGCGTCCCAGAAGCGGGACGAATGGAGGATCTGCTCGAACCAGTCGGTCCCCGCCCAGAAGAACTGGTTGTTCCCGAACGTATCCTGAACCGAATAGTTGACCACGGTCATCAGCGGGATGACGGCGGAAAAAGCCACCAGCAACAGCACCGGCAGCACCATGAACCACGCTTTGTTGTTCCAGCTCTTTTCCATGGCCTATCCCTCCATCCCCACGCGCCAGGAATCGGCGAAAATGCCGATGGCCTTGGGGTCGAACAGCACCCGCGGCTCGGCGGGGATCTCCCCATCCTCTTCCACGACCACGGCAAGCTTCTGCCCCTCGAAACCGGCCCGCACGATGCGGTAGCGCCCGATATCCTCGACCTTCTCAATGCGCACAGGTAGCCCCTCGCGTCCCAGCCTGACGAATTCCGGCCGGATGCCGAGCTCGATCCGCTTAGCACTGCCGATGCGCGGCGCGCCCGGCAGCAGGATGGATTGGCTGCCGACCTGCGCAGTAGCACCCTCGATCCGCGCGGGCATCAGGTTCATGCCGGGCGAGCCGATGAAATAGCCGACAAACGTGTGGCTCGGCCGCTCGAACAGCTCCACCGGCGTGCCGATCTGCACGATCTCGCCATCATGCATCACCACCACCTTGTCGGCGAAGGTAAGCGCCTCGGTCTGGTCATGGGTGACATAAACCATGGTGAAGCCCGACTGGCGATGGAGGCGCTTCAATTGCGAACGCAGCACCCATTTCATATGCGGGTCGATCACCGTCAGCGGCTCGTCGAAGAGGATCGCGTTGACATTGGCGCGCACCAGCCCGCGGCCGAGCGAAATCTTCTGCTTTTGATCGGCTGTCAATCCCCGCGCCCGCCGCCCGGCGATGGCCGACAGGTCCGTCATGCGCAGGATTTCATTGACGCGCTGTTCCACTTCCGGCTCCGGCATGCGGCGGTTGCGCAAGGGGAAGGCGAGATTGTCGAACACCGTCATCGTGTCGTAGACGACGGGGAACTGAAACACCTGCGCGATATTGCGCTCCTCGGTCGAAAGCGCGGTCACGTCGCGCCCGTCGAAGAGAATGCGCCCCTCGGTCGGCTGCAGCAGGCCGGAAATGATGTTGAGCAAGGTGGTCTTGCCGCAGCCGGACGGGCCGAGCAGCGCATAGGCGCTGCCATCCTCCCATTCATGGTCGACCAGCTTCAGCGCATAGTCGCCCCTGGCCCTGGCGTCAGCGCTATAGGCGTGACGGATATGATCCAGCGTGATGCGCGCCATCCCCTCTCCTCCTCCTATGCCTGTCCACCGGCGGCACGGCCGGTTTCATCGAACGCCATTAGATGCCGCGTATCGAGATAGATTTCGATTTCCCGGTCCGGCTCGATGTCCCGCACGCCATGCGTCAGCATCACCCAGCGCTCGCCCTCGTAATCGAGATGGATGAAGCTCTCCGACCCCGCGATTTCCGAAATGAGCGTGCGCGCCCTCAGCGGGACGGCCGCATGGTCCGTCGCCTCGAGCCGCAGATGGTGGGGCTGGAACGCGATGGTGAGCGGCCCGTCGCTGATGTCAGCCAGTTGCTCCGGCACGGCGATAACGGCGCGGTCGGCACGCAGTAAGGACTTGCCCGCCTTCACCATGCGCGCCGTGTTGAGCGGCGGATCGGCAAAGGTGCGGGCCGTAATGAGATCGCGCGGGCGGCGGTAGACATCGATGGTCGGGCCATATTGCGTCACGCGCCCTTCGCAGAGGGTCGCGGTGTTGCCGCCCAGAAGCAGCGCTTCCGAAGGCTCAGTCGTGGCATAGACGAAGATCGCTCCGGATTCGGCGAAGATGCGCGGCAGTTCCTCGCGCAATTCCTCGCGTAGCTTGTAATCGAGATTGGCGAGCGGCTCGTCGAGCAGCACCAGATCGGCCCGCTTGAGGATGGCGCGGGCGATGGCGGTGCGCTGCTGCTGTCCGCCGGAGAGTTCCTGCGGCGTGCGGGTGAGATAAGGCGTGAGCTTCAGAAGATCGGCGGCTTTGCGGACCTCGCGGTCGATCTCGTCCGAAGGCCTGCCCGCGACGCGCATGGGCGAGGCGATATTCTCATAAACGGTTAGTGAGGGGTAATTGATGAATTGCTGGTACACCATCGCGACATTGCGCTTCTGCACGGGCGTGGCCGTTACATCGCGCCCATCGAAGAGGACCGTGCCCTCGCTCGGCCGGTCCAGCCCCGCCATCAGCCGCATGAGCGACGTTTTGCCCGACAGCGTCGGCCCGAGCAGGATGTTGAGGCTGCCGCGCGGCAGGACCAGATCGGTGGGACGAATGTGATAAGCACCCCCCACCTTTTTGGCGATGTTTCGCAATTCAAGCATGTGTCCCGAGGCCTCCTCCCAACCGTCGGAATAATTCGGTTACAGCGTTATGAGCTGCCCTCTTCCAGATATGTCTGCAGCGCCTCGGCCTCTCCGCCTGTCAGAAACAGTCCCTGCTTGGTCCGCCGCCAGAGAATATCCTCCGCGGTCCGCGCCCATTCCTGGTCGAGAAGCCAGCCCACCTCTGCTTCGTAGAGCGTACCGCCGAAATGGCGGCCCAATCCAGCCGGATCTTTCGCATCTCCCAAGACATGAAAGGCCAGCGTGCCGTAGCAATGCGTGAGCCGCACCGCATGGCCGCGCGCGAGAAACGGATAGGCGGCGATCAGTTTATCCACCTGGCGGTCGAACTCGGTGACGCCGAAATCCCCGCCCGGCAGATGTGAGGCCGCCGTCCACGGCGCGCCCTTCGCGCCGATGGCCTCAGCCACCTTCTCCAGCGCATGTTCGGCAAGGCGGCGATAGGTGGTAAGCTTGCCGCCGAATACATTCAGGAGCGGAGGCTGTTCTTCGAGCTTCAGGATATAGTCGCGCGTGGCTTCCTGCGCTTTCGACGCGCCGTCGTCATAGAGCGGGCGAACGCCGGAATAGGACCAGACGATGTCCTCAGACGTCACCGGCTCGATGAAATATTCGCTCGCAGCACTGCAGAGATAGGCGATTTCTTCCGGGGTGATCTTCGCCTTGGCCGGATCGCCGAGATAATCGCGGTCTGTCGTGCCGATCAGCGTGAAATCAGTCTCGTAGGGGATGGCGAAGATAATCCGCCCGTCCGGGTTCTGGAAGAAATAAGCCCTGGGATCGCTGAACTTCTTGCGAACGATGATATGGCTGCCCTGCACCAGCCGGACATTGTGAACATTGTTCCGCCCCAGCGCACTGGAAAGCACGGTGTCGACCCATGGCCCGGCGGCGTTGACGAGCATGCGCGCGCTGTGAACAACGACGGCGCCCGTCGTCGCATCGCGTGTTTCGATATGCCAGAGCCCACCCTCCGCCCGCGCGGCGACGACTTGCGTGCGCGGCATGATCAGCGCGCCACGATCCGCCGCATCGCGGGCGTTGAGCACCACGAGGCGGGCGTCGTCGACCCAGCCATCGGAATATTCGAACGCTTTGGAAAAAAGCGGCTTCAGCGGCTTCCCGGCCGGGTCGTGCCGCAGATCGACCGTCGAAGTCGCCGGAAGCAGCTTTCGCCCGCCGAGATGGTCATAAAGAAAAAGCCCAAGCCGGATCAGCCAGGCGGGGCGCACGCCGTCATGCTGGAACGGCAGAACAAAACGCAAAGGCCAGATGATGTGCGGCGCCATCGCCCACAGCACCTCGCGCTCCATCAGCGCCTCGCGCACCAGCCGGAACTCGTAATGCTCGAGATAGCGCAGGCCGCCATGGATAAGCTTGGTAGCCGCCGAGGATGTGCCGGAGCCGAGATCGCTCATCTCCGCCAGCGCGACGGAATAGCCCCGCCCCGCCGCGTCGCGCGCGATGCCGCAGCCATTGATGCCGCCGCCGATCACAAAGAGGTCGTGAACGCCCTCGCTCGACATATTCCCCTCGTCCCGCAACCGTCCCGGGTCGCGCAATTCGAAACTGAATTCATATCAGACGAAAATAAAAGGAATGTCAAACGAAGATATTTGCGACAATCATGAAATTCAGATGTTGGGCACGGTTTCCACAAGGCGCACGTCATTGGCCTCGCATATGGTGCGGATATGCTGGGACGGACAGATGTCGGTGATGAAGGTGTTGATCTGCGATAGATGTCCGATGCGGACCGGCGCGGTTCGCTTGAACTTGCCGGAGTCGGAAACCAGAATGACATGCCGCGCATTGGCGATGATCGCCTGCGCCACCTTGACCTCGCGATAGTCGAAATCGAGCAGCGCGCCGTCTTCATCGATGGCGGAAACGCCGATGACGGCGAAATCCACCTTGAACTGGCGAATGAAATCCACGGCCGCCTCACCGACGATACCGCCATCGCTGTGGCGCACAACGCCGCCGGCGATTACAACCTCTATGGCAGAAAACAGGCGCAGCCTGTTGGCAACATTGATATTATTGGTGATGACCATCAGATCGCGATGTCCGGTCAAGGCCTCGCCAACGGCCTCGGTCGTGGTGCCGATATTGATGAAAAGCGAAGACCCGTTCGGAATGAGATTCGCCGCCTTCCGGCCGATCTCCTGCTTCTCCTGCGCGGCAATCGCCCGGCGCTGCTCATACTCGACATTCTCATTGCCACGCGGAAACAGCGCCCCGCCATGAATGCGCGTCAGGACCCGCAGCTCGCATAGATCATTGATATCCTTGCGGATCGTCTGCGGCGTCACCGCGAATTTGGCGGCAAGCTCCTCTACCAGAACCCGGCCTTCCGCCTTGGCGAGCGCGACGATGTCTGTCTGACGTGATGAGAGATGCATGGCCCCTTCCGCATTTTCATTTGACGCTCATTTTACGGGGAAACGAAAGGCAGGCAAGTGCATGTCTTGCGGAAGGGACGCGGGAACTGCCGCATATGCTTGTCAGAAGAATCCATGCCTCTATGGCGACGTTTCCACGACAATAAAGAATATATGGCCGTTCTATACGAGTCTAAAAATGTCCGCACCGAGTCAACAACACGGCGCTTTTCAGGCAATCAGAACGCATAGGAATAGCTGACGCCCACCCCCGTCGCCCAATCGCCATCGGCGGTGGCGTTGAAGGTCGCGCCTTTCGTCTCGCTTTGCGAGCCGGAGGTGAGGTAGGAAACGGAAACGCCGAGGCCGAGCGTGCCGAATTCCCCCTTATATTCTCCGCCGAGCCCGACAGTCCAGGTGTCGGTGGTGATATCCGCCCCGCTTCCGACGCCCTGATCCCAGGTCAGGTTGACGGTGCCGGAGAGTTGCTTGGTGAACTCATGGCCGACGCCGAGCTGGATCGTATAGCCGTCCTTGTAATTGAAGATCTTGATATTCTCGATGAGGCCCTCCACGTCATAGCGGAAGTGCGGCAGGACGCTCCAGTCCGTCCATGTAACGGAGCCATAGACCAGCCAGCCGGGCGCAATGCCGCTCTGGGCGGAGAGCTTGACCGATTGCGGCAGGATGCCGCCGCCGACCGAGGGGAACTGGCCGATTATGCCATATCCGCCTGCGAGTTCCGACGCGGTGAAGATGCCTTCCGCGTCATGCTTGACCTGCGAGCGGTACAGCACCTGAAAGCGCATCGCATATTCGGGAATGTCGTAGGCCGCGCCGAGGCGATAGCCGAACCCGCCGTCATCCTCCAGATGAATGGAGCCGAACCAGGTGTCTTCATCATATTCAAAGGTCTCGTAGAACACCCCGCCGATGAGATGCAGACCGCCGCGCCCGGCATCGAAGCGCACGGCGCAGGTGGCGCCATATTCGTCGGTGGAGAAGCTCAGCTTGGTCGTCGGGTTGATGAGCGGCAGCCCCTGTCCCATGGCTGTTTCGGCCTCCGCGTTCTGCGCCCCTTCGCCATAGGTCGCATCGGTGCCGAAAGGCTGCGTATAGGTGAGCGCGCAGGTAACCGGCGACGCGCCAAGCTTCGCCTTGAGCGCGACGCTCGGCACCCAGAAGGAATCCGAATAGGCACCGTCTGAGGCATCGCGGCCATTGAGGGTGGCATAGGTGCGGCGCGGCGCGACATAGATCGCGCTGGAGCGGAAACCGTAATTGCCTTCCATGAAGAGAATGTCCGTATCGGCCTCGCCCCGGCTGAACCCGCCTGCGGAAGCGGCATCAATGCCAAGCGCCAACGCGCCAGCCAGCATCGCAAGCGCGAACGGCGCTTTGCCTCGAATCTTCGTGGTCATTTTGTCCCCTTTATATGCGGTTCCGCTCTTGCGGATGTTCCGCCGGCGGTCCCTTGAAAGACTCCTCAATCTCTCGAAGGAGACGATATGTGGGAGCGCAATTCCGGCAAGGGAAAATGGGGACACATTGGTGTCATATGCGGCCACTTCTTACCCTCCCCCTTGCGGGGAGGGTCGGCGCGGAGCGCCGGGGTGGGGGTGGTGACGTTTGCGCGTTTGTTGGAGACGATGACGCAAACGTCACCACCCCCATCCGCCCGCTAACGCGGGCACCTTCCCCGCAAGGGGGAAGGAAAGAACTGCTCACCCCCGCATCATGAACCGCGCCAGCATTTTCGCGATGCGGCCATAAGGTGGCATGGCGAGGCGGGCGGGGTTAAAAAGCCGGACCTTTGCAATGCCGCGTGCGTGAGAAAAACGCTTGAAGCCTTCATGCCCGTGATAGGCGCCCATGCCGCTCAGACCAACACCGCCGAAGGGCAGATCGTTCTGCGCGATGTGGAGCAATGTTCCGTTTACGGTGACATTGCCTGATATCGTGTTGTGGAGGGTCATCTCCTCCGTGCCCTTGTCGCAGGTGAAGAGATAAAGCGCCAGCGGGCGGGGCCGCGCGCGCACGAATTTGAGCGCGGCGTCGAATTCATCATAGGGAATGAGCGGGAGCACCGGCCCGAAGATTTCCTCCTGCATCAAGAGGCAATCGGCGGGCGGATTGAGGACGACAGTCGGCAGTATATGGAAACCCTTGGGGGGCAATGCGATATCGGCGGCGAGAACCTTGACACCGCGCGCGCGGCACTCCTTGATGCCATTGAGGAGCCGGCCATGCGCACGCTCGCCGACGAGGCTGGAATAGTCTTTCCGCCCGCCCTTCAGCGGATAGAAGGCTTCGGCCTGGGCGATGAAGGCTTGGGCGAAGGCGTCGAGCCTGCTTCTTTCCACCAGCACATAATCGGGCGCGATGCAGGTCTGTCCGGCATTCATCAGCTTGCCGAAGGCGATATCCCGCGCGGCCTCCGCCACCGCATAGTCCGGCGCGATGATGGCAGGCGATTTGCCGCCGAGCTCCAGCGTCAGCGGCGTCAGGTTCGGCGCAGCTGCCTCCATCACCTTGCGCGCGACCGCCGTCGAGCCTGTGAAGACGAGATGGTCGAAAGGCAGGGCCGCGAAGGCTTGCGCCACCTCCACCCCGCCCTCCGTCACCGCCACCTCGTCGGGCTGGAAATACCGCCCGACAAGGCCAGCGAGCAGGGCGGATGTTTCCGGCGTCAGTTCGGACGGCTTGATCATCGCCCGGTTGCCTGCCGCAAGCACATCGATGAGCGGCCCCAGCGCCAGCAAAAGCGGATAATTCCACGGCACCATGATGCCGATGACGCCGAGCGGCTGATATTGCACCCGGTTCGAAAACGTCAGAAATTCGAGCGACCGGCCCCGGCGCTCAGGCTTCATCCATTTGCGCAAATGGGCCCGCGCATGCCGGAGCGCGCCCATCAGCGGCGCGATTTCCAGCTGGATCGTCTCGTGATGCGACCGGTGGCCGAAATCCCGCGACACCGCCTCGCACAGCGCCGCCTGGTTCTCCCTAAGCAATCTGCCGATGCGGTCGAGCCGGTCGCGCCGCGCCGCGAAGGACGGATAGACATCGGCCTCGAAAGCGTCGCGCTGGCGCTGCAGTAGGGTGGCCAAATTTGTGCCGGGCAAAGGGGTCACTCCGCTGTTCTGGCCACCTCTACCATCCCAAGGCTGCGATGCAGATGACCGAAAATCATCATGCCGCAGATTGCCGCAATGCCAAGCGGTAACAGGCACACCCAGGCAAAAATACCGCCGCCTTCCGCCGCGAAGACCGGCCCGGCAATGGCCGTTCCGACCGTCGCGCCGATAATGGCGATAACCAGCGTACGCGACATCAGCGATCCGTCCGGGTCGTTTTCCGTGAGGACGCCGGTGACGAAGGGCGTCACGACATAAAAGCCGATATTGACGAACACCTGCGAGACGACGAAGACGAGCGGCGTCATCCGGTTGAACAGGAACCAGATCGACAGCGCCATGATGAGGAAGCCCGCGAGCACGGCGGGCAGCCTTTTTGCCTTATCGCGCGTCAAGGAAGGCACCGCCGCGCCAACAAACCCTGCTAGCGAGGAGACGGCAAGATAGAAGCCGACCTCGCCATTCGTGAGCCCGACCCGTTCGCCGACATAGCCGCACACCGCCCATTGCGCCGCCTGCACCGCATAGACGAGGAAGACGACCATCATCGCCAGCAGCATCCGGCCGCCGTCGAGCCGCGCATGGGGGCTGGCTGTCACGAGCAGGGGCGTTTGTCTCTTGATAAAGAAGAGAAGCGGGGCCATCAGGACGGCAAAGGCGGCGATCATCAGGAAGACCGGCGCGCTCGCCTCGCGTTGCGGCATCAGCGACACGACGAACAGGAGCACGCCCATAGTCGTCCCGCCGATGAGGCAGAGCGCGCCCCATAGCCGCTCGGCATTGGCGCGTGAGGCAAGACTCATCGAGACGAGGCTGAACAGCGCGCCTTCGCCAAGGCCGGTGACGAAGCGGGCAGCCGACAGCGCGGCGGGTGCTTGCAGAAGGAAACTGACCGCCTCCCCAGCCGCTACCGCGGCAAGACCGCCCAATGCCACCCGTCTCCAGGACTTGAGCGCGAGCTTGGGCAGGAACAGCCCGTAAAGCGCGATGCCGGCCAGTTCCGCGCTGGCAACGAGCGTTGCGAGGCCTTCATCATAGCCGCCGAGCTTGCTCACCGACAGCACGACGACGGGCATGACCATCGTGCCGTTGAGCGCGACCGCATAAGCGGCGCTCAAGCCGAGTATCCATAAAAACATCGCCGTTCCCCGAATTTTTTAATCGCCAAGATTAGGGCGTTTAACTTTTTGATGGAAATGGTCGCATATTCTTCCTCGTTGCGGCAGTACGGCCCTTGAGGCATGGATTCCTGTGACAAGCACAGGAATGACGGCTGCTTTGTTGTCGCGGCCATTCTTCAACCTCTCCGCTTGGCAAGAACGGTCCTTAATAGCGCAGAAAATCTCCGCCCGTCATTCCTGTGCTTGTCACAGGAATCCATTCCTCTTCCGCTCCGCTGCAGCAACGGTGCCAAATGGTATCCAAGTGATCCATCAAACATAAACCACTCTAGAAGGACGGTTCTTCTGGGCCAAGAGCAATTGGCGGCCTCTATCGTGTCAAATCCGGCCAATCCATTCATACAATGCGGCGCCTGTATTTGACGGTTGCCAGAGGCGAGGCTTTGTATTTTCATGGCAGAAAACAAGCGGCTGCCTCACTTCGGGCCGCGGGACGAAAGGGAACGTCGTCCGAGGGGAGGAACATGAAAACCGTCGATGCGCGTTACGTCACCGCCAATATTCCGGCATTCCTGATCCGTAGCGTCGTCGCGACGCTTGGAGACATGGGGCTCGATGCCTCACGGCTCACCGCCGGGCTTGGGATATCAGCCGAGGATTTGGCCGACCCGGCCTGCCGCGTGTCATTCCGGCAGGGGCGCGAGGCCATTCTCCGCGCCATGAAAATGGCCAAGGGAAAGGCGCTGGGGCTTGAAACCGGCATGCGCGAGAAGATCACATCCGTCGGCCTCGTCGGCTATGCCATGCTGACGGCGGCGACAGTCGGCGATGCGGTGAAGCTCGGCCTCGATCTGCAAAAAGATACCGGCAGCATGCTTGAATTCGACACGCGGGTGGAGGTGGAAGGCATTGCCGTCACCGCCGCCAGCCGGTTTCACGATCCTGACATCCATGTGTTTCTGGTGGAGGAAGCCTTCGCCAGCTTCATGGGCATCGCCACCGGCCTTGTCGGCGAAGAATTCAGGCCGCTGCGGGTCGATCTCGCCTATCCCGCGCCCGCTCATGCGGAAGCCTACAATCAGGTCTTCAACTGCCCGGTGCGGTTCGGCCAGCTGGAAAACGCCTTCGTCTTCAGCCCCGCCTGGTATAGCCGTCCGCTTGTCACGGCCGATCCTTTCACCCACCGCCAGCTTCTGGAGTTCTTGGCCTATAACCGGGCGCGCAGCCGCGAGGCCGCCGAAATCATCGCCTCGGTGGAACGGGTGCTGCGGCAGAAGCTCGACAGCCGCAACCATATTTCCAAGGTCGCCCGCGCGCTCGGCATGAGCGAGCGGACCCTGCGCCGAAGGCTGTCTGAGAGCGGCGTCTCGTTCCAGTCGATCCTCGACGGGGTGCGGAAGAACCGCGCGCTCGAACTCCTCGCCAATCAGCACATGCCCGTGGAGCAGATCGCCTTCGCCGTCGGGTTTTCCGATCCGCATAATTTCCGCCGCGCATTCCGGCGCTGGACGGGGGCGACGCCGGGGGCGCTGCGGGCCGATCTATCTTGACCGGATAAGACCCCTAATAGGACGGCTCGGCGCTCCTTGAAGCTCCGGGCTTCCATTATCGTCGGCATGATAGAAAGCGACGGAGACCGTTCTAGAGCGGTTATTGGATGGTATCAGGAGTCACCCCCCTCTGCCCTGCCGGGCATCTCCCCCTCAAGGGGGGAGATTACGCCCTCACTAATGTTCGGCACCAATCACGGACGTCACAGAGCGGGGGAAGCGCGTCGTGTCAGCCAATCTCCCCCCTTGAGGGGGAGATGCCCGGCAGGGCAGAGGGGGGTGTGGTCGCGCCGGCGTTTCCACCTAGCCTGTCATGACCAACGCCAGCCCACATATCCTCGCGATCGATCTGGGCACCAGCGGGTGCAAGGTCGGGCTGGTTTCAATGACCGGCGAGGTGGTGGCGTGGGCGTTCAGGCCGGTTCCGCTGCTGGTGGTGGATACGATCGGGGCCGAGCAGGACCCGGCGCAATGGTGGGATGCGTTCATTGAGGCTGCGGGAGAGGCGCTGAACCGGAACGCTGTTCCGCGCGAGAACATCGTCGCCGTCTGCTCCTCGACGCAAGGCGAAGGCACCGTTGCCGTGGACCGGGACGGCAAGGCGCTGATGAATGCCGTCACCTGGCTCGACATGCGCGGCGCGCAATATCTAAAGAAGCAGATGCGCGGGGCTCTCAAACTGGCTGGCTATGACCCCGTCCGACTGCAGAAATGGCTGCGGCTGTGCGGCGGCGCGCCGGCCCTGTCCGGGAAAGACCCCGCCGCGCATATGCTTCTCATTCGCGATGCCTTCCCGGATATCTACGAAAAGACCCATAAGTTTCTCAACGTTCTCGATTATCTCAACCTGCGGCTGACCGGACGCTTCTGCGCCACGCAGGATTCGATCCTCACCTCCTGGGTGACAGACAATCGCGATGTGAACAATATCCGCTATGATGACGGCCTCATCCGCCAAAGCGGCATAGACAGGGCCAAGTTTCCGGAACTGGTGCGCTCGACGGATGTGATCGGAACGCTGCTGCCCGCCGTCGCCGGGCGCCTGGGCCTTTCGCCGGACACGCCCGTCATCGCCGGGGCCATCGACAATTCCGCCGCCGCCATCGGCGCCGGGACGCTCGCCGATTACGACGCACATCTCTATATGGGCTCGTCCTCCTGGATCGCCGCGCATGTGCCGTTCAAGAAGACCAATGTCTTCAACCAGATTACATCCGTTCCCTGCCCTGTGCCGTCCAAATATCTGATGATGGCGATGCAATCGAGCGGGGCGAGCAACATCGCCTTCCTGAAGGACCGCATCGTTTTCCACGATGATGGCCTCATCGATTCCGAGCCGGCGCCCGACACCTACAGGATCCTCGACGAGATCGCGGCGCGCACCTCCGCTGGCGCGGATGGCATGATGTATCTGCCGTGGCTCTTCGGCGAGCGCTGCCCTGTAGACGACCCGACGCTGCGGGCGGGCCTCGTCAATATGAGCATCGAGCATAATCGCGAAACGGTGGTGCGGGCGGTGTTCGAAGGCGTCGCGCTCAACACGCGCTGGATGATGAAGCCGGTGACGAAATTTCTTGGCCGCAAGCCTGATGAGATTACCATGATCGGCGGCGGGGCAATGTCGAATGCCTGGTGCCAGATCTTCGCCGATGTGCTCGGCGTCCGCATCCGCCAGCCGCGCGAGCCGATGAGGGCGAATGCCCGCGGCGCGGCCTTTATCGGCGCGGCGGGGCTGGGATTGATCCGGCTGGAGGATGCGGGGCATTTCGTCACCATCGACCGGATTTACGAGCCGAACGCCGCCACGCGGGCGCTGTATGACGAGCGCTTCGGCATTTTCACGGAGTTTCACCGGCGTCTCGCGCCGCTTTACAAGCGTCTCAACGGCGCGAAGGGGGCCGCCCATGGCTAGCTTCATGCGTGAGAGGCAGGAGATTGTCGATACCTGCCGCGCCCTCTCGGACGAAGGCTACCTCGCGGGAACGGGCGGCAATATCGGCCTGCGCCTCGATGACCGCCTGATGGCGGTGACGCCATCAGCCACGGATTACGCCACCATGCGGGCCGAGGATGTGGTGCTCCTCGATATCGAAACGCTTGCGGTGGTGGAGAATGAAAAGGTGCCAACCATCGAAAAGGGGCTGCACGCACGGATGCTGGCGGCCTATCCCACCCGCCGCGCCAGCATTCATACGCACCAGCCGATTGCGAGCGCCGTCGCGCTGCTGCATGAGGCGCTGCGTTGGCCGGCGGGCAGCGGTCTTGCGATGCTGGGGTCCCACATCGCCATCATCCCCTACCGCCCCTCCGGCACGGGCATGCTGGTCAAGGCACTCGCCAAAGCGCTCAAGCCGGACATTTACGCCTATCTGCTCGCCAGCCACGGCGTGATCTGCGCCGGGGCCGATCTAAAGGCCGCCACAGACATGATCCGCAAGATCGAAGCCGCCGCCGCGATTTATCTGCGCGAGCGTATCCGGAAAAACCTCAATCTCGACCCCCAGCTCCAGGCGTTCATTCTCGACACGCTTGATAAAGCTGACCTGAAGGGAGCATGACATGAACATGGCACCGCGCGCACTCGAACCTGCCTATGCCATCAGCCAATGGCCGGACAACAAGGACGTGATGGACCGGCTGAACGCGCTGCTGAAACAGCCCCTGCGCGGCATCTCCAAGGCGAACATGCCTGGAGTGCTCGATTATTTCGAGCGCAAATGCCCGACCTCCAAGGCGTGGGCGGCGCGGGCGGCGGAGGTGATCCCCGGCGGCGTGCAGCACAATCTCGCCTTCAACTACCCCTTCCCGATTGCCGCCGCCAAGGTGGACGGTCCCTATATGTGGGACGTGGACGGCAACCGCTATACCGATTTCCTGCAGGCGGGCGGCCCGACGCTTCTGGGCTCCAACTATCTGCCCGTGCGCCAGAAAGTACATGAAATCATCGATGAATGCGGCGCGGTCACCGGGCTTACCCACGAATATGAGCTGAAGCTCGCTGAAATCATCCGCCAGTACATGCCCGGTATCGAGATGTTCCGGATGCTGGGCTCCGGCACCGAGGCCTGCATGGGCGCGATCCGACTTGCCCGCGCCTATACGGGCAAGAAATGGGTGATCAAGATCGGCGGCGATTATCATGGCTGGAGCGATCAGATGGTCTATGGCATGCGCGTGCCGGGCACCGGGCGGCGCGAAGCGACCGGCATTCCGAAGGGTGTCACTGCTCACACGCAGGAGGTCTTCCCCAACGAACTCGGCGCGCTGCGGCGGAAACTGATGCTGAACCGCATCCGCGGAGGGACTGCCGCCGTCATCGTTGAGCCGCTCGGCCCCGAAAGCGGCACGCGGCCCGCCACGCCCGATTATAATCGCGAAGTCCGCAAGCTCTGCGACGAGTTCGGCGCGCTCTTGATCTTCGACGAGGTGGTCACCGGCTTCCGCGTCGGGCTTGGCGGCGCGCAGGGCTATTTCAACGTCAACCCCGATATCACCGTCTTCGGCAAATGCCTGACCGGTGGCTATCTGATGGCGGGCGGCATTGGCGGGCGCAAGGACATCATGATGACGCTGGTCGGCGGCATCGGCACCACCAAAAAGCGCGCCTTTGTCGGCGGCACGCTCTCGGCCAACCCGCTCTCCTGTGTCGCCGGTTACCACGCCATCGAAGAAATGGCGCGGACCAATGCGCCTGTTATCGCCGGGCGGGCGGGCGACCGGCTCGCCAAGGGTTTGAAGGAAATCCTCGACCGGCTTGGCCTGCCCTATGTGGTCTATAATATGGGCTCCATCGTCCATCTGCAGACCTCTGCGGTGCTCCTGATGAGCATGCGCAACCCGCTGAAGCTGATGCGCGAGGCGAACAGCCGCAAGCATCTGATGGAGGAAATGGGCGCGGCCTATATGGCGCATGGCATCCTGACGCTGGCGGGCAGCCGCATCTATACCAGCATGGCCGATACCGATGAGGTGATCGATGACGCGCTCGACCGCTTCGAATCCGTCTTCCGCCTGGTATGACCGGATGATCGTCAACAACGCGCCCATCGAAAAGAGCCTCGGACAGGCAGCC
The DNA here is from genome assembly GCF_049065735.1 of Brucella sp. IR073. Classification (NCBI taxonomy): domain Bacteria; kingdom Pseudomonadati; phylum Pseudomonadota; class Alphaproteobacteria; order Hyphomicrobiales; family Brucellaceae; genus Brucella; species Brucella sp. IR073. The sequence continues at coordinate 83,039 of NZ_JBAKHD010000006.1, forward strand.
GCACGGCTTCTGCGCAAGGGGCTGCTGGCGCCCGGCGATACGCTGTCCGAGCGTATCCCGGAGCAGGATTGCTTCGTCATGGTCCGGATCGCCGCCCTCCCCGCCTCGCAGACTTTCGAATGGACACCGCTTTCCACTCCGCCCCGGAATTTGCATCACCGCATCTATCTCGCCCGCCCTGATATCGGCGCCATCGCCGCCGGCGAAATCCCCTGGACCTCCAGGCTCGCCCGCCTCGGCCTCACCATACCCAGTGTTTTCGACGAGCAGGTCCGGCATCTGGGCAAGGAGGTGCGGTATATAAAGACCCTCTCGAGCGACAAATCCTTCGCCGCCCTGTCGAATGGGGCGAATGCCTATTGCTTCGACGATCTCGCGCTCTGCCTTGGCATGAATCTCGAACGCCTTCTCCTCAATATCGAAATCCTCGAGAAATGCGCCCAAAGCTTCATCCTCGCCCGGAGCACCAGCGGTAAGATCAGGCGCATTCCTTGGCTCGTTCGCTTCATCGCCAATGGCCGCTTGAAGAAGGACCGCAAGGACGCCGCCGCACGGCATCTGCGCGGCGAGCGGGCGGTTCTGAAGTCCGGCTATTGACTGCGTCGAGGTGTTTTCTCAGCGGACAACAACAGACGCCCCGGTTCCGACACGCTCATATAAATCGATGATGTCCTCATTGAACATGCGGACGCAGCCGGAGGAGGCTTTGGTGCCGATAGTCCAGGGCTCCGATGTACCGTGAATGCGGTAGAGCGTGTCCTTTCCATCCTGGTATAAATAAAGGGCGCGCGCGCCGAGCGGATTGTGCGGCCCGGGCTCGACGCGGCGCGGCAGGCCTGGGGTCTGTGCGTGCATGTCGTCGGTCGGGTGCCATGCCGGCCATTTGGCCTTGCGCCCGATGACTGCCCTGCCGCTCCAGGCATGTCCGCTGTCGCCGACCGCTACGCCATAGCGCCGGGCGGTTCCATCATCCTCAACGAGATAGAGATAATTATTCCTGGTATCGATCACGACCGTCCCGGCGGGTTCGCCTGTTGTGTTGGCGACGGTCGCCGGGCGGAAGCGCGGGTCGAACTTGTTGCGGTTGACGACCCGCACCGGAAAAGGCTCTCCCGCATAGGCGTTCGGCTGCGCGCCGCCCTGATTTTCCTGCGGGGCGCTCACGCAACCGGCCAGTAGCGCGGCGAGCATGATGACGGGGAGATTTTTCATGGCTTTCTCCGGAAAAAGCAGAAAGCCGCCCTGCCGTGAGGCAGGACGACTTCCATCAGGCCGAGGTCAGGGCCGGATTACCATTTGATCCTGAGGCCGATATTGCCCGAGTAGGAATGGCTGTCGCCGAAATTCTCCAGCGACGTCGAATAGCGGGCTTCACCATAAAGGCTGGTGTTTTCCGTCAGGCTGATGCTGGTGCCGAGGCCCACTTCACCCCACAGACGGTCGCTGCGCTGGCCGATCGTGTCGCCGGCAACCTTGACCTTGCCGCCATCGAGGAACTCGTAGTGCAGGTTGACGATGCCGTAGGTCTGGATGCGGCGAAGCGCATTGTCGGCCCCCGTCCAGTTATAGAGGTTCTCGATCCGCACGCCGATCCGTCCGCGCAGGCTCTCGCCCTCGCCTCCGGTCACGTCCACGCCCGCAGGGTTCTGCGGATCCGGATTGGCGAAATTGAAGCCGTCGAACTTGGCGCGGGTGTAGACGAGCTGCGCCTGCGGAACGATGTTCCAGCCATTGCCCATCTCGATGCGCTTGCCGACTTCACCGCTGAACGAATAGCTGTAGCCGTCATTGCCTTCGGCGAGCGGCGAGAAGCCCGTGGCGGTGAGATCGCTGCGGTACCACATATATTGGGCAACGCCGTCGAAATAGAGCCCGTTGTCGCCGAGCCAGGTCAGGTTTCCGCCGATGCCGTAGCCTTCGGTGTCGATCTGGCCGTAGCGGGCGACGGAGGGCTTCGCCGGCAGAGGCGAGACATCGATATCCACCTTCTGCTTGCCATAGGTGCCGAAGATGCCGCCGACCCAGACGCCACGCTCGTTTTCCGAGATGACGCCCTCGACACCGGCCTGTGCAAACCACAGGTCGCGATCATAGTCCGAGCCGATTGCGGCGCCCAGCTTGTCCCGCTGACCGACGACACGGCCCCAGACGCCGCCGCCATAGAGAACGCTCTGGCCGGTGCTGTCGGCATAGACGCCGTTCTGCTCAGGGGTCAGCTCGCATTTGAAGTTCTTGGAGACATCCTTGCACCAAACGGTTTCGGCAGGCTTTAGATCGTTCTTCCAGATGCGCCCGCCGGTGCGCTGCTGCAGCGTGCCGATGGTATCGGCGCCGAAGCGGGCCAGCGTATCGCCATAGACGCCCACGGTCTGCGCGCCAGTGGAACGTGCCGAACGCAGATACCAGTCTCCATCCGAGGGATTGCTGATGCCGCCCTGGAAGAGATTATACTCATAGGCACCGGCATACATGGTCGGCGCGGTGAAGACGGCATTGGAGGCGCTGTCGTCATCCACACGGACGACCTGGATGCCGTCACCCTTGGTCTGCGCGCCGCGGCTCTGCGGATCGCGCAAGATGTTGAGCGCGGTCTCACCTTCCGTTCCGCCCGTCACGATGAGCTTGTCGGTCGGCGAATTGTCCGCGCCGAGATAGGTGTTGAGCACAATGCTGCTGCCCGCGACGCCGCGATAATCGCCATTCACGGTGACGGTATCGGCGAGCGAATAGCTGCCATTGGTCAGATCGACCGTACCGGCGTTGAGGAAGGAGCTGCCCGCAGTCCCGAGCGTGGCGCGCACATTGTTGCCGGCGAAGAGCGTGCTCGTCCCGTCAAGAACCAGCCGGTTGCCATAGATGAGATTGTCGGTCAGGGTGAATTTCGTGCCGCTGACGAGGTTGATGTTCTCCCAGTCGCTGCCGAGATTGACGCCCTTCACGCGCTTGCCGAACGCGTCATCCGCGTCAAGCGTGCCGCCGAAATAATTGACATCGGCGAGCGTCAGCGTGTCGCCCGAACCCGCGCCGCCATCGAGATGATAGACGGTGGAGAGATCGCGCCCGACAATGGTGAGCTTTTCATTGTCGCCCGCGCCCATTTCGATGCTGCCGACGAGCCTGCCGCCGACCCATTCGATGGTGTCGGTGCCGTCGCCGCCGCGCACGATGCCGGTGGTCTGGCTTCCATCCATGAGGGCGATGGTGTCGTTGCCCGCGCCGCCCTGGATCGCCACCGCGTCATGCGCCTTGGCGGTGATGGTGCCTGCGCTGATGAAGGTCGTGCCGTTGGAAGGCGAGAGATCGACGACAGCCGCGTCGCTTGCCGAGACGAATGTGCCGGTGTGGAGGACGCCCTTTCCGGCATCCTTCACGACAAGCGCGGAGCCGCCGGAAGCGCCGACCGTGACCTTGCCATCGGTGAAGGCCGCATCGGCCTTGCCGATCACGATGCCCGTGCCACCGCTGCCCGCCTTGGTGTTGACGCTGATATCGCCGCCGACCGAGGTAACGCCGGCATTGGCGATATTGACCGCCGTGTTACCCGTGCCCTGATCGTCAAGAACGCTATCCACGACAGCAGTGCCGGTCGTGTTGACATGGACGCCGGTGGCGTTGGCGCTCGTGTCCTTCAGCGCGATTTTATAATCCTTGCCGATTACAAGCGGATTGCTGGTTGCCGACCCGTCCGCCTTCTCGAAACGGAACCCTGTTCCGCCATCGCCATGGACATTGACCGTCGCGGAGGAGTTGGACGTGAAGCTGGTGCCGGTGCGAATGCCGGAGCCATTGTTGTAGACGTCGATGACGGTGCCTTGCAGTTCGACATTGCCGGTTTCGGCCTCGTTTTCGATGCCGTTGCCCGAGCCCGTCACCTTGACGTTGACATCGCCAAGGCGAAGCCCCGCCGCATCCTTGCCGATTAGAACGCCATGCGCGCTGCCGCCAACGGTCAGCGTGCCGGAGAAATCCTTGCCGTCGAGCGCCGCGCCGTCGCGGATATGAACACCCGCCGTGCCATCCTTGACGGTGATGTCGGCCTCGTTGGAGATGCGGGCCATGGATTCCTCGCCTGTCGTGTTCTGCACCAGAATGCCGGTGCCCTTGTCCACCGTGATCGTGCCGCTCTCAGCATTGTTGAAGACGCCATTGTCTTCGAGGCGAACGCCGGTGCCCTCCCCGATGGTCACCTTGGAGGTGTTGTTCACCGTGGCGCGGTCATGGACGACGATGCCTTCGCCCTTGCCGATTTTGATGTCACCCTTGTTCTCGACCTTGCCGCCGCCATTGGCGACGATGGCCTGGCCGTTGTCAACGCTGATATTGCCGGTATTCTCGGCGGTGCCGCCATTTTCGGCCTTGATCCCGATGGCATTATCGCCGGTCAGGGTGATGTTGGCGGTGTTGTCGAGATGGCCGCCATTGCGGGTGATGAAGCCGGTGACGCCGTTCTTGTCGGAGGTGATTTCCGCGTCATTGTCGAGCTTGCTGGCGCCCTGGCCGGTATATTTGCCCGCCAGATCATATTTCCCGCCATCGACGATCCCGGCAATGCTGTTGTCGGCATCGAGATTGATCTTCGTGTCCTTGGCGACATCGGCCTGGGCGCCGCCTTCGACCTTCACCGCGACCGCGCCTTTGCCTGTCAGATTATAGGTGCCGCTGCCGGTCTCGGCCTTCGCGCCATTGCCGGTCACATGCAGGATGGTCGAGTTTTCCCCTGACGCGGTCAGCGTCTTGCCATCGCCGCCGCCGACGCCGGCGAAATCCGCGCCGTCCTCGATACGGAACAGGGTGGAATTGTCAGTGCTGACGTCGAGATTGCTGTCGATGCCCGCAATCGCCGAATCCTTGCCGTGAATGAAGTAGCCGATCTGGTCGGAGCCTTCCTTGAAGTTCACGGAAGCGTTCTCGCCGAGCGTGATCTTGCCGCCCGCGCGCGCATGGACGCCGATGCCGCCCTGGCCGTCAAGATTGACCGTGCCGTCGATATCGGACGTCGCCTTGCCGCCCTGGATCCAGACGCCATAATTGCGCGTGTCGGTGTCCTTGTTGAACCCGCCGGAGACGTTGATCGTCGCATCCTTGGAGATATCGACATGGGTTGCGACCTTGTCGCCCAGCACATAGACGCCGCGCGCATTGACGCCGTTCAAGTCGATCTCGCCATTATGCTCGATCCGGCCTTGCACGTTTTCGGCGATAATGCCGAAATTGGCGTTGGGCGTGCCGGCGCGGTTGCCGTCAATGGTGATCTTGCCATTGTTGACCACATCGACCGTGCCCGGCTTCGTGGTGTCGCTCGATCCGGCATAAATCGCAGCGGCGCGGCCGGTCTTTGCGCCGATGGTGATTTCGGTGCCCTTTTCATTCGTCACCTTGCCGCCATCGACGGCGCGGATGCCGGTGAGGAAGGCGGAGTTGCTGTCCACATCCTCCTGCGCCTCACCCTTCTGCGACTGCGCCGTCTTGCCGATATTGATCTTGCCGCTGTTGGTGAATTCCGCGCCGTCCTGCAGATAGACGCCATCGACCATGCGGACATTCTCGGGCGAATTCACGCCGACATTGATGACGCCCTTGTCGGTGTTGGTGCCCTTGGCATTGTCGGTGAGGATGATGCCGGCATTGCGGACATTCTCGCCCTCATTGCGGCCTTCCGGGCTCGACGCGGGGCGCGGCGAACCGCCGACATTGACGATGCCGTCATTGACGACAGTCGCGTTGTCCTGAAGCACAACGCCATTGGAGACATGCTCGCCGACGTCAGGCTTGCCGTCCTTGCCCGGCACGAAATTCGAAATGACGCCCTTCTCGCCATTGTGCACCGCAGCATCGTCCTCACCGCGGATCGCGTGTTCGCTGTAGCGGCTGGCGAGGGTGCCGTTGTTCTCAAGCTTGGCCTTGTCCTGCAGATAGGCGATCGAATGGTTGCTGCCGCCGGTGACGTCCTCAATCGTGCGCCCCTCCGAAACGGTCACCGTCGATCCATCGGTCGCGTGGATGAGACTCCGCTCGCCCAGCGCCTGGTCCTGCACGTATTTGGGGTGGTCGGCGGGCGTGTATTCCACGGTCACCGTCGTCCTGGTGTAAGCGCCCTCGAGCGCCGCGCGATATTTGCTTTCGATTTCCGCGGCGGTGCTGCCGGCGATCTTGCCCTGCTGGATCTGGCCGATCAGGTAGTTGTTGTAATTGCGGAAGGTGTCGATGTCCGTCACTTCGCCCGCCGGGATCGTTTCGACCTTGCCTTCTGCGTTGATCCAGGTCGCGCCTTCCGGAATGACCGCGCCCTTGTCGAAATTGACGCCGGTGACATCCGCCTTGCGGTTAGCATTGCCCGGAGCCTCATAGTCGGAGGAGCCGAGGTCAAAGCGCGTGTTGGTATCGTAGGAAAGCGAGGAATTATCGCCCTCAACCTTGTAGGCGCTGGAGATCTTGCCGTCCTGACCAGCCTTGACAGGCATGTTCAGCGTGTTCTCGGGCGCGGTCGTTGCTCCGTTCGGATTGCCGACGGCCACCGAAAGGCTGGAGCCGTTCGAAACCGTCGCCAGGCGCGGATCGATATAGGCCTCCTGATCGGCGTCTTTATCCCAGATCTGATAGCCGTCCTCGTTCGGGATGACGTCGAGCTTGCCGGTATCAAAGACGTTGACCGTGACGTTTTCGTGGGTCACGGGGTCGAAATAGGAAACGGTCTTGTTGCGCGCGCCGGTTGCGAGCTGTCCGGCGGGAATGGGGCCGGTCGTGCTGACCAAGCGGCCATCGGCAGCGATCTCGTTGATGGTCTTGTAGGACCAGTTCTCGCGCCCGCCCTTCACGCTCTCATAGCTGCCGCCAAGCGTATTGCCGGTGCCGTTATCGAATACCTGCTGGCCGGCTTTGTTGTCGTTCTGCCCGGGGATTTTGACCGTCTTCGGGTCGTAATTGCCGTCCGCATAGTGGCCCGGCGCGTATTCGCCGAGCGTCTTGTCATCGGCCAGAGCCGGCCCGGCTGCGAGGCACATGACCGCAACTCCAGCCATCAGCGCCGAGATATTCTTCTTATGAGAAACGAGACCGTACGTGTTCAATTCTCTATCCTTTGCAGACATACAGGGCCGTTCGCGCACGTCGAAGACGTCACGCGTTCGAGGACAAGCAAAAATGGATGGGGAAGAGGGTTGTCCCGTATCGTATACTTCTCAAACGTCTTTTTAGACGCGAGACGATACCAAACCGCACGCGTAGATGACTTGTTCAGCCACTACGACAACATGGCATTCACCATGAAGGCCCCCATTACAAGGCATGACTCGCCTACCAACGCCGGGTACGTAGTGTCAACCCGCACTGATTGTATAAGAGGGACATAATATTTGAGCCGCAGGCACTGGGCCCCATCGGGGAAAAAGGTGGAGAACAAGAATTTCGCGGCTATATTGGCCGCCGCCTGTTGAGCGCTAATAAAATTCCTTACCCATCGGTAAATAGAGTGTTGTTGAACAATCGACGTGTCGTATTTGTGTAAAATAAATGTCAAATTCAACTTATCGGGGCATGTTGCGATGCAGCAACAGGGGCGAACGGATACCCTATAATGTGCGAGGAAACCGGCGCTTTCCGCATGGGAAGGGACCGCGGGCCGTCGGGGCGCGCGAAGCGGACAATTACACGGCAAAACTTACCTACCCCGCGAAATCCGTCTATGCGCCAACGGGAGTTAATGCGACAATCCGCCACATGAATTAGCTGCGGAATTTGTTGCCGCGACGAAAACCACGAAAAAGCCAAACATCCCGTTTCCGGGATGATTCGCCCGTGTCGCCGTCTAAAACACAATTTGCACTATGCAATCGCCGCCCGCTTCGCCACGAATGCGTCCATCGCGGCAAAGGACAAGGCCGAGACCGGCAGCGCCGTGCCGCCGTCGAGCGCGAGGTCGGCAAGAATTTCGCCGACGACGCTCGTAAACTTGAAGCCGTGGCCCGAACAGGGCGATGCGACGACGATACGGGGATCGCCCGGCAGGAGATCGATCAGGAAATCCTCGCTTGGCAGCATCGTATAGCGGCAGGTGACCGCGTTGACGCGCAGGCCAGCCGCGGCGGGCAGGCGTTTGCCGATAAAGCCGTCGAGAAGAGCGGTATCCCTTTGATTGACGGGCGGGTTCGGCTCATTCGGATTGATTGGTTCAAGGAAATGCGCGTGACGCCCGACCTTGACGCCATCGGCGCCGATAGCGGGGAAGCCGAAATAGGAGCCGCCCTCCCCCTCGTCGCGCAAAAAGCAGGGCATGCGCTCGGGCCGGGTCACGAAGCCGTCGCGCGGCTGATACCAGGCGACCACTTGCCGGATCGGCTGAGCATGTTTCGCCAGAGCTGGCACCAGCTCGGATATCCACGCGCCGGTCGAGACGATGATCTTCTTCGCCCGGTAGCGCGCATTGGCGGAAACCACGGTGACGCCGGTATCGTCGGGCTCGATTGCGGTGATTTTCTCGCCAAAATGGAGCACCGCACCGTCTTGCGCCGCCAGTTTCAGATAACCGGCAATGGCCGCTTCCGGGCGTAAGTAACCGCCACGCGGATCGAAAATGGCGATTTCATCGGGATCGAGCTGGAAGGCAGGAAAGCGTATCGCCATTTCCGCGGGGTCCAGCACCTCATGCGCCAGACCATGCAGATGACAGGAAGCGCGCGTGCCCGCGACGATCTTGCTATCCGGCTTGCCGATCTGGAGCACACCGGTTTCAGTCAGGATATCGGCTCGAAGCCGCCCTTCCAGCGCCCGCCAGTTGCGATAGGCGCGCTTCAGCAGCGGTACATAGGAAGGGTCCTCGAAATAGCCGAGGCGGATGAGGCGGCTGTCGCCGTGCGAGGAGCTCAAGGCATGGGCGGGATGAAAGGCCTCGATGCCGATGGCCCTGACCCCGCGCGCCGAAAGATAGGAAAGCGCCGCGCTTCCCATGGCGCCAAGACCGATAACCGCAACGTCGTATTGAGTGGTCATGATGGTCCTTTCAACCAAAGGCGGGCGGCGCAGTATCGCGGATCAGGCGCCGCAGCGACTCTATATCGCCATGGAGCGGCCGGTCGTCGGCGTAATGGGAAACATGGTTTCGCACAAGCCTGTGGATCGCCTCGGTGCCGGGTGCGCGAGCCGCCGTCCCCGCGAGGAAATCATGGGCTTGCGCCGCCGCCATCAGCTCGATTGCGACAATATATTCGGCATTGTCGAGGACCGAGAGCAGCTTGTTCGCCGCCGCCGTCGGGTGCGCGAGGAAATCCTCCTGCAGACCGGAGGTCAGGCCGCCATCGGTCGAGGCGGGCGCGGCGAGCCGCCGGTTCTCGTTGGCGAGCGCGGCGGCGGTGTATTGCGCGATCATGAAGCCCGAATGACTGCCCGCATCGCTGGCGAGAAAGGGCGGCAGACCGCTGACAAGCGGATTGACGAGCCGGTCCATGCGCCGCTCGCTCATGGCCGAAACCTGCGCAATGGCGATGGCGAGGCTGTCCGCCGCCTGCCCGAGCGCCGGGGCGACCGCATGGGCCTGCGACGATACGATGGGGTTGTCCGGTGTGCCGGAAACGGTGGGATTATCGGTGACGGAGGCAAGCTCCTGATCGACGATACGGGCGGAATTGTCGAAGACATCGCGCGCTGCCCCATGCGCGTGCGAGACAGAACGCAAGCTCAGCGCATCCTGCGTCCGCCTTCCCTCGGCTGCTGCGATGAGACCGCTTCCCGAGAGACGGGCACGGAGGGACGCGCCGACCTGTGCAATCCCCGCCGATGGCCGTAGCGCCAGCACGGCCTCGTCAAAGGCGGCGATCTGACAGCCCGCCGCTTCCAGCGTCAGCGCGGCAATCGCATCGAGCCAGTCGAGCAGATGCTCAACGCGGGCGAGCGCGACGGCGGAGAGACCGGTGGCGCAGGCCGTGCCGTTGACGAGGCTGAGACCCTCCTTGGCTCCGAGCACTAAGGGTTCAAGTCCTATGGCTGGCAGCGCATCCCCTCCGGCGAGACGCTTGCCCCGCACAACCGCGCTCCCCTCCCCGATCAACACTAGGGCGATATGCGCATTATGAGTGAGATATCCCGCCGAGCCTTTCGAGGGCACGTCGGGAATGCAGTCACTCTCGATAAGGGCCAGCAGATGGCGGACGATTTCCGGTCGCACACCGGAATGACCATGTGCGAAATTATTGACTTGCGCGGCGATGATGGCGCGAACCTCGCGGGGCGCCAGCAATTCGCCCACGCCACAAGCGTGGCTGAGCACGATATTGCGCGACAGCCGGGCCTGTGCGGTTCGGTCAACCACGGTGTCCGAGAGCGCGCCGACGCCAGTGTTGACGCCGTAAGCGCGAACCCCTGTCTCGACAATCCGCGCGACGATGCGGCTCGCATACGACACCCGTTCCCAGGCGGCGTCGGACAAGGCCAGCGTCTCGCCTTCGCCGACGCGGGCCACATCGCGCCAGGTCAGTGCGCTTTCGATGGAGACGGTCATTGCGGATTTCCGAAATGGCCAATGAACTGCCGGAAAGCCGGGGAAGCGCCTCCCCCGAACATTTCATCCGGTGCGCCGCTGCTTTCGATCAGGCCCTCTTTCATGAAGACCACGCGGTTCGAGACGTTACGGGCAAAGCTCATCTCATGCGTCACGACCAGCATTGTCATGCCCTCCTCCGCCAGCGCCCGCATGACGCGCAGCACTTCGCCGACGAGTTCCGGGTCGAGGGCCGAGGTCGGCTCGTCGAACAGCATCACCTTCGGCTTCATGGCGAGCGCCCGGGCGATGGCGGCGCGCTGCTGCTGGCCGCCCGAGAGATGGGCCGGATAGGCGTGGCGCTTGTCGGCAATGCCCACCTTTTCAAGCAGCGCCTCGGCTTCCGCTACGCATTCGGCGCGCGGGCGCTTCAGCACATGGACCGGGCCTTCGATAATATTCTGCAGGATGGTCATATGGGACCAGAGGTTGAAGGTCTGGAACACCATGCCGAGCTCGGCGCGGATATGGTCCACCTGCTTCTGGCTCGCCGGATAGCGCTTGCCGCCCTTCTCGATCATGCGGATTTCCTCGCCATCGACGAAAACTTGGCCCTGACTGGCGGTTTCCAGAAGGTTGATGCAGCGCAGGAAGGTGGATTTGCCGGAGCCCGAAGCGCCGAGCAGCGAGATCACGTCGCCATCTTGCGCCTCGAGCGAAATGCCCTTCAGCACCTCATGCGCGCCGAAGCTCTTGCGGATATTGCGAACGACAAGTCGGGTAGCGCCTGACATCGATGTTATCCTTGGGCCTTGAGCGCCGGGGCGGCGCGGCGATGACGGGAAAGCCGGTATTCGAGAAGGCTCATCGCCTGCAGAATGATGAAATTGAGGACGAGATAGATGATCGCCGCGCACAGAAATACTTCCATCGTGCGATAGGTTTGCGAGATCAGCCGCTGCGCCACGCCGGTCACTTCCCAAACGGTGACGAGGCTGGCGAGCGCCGTCGATTTCATCATCAGCACGATCTCGGTGGAATAGGCCGGTAGCGCGTGGCGCAAGGCGATGGGCGCAATGATGCGCCGCACCAGCAGGAAGCCCGACATGCCGATGGAGCGCGCCGCCTCGATCTCTCGCGGCGAGACCGCGCGGATGCCGCCCCGGAAGATCTCCGCCGTATAGCCCGCCGTGCAGAGCGAAAGCGAAAGCACCGCGCAGACGACCGGCTCGCGCAAGGCGGGCCACAGGAATGAGTAGCGGATGAACCCGAACTGGCCGAGCCCGTAGAAGACGAGGAACATCTGGATCAGCAGCGGCGAGCCGCGAAAGACGAAAATGTAGCCCTTGGCGACACCCGACAGGATCGGATTGCCGGAAACGCGCATCCAGACGATGACAAGCGCCAGCAGGCCGCCGAAAAAGATCGACAGGAAGAACAGAAGCAGCGTCACCGGCACGGCCTTGATGAGCGTGACCATGGTTTGCGTGAGGAAGGCGATATCCATGGCCGGTCCTCACACCTTGCCCATGCCGGACGCCGGCATGCTGCGGTTTGCCCGCCGTTCCGCGCCGTTGAACACCCGGTCGGAAAGGCTGGTCAGAATGAGATAAAGGCAGCCGCCCGCGATGAAGAACAGGAAATATTGCCGCGTCGAGCCGGCGGCCACCTGGGACGTACGCATCAGTTCGGCAAGGCCGGTCACGGAGATCAGCGCCGAATCCTTAAGGCTCAGCTGCCAGACATTGCCGAGGCCGGGAATGGCGTAGCGTAGCACCTGAGGAATGATGATGCGGCGAAAGCGCAAGCCGCGATGCATCCCGATTGCGAGCGCCGCCTCGATTTCGCCTTTGGCGATGGCGAGATAGGCGCCACGGTAGACCTCCGCCTGATAGGCGCCGGAGATAATCCCGACCGCGAGCGCCCCGGCGGCGAAGGATGGCAGGCCGAGAAAGCCTTCATAACCCATGGATTGGCCGATGGCCGTCACCGCCGATGAGCCGCCGAAATAGATGAGATAGATGATCAGAAGTTCCGGCACGCCGCGGAAGACGGTGGTGTAGATGTTTCCGAGCACCGCGAGGAGCATATTGCCGGAAAGCTTCGCCCAAGCGACCATCGCGCCCAGCACCGCGCCGATGGCAAGCGCGGTTGCGGTGACGGCAAGCGTCATCAGCGTGCCTGCCAGAAGCATCGCGCCCCATCCGGTCGGGCCGAAACCGAGAAGTTGCAAGGTTGCCATCGTGTTGGTTCCTTATCGCAGCACCCCTCCTTCCCCCTTGCGGGGAAGGTGCCCGCGTTAGCGGGCGGATGGGGGTGGTGACGTTGCGCCACGGTCTTCAGCGGAGGTGCAAGCGTCACCACCCCCACCCGACCCTTCGGGCCACCCTCCCCGCAAGGGGGAGGGAGGGCGCTAACCTCATTTCTTCGGCGAAATATCCATCTTGAACCACTTCTCCGACAGCTTCTTCACCGTGCCGTCATCCAGTGCCGACTGGATCGCAACGTTGAATTTGTCGCGCAGATCCGTATCGGCCTTGCGGATGCCGAGGCCTTCGCCGGGGCCCCAGATCGGACCGGCAATCTTTGGGCCGGTAAAGGCAAGCGTATCGGGCGCCTTCTCAAAGGCATGTTCCAGAACGGTGGCGTCGTCGAAGGCGAGATCGATGCGGCCGGTTTGCAGGTCGAGGTCGCGGTCGCCAGCGGTCTTGTATTCGCGGATCGTGGCGATATCGCCGAAATTGTCATAGATGAACTTGGCATAGACGGTGGATGCCTGGATGCCGATGGTCTTGCCCTTGAAGGCCTCCTTCAGCGCCTCGACATCCTTCACGCCGGTCTCGCCGGGCTTCATGACGATCTCGGTTCCCGTTCCGGCGGCATTGGCGAGCGGGCTATCCTTGGCGGTGGCGAAGGCGGCGGGCGTCGCGGCATAGGGAATGGTGAAGTCGATGACCTTCTTGCGCTCCTCGGTGATGGAAAGCGCATCCATGATCACATCGAACTTGCCGGCATTGAGCGCCGGGATCATGCCGTCCCAGTCGGAGGCCACGAGCTTGCAGTCCAGCTTGGCGCGTTCGCACAGCACCTTGGCCAGTTCCGGCTCGAAGCCGCCGAGCGTACCGTCGGCATTGGTCAGGTTCCACGGCGCATAAGCGCCTTCGAGGGTGATGGTGACGGTCTTCCACTCCTTCGCCATGGCCGGGCCGGCGAAAGCGGTGAGTGCAAGCGCACCGGAAAGAAGAATTGACGCAAGTTTCATAAGCGATGGCTCCTCTGGAGTCGGTCTGGCCTGTGGCCGTTTTGTTTGCCGGTCTTCGCCGGTTTGCCCGTGTCCGGGGTAGCATAGGGCAGATTGCGCGTTCCGCAAGGCTGCTGCCCAATTCTTTTGCATAAGGCAAATTTGCCTTAAATCTGACCTTTCCGCCTTTGGCTCATTGCGATGCGGGCGTAAAACGCGCCACCAGCGCGTGCCGGTCGCCGGGATAGGTGAAGCGCACATGCGTCACCGGCCCCGCGCCGCTCCAGGTGCGGCGCTCGACGACAAGGCAGGCCGTATGCTTTGGTATATCCAGTATCGCGGCGACGCGGTGGCTGGCGGAAACCGCGTGAATTTTGTGTTCCGCGGTGCTCCACGGCACCCGGTCCACCAGCCACGGGCCGGGCGCTATCCGGTTGAACTCCTCGCTCGCCGCCTCCGGCACGGTGCCGAGATTGATCAGCCGTTCCTCCAGGCAGAAGCGCCGGTTGCCGCCATAGTGCGCGCAGACCACTTCGAGAACCTGCGCGCCGGCGGGCAAATCCAGGAGCGCCCTGTCCTCCGCATTGGCTTTGCGGGGCGTCCTTTTCAATCGCGAAAAGGAATAGTCGAGCTTCAGTGACTGCACCTCGACCTTGATGTCGTGGATTTCGAGGATCGCCGATTGCGCCTGCGGCTGTTTGACGAAGCTGCCGGATTTCCTGCGGCGCTCGATCAGTCCGGCTTTTGCCAGTTGGGTCAGCACCTTGTTGACGGTCATGCGTGAGCAGCCATATTGCTCCGCCAGATCCACCTCGAACGGGATGCGGTAACCCGGCTGCCATTCGCCCGAGACGATGCGGCCCTCGATCTCGGCGAGGATACGCTGATGCAAGGTCGTATCCCTGCTTTGGCTCATTGTCACGCTCCGGTTGGATATGCCGTTCCATGAAATGAGTTTCCCTTATCAGCCCGCGAGCAATTCGCCCATCGCCGCCAGAAAGCGCCTGTTGATAACCTCCCGCTTTTGATGGCGTCCGCCTTCTACCTGCTTGCGGCCCAGCGCCCAGACGCAGTCGACCTTGACCCCGCCGGCGAAGACCCAGTGGTCCAGGATCTGGTCGCGTGTGAGATAGGGAACCGCGCCCAAATCAAGGGAAACCATGTCGGCATAGTTGCCTTCCGCGAGCCCCCCCGATGCGGCGAGCGCCGCGCCGCCGCCCGCAAGCGCTTCATCGAAAAGCCTTCGCCCCGTCGAACCTCCCGATGCCGCCACCACATTGCGGGCGCGAAGCGCGAGACGCTGCGAATATTCGAGCTGGCGCAGTTCCTGCGGCACCGAGATCAGCACATTGGAATCCGAGCCGATGCCGAAACGCCCGCTTGTCTCAAGGAAGAGCGGCGCGTTAAACGTGCCGTCGCCGAGATTGGCCTCGGTGATCGGGCAGAGCCCCGCGACCGCGCCGCTTGCGGCCATCCGGCGCGTTTCGTCATCCGTCATATGCGTCGCATGGATGAGACACCAGCGTCCATCGACGGGAGCATTGTCCAGCAGCCATTCGACCGGCCGCGTGCCGGACCAGGCGATGCAGTCCTCCACTTCCTTCACCTGTTCGGCGATATGGATGTGAACCGGCCCCTCGCCAGCCATCGGCACAACTTGCGCCAGCTCATCCGGTGTGACCGCTCTCAGGCTGTGCGGAGCGACCCCAAGATTGGCTCCTTCGATGCGACCCGTGATCGCCCGGCACCCTTCCATCAGCTTTTCGAAACTGTCGAGTGAATTGATGAACCGCCGCTGGCCTTCAATGGGCGCGGCGCCGCCGAAACCGGAATGGGCATAGAACACCGGCAGCAGCGTCAGCCCGATCCCCGCCGTCTCGCTGGCCGCGCCGATCCGCCCGGCCATTTCCGCGATATCGGCATAAGGCCGCCCGTCCTTGTCATGATGCAGATAGTGAAACTCGCCTACGCGGGCAAAACCCGCCTCCAGCATTTCCATATAGAGCTGAGCGGCGACGGCTTCGACATGTTCCGGCGTCATCGACAGCGCGAATTTGTACATCACATTGCGCCAGCTCCAGAAGCTGTCATTGGCCGGGCCGCGCATCTCGGCAAGCCCCGCCATCGCCCGCTGGAAGGCATGGCTGTGAAGATTCGGCATAGCGGGAATGAGAATTTCGTGGCGCTCGTCATCGGGCTCCGGCGCGACGCCGGTCTCGATACGTGCGATGCGGCCTGCGTCAATCGTCAACCGCACATTCGTCTGCCAGCCCTCAGGCAGCAGCGCCTTACTTGCATGAATTGTGCTCATGCCATCCTTCCCATTTTCGCGAGGGGCCGAAATTTATCTTGTCACCCTCTACATTATGTATATACATTATCGCCAACAAAGAAAGGCGTAAAGCTGATGAGCGGGAACTTTTTTTCGGAAGCGGGATCGCCGGGTGAAAGCCGCCCCACCGTCTTTCGCAACACGCGGCTGGCGACATTGGCGGAAGGCAGCGAAGGCCTCGGCGTCGTCGAAAAAGGCGCATTGGTGGCCGAAAATGGCCGCATCACCTTTGCCGGAGCGGAAAGCGACCTGCCTCTCTCCGCCTTGGGGCGGTCGGAAATTGTCGATCTCGAAGGCCGCTGGGTCACCCCCGGCCTGATCGACTGTCACACCCATCTGGTTCATGCCGGAAACCGGGCGCATGAGTTCGAAATGCGGCTTGCCGGCGCGACTTATGAGGAAGTGGCGAAGGCAGGCGGCGGCATCGTCTCCTCGGTCAAGGCGCTCCGCGCCGCCAGCGAAGACGATTTGCTGCGCGAGACGCTGCCCCGCCTCGATGCGTTGATCGCCGAGGGCGTTACCACGATTGAAGTCAAATCCGGCTACGGGCTTGATTTGGAAAACGAGCGCAAATCGCTGAAAGTGGCGCAGCAACTGGGCCGCGAACGCCCTGTTTCTATATGCACGACCTTTCTCGGCGCGCATGCCCTGCCGCCGGAAGCGAGCGGCGACAAGCAGGCCTATATCGACCGTGTCGTGAACGAAATGCTCCCGGCAATCGCGGCGGAAGGGCTGGCCGATGCGGTGGATGGGTTCTGCGAGGGCATCGCCTTTTCGCCGGAGCAAATCACGCAGGTTTTCCGCGCTGCTGAAAAACATGGCCTTCCGGTCAAGCTCCACGCCGATCAGCTTTCCAACCTGCATGGGGCGAAGCTTGCCGCCGAGTTCGGCGCGCTCTCCGTCGATCATATGGAATATACTGACGAAGAAGGCATCGCCGCGATGGCGAAGGCCGGGACCGTCGCGGTGCTGCTGCCCGGCGCGTTTTACTTCATCCGCGAGAAGCAGTTGCCGCCCGTCGAGGCCTTGCGTCAGGCTGGCGTGAAGATCGCCATCGCCACCGATTGCAATCCCGGCACCTCGCCGCTGACCTCGCTGCTTCTCACCATGAATATGAGCGCGACATTGTTCCGCCTGACCGTCGATGAATGCATCGCCGGGGTGACGCGCGAAGCCGCCCGCGCCCTTGGCATTCTGCCTGAAACCGGAACGCTCGAAGCCGGCAAATGGGCCGATCTCGCCATCTGGGATATCGAGCGGCCCGCGGAACTCGTTTACCGCATGGGCTTCAATCCGCTGCACCGGCGCGTATGGAGAGGAAAATGATCACTCTTAAACCCGGCGCCGTACCGCTCAGCACGCTTGAGACCATTTACTGGACCGGCGCACCGGTCCGGATCGATCCCGCCTTCCATCCGGCAATCGAAAAGGCAGCGGCGCGTATCGCCGAAATCGCCGATGGAGACCGGCCGGTCTATGGCGTCAACACCGGCTTCGGCAAGCTGGCGAGCATCCGCATCGAGCCGCAGGATGTCGCGACGCTCCAGCGCAATTTGATCCTGTCGCATTGCTGCGGCGTCGGAGCACCCTTTTCGGAAGAAATCGTCCGACTGATCATGGCGCTGAAGCTGATATCGCTCGGGCGCGGCGCTTCCGGCGTAAGGCTGGAACTCATCCGGCTCATTGAAGATATGCTGGAGAATGGCGTCATTCCCGTCATACCGGAAAAAGGCTCTGTCGGCGCATCGGGCGACCTCGCCCCGCTCGCGCATCTGGCCGCCGTGATGATCGGCGAAGGCGAAGCCTTCTATCGAGGCGAACGGCTTCCCGCGAAAGAGGCCCTGTCGCGAGCCGGGCTGAAACCCGTCGTTCTCGCCGCCAAGGAAGGCCTCGCCCTCATCAACGGCACGCAGGTTTCCACCGCCTTGGCGCTTGCCGGCCTATTCCGGGCGCATCGCGCGGCACAAAGCGCTCTCATATCGGGCGCACTTTCCACTGATGCCGCAATGGGCTCCTCCGCACCGTTCCATCCAGAAATCCATACGCTACGCGGCCACAAGGGGCAGATGGACACCGCCTATGCGCTGCGCACTCTGCTCGAAGGCTCGGAAATCCGCCAGAGCCATCTCGAAGGCGATGAGCGTGTGCAGGACCCCTATTGCATCCGCTGCCAGCCGCAAGTGGACGGCGCCTGTCTCGATCTGTTGCGCATGGCCGCGCGCACGCTGGAGATCGAGGCCAACGCCGTAACCGACAATCCGCTCGTGGTCAGCGACGGCTCGGTCATCTCGGGCGGCAATTTCCACGCCGAGCCGGTGGCTTTCGCCGCCGACCAGATTGCCATCGCCATCTGCGAGATCGGCGCAATTTCCCAGCGCCGCATCGCCCTGCTGGTCGATCCGGCCTTGAGCTTCGGCCTCCCCGCCTTTCTCGCCAAGAAGCCGGGTCTCAATTCGGGGATGATGATTGCCGAAGTCACCTCCGCCGCCTTGATGAGCGAAAACAAGCAGATGTCGCACCCGGCTTCGGTCGATTCCACGCCGACCTCAGCCAATCAGGAAGACCATGTCTCCATGGCCTGCCACGGCGCGCGCCGCCTGTTGCAAATGACGGAGAACCTTTTCTCCATCATCGGCATCGAGGCGCTGACCGCGGCGCAGGGGCTCGATTTCCGCCGGCCGCTCAAGACCAGCCCGGAGCTTCTGAAAGCCTATGCCGTCATCCGCGCCGCCGTGCCGGAGCTCGAAATCGATCGCTACATGGCTGACGATCTGAAGGCCGCGGCCGGTCTCGTGGCCACCGGCGCGCTGAATAGCTCGGTTTCATCAGGTATTCTCCCCGCATTGGACAATTGATATGCCCGTATTCGAGGTCAAACAGGGCCAATCGCCCGTCATTCTCGGCTTTCCCCATACGGGAACCGAAGTGCCACGAGAGATATGGGAGAGGCTCAATGCCAATGGCCGTCTCCTCGCCGATACCGACTGGCACATTCACAAGCTCTATGAAGACCTGCTACCGGATGCGACCACGGTACGCGCCACCTTCCACCGTTATGTGATCGACGCCAACCGCGATCCCTCGGGCGTGAGCCTCTATCCCGGCCAGAACACCACCGGCCTCGTCCCCGAAACGGATTTCGACGGCGAGCCGATCTGGCTGGAGGGACAGGCTCCCGATGAGGCGGACATCAAGGCGCGGCTTGCCGCCTTCCATGCGCCCTACCATGCCGCTCTCGCCGCAGAGATCGAGCGGGTCAAGGCGATCCATGGCATCGCCATTCTCTATGACTGCCACTCGATCCGCTCGCATATCCCCTTCCTCTTCGAGGGCAAGCTGCCGGATTTCAACATCGGCACCGACAATGGCAAAACCTGCGCGCCCGAAATCGAGGCGGCTGTAAAGGACATCGCCGGAGCGGCGGGAGGCTATACCTCCATCCTCAACGGCCGTTTCAAGGGCGGCTGGACCACCCGCCATTACGGCAAGCCGGAAACAGGCGTCCACGCCATCCAGATGGAACTGGCTCAATCCACTCACCTCGCTTCCGAGACGCCGCCCTTCGCCTATGACGCGGCCAAGGCTGAAAAGCTGCGCGCCCATCTGAAAGCCATTCTCCAGCGCATCGAAGAGATCGCGCCGACATTGAACTCTTAAAGAGGGAACTCCATGACCAACCCACGCCACAACATCCGCGAAATCCGGGCGCCGCGCGGAACCGAGCTCAACGCCAAGAGCTGGCTGACCGAAGCGCCGCTGCGCATGCTGATGAACAATCTCGACCCCGACGTCGCGGAAAACCCCAATGAGCTGGTGGTCTATGGCGGCATCGGCCGCGCCGCCCGCACCTGGGACGATTTCGACCGCATCGTCGCGACGCTAAAGACGCTCGAAGAGGACGAGACGCTGCTGGTGCAATCCGGCAAGCCGGTCGGCGTGTTCAAGACTCACGCGAACGCCCCGCGCGTCCTCATCGCCAACTCCAATCTGGTGCCGCATTGGGCCACATGGGACCATTTCAACGAGCTCGATAAAAAAGGTCTCGCCATGTATGGCCAGATGACCGCCGGCTCGTGGATCTATATCGGTACGCAGGGCATCGTTCAGGGCACCTACGAGACTTTCGTCGAGGCCGGTCGCCAGCATTATGGCGGCGACCTCAAGGGGAAGTGGATCCTGACCGGCGGCCTCGGCGGCATGGGCGGCGCGCAGCCTCTCGCCGCCGTCATGGCGGGGGCGTGCTGCCTCGCGGTGGAATGCGACGAGACCCGCATCGATTTTCGCCTGCGCACCCGCTATCTCGACGCCAAGGCGACGACGCTCGACGAGGCGCTTGAAATGATCGACCGCTGGACCAAGGCGGGCGAAGCCAAGTCCGTCGGCCTTCTCGGCAATGCGGCGGAAGTGCTGCCGGAGCTGGCGCGCCGCGGCGTCCGTCCCGATATCGTCACCGACCAGACCTCGGCGCATGACCCCATCAACGGCTACCTGCCCAAGGGCTGGACGCTGGCCGAATGGCGCCAGAAGCGCGAAAGCGACCCGAAAGCCGTTGAGAAAGCTGCCCGCGCCTCCATGCGCGAGCATGTCGAGGCGATGCTGGCGTTCTGGGATCAGGGCATCCCGACGCTCGACTATGGCAACAATATCCGCCAGGTCGCCAAGGATGAGGGGCTGGAAAATGCCTTCGCCTTCCCCGGCTTCGTGCCGGCCTATATCCGTCCGCTCTTCTGCCGCGGCATCGGCCCGTTCCGCTGGGCCGCGCTTTCCGGCGACCCCGAGGATATCTACAAGACCGACGCCAAGGTGAAGGAGCTGCTGCCCGACAACAAGCACCTGCACAATTGGCTCGACATGGCGAAGGAGCGCATCGCCTTCCAGGGCCTGCCCGCCCGTATCTGCTGGGTCGGCCTTGGCGACCGTCACAAGCTCGGCCTCGCCTTCAACGAGATGGTGAAGAATGGCGAGCTCAAGGCCCCCATCGTTATCGGCCGCGACCATCTCGATTCCGGCTCCGTCGCCTCGCCCAACCGCGAAACGGAAGCGATGAAGGACGGCTCCGACGCCGTTTCCGACTGGCCTTTGCTCAACGCCCTTCTCAACACCGCTTCCGGCGCGACCTGGGTGTCGCTGCACCATGGCGGCGGTGTCGGCATGGGCTTCTCCCAGCATTCGGGCATGGTCATTTGCTGCGACGGCACGGATGACGCGGCGCAGCGCATCGAGCGGGTGCTGTGGAACGACCCCGCCACCGGCGTCATGCGCCACGCCGATGCGGGCTACGACATCGCCATCGAATGCGCCAAGGAAAAAGGCCTGCGTCTTCCCGGCATTCTGGGAAATTAAGCAATTCCACGAGGCGGCTCAAAAGGCCGCCTCGTCTGCATTTAAATCAAGAAACCAAGGGGAACCTGCAATGACAGACTCGGTGCTCACCCATAACGGCTCACGCGGCGCAGCCGCCGTGAAGCTGATCCTCTACAGCTTCATCGGCATTTTCTTCTTCTTCGTGCCCGTCACCATCGGCGGCAAATCGACCATCCTGCTCGACCATGCCGCAACTGCAATCGCCACCAATCTGCGGCCTCTGGCGCTGGTCTTCGTGACCGCGCTCATCGCCTATGGCGCGATTGCGCCCTTCATTCGCGGCACATGGAACAAGAACGTCACCGAAACGATCTTCTCGCTGCTGCGCGTCCTCGGCCTTGTCCTCACCGGCATGTATCTGGCGGGCGTCGGTCCGGCGGCTATTTTCACGCCCGACATGCTGCCCTTCCTGTTCGACAAACTGGTGCTTTCCGTCGGCCTCATCGTGCCCATCGGCGGGCTGGCGCTGGCCTTCCTCATCGGCTACGGCCTTTTGGAACTCACCGGCGTTATCGTCCAGCCTATCATGCGCCCGCTTTGGCGCACGCCCGGCTGGTCGGCCATCGACGCCGTCGCGTCCTTTGTCGGCAGCTATTCGCTGGCGCTTCTCATCACCGACCGGGTCTATAAGGAGGGCAAATATACCGCGCGCGAAGCGGCAATCGTCGCCACCGGCTTTTCCACCGTCTCCGCGACATTCATGATCATCGTCGCCAAGACGCTCGGCCTGATGGGCGCGTGGAACCTCTATTTCTGGACGACCTTCGTCGTCACCTTCATCGTCTCGGCCATCGTCGCGCGCCTCTGGCCGCTGAGCAAGATGGACCACCCCGCCGACCGTGACATGCCGCTGCCCGAGGGCAAGGGCCGCATCGCGACGGCAATCGATGCCGGTATCGAACAGGCCCAGAAAGCCCCCGGCCTTTTCTCCCTGCTCGGCGCGACCTTCCTCGACTCCTTACGCATGGCCTCGATGATCCTGCCCAGCATCATGGCAGTCGGTCTTCTGGGGCTCCTCGCCGCCAAATATACGCCCATCTTCGACATTCCCGGCTTCGCGCTCTATCCTTTCACCTGGATCGCACAGCTTGCCGAACCGATGCAGGCGGCAAGGGCGCTCGCCTCGGGCCTTGCCGAAATGTTCCTGCCGGCCATTCTGCTGAAAGACGCGGACCCGGTGCTGAAATTCGTCGCGGCGGTGGTTTCCGTCAGCCAGGTGCTGTTCCTTTCGGCTTCGATCCCCTGCATGCTGGCGACCTCGATCCCGCTGCGGTTCCGCGACCTGATCGTGATCTGGTATATCCGCACCGCGCTCAGCATCCTGCTGACGGCTCCGGTCGCTTTCTGGGCGGCCTCCAAAGGGTGGCTCGGCTGATGAGCGTCACGCTTCTGCGCGCAGCGGATTACCGCCGCATGCCCTGGAAGAATGGCGGGGGAGAGACGGTGGAGATCGCCGTCTTTCCGCCCGACGCGGGGTTATCGGACTTCGATTGGCGGATCAGCATGGCGAAGGTGGCCGGTGACGGCCCCTTTTCCATCTTCCCCGAAATCGACCGCACGCTGTGTGTCCTCGAAGGCAATGGCATCGCGCTTGCGTTGGACGGGCAAGCGCCGGTTCGGCTCGATATCGGGTCGGAACCGCTGCTCTTTCCAGCCGATGTCGCGGCAGAGGCCCGGCTGATAGACGGCCCGATTACCGATCTCAACGTCATGACAAGACGCGGCGGTCTTACACATGCGGTGCGGCGTGTGCATGTCGAGCATGGAACCACCATACGAGTGACAGGCACGCCGGCTCTGATTCTGTGCCATCGCGGAACCCTCCATGTGGAGGGTGGTGGAAAGACGCTACAGCTAGGCCCGCTTGATAGCCTTCTTATCGAAGACGCAAGGGACGAATCCTTGCAAATCTCCGGCACCGGCGTGGTTTTCGTTGTCAGTGTATTTAGTGTTTAGACGGGAGCGTTGGCGGCAGAGTACCCCCCTCTGCCCTGCCGGGCATCTCCCCCACAAGGGGGAAGACTAGCCTTCATCAGTGCTTGGCACCAATCGCAAACGTTGCAGAATAAGCTCGGAGCGTCGCGTCAGCCAATCTCCCCCTTGTGGGGGAGATGCCCGGCAGGGCAGAGGGGGGTTGCCTCGCGATTCCGTCAAAACACAATCTGCCCTAAGATCCACCACCAAACAGCATCTTCCGCTGCAATATGAGCGTCCCGGCCCGCGCTTGTATCACCCCGCCAGCCGCCCGCCCGTCATCGGCTCCGGTGCGCCTGTTGTGGTGGGGAAGCTGATCGGCAGGCCGCGCAGCACGCGCACGGCGAGGAAGGCGAAGCATTCGGCTTCCACTGCATCGCCGCGCCAGCCCAGCTCTTCGGCCGGGGAGACGTCCACCTTGGCCCGCTCGCGAAGCATCCGCATCAGCGTCGGGTTATGGCGTCCGCCGCCGCTGACGAACAGCCGTTGCGGGCGCTGCGGCAGGAGGTCGAGCGCTTTACCCACCGCCGAAGCGGTAAACGCCGTCAGCGTCGCCGCGCCGTCCTCAACGGTGAGACCCTCCGCCATACCAGCGCCGAAATCGAAGCGGTCGAGGGATTTGGGATAGGCGGCGGTGAGATAGGGATGTTGTAGCAGCCGGGCGAGCCGTTCCTCATCCACCTTGCCCGCCGCCGCCAGCCGGCCGTCGCGATCCATGTCGCCGAGACCGTGCGATTTCACCCAGTCATTGATCGGGGCATTGGCGGGGCCGGTGTCGAAGGCGACGAGCGTCTCCTTGCCATCGCTCCAGGTGATGTTCCCCACGCCGCCGAGATTGAGGACAGCTGCCGCTCCATCCTGCGAAACGCCTTTGAGCAGGGCCGAATGGTAGACAGCGACCAGAGGCGCGCCCTGCCCTCCCGCCCGTACATCGGCGCTGCGGAAATCATAGGCGACCTTGACGCCCAGCAGCCGCGCCATCAGCTCCCCGTCGCCCAATTGCCGGGTGGCGCCCAGCCGCCCCGGCTGCGGCGCGCGGTGCAGGACGGTCTGGCCATGGAAGCCGACAATGCCGATGTCCTCCATCCGAAGACCCGCATCCGCTGCCAATACCCGCACGGCTTGCGCCTGCGCGCGGGTCAGCGCCTCTTCCGCCTGCGCAAAGATTGCGGGTTCGGGGCCATCGAAATTCCATTTGCGGGCCTCAGCGAGCGTCTCCTCGAGCAGATCGCGGATATCTTGCGGATAAGGCGCGAGCGTATAGAGGCCGAAGGCCTCGACCGTCTCCCCGTCGGTCTTCAACAGGGCGACGTCGATATTGCCGTCAAGCACGGTTCCCGTCATCAAGCCCACGGCCCAGATCGGCTGCATGCCGCCCTCCTCGGTTCGAACTCACAGGGTCACCCATAGCGGCGCCCCTAATGCCGAATATCATATTTCCGGATTTATTCACGTGCTGCTTGAAGCGCCGTTCGCAGGAACCCGTCGCTTTTTGTCAGCGCCTTTTGCGCGTCTTCCATATCGAGACCGGTCAGCAGCATCAGGATCGCCAGTTTCACATTGTTGCCGGCCCTCGCCAGCCAGGCTTCCGCGAGATCAGGCGGGGAGCCGGTGGCTTCGACGATGATGCGGATGGCGCGGGCGTGGAGCTTTTCATTGCTGATCGACAGATCGACCATCAGATTCTCATAAACCTTGCCGAGGCGGATCATGCTGGCGGTCGAGAGCATGTTGAGCACGAGCTTCTGGGCCGTGCCGGATTTGAGCCTTGTGGAACCAGTCAGCACCTCCGGCCCCACGACAGGGCAAATGGCGGTATCGGCCATGGCCGCGAGAATGCAGGATGGGTTGCAGGTGAGCGCCACGGTGACGGCGCCGATGGATTTGGCATAGTCGAGCGCGCCGGCCGCATAGGGTGTGCGTCCGCTGGCGGCGATGCCCACCACCACATCCCTTGATGTCAGCGAAACGGCCTCCAGATCGCGCCGTCCCGCCTCGGCATCATCCTCCGCGCCCTCCACGGCCCGCATGACCGCCTTCGGCCCCCCGGCTATGATGCCGATCACCATATCCTCAGGAACGGAAAAGGTGGGCGGGCATTCCGATGCGTCCAGAATCCCAAGGCGCGCGCTCGTTCCGGCGCCGATATAGATCAGCCGCCCGCCCTGCCGGAACGCGCAAACGATTTCCTCCACAGCGCGGGCGATCTGCGGAATAACCTTTGCCACCGCAGCCGGGACGCGTTGATCCTCGGCATTCATCAACCGCAGAATATCCTCGGTGGGTAGAACATCGATCGCCATCGATTTCGGATTGCGCGCTTCCGAAACCAATTGATCCAGCTCTGCAATCAGGTGGCGCTGCGAAGACATGCGGGTCTCATTTTCCGTTAGGTCTGGCGACCATATATGGGCATTCGCCAAATCCGGCTCAATGAGGGGTGATATTGCTTCAAGTTTCCGCGTTGGTATCCAGTTTCGGCGTCATCGCCTCCAGCATGGGCAGCGAAGCGGCGCCGAGCGATGCCGTATACTGGCCGGTCTGCCCGCGGATCACCCGCGGCAGGGCGCGGGCGCGGCGCCCGGCAACCGAGATCGGCAGGCTGCCCATGCTGCGGATCAGATCGTCGATGATCGCATCGGGCAATATGCCGCCGAGAATGATGGTTTCGGGGTCGAGAATGTTTTCGATCATCGCAATCATCGGCGCCAGATGATCGGCGGCGTCCTGCAGCCACTCCATCAGGACGGGATTGCGCGCGGCATGGAGTTTTTCAAGCGTGGCGAAATCCGTATCCGCGACGCCCGACGCATGAAGCTTTTCGCGCAGGGCATGGACGGAGGCATAAGTCTCAAGACAGCCGTTCTGGCCGCAGGCACATCTGTTACCGTTCGGTGTGATGACGATATGGCCGATTTCGCCCGCATTACCGAAAGCCCCGCGATAGGGCGCGCCGTCCTGGATCATACCGAGGCCGATACCCGCGCCGAAATAGATCATGGCAAAATTCGATACCGCGTGGCCGGCCCCGAACAGACGCTCGCCCACCGCTGCTGCGTTCGCATCGTTCTCCACGAGGACCGGCTCGCCGCAGGCCTCGCTCAAGACCGCCGCCGCATCAAGGCCGGACCAGCCGGGCAAGGTGGTGGGGCCGACCGAACTCATGCCCTCAATGTCGAACGGACCGGGCATGACCACCCCGATGCCGAGCAGACGCGCTGGAAAGGCCGTCTTTGCCGCGTCGACTTCCGCGCGCAGTTGCGCCGAGAGCTTTTCCGGACTGACATCGTGGACAGGGCGTACGTGCTGCTTGCGCGGCGTGCCGGCAAGGTCGAGCACGGTGGTTACCATATGCGTCGATCCCATCTCCACGCCGATGGTGATCGCACCGTCCGGATTGACCGCGAACTGGATCGGCGGCTGCCCTCGCCCGGTTTTGAGCCGCCCCAGCTGCATCAGCATATTTTCCGCAACCAGCTCATCCACGATATTGGCGATGGCCTGTGCCGTGAGATGGGTCAGGCGGGCAATATGCATGCGGCCCAGCGGCCCGTGACGGCGCACGACATCCAGCACCACACGCCGGTTATGATCCCGGATTCGCTCAGGATTCTTGCCTAGCGTCACGGCTTGCGGCGTGCTTGCCGAGTGTTGATTCATGCGTCCTCCAAGTCTGCCGCGATCGATAGCGCCGGACAAATTTAACAGCAATATATTAATTCAACTAAATTATCTTATTGACAAAAGCCCCGCAAAATTGAACCGTATAGGTGGGCGGCAAAGCTGCCCTGGCTTCAAGGCGGGCAGAGAACCCCGCATGGGGCGAACTTCGGGCGCTGCGCAGGGGACGCGCGGCATATGGTGGAATTGGCGGGCGGCTTGGCGCCGCTGTGGGCCGGACCCAACAACCGCATTGCAAGCCGGTTGGGCGGGGCATCAAGGGAGGTTTTTATGCGTAAGCTGTTATTGGCAGGTCTGGTCGCCGGGTTGAGCGCGTTTGCGATCAATGCCGCCAAGGCCGTTGAAATCGAATATTGGCAATATGTCTTCGAATCGCGCGTCAAGGCGATGGACAAGCTCATCGCGAATTTCGAGAAGGACAATCCCGATATCAAGGTCAAGCAGGTCACCTTCCCCTATGACGACTATCAGACGCGCGTGATTGCCGCCAAGATGGCGGGCAAAAGCCCGGATGTGATGCAGCTTTTTTATGGCTGGCTCGACAAGTTTGTGACCGGCGGTATTCTGCAGCCGCTGCCGCAGGACGTTTTCCCGCACGACAAGATCGAGAGCGAGTTCTTCCCGATCGTTTCGGCGATGAAGCGCGGCGATGACTATTACGGCCTGCCGACCGCCGTCCGCTCGCTGGGCCTCTTCTATAACAAGAAGCTGTTCGCTGAAGCCGGGCTCGACCCCAACAATCCGCCGCACACGCTGGATGAAATGGTGAAAGCCGCCGAGAAGACGACGAAGCGCGATGCTTCCGGCAATCTTCTGGCTGAGGGCATCACGCTCGATATGCCCGGACAGGACCAGCATTGGTGGCGCGAGGTTCTGGTGCGCCAGTTCGGCGGCCAGCCTTATACCGACAATGACCGCAAGGTCGCCTATGACGACGCAGCCGGCGAAAAGGCGCTCGCCTTCTATACCGGCCTTCAGACCGAGCATAAGGTCGGAGAGGTCAAGTTCATGGATGAAGGCCAGGCGGCGTTCCGCGCCGGCAGGGCTGCCATGACGGTCGACGGCACCTTCCGCCTCGCCTCGTTCCGCACCATCAAGGATTTCGAGTGGGGCGTGACGGAGCTTCCGGCCAATGCCGAGGGCGTGCGTTCCAACTATGCGAGCTACTTCGCCAATGGCATCAGCGCCAAGACGAGCGGCGAGAAGCTGGAAGCGGCGAAAAAGTTCCTGAACTACATCACCTCGCCGGAAGCCATGGAAATCTGGCTGAAGGAAGCCGGTGAACTGCCCGCCCGCCGCTCCGCCGCGCTGACCAAAGAAAACCTTGCCGATCCCATTTTCGGCCCCTTCCTCAAGGGTCTCGAATATGCGCACACCACCCGCTTCGTCGATGAACTGAAGCAGCGCCAGATCGCGGTCGATATGGTCAACCGCGTCATTCTTGAGAAGCAGCCGGTTAAGGAATCCCTCGATCAGGCGGCCAAGGCCGAGCAGGAAGTGCTCGACGCGGCCAAGTAAGGCGATCACGCAAAAGCGAAGCGGCGGCGGCCGCTTCGCCTGTCCCTGCCTGCTACGGTACGGCATGTTCCGTCGCCGAAAGGTTTTGTAATATGACAATGACGGCTGAAACAGGCGGTGTGGCGAACGGACCTTCGGGCAATCGCCTCACGGGTCGCCTTTCTATGCGCACAAGACAGCTGATCTGGGTGTGGACCTTCCTCGCCCTGCCGATCCTGTTCTATTCGGTCATCCGCTTTTATCCGACGGTGGAAGCCTTCTGGCTTTCCTTTACCGATTGGGACCTGATGAACCCGCCGAAATTCATCGGCCTTGCCAATTACCAGAAACTTTTCGCCGATCCCGAATTCTGGAAGGTGTTCAAGAACACCTTCACCTATCTGCTGGTGGGCACGCCGATCAGCCTCGTCCTGGCATTTACGATCGCGTATTTTCTGGATCGCGTGCGGTTCATGCACGGCCTCATCCGCGCGCTCTATTTCCTGCCCTACCTCACCACGGCTGCGGCCATGGCATGGGTGTGGCGATGGTTCTATCAGCCCGCGCCCATCGGCGTCATCAACAATATCCTGAGCGCGCTCGGCCTGCCGCAACAGGGCTTTCTGCGCTCGGTGGATCAGGCGCTCTATTCGATCATGGCAACATCCATCTGGGCGGGCCTCGGCTTCCAGATCATCATCTTCATGGCGGGCCTGCGCGCCATTCCCAACACCTTCTACGAAGCCGCCCGCATCGATGGCCTCGGCGAATGGGCGATCCTGCGCAAGATCACCATTCCGCTCTTGAAGCCTACCACCGTCTTCCTCGTCGTCTTCTCCTCCATCGGCTTCCTGCGCATCTTCGACCAGGTCTACAACATGACGACCCTCGATCCGGGCGGCCCCCTCGGCTCGACTAAGCCGCTGGTGCTGATGATTTACCAGACGGCCTTCTCCTCCTACGCGATGGGCTATGCGGCTGCGCAAACCGTCGTTCTCTTCATCATCCTGCTTTGCGTTTCGCTGTTGCAGCTCTGGATCTTAAGGGAAAAGAAATGACAGCGCCCGCTCAAATGAAGCCCCTGCCGTTCCAGAACCTGCGGCCCGGCCGTATCGTGACATGGACGCTGCTCTTTATCGGCGGCCTCATCATGATCACGCCGCTGGCCTTCATGTTCTCGACTTCGCTGAAGACAGCGGGGCAGGTCTACGATCTGCGCCTGATCCCGGCCGAGCCGACGCTGCAGAACTATATCACCATCCTCGCCGATGGGCGTTTCGTGCGCTGGTTCCTGAATTCGATGATCGTCGCCGTGGTGGTCACGCTGTCCAACGTCTTCTTCGACAGCCTTGTCGGCTACACGCTGGCGAAATTCCACTTCCGCGGGCGCTATTTCATCTTTCTCGCCATCCTGTCCACGCTGATGATCCCCACCGAAATGCTCGTCATCCCCTGGTATCTGATGTCAAGCAAGCTCGGCTGGCTGGACAGCTATTGGGGCATCATGTTCCCCGGCATGATGACCGCCTTCGGCACGTTCCTGATGAAGCAGTTCTTCGAGGGCGTTCCGAACGACTTCCTGGAAGCGGCCCGCGTCGATGGCCTCAACGAGTTCCAGATCTGGTGGAAAGTGGCGATGCCGCTGGTGACGCCTGCACTCTCGGCGCTTGCGATCTTCACCTTCCTCGGCAACTGGACCGCCTTCTTCTGGCCGCTGATCGTCGCCACCAGCCCGGAGCTTTATACGCTGCCGGTCGGGCTTTCGAGTTTCGCCGTCGAGCAGTCCATCCAGTGGGAAATGATCATGACGGGCGCGGCCATCGCCACGCTGCCCACGCTCCTCGTCTTCATTCTTCTCCAGCGTTACATCGTGCGCGGTGTCATGCTCGCAGGCCTCAAGGGTTGAACCATGTCCCATCCCGATCCACGGCTCACTGACAAAAGCGTCTTCCCCGATCCGGTTTACAAGGAAACCGTGCTCCGCCCGCTTTTCGACGGCGCCAAGACCCACCATGTCGACGGCTTCCGCCGCATCGACCGCGCGCATCTCGTCATGCTGGCCGAAACCGGCATTCTCGACCTCGAGCAGGCATCCGCCATCGCAGGCGCGCTCGAAGCCATCGACCGGGAAATCGACCCGTCGAAACGCACCTATACCGGCGAGGTGGAGGACTTCTTCTTCCTCATCGAAAAGGAACTGAAGGCGCGTATCGGCGCCGATATTGCCGGTCGCCTGCATACGGCGCGCTCGCGCAACGATATCGACCACACGCTGTTCAAGCTTGGCTTGAAGGCCCGCATCGACACGCTGATGGCGCAGGCGCGCAATCTGCTGGATAACATGATTGCCGCCGCCGAACGGGAGAAGGAGACACTGATCGTCGCCTATACGCACGGCCAGCCGGCCCAGCCTTCGACCTTCGGCCATTATCTTTCGGCAGCCATCGAAGTTCTCATCCGCGACATGGAGAGGATGGAAGCCGCGCGCGCCATCGTCAATCTGTCGCCTATGGGGGCGGCGGCGATCACCACTTCCGGCTTCCCGATCAACCGCGCACGGGTCGCCGGTCTGCTGGGCTTCGCCGCCCCCCTACCCAATTCCTATAGCTGCATCGCGGCGGTGGATTACATCACCTCCACCTATTCGGCGCTGGAACTGATGTTCCTTCATCTCGGACGCCTCATCCAGGACTTCCAGTTCTGGACCAGCTTCGAGGTGGGCCAGATCTACGTGCCGCATGCCTTCGTGCAGATTTCTTCCATCATGCCCCAGAAGCGCAATCCGGTCCCGGTCGAGCATATGCGCCATCTGGCGAGCCAGACCATGGGCCGCGCCCGCACGGTGCTGGATGTGATGCACAACACGCCCTTCACCGATATGAACGACAGCGAGGGCGAAACGCAAGCGATGGGCTACGAGGCCTTCGCTTCCGCCGGGCGCGTTCTCGATCTTCTGGCTGCTTTCATCGGTGCGGTCCGCATCGATCCGGCGCGGGTGGCGGAAAATATCCGTCGCTCCTGCATCACCATCACGGAACTGGCGGACTCGCTGGTTCGCATCGAGGGCCTGTCTTTCCGTCAGGCGCATGAAATCGCTGCAAAGGTGGCGCGTGCCGTCGTCGCCATGGGCGGCGGGCTGGGAAAAGACGGGTTCGAGCCGTTTCTCGAAGCCTTCCGCGAATCCGCCGGGCGCGAACCGTCCTTCGGACGCGAAAAATTCGAGGAACTGGTCTCGCCGCAGCATTTCGTGGCGGTACGCGACCGTTTCGGCGGCCCTGCGCCTGCCGCGATGGAGGCAGCTCTTGCGCGGCACCGGGCGGAAGCCGAGCGCTTCAAGGCACAGGCTGTAGAACACGCGTCGGATGAGGCGGAAGCCGCGCGCGAACTCAATGAAAAATTCAGTGCACTTGTGGAGGCACGCTGATGGCGACCATCGAACTTGAAAAGCTGGTCAAGCGCTATGGCAAGGTCGAAGCCGTCCGGGCGATCGATCTTCAGATCGAGGATGGCGAATTCGTCGTCTTCGTCGGTCCCTCGGGCTGCGGCAAATCCACGACCCTTCGCATGATCGCCGGCCTCGAAGATATTTCGGGTGGCTATCTCAAAATTGGCGGCGAGATCGTCAACGAGCGCGACCCGAAGCAGCGCAACATCGCCATGGTGTTCCAGAATTATGCGATCTATCCGCATATGACGGTGCGCCAGAATATCGGTTTCGGGCTTTACACATCGAAACTGTCCAAGGCGGAAAAGGACAAGCGGATCGAGGAAACCGGCAAGGCGCTCGGCCTCGAGCCCTATCTCGACCGGCGCCCGGCTGCATTGTCCGGCGGCCAGCGCCAGCGCGTCGCCATCGGCCGCGCCATGGTGCGCAACCCCTCCGCCTTCCTCTTCGACGAGCCGCTGTCGAACCTCGACGCCCAATTGCGCGCGCAAATGCGCATCGAGATCAAGCGCCTCCACCAGCGCCTCAAGACGACGACCGTTTATGTGACCCATGATCAGGTCGAAGCCATGACGATGGCGGACCGGATCGTGGTCATGCGCGATGGCAGCATCCTCCAGACCGGCACGCCGACCGAGCTTTACGAAAATCCGGTCGATGTGTTCACGGCGCGCTTCATCGGCAGCCCGTCGATGAACCTCATCGCGGGCCGCCGCAGCGGATCGGGCGTCGCGCTTGCGGCTGATGGCGACATTCTCGTCGGCGTCCGTCCCCATGATCTCAAGGTAGAGGATGGCCAAGCCGCCAACGGCCTTTCGCTCACCGGCACGGTCGCAGCGGTCGAGCCGCTCGGCGCGGAAACGCTGGTGCATCTTGATATCGACGGCACTTCGGTGATCGCCACCGCGCCCGGCAAGATCATTCCGGTGACGGGCAGCACGCTCACCGTCTCCGCGCCCGCCGGCTGCCTCTATCTCTTCGATGCGAAGACCGAGAAGAGCCTGGGCCGCGCATGATACCGCAACATTTCAAGCGTCCTGCTGTCCTCAGCATAGGACGGATTTACTGCGACCTTATTTTCACCGGCCTGCCATCGCTGCCGCAGCCGGGCCGTGAGGTCTTTGCGGAGAATATGAAGATGGCGGCGGGCGGCGGCGCATTCATTTCCGCCGCGCATCTTGCCCATGCCGGACGGGCGGTGGCGCTGGTCGCACGGCTCGGGGTGGATGGCCTGTCGCGCGGCATCGAGCCGGACCTCTACATGGACGGCATCGACCTGCGTTTTCTCGAACGCGCCGAGGATGCGGGGCCGCAAGTGACGGTCGCAAGCGTGATCGGCCATGACCGCGCCTTCCTGTCGCGCCGCGCCGGTTCCGCCCTTCCGGCGACGCTTCCCGACGCACTGCAATGGAGCGACGCCGGGCATCTCCACATCGCCGAATTCGCCACGCTGCATGAGATTCCTGATCTCGTGCGGCAGGCGAAATCCGCCGGGCTCTCGGTTTCGCTCGATCCGAGCTGGGACGAAACGCTGATCTACGATCCGAACCTCCTCGCCGCATGCGAGGGCGTCGACATTTTCCTCCCCAACCGCGAAGAAGCGCACGCCATCACCGGCCATGACGTTCCGGCACGCGCGCTTGACGTCCTCGCCAGGCATTTTCCCGCCGTTGCTTTGAAAGGCGGCGGTGAAGGCGCGTGGCTTCGCACGGGCGATGCGGACATCCACTTGCCGGCGAAAACCGTTCCAGTCATTGACACCACCGGCGCGGGCGACGCCTTCAATGCGGGCTTCATCGATGCCTGGCTCGAAGGACGCGATGCGCATGGAGCGCTGGCAGCCGGGATCGAATATGGCAGCCTCGCCGTACAGGCAGCAGGCGGCGCCGCAATTCTGGCAACGTCCGACCGCTTGGCCAGCTGAGCGCCAGCTTTTGTTTCCGCTCCAGAGCAGGATGCAATCAACTTGAATCAGGCATCCTGCTCTGACTCTTTGTTTTTGCCGCATGATCTTATCCGAAAAGTCTGCAACTTTTCGGGATCATGCTCTACCCTTTCACGCCCGAGGAGATCATGACCGCCTCGGTGACCTTCTTCTGGAAGATCAGATAGGCAATGGCGACAGGCATGGCGCCGAGCAGCGCGACCGCCATCAGCCGGGCATAAAACACGCCGAAGGCGTCGTTGACCTGGGTGATGCCGACGGGGATGGTCATCTTGTCTTCCGTCGTTATCGCAAGGAAGGGCCAGAGGAACTGGTTCCACGCCATGATGAAGGTGATGATCGCGAGCGCGGTGGTGATCCCCCAATTGAGCGGAAGATAGATCTTGAAAAGCAGCGTGTAATCGCCGCCGCCATCGAGCACCACGGCTTCGCGCATTTCCTTCGGCACGGCGTCGAAGAACTGCTTGTAGACGATGATGACGACAGGCACGATGAGTTGCGGCAGGATGATGCCCGCCCATGTGTTGATAAGGCCGAGATCGTTCATCAGAATGAACTGCGTGACCACCAGAGCCTGCGTCGGCACCATGAAGCTTGCCAGCACGATGCCATAGAGCAGGCGGCGGCCGGGAAAGCGCAGTTGCGAGATCGCGTAGGCGCACATCATGCCCGAGACGATCACCGTCACGGTGATGATCGCCGCCGTGCCGATGGAATTGAAGTACCAGCTGAGGATATTGCTGTTCGTGAGAATGTCGGCATAGGCATGGAGATTGAACTCGTCGGGCAAAATCCCGGCATGTTCGGACACCACCCGCTCCTCCGTGCGGATCGAGGTGACGAAGGCCCAGTAGAGCGGGAAGATCCACAGCGCGGCGGCGAAGAACGTGCCTGACGTCAGCACGATATTCTCAATCTTGCGGATCTTGTTCATCGGCGGCCTCCCGCTTTCAGAAGCTGGAATTGCAGCACGGAGAGGGCTGCGATAACCACGAACAGCACGAGCGCGATGGCCGAGGCGTAGCCGCCATGGTTCAATGAAAACGCCTCCCGGTAGACCATCAGCAGCAATACGGACGACGAGTTGAACGGGCCGCCATTGCTGAGGAGATAGACCTGATCGAACAGCTTGAGCTGGAGGATGAGCTGCAGCGTCAGGACCAGCGCCGTGACCGGCCATAGCAGGGGCCATGTGACCCTGGTGAAGAGCTGCAGCCGCGTCGCGCCGTCGAGCTGGGCCGCCTCGTAATAATCCCTGGGGATGTTGCGCAATCCCGCGATGAAAAGCAGGACATTGAAGCCGTTCGTCCACCAGATGGTCACGAGGGCGATCATCGGCATGACCCAATAGGGATTTTTGAAGACGGGCACCGGCTTGCCGTAGAAGAAAGCGATCACCGGCTGCAGAACGCCGAACTGGAAATCCAGCATCCAGTTCCAGATATGGGTGACGACCGAAACCGGCAGGATGTAGGGAAGGAAGAAAATCGCCAGCGCCAGCGCCTGCAACCGGCCATTGAGGCGGGTGACCGTCAGGGCGATGCCCAGGGCCAGCGCCGTCGTCGGCACCACCGTCAGCAGGATGAAATAGCCGTTGTTCTTCAGCGAGGTGAGAAACAGCCTGTCGGTCAGCAGCCGCTTGAAATTATCGAGACCCACCCATTCGCCGGGGCCGATGAGCGGCCCGTTCGTCAGGCTCAGTTCAACGAGCCGTATGACCGGGTAGAGAAAGACCAGGCAGAAGGTCAGCACGAATGGCGCCACCAGTGTCGCGGCGACCGCCACCTCCTTGCGCCGGTTTGTAAGCATTGCCACGTCCAGAACCCTCCTGGAATGTTGGGGCGGCCGCATCGCTGGGGATGCAGCCGCGCCGGACACATCACTTCAGCGCATCCTGAAGGTCGGACTTGACCTGTTCAGCGGCTTCAATAGGCTCGGCATAGCCGTGGATGGCGGGCGAGAGGACGTTAATCGAGGCGTCATAGGCCGGCGACGCCACGCCTGCAATCGGCGAGCGCGGATCGTAGGACGCGGTGTTCGCCAGCGCCGCATAGGTCGCGTTCGGCTCCATCTTCTTGAAGTCTTCGCTCTCGGCCACTGGCTTATAGGCCGGGATATGGCCGGCATTGGCCCAGGAGAGCGAGTTCTTCTCCATCCAGCCGATGACGGTCATCACGGCCTTGCGCTTTTCCGGGGACATCTTGTTGTTCTTTGGAATGGCGAAGGCATGAGAATCCGCCCAGGTCGTCAGCGTCCCCATCAGATTCGGCACCTGCACCGCGCCCCATTGGAAGCCGAGCGTGCCCTTCTTTTCCATGTCGGCCAGGGTCGGCACTTCCCAGACGCCGTTCAGCATGAAGGCGGATTTGCCTGACGTGAAGAGGGCCACGGATGCCTCATAGGCGGCCTGCTCCGGCTGCCAGCCATTCTTGCCCCAATTCGTCATGACCTCGATGGACTTCGCGGCCTTCTGCAGATTGTCGCCGGGCAGAACCTCATTTCCTTCAATCAACTCGCCGCCCTGCTGGCGAAGAAGCGTGTAGAATATGCGGTAAACCCCGCCATCGTCGCCGGTGGCATAGGTGACGGGCGCCTCCGCGCCCTTCTCCTTGGCGAGCGCAAGGGCCTCCTCGAAATCCTTCAAGCTTGCGATGCCGGTCAGCTTGCCGTTCGCATCGAGGAAGCGTGAGCCTTCGAAAAAGGATTTGTTGTAATAAAGAACCAGTGAGTGGATATCGAAGGGCACGCCATAGAGGTTGCCATCCTCGCCGCTTGCGGCTTTCACCGAGGCGTCGAAGAAGTCGTTCTTGCTCAGCCCCGCATTCTTGAGATCGTCTTCCGTGATTTCGTCAAGCACATCTTCGTTGAGGCCAAGCGGCATGCGCGAGAGGTGATAGGTCATCACATCCGGCCCCTGACCCACGGCCACGGCTGTGCGCACCTTGGTGTAGAACGGGGTACCCCATTCGAGCGTGGTGCTGGTGATCTTGATGTCAGGGTGCTCTTCGTTGAAACGGCTGATGAGCGCCTTCATCCGCACCCCGTCGCCGCCGCTGAGAAAATCCCACCAGGTAATGTTCTCGGCCGTCCATGCAGGTGTTGCCATCAGAGCGATGGCGCCTGCCGCAAGCAGTTGTGTCAGTCGCATTCCCATATCCTCCCAGATGCAAATGCCGCCTTCTCCCGTGGCGGCGGTTTCAACAATTCAGCGCAGCCGGCTTCCGTCCTCCGCGAAGACGAGCACGTCGCCGGGATCGGCTGAAAGCGTCACGGTCTTTCCGTCGAGGCTCTCGCGGCGGCCGCGCAGTTCGACGACGATCTCCTTGCCCCCGGCGACACGGGCATGCAGGTAGGAGACGCCGCCAAGATCCTCTGCCATCTCCACCTTCGCCTGGAAACCGGTCTCCGCCGGATGCAGATGCTCGGGCCGCAGCCCGACCTTGACCCTCGTTCCCGCGCCGGCGCCCGCGGCGACCCTGGCCGTCAATTCCGCGCCCAGCCCTTCGAGCTCGATCCTAAGCAGGCCCTGATCCTCGCCGACAACACGCCCGTCGAGGAAATTCATCGCCGGCGACCCGATGAAACCGCCGACGAACTGGTTGTCCGGGTTGTCGTAAAGCTCGAGCGGCCTGCCCGCCTGCTGCAGCCTGCCCTGCTTCAAGACAAAGATCCTGTCGGCGAGCGTCATCGCCTCCACCTGATCATGCGTCACATAGATCATGGTCGCCCCGATCTGCTTGTGAAGCCGGGCAAGCTCGATGCGCATCTGGACGCGAAGCTCCGCGTCGAGGTTGGACAAGGGCTCGTCGAACAGGAACACCTTCGGCTGGCGCACGATGGCACGGCCAATGGCGACGCGCTGGCGCTGGCCGCCCGAAAGCTGCGCTGGGCGCTTGTTCAAATGCTCCTCGAGATGGAGGATACGGGCGGCCTCGTTCACCATCTCGTCGATCTTCGCCTTCGGCTGCTTTTTCAGCCGCAGCGAGAAGGCCATGTTCTCGTAAACCGTCAGGTGCGGATAAAGCGCGTAGGACTGGAAGACCATGGCGACCTCGCGCTTGGCGGGCTCAACCTGCGTGACATCCCGGCCTTCGATCGAAACCGTCCCTGACGTCGTTTCTTCCAGTCCGGCAATCATGCGCAGAAGCGTCGATTTTCCGCATCCGGACGGCCCGACGAACACGGCAAAAGCGCCGGCCGGAATATCCATGCTTACATCATGGATGACCCCGACGGGCCCGAAGCTTTTGCTCACATTGCGCAAGGTGATGCTCATCGCGCCACCTCAAGCCACCTTGAGGCGCAGGACATGGTAGGAAAGCGGCGCAAGACTGCCCTTCACCCTGCCGTCCTCCACGCCGACGCCCGAGCCCTGCTTCGGCACGACATGGTCGGGCTTGTCGGGGCCGTTGGTTTCATTGAGGCCGTAGCCTTCCATGGCGTGATGCTCGGCCAGCGTCGCATCGGCGAAGCCTGTCAGGCCGACATCCAGTTCCGCCGCCTCGCTCAAATGGCGGTTGACGATGAAGAGCGTGAGCACCCCTTCTCGCGCGTTATGCACGGCTGCAACGTCGAGATAGGAAACATCGTCAGCCACGCTGCAATCATAGGTCGGCGCATCGACGGCGACATCAAGCGCCTCCCCGCGGCCATAGATCGAGGCGAAACGGTAGGGATGGTAGATCGTCTGGCGCCAGGCGGGACCGTCCTTCTCCGCCCGGATGGGCGCGATGACATTGACGAGCTGGGCGATGCAGGCGATGCGGACACGGTCGGACCGGCGGATGAATTCATTGAGCAGTCCCGCAACGAAGAGCGCGTCCTCGAAATTATAGGTCTCTTCCAGAAGCGCGGGCGCTTCCGGCCAGTCCCAGGTCCGCCAGCGATGGCTGTCCTCGTCGCGGATATGGTACCAGACGTTCCATTCGTCGAAGCAGATGTAGACATCGTTCTTGGCCCGCTTCTTCGCTTTCACATAATCGATCGTGCCGGCGATGGTCTGGATATAGCGGCCCGTTTCCTCGATCTTGCCGAAATAGTTGAGCGTATCCTTGCTCTTGTTGCCGAAATATTTGTGCAGCGAGATATAGTCGACATTCTCATAGCACTCTTCGAGAACCTCGCGCTCCCATTCGGGATAGGTCGGCATACCGTCATTCGAACTGCCGCAAACGATCGCCTCGATGCTGCGGTCGAAGCTCTTGAAGGCCTTGGCCGTCTCATTGGCGAGCCGGCCATATTCGGTCGCGACCTTGTGCCCGATCTGCCAGGGGCCATCCATCTCATTGCCCAGGCACCACATCTTGACTTGGTAGGGATCGTTTTTGCCATGCGAGCGGCGAAGATCGCTCCAGGCGGTGCCGCCGGGGAAATTGACATATTCGAGGAAATTGCGGGCATCGTCGAGACCGCGCGAGCCGAGATTGACCGCGAGCATCATCTCGATACCGGCCATTTTCGCCCAATCGGCAAATTCGTTGATGCCGATCTGGTTGGTTTCCTTCGACCGCCAGGCGAGGTCGAGGCGGACAGGACGGTTCTCGCGCGGCCCAATGCCATCTTCCCAGCGATAGGCCGATACGAAATTACCGCCGGGATAGCGAATGGCCGGGATTTTCAGGTCCTGCACGAATTTGAGAACGTCCCGGCGAAATCCCTGCTCGTCCGCTTGCGGGTGGCCCGGCTCGTAGATGCCGCCATAGATCGCGCGGCCCATATGCTCGATGAAAGCGGAATAAAGCCGCTCATCGATGTCGCTGATCTTGAAATCCCGGACAACCGCTACGCGCGCCTTCATGCATGCTCCTCCCAAAACATCCAGTTTTAACGATATTAATCGTATTTTTAGATATAGTTGATGGAGAAGCCCCTGATGTCAATGGGGCAAATGCGCGGCGGCGCGAAAGCATATGGGGCGGGCCGATAGCCCGCTGCCTATCTCTTTGTTTTTATACGCAGAACCATGTCCTGATCGTAGTTACCGAAACCGCGCCCGAAAATATTGATGCCGCCCGGATGCCGCCCCTCCGCCTTGACTTCGACCCGAAGCCGGATCGACCTGTGCTCATCGAGCTTCAGCGCGGCGGCGGTCACGTCGGAAATTTTGCGGCCATCGACATAGGTCCCCGCCGGACCGACGGACCATGTCTTCAGCATTCCGTATTGAGAGCCCTTCAGCTTCCACCATTCGGGCGTATAGGTGCCGCGGCGGTCGCCGAAATCGCCGGGAGAGGTCCACACGCCGATCTCCACGCCATTGATGGAAAGCACGATATCCGAGGGCCAGTTCGCCAGCGTGCCGGGAACTTCCGAGCTGACTTCCATCGAGATTTCAATGGCTTCGATCTCATCGCCCCGAAGCTTGGCATTGTTGGGAAACTGATATTCGACAAAGCCGCTGGTGAACCAGAGCAAGCTGGTCTTCATCCGCTCCGGGTCCATGAAGGTTTCCGGCACATCCAGAAGGCCGATAATGCCCTCGGTCGAGCAGATCCCGCACGGGCCGGTCACGGCGGCGTTCGTATAGAGGCCGAGCGGCATTGACACCTCGATGAGGTTGGAGGAGAGCGCCTGACTGCCCGGATGGAACGTCACAACGAGCTCTTCATACACCGCAAAGCAGATTTTCTGATTGCCCTTGCGCGCCTTTTGCACCTCCGTGCGGACAAGCCCCGCCTTTTCCAGCACCTGCAGATGGGCCGAAACCGAGGACTGGGGAAGCCCGGACAGCTGCGCCAGATCGTTGACATTGATTCCAGGGCTTTTCGAGAGTTCTTTGAGAAGCTTTACCCGAGTCAGCGAAGAAAGGCCTTTGATTGCAGCAAGATCTTTCTCAGGATCGATAACGAGGAATTTCGCGTCCATATACACGTCTCACCAATTTGGCCGAAGTGTATCGGTTTTTCCGATGCATTGCCAGTCGTTAGCCGCATCTATATTCATGGCGTAATGATCGATGTGGATGGCGGATGTTTGGCGCGGTAAATTAGGTCGTGCGCATCACGTCGCAGTCATTGCCCCGCCTCTGGCTCCTCCCTATATGAACTTCACATTTGCTTGAACAAGGAAAGACCATGACAACGACGTCCCGGGCAGCCCGGATTGTAACACTCCTGGGAGGCCTGTTTCTGGCGTTCTCCATGATTGCCGTCGATCACGCCGAGGCGCGCCGCGGCGGTAGCTTCGGCAGCAGGGGCGCCCGCACGTTCCAGTCCGCGCCGCCGACCCGGACAGCGCCGCAACCGGCCGCTCCGGTCGAGCGGTCGATGACGCCAAACACCGGCCCGAGCAACACCGCCCGCCAGACGCCGCCAGCGGCATCGCGCCCTAGCTTCATGGGCGGTTTCGGCGGCTCTATGCTGCGCGGGCTGGCGCTCGGCGGTCTGATCGGCCTCCTGCTCGGGCACGGGTTTGGCGGCATGGCCGGCATGCTGGGCTTCCTCATCCAGCTTCTGCTCATCGGCGGCGTGGTCATGCTGCTCATGAGACTGTTCCGCTCGCAATCGGCACGCTCACCAGCCCATGCGATGGCCGGCAAAGCCCCCTCCCCCGGCAGCTTCGCATACCGCGAGACGTCGGCCGGCAATTCGCGTGGAGCGGGGTCTTTCGGCTTTTCGCAGCGTCCGGATGCCGCGCCTCGGCCCGGCAATACCGACGAAATCGGCCTGACCCAGCGCGATCTCGACATTTTCGAACGCCTGCTGGCGGACGTGCAGGACGCCTTCGGACGCGAGGACCATGCTAGCCTGCGGCGGCTGGCGACGCCCGAGATGGTCTCCTATTTCTCCGAGGAACTGGCTGAGAACGCCAAGAATGGCGTGAGAAACGACGTGTCCGGCGTCAAACTGCTGCAGGCAGATATCGCCGAAAGCTGGCGCGAAGGTGACCACGATTACGCGACGGCGGCGCTGCGCTATGCATCGCGGGACGTGCTCGTTGAGCGCGCCAGCGGCGCCCTGGTAAAAGGGGATGACGAGCCCACGGAAACGACCGAAATGTGGACGTTTACGCGGCAGAACGGTTCCGACTGGAAGCTCTCGGCGATCCAAGAGGTATAGCCTATCGGGCAGCCGGGGTGTCCCGGCTGCCCCTGCCTGCAATATCGGCAAAGAGATAACACACGAAATCTTGGCCGCTGCCTTGATTTTACCGGCAATTGTCTCTATATTTCTGTTATCGACTTTTGCTTGTGGTTTTTGTTCGCGGGTCTCCCGCCCCACAAATCTCCCTTCATCATTCGATCCGAAAGGCGGCTTTGCAGCCGTCGAAACGCAACAATTGATGAAAGGAAATCATCATGAACACCGGCACCGTAAAGTGGTTCAACGCCACCAAGGGCTTTGGCTTCATTCAGCCGCAGGACGGCTCCAATGACGTCTTCGTGCATATCAGCGCTGTCGAGCGCTCGGGCATGGGCAGCCTGAACGAAGGCCAGAAGATCTCCTACGAGCTCGTGCAGGACAAGCGCTCGGGCAGGAATTCCGCCGAAAACCTTCGCGCCGCCTAAACCTTCGCGCCGTCTAAGGTGAAATATCATTCCCCGTCGCTGACCACGGATGTACTGGCAGCGTGCGGTACGGATGAAAGGAAGAGGTCGGGCAAGCCCGGCCTTTTTTGTTTGTTCGCTAATTTAAAAAATGCGTCATCCCGGCGCCCAGAAAAAGGAACACACTTTGCAGGTACTCGTAAGGGATAACAATGTCGACCAGGCGCTTCGCGTCCTGAAGAAGAAGATGCAGCGCGAAGGCATCTTCCGCGAAGCCAAGGCGCATACCGCCTATGAGAAGCCCTCGGAAAAGCGCGCGCGCGAACACGCCGAAGCCATCCGCCGCCACCGCAAGCTGGCGCGCAAGAAGCTGCAGCGCGAAGGTCTCATTCCCGGCCCGAAGAAGAAAGTCGCCCGGCCTGCGCGTGCGGGTGCAGCCAGCCGCTAACGCGGTTTGAGCGGAAGCAATATACGCTTCTTCACCCTTGCACCGGAGGCACCGTCGAGGCATGGATTCCTGTGACAAGCACAGGAATGACGGATTGCTTTGATGTCGCTGATAGTCTTCAATCCTGCAGCCTGCACAACGGTTCTCGTTTAAGGGCAGCCATCTCCATTTTCGTCATTCCTGTGCTTGTCACAGGAATCCATGCCTCGACATGTCCATCGCGACAACGGTGTAGGTTGGTATCGAGTGATCCGCCTGAAAGTGATTTGCTCTAACGCGCGGTTACCGCTACCAATACCAATCATCCACCACGAAGCGGGCCGCGTCCGGCCCGCCGCTCTGCGCGAAACTACCGCGCCCAGCAATAACCGAACGCGCAGCCTGATATCGTCACTTTCTGCGACACCGCGAAGGGGTTCTTCTCGTCCAGTGCGATGCGCACCAGCCGCGAGCGGTCACGGGGGCGGAACATGTTCTGGAATTCCGCCGGCAAAGCGTCGGCGACTGTCAGGATCGCGTCGATCCGACCCTTGGCCGATTGCGCACCGCCCTTCACATTGACGGGCATCCCCTCCCAGATATTGAACAGATATTCATCGGGCAGATAGGCGAGGATATAGGATTTGCCGCCATTGATCTGCATCAGCTCGTCGCCGAACTTCACGACCTGTCCGGGAATGGGCACCTTGGCACCGACGATGCCGGATGTGCTGGCGCGCAGATAGCCATTGTCATAAATACCGTTGAGCTTGTCCATGGCCTGGCGGAAGACGCCGCGTGATTGCTCCAACAAC
Source organism: Brucella sp. IR073 (assembly GCF_049065735.1). Classification (NCBI taxonomy): domain Bacteria; kingdom Pseudomonadati; phylum Pseudomonadota; class Alphaproteobacteria; order Hyphomicrobiales; family Brucellaceae; genus Brucella; species Brucella sp. IR073. The sequence goes on from NZ_JBAKHD010000006.1 coordinate 126,713, forward strand.
TTCAGCTCATTCTCCGTGGCGGTCTTTTCGCTTTGCAGTTGTGCCACCCGCTCGGCGGCCTGCAGACTATTGCGCAGCGCGTCATCTTTCGAGAGCGAGGACACGATGCCCCGGCCCGAAACGGTGTCGAACTGCCTCGAGGTCGCCTTGGTCTCGTGCGCGGTGCGCTCGGCCAGAGGATACACCGCGTTGATCGACGCCAGCTTGCCCTCGAGCTGGCCCTCGCGAATAGCGAGGTCGCTATCCCGGAAGGCGATGTTGGACAGTTCCTGGATCATCTCGAAGGATTCGATGCGGGCCAGCGGCGTGCCCGCCTCCACCTTGTCGCCTTCCTTGACGAAGACTTCGGTCACCTTGCCCGGATAGTTTGCGCCGACCGAATAGCGTTCCTTCAGCACGGTGCCATCGATCGACAGCACGAACATGCTGCCGAAGAGATAATAGGCGAGCGAGCCGAGGAAGACGATGACGAGGCCGAGATAGACCGTGCGTCCCATCCGGCCGGAAGACGAGCGTTTCTGGGCATCGAGAACGTCGATGCGCGGTTGTTTTCGTAGACGTTTCACTTGATTTCCGTTTTTACCAGGGGCGTTGCATGCGGACTTTGATGGGCGTGTAATTGTCGCGGTGGGAGCCGGAGAATGCCCATTCATCGATGTAGGAAATGAGCCTGACGGGCCGCATGACATAGGTCATGAACAGGGAATAGCCCGGCAGGAACAAGAGGTTGCGCAGGAATACGGGCCGCCCCGTACACCAGGCGGAAGCCGCGAGGATCAGGATATCGATGGCCAGAAGGCCGATTTGCATGCCGATGAGAATGGCCGGCGTGAAGGCGCCATATTGCAGGAACAGCCACACCAGATAGACCGGGAAAATGAATGCTCCAAGGACGTTGAAGAGCAGGAAATCCCACTGGTGGACCGCTTCGCTCAGGCGGAAGGCCGGGGAGAACGGGTTCATCAGCCGCGCGTGCTTGCGGTAGCGAATCCAGATCGCGTCGCGCTCCCAGCGCAGGCGCTGGCGGATATATTGATACATCGTGACCGGCACATCGGTGTAGCAGATGGCATCAGGCGCATAGTCGATGCGCCAGCCTTTCAGCCGCAGCCGGATCGTCGTGTCGAGATCCTCCCCGCCGCCGACATCGAAGCCGCCGATATCATTGAGGGCTTCGCGCCGGAACGCGCTGAATGCTCCCGAAGCGCAGACAACCTGGTTGACGGCGCTCGCAATGCGCTTGCCGACGGCGATGGACTGCAGATATTCGATCTCCTGAAACTGCGCGATCACGCTGGCATCGCTGTTGCGCGGCGCGATGTCGCCGCAAACGGCTCCGACGCGCGGGTCCGAGAAGGGCCGCAGCAGATATTCGAACGCATGGCGGTCGAACGAGCAGTCGCAATCGACATTGATGATGATGTCGCCCGTGGCATAGGCGCAGGCCAGGTTGATGCCGCTCGACTTGCCGCCCCGGAGATCGGTGGACAGTACCCGCGCGGCGAGGCCCTGCTTGACGAGGCCGCGGGCGACCTCCGTCATCCGGTCCGTGGAGCCGTCGCTGACGATGACCACCTCGAAATCCCGCATGGATTGCTCCTGCAGGGAGCGCACGCAGGCCTCCAGCGCATCCTCTTCATTATGGCCGACGAGAATGACGCTGACGCTGGGGCGCGCGGTTGCGGAAGACTCGTCTTCAAGCACAGCCTCGCGATCCGGCGAGCGCATCGACATGCCGGCCACCAGAAAGGGCAGGATGTAGCGCGGAAACTCGAACACAAGCGTATACCAGAAGACCGACATGATGCTGAGGGTCGTCTGGCTCAGCAGAAAGGCGAAGCCCAACTCCAGTATGTTCACGGCTTAGGCTCTTCCGAAACGCTGGATGATCGTCAGCCTGGGCGACAGTTTCAGCCGAAGCACCTGCTCGCCGCGCGCGATCAACGCCTGCAATTCCCGCTCCAGCTCGGCGTCGAAGGCTTCGGCGAAAATATAGGCGATGTCGCCATCCACATGGAGAGAGCCGGTATTGCCAAGGCCATTGCGGAGATTTTCGAAAAACAGGTCCCGTGACTTCTCGAACATCGGACGGCCGTTCGCTGAAATGATTTCTTCGCCCTTCGCAAAGCGGATTTCGGCAAGGCCCGCCTGAGTGCGCGCCAATGCACCGACATCCGCGATCTCTTTTTGAAGCGGAGCAGGCAGGGACGACGGAACCGCCGGGGCGCTCCCTTGCAGGAAGGCGACGGCGGCATCCGTCAGCATGTAGCTGTGGAGGTCGACATGCGTGGCAGCTTCGCCATCCATCCGGGCATTGCAATCGAGGCAGATGAAGCCGACTTCGAGTTCCGACGAAGTGGATTCGCAGGTGTTGCAGGTAAAGGCCTGTCCGGGCCGGTCGTAGTCTTTTCCGTAATTGCGCAGCTGCCGCTGGCATTTCGGGCAGACGAGCGACATGCCCCGGCGGAACTGCTCTTCCGGCAGAACCGCGGCGCAATGGAAATGGTGCAGAAGCGCGCTTTCGCGCAAATCCGCCGAACGGCAGGACGGACATTCCTCGCGCACGCTGAGACGGCGGGATTGGCAGGTCGAGCATTCATGCAGGCGATCGAAGAAGCGCCGCTTCAAAAAGCCTCGCAGCACCAGGCTTTCCGCCAGGGGCACCACCTTCGGCGCCGAGAAAAAGCCCGGATAACACACCGCCTCCGGCGCAAGCGGATAGCGCATGCCGCGCAGTTCCCTGCCCGATACGAACATATGCGCCAGAAGCTGCACCTCGGGATCGACGGTGTGGCGATGCTGCGCCGCAAGCGCTTCCCGGCCTTCCCGGAATTTAAGGATGCGCCGGGCGGTTTCAGTCCATGTGCGCGGTTCGAGAAGATCGAAATGGGCATCGGCGAAATCGCCCGCACGGCCCTTAAGATCGATCATCGGAGCCTGGAGAGAACCCGCAAAATCCCTGATATTGTGAAGCGGCGAGGAAAGCCGCTCATCGGAGAAAAGAACGGCGTCGACATCACCGCCGGCATCGGCTTCGAAAAGGAGGCTGAATATCTCGTCCAGATGGTTGGGCATGCGGGGAAACCAGCGTGCCCTGGGCTTCCAGGTCAGCCCGGTCTCGAACCACGCATTGCGTATTTGGTCGGCTAAATGGTCTGGCCTGGCGATGGCGCCATGCGAGAGGCGGGCGTGGCCAACGGAAGATGAAATCATATGGGTCTCTTAAATGCAGGCAGGGAATCGCGAAAACCCGCTTCAACGCGAGATTCTGTTTCGCGAGACGCTGTAAGAAAAGCTACATGAACAGAAGCTGAATTAGTGTCAGCTTATGCTCATACCCTTGAATGGGCGGGAAAAATCGCTTCCATCGGGCGAAATAATGGCCGGAGGAGCGCTCGGCATGCCCTTGGCACGCGCCGCGCCGTATTCTGTGAACGGCAATACAGCGTCGAGGCGCAAGAAATGGATGGCGTGCGAGACAGATATCTACGACAGCGAGGCTGCCGGTGAGGCATCTTCAAAATGACATCAAGTTGTTGGGAGGGCCGGTTGCGGCATGCCAGATGAAAAGTAGGCTCCCGGTTGCCCGAGAGCCTACTCCATCACGTCTCCGCCAGAAAAGGGAGAATTACTGGAAAAGGACGATCGATTTCTGGAACGTCACCCACACGCCCCAGAGAATGGGAATGCCCACCGCCGCCCAGGCGAGCGCAGCTTTGGTGTCGAGCCCGCCGGTGCCGATGCCGAAGGAGCCGGTGGGACCGGCGGCGGCCGCGGCGCTCTTCGCCTGAAGCGCGGCGACTTCCGCATCCGACATGAACCACTTTTCCGACAAAGGCTTGACGAAGAGATTGGCGAGGAAGCCCAGCGCCAGCATTCCCGCGAGGATGTACATGGTGAAATTATAGACCAGCTCGCGCGGGACGCCCGCATCGATCTGGAACTCCCTGATATAATTCACCACCACGGGACCGACGATGCCCGCCGTCGCCCAGGCCGTCAGCAGCCGCCCATGAATCGCGCCGACGAACTGCGTGCCGAAGATATCGGCCAGATAAGCCGGAACGGTGGCGAAGCCGCCGCCATACATTGAGAGGATGATGCCGAAGGCGAGCACGAACAGCGCCTTGTTGCCCATGCCGGCAAGTGTCGGCGCCAAGGCATAGAGCACGATCCCGAGCAGGAAGAAGGTGTAATAGGTGTTCTTCCGACCGATCCTGTCTGACAGCGATGCCCAGAAGAAGCGCCCGCCGATATTGAACAGCGACAAGAGGCCGGTGAAGCCCGCTGCAATGGCAGCGATGGCGGTCTTCTGCGAAGCGTTGAGCTGGGTGAAGGTCAGATCCGGCAGGCCGATGAGCTTGCCGCCGAAGATTTCCTGCAGCATGGGCGAGGCCATGCCGATGACGCCGATGCCGGCGGAGACATTAAGGCAGAGCACAGCCCATATGAGCCAGAATTGCGTGGTCTTGTGGGCGTCGCGCAAATGGACATGCCGCGTGGTTATCATCGCCTTCTGGCTTGCGGGCGGCGTCCAGCCCTCGGGCCGCCAGCCGGCGGGCGGAATGCGATAGCCGAACGCGCCGCACATCATGAAGACGAAATAGATCGCCGCCATGACGACGAAGGTTTCCCACACCCCTACCGATGTCGGCGACTTGAAGTGATTCATGATGATATCGGCGAGGGGCGCGCCGATCATCGCGCCGCCGCCGAAGCCCATGATCGCCATGCCGGTCGCCATGCCGCGCCGGTCGGGGAACCATTTGATGAGGGTCGAGACCGGCGAAATATAGCCGAGGCCAAGCCCGATGCCGCCGATGACGCCTGCCCCCAGCCACATCAGCCAGAGCTGGTGCATCATCACGCCGAGGGCGGCAACGAGAATGCCGCCGCACCAGCAAAGCGCGGCGACGAACCCCGCCTTGCGCGGCCCCGCTCGCTCCAGCCAGCCGCCCCAGAGCGCCGCCGAACAGCCGAGCAGCACGAAGAATAGCGTGTAAATCCAGCCGAGATCCGCCACGCGCCAATCGCAAGTGGTGGTGAACAGCGCCGTCAGCAGGTTCAGGTCCGGGCAGGCCACGGGCTGCGTGACGCCGAGCGCGCGCGAGAGCGGCAGCCAGAACACGCTGAAGCCATAGGCCATGCCGATGCACAAATGAATGGCAAGCGCCGCCGGCGGAACCAGCCAGCGGTTGAAGCCCGGTTGCGCGACGATGCGCTCCCGGTCGAGAATTCCGGCGCCGGTGAGTACGCCTGCTGTGGTGTCTGTGGACATGACAATAATCCTCTCCTTCCGCCGTGGTTCTCCTCCCAGGCGGTTACCTCATTGTCGAAATATCAGGTGTGGGTTGGGCTGGCCTGAAGGCTCAGCCGCTATAATCTGTTCTCAAATTTCCGATCAATCGCTCCTCCCTGTCGCGTTCAATCCGTTTTCAGGCGCTTCCCTCTCCGCCGTCATTCTCGGGCTTGTCCCGAAAATCTACCGTGGCCTAATCAGTCGGGACGGTAGTCACCGTTCTTCTTCTTATGGTAGATTCTCGGGACAAGCCCGAGAATGACGGCGGAGAGGTCTTATTCCACCTTTTCCGGCCGGCGTATGTTTTTCGCCGCCTCGATAACGAGTTCATTCAGCCCCTTGCCGCCCTCCTTCTCGAGAACGGCAAAAAGCTGGGCGCGCATGCGCGGCTCCCAGAAAAGATTGATGTGGTTGGCGACACCCGCCACCTGTTCCTCCCGCGGCTGCGAGGCGAAGAAGGTGGCGATCTGGTTGGCCATATAGATGAGCTTGTTTTGGGTTCCGCTATGCGACATGGGCCGCTCTCCCCGTCTCGATACGATCTGCATGGGTGTAAATGTCGAATTCGTCGCCCCGCACCAGTGCGATGAGCGTGATGCCCGCCGCCTCCGCCGTGCGGATGGCAAGGGCGGTGGGTGCGGAAACGGCGATCAGCACCGGCGCGCCGATTATGGCGGTTTTCTGCACCATCTCGATGGAAACACGACTGGTGACGACAGCAGCACCGCTTTGCCCATCGATCCCCGCCCGCGCCAGCGCTCCGGCTAGCTTGTCCAGCGCATTATGTCGCCCGACATCCTCGCGCGCGGCGATGATGCCCTTGCCCGGGACATAGAACCCGGCCGCGTGAACCGCACCGGTCTCGGTGTGAAGCGGTTGCCGGGCGGAGAGCAGCCGGACGGACTGCGCGATATCACCTGCCGTCAGACGCAGGCCGCTCCCTTGAACCAAAGCCACCGGCCGCAGCGCTTCATCGATTGACTCGATGCCGCAAAGTCCGCAGCCGACGGGGCCAGCCATATGGCGACGCCGCGCGGTGAGCGCCTCGCGCTTGTTTTCAGCAAGGACGATCTGGACATCGATCCCGCGCTCAAGTTCCTCAATGGCCATGTCCTCGATATCGGATGGCTTCTCGACAATGCCTTCCGACAGGCTGAATCCAACTGCGAAGTCCTCGATATCATCAGGCGTCGCCATCATCACCGCATGGGTCGTGCCGCCATAGCTGAAGGCCACCGGCGTCTCCTCCGGCACCAGCCGTTCCGCTGCCAGCAACCCGCCTTTGCGGCGGGCGATGCGGGGGACGGAGATGGTCGAGCGGCGGTTCATCGTGATCCCTTCTATTGCGGCCACCCGCCAGCGGGCCAATTGCGAGCGGTATGGATCAAATGCACGATAACGACAGTTTCGCGGTCTCCCGTTCGTTTCAGCGCATAGACGAGTATGTAGGGCGGACGTCCAAGAGATTTTTCATACGTACCAGCCACGCGACCGGGACGTCCTGTTGGCGTGTCGCCGAGTGCGTTGGCTGCATCCCGGATGCGGTCAGCCACCCGGCGGGCCGCATCCGGATTATTCAGGGCAATGAATTCGGTCTGCTGGCGTAATTCATCCAGCGCGTCTTGTGTCCAAATGACAGGACGCTTCACGACTTACGCGCCCGTTTTGCTTCAACGGCATCAATGGCTGCGTAGATTTCCGCCATAGCTTCGTCATGCGGTACAACGCGACCGGCTTCCATATCCGCTATGCCCCGCTTGATCCCCTCGATGATTTCCAGCTCGCGGTCGACATAAGCCTCGATCGCCTCGTTAGCGAGAAAGGACTTGCTGCGCTGTGTGCTGGCCGCGATGCGGTCCAATTTTTCTTTCAGGTCGGTGGTGACCCGGATCGTCATGGTCGTGCTTGCTGCCATTTCAATTCTCCTGTGTTTGTTTGTACACAAACTAACACAACCACAGTTCATTCACCAGCCATTTCCCGGCGGAGCTGGGAATGTTCTACTCCGCCGCTTCCAGCTTGGCCGTCACCCGGCGGCTCCGCTTCGCTTGATCCTCATATTCCACCTGCCATTCGCTCGGCCCATTGGAAGGCGCGACCTGAACGGCCGTTACCTTGTATTCCGGGCAGTTGGTCGCCCAGTCCGAGAAATCGGTGGTGACGACATTGGCCTGCGTCGAGGGATGGTGGAAGGTGGTGTAGACCACGCCCGGCGAGACACGGTCGGTGACCTTGGCGCGCAAGGTCGTCTCGCCGGCACGGCTTGCGATCCGCACCCAGTCGCCGTCACGCACGCCGCGCTGTTCGGCATCATGGGGGTGGATTTCCAGCCGGTCTTCTTCATGCCAGACCACATTCTCGGTGCGCCGCGTTTGCGCGCCGACATTATATTGCGAGAGGATACGGCCCGTCGTGAGCAGCAGCGGGAAGCGCGGGCCGGTCCGTTCGTCCGTCGCCACATATTCGGTGCGGATGAACTTGCCTTTGCCGCGCACGAAGCCGTCCATATGCATGACAGGTGTGCCGAGCGGCGCCTTCTCGTTGCAGGGCCACTGCACCGAGCCTTCACGCTCCAGGAGGTCGTAGGAAACGCCGGCGAAGCTTGGCGTGGTGGCGGCGATCTCGTCCATGATTTGCGAGGGATGCGTATAATTCCAGCCAAGGCCCATGGCGTTCGCCAGATTCTGCGTCACCTCCCAGTCGGCAAAACCGTTCTTCGGGCTCATCACCTTGCGCACGCGGTTGATGCGGCGTTCGGCATTGGTGAAGGTGCCGTCTTTTTCGAGGAAAGTGGAACCCGGCAGGAAGACATGGGCGTAATTGGCGGTCTCGTTGAGGAAGAGATCGTGCACGACGACGCATTCCATCGCCGCCAGCCCCGCCGCCACATGCCTGGTGTCGGGGTCGGATTGCAGGATGTCCTCGCCCTGAATGTAGATGCCCTTGAACGAGCCATCGACAGCGGCGTCGAGCATATTGGGAATGCGCAGGCCCGGCTCGTTGTCGAGCTTCACGCCCCACAGCTTCTCGAAAATATCGCGCGTCGCGTCTTCGGAGATATGACGATAGCCCGGCAGTTCGTGCGGGAAGGAGCCCATGTCGCAGGAGCCCTGCACATTGTTCTGCCCGCGCAAGGGATTCACGCCGACGCCGGGACGGCCGATATTGCCGGTCGCCATGGCGAGATTGGCGATGGCGATGACTGTGGTCGAGCCCTGGCTGTGCTCGGTGACGCCGAGGCCGTAATAGATCGCGCCATTGCCGCCGGTGGCGTAGAGCCGCGCCGCGCCGCGGATCAGATCGGCGGGAACGCCCGATATCTTCTCGACGGCCTCCGGGCTGTGCTCGGGCAAGGAGACGAAGGACGCCCAGTCCTGAAACTCCTGCCAATCGCAGCGCTCGCGGATGAAGGCTTCGTTGAAGAGGCCCTCGGTGACGATGACATGGGCGAGCGAGGTGACGACTGCGACATTGGTTCCGGGCCGCAGCGGCAGATGATAGGCCGCCTCGACATGCGGCGTGCGCACCAGGTCGATGCGGCGCGGATCGATGACAATAAGCTTCGCGCCTTGCCGCAACCGCTTCTTCAGCCGCGAGCCGAACACCGGATGGCCGTCGGTCGGATTGGCGCCGATGACGAGCACGACGTCACTGTGCTCGACGCTGTCGAAATCCTGCGTACCGGCTGAGGTGCCGAAGGTGGATTTCAGGCCATAGCCCGTTGGCGAATGGCAAACGCGGGCGCAGGTGTCGACATTGTTGTTGCCGAAGCCCTGCCGCACCAGCTTCTGAACCAGGAACGTCTCCTCATTGGTGCAGCGCGACGAGGTGATGCCGCCGATGGCGCTGCGGCCATATTGATACTGGATGCGGCGGAATTCATGGGCGATATGGGCATAGGCCTCCTCCCACGTCACCTCGCGCCAGGGATCGGTGATCTTTTCGCGGATCATCGGGTTGAGGATACGGTCCTTATGCGTGGCATAGCCATAGGCGAAGCGGCCCTTGACGCAGGAATGGCCGCGATTGGCCTTGCCGTCCTTATAGGGCACCATGCGGACGAGTTCCTCGCCGCGCATTTCCGCCTTGAACGAGCAGCCGACGCCGCAATAGGCGCAGGTGGTGACCTTGGAATGCTCGGGCTGGCCGATCTCGATCACCGATTTTTCGGTCAGTGTCGCGGTCGGGCAAGCCTGCACACAGGCGCCGCAGGAAACGCATTCGGAGCCGAGGAAGGATTCATGCATTCCCGGCGAGACGCGGGAATTGAAGCCCCGCCCTTCGATGGTCAGCGCGAATGTGCCCTGCACCTCCTCGCAGGCGCGTACGCAGCGCGAGCAGACGATGCATTTCGACGGGTCATAGGTAAAGTATGGGTTCGACTCGTCCTTCGGCAGGAACCTGCTATTCACCGCATCGCTGTTGCGGGCTTTGACATGGTTTTCGCCCTCATAGCCATAGCGCACATCGCGTAGGCCCACCGCGCCCGCCATATCCTGCAACTCGCAATCGCCATTGGCGGCGCAGGTGAGGCAGTCGAGCGGATGATCGGAAATATAAAGCTCCATCACGCCGCGGCGGATATTCTTGAGCCGATCCGTCTGGGTGCGAACGACGAGCCCTTCCATGGCGGGGGTGGTGCAGGATGATGGCGTGCCGTTGCGCCCCTCGATCTCCACCAGACAAAGGCGGCAGGAGCCGAAGGCATCCACCATGTCGGTGGCGCAGAGTTTTGGAATTTCGATCCCCGCCTCCATCGCCGCGCGCATGATGGACGTGCCTTCGGGTACGGTGACGTTTACGCCATCCACCGTCAGCGTCACTGTCTTCTCGGATTTGGAAGCTGGGGTGCCGTAGTCTATTTCATGCACGAGAGCCATAGGTATTACTCCGCTGCTTCGGCGATAGGCGCCGGCACAAAATCCTCGGGAAAATGCGTGAGCGCGCTCATGACGGGATAGGGAGTGAACCCGCCCAGCGCACAAAGCGAGCCGAATTTCATGGTGTTGCAGAGATCGGTGAGCACGGTGACCTGCTTCTCCGGCTCCACGCCGGCCGCGATGCGGTCAACGACTTCGACGCCGCGTGTCGAGCCGATGCGGCAGGGCGTGCATTTGCCGCAGCTTTCGATGGCGCAGAATTCCATGGCGAAACGCGCCTGTTTCAGCATGTCGACGGTATCGTCGAAGACCACGATGCCCGCATGGCCGATCAACCCGCCCTTTGCGGCAAAAGCCTCGTAATCGAACGGTGTATCGAAGAGTTCACGCGGGAAATAGGCTCCGAGCGGCCCGCCGACCTGCACCGCCTTGACCGGACGCCCGGATGCCGTGCCGTCGCCGATTTCATTGACCAGTTCGCCCAGCGTGAGTCCGAAGGCGGTTTCGAACAGCCCGCCATGCCTGACATTGCCGGCGATCTGGATGGGGATCGTGCCGCGCGACCGGCCCATGCCGAAATCGCGATAGAACGCCGCGCCCCTGTCCATGATAACAGGCACGGAGGCGAGCGAGATGACATTGTTGATGACGGTGGGCTTGCCGAACAGCCCATTATGCGCCGGAAGCGGCGGCTTGGCTCGCACCACGCCGCGCCTGCCTTCGAGGCTTTCGAGCAGCGCCGTCTCCTCGCCGCAGACATAGGCCCCTGCCCCGACCCGCACTTCCAGATCAAACGCATGGGCGGAACCCATGACGCTCTTTCCCAGAATACCGGCCTTCTCCGCAACCGAAATGGCCGCATTCATCGCGGCGACGGCGTGCGGATATTCCGAACGGATATAGATGTAGCCCTTCGTCGCGCCGGTGGCGAGCCCGGCGATGATCATCCCCTCGATCAGCACAAAGGGATCGCCTTCCATGATCATCCGGTCGGCAAAAGTGCCGCTGTCGCCCTCATCGGCATTGCAGACGATATATTTCTGCGGCCCCTGCGCTTCCAGCACCGTTTTCCATTTGATGCCGGTCGGGAAGCCCGCGCCGCCGCGCCCGCGCAGGCCGGAGTCGGTGACTTCAGCCACGATCTCGGCTGGCGAGAGCTTCAGCGCATTCTCCAGCCCCCGCAATCCGCCATGAGCGCGGTAATCATCGAGCGACAGCGGATCGACAATGCCGCAGCGGGCGAAGGTCAGCCGCGTCTGGCGGGCGAGGAACGGGATTTCTTCGGTGGGGCCTAGCGACAGGCGATGGACACCGCCTTCAAGCATTCCGGCATCGAGCAGCGAAGCAACATCCGAAGGCTTCACCGGACCATAGGCGACACGGCCTTGCGGCGTTTCCACCTCCATCATCGGCTCCAGCCAGTAAAGGCCACGCGAGCCGTTGCGGACGATGCGGACATCAAGCTCGCGGATAGCGATTTCGCGCGCAAAAGCCTGCGCCACCTTTTCGGCACCTAAAGCCACGGCGCCGGAATCGCAAGGAATATAAACGGTCACCGTCATAGCCGGACCCCCGCTGCAATTTCCTCAAGCTTTTCCTCGTCGAGCCTGCCGATCACCTCGCCATCGAGCATCGCGGCGGGGGCGCAAGCACACAGCCCAAGACAATAGACCGGCTCCAGCGTCACCGCGCCATCGGCGCTGGTCTCATTCCAATCGAGCCCGAGAAGCTCCATCACGCGCGCGGCCAGCCGCTCGCCGCCCATGGACTGGCAGGCCTCGGCCCGGCAGATCTTCAGCACGTGGCGCCCTGCGGGGTTTTCCCGGAAATCATGATAGAAGGTGAAGACGCCATGCACCTCCGCCCGAGAAATATTCAGCGCGCTGGCGACAATCGGCAGCGTCTCGCGCGGCACATGGCCGAACTCCTCCTGCAACCCGTGGAGAATGGGCAGGAGCGGACCTTCGACGTCCTTGAATTGATCGATAATCTCTATCGCCCTATTGGCAATATCGGTACTTGCGGTCTGCATGTCTGCAGCGCCCTCCCTATTTCTCCCCTCTTTTTTAGAATGAGACCAAAAACTCGGCTTATAATCAATAGCGCAGTATCGTTGAGCGATAGAAGAAATCTATCGATGCTCCCGATATGTTGAGCATATCGTTATCCAGACGCTGCCTGATAGCGTCGCGTCATGCCTTGAAACTCTCCGCCAGGATCTTCGCCTCGTGCAGGAGAGCGGAGACGAGCGGCGTGTAAGGCGTGCGCTCGGCGGCAACGAGCCCGACCAGATGCCGCGCGTCCGGCTCGACGATGGGAATGGAGCGGATCGGCTCGGTAAAGCCCAGCGTTTCCGCGAGATTGAGCGGCATGATGCTCGCCCATTTTCCCGTGCGGATATGGGAAAAAAGCACGATCATGGAGTTGGATTCGAGCGTCGTCTGCGGCTCGACGCCCGCCTCGCGCAGGTGAAGATTGATGATACGGCGATTCTGCATGTCGGGGGTCAAAAGGCAGAGCGGCAGCCGGCCCACTTCCGCCCAGGTGACGGTGTCGCGGTCATAGAAGATGTTGCCGCTCGACGTGATCAGATGATAGCGCTCGTCATAGAGCGGCACGGTCGTCACTTTGCCGAGAGGCTCGTTGTCGATATAAGTGATGCCGGCGTCGATCTGGAAGTTGGAAAGCAGCGACAGGACCTCCAGCGAGGTGCGCGACAGGATCGAGAAGGTCACATCCGGATGCCGCTCGCGGAACGGCGTCGTGATTCGCGAGACCATGGCGAGCGCGGTGGGAATGGCGGCGATGGTGATATGGCCTGACAGACCGAACCGCGCGGCACGGATCTCTTCGCGCATGGTGCGGGCATCGCCGACGATGCGCCGCGCCCATTCGAGTACCCGCTGCCCCTCGGGCGTCAGCCCCTTATAGCGCGAGCCGCGCTGCACCAGCATGACGCCGAGCGTATCCTCCAGCTGGCGGATCGCCGCCGAAAGGGTCGGCTGCGTGACCCCACATTCTTCCGCCGCGCGGCCGAAATGGCCTTCCCGCGCCAGCGCAATGAAGAATTCCAGCTTGTCAATCATGGCCTTGCTCCCCCTGAAACAAGGCTACCGCATATAGGTCGAATGCGATAGCGGGTCAGGGGGATGTGGGCGCGACCTTCGGAATCGGTAGGCAGAACCCTATTTAACCGTCGAGGAAGCGGCACTGTTGAGGCATGGATTCCTGTGACAAGCACAGGAATGACGGATGCTTGGCTGTTGGCGGCTATTCTTCGGCCTCTCCGCTTGGCAAGAACGGTCTTCGATAGGACAGAAAAATCTCCACCCCGTCATTCCTGTGCTCGTCACAGGAATCCATGCCTCGGCTTTTCCTCCACCACAACGGGCCCGAACAATTCTCCCTACAACCGCTCAGCCTCGTAGTCGGCGCAGGAATAATCCAGCATCGACAGCGCGTCGGCGAGATAGTCCGGGGCGAGCGGCGTGCCCAGAAAATAATCCGCCGTATGCTCATTGTGCGCCTCGGCGGCTTCCTTTCGCACGGTTTTCCAGTCCCTGGCGGCCTCGTCATTGCGAGCCAGCCACATCAGCGCGACGAGATCGATCTGCTCGTCGATGGAGAGATTGTCGATGATCGAGCGCAGTTCCTGTTCCGTCGCGTCATTCTTGTGATCTTCCAGAACCGCGGCGCCCCGGTCGTCGGAGGGATTGGAGCCCGGGTCCGGCTCCGTGACGACATCCTTGGCGTAATATTCGCGCGCCTTCATGATGATGAAACAGACTGTCTCAAGCGGTATCGTCAGCTCCACATCGCTTGCATCGGCCAGAGCGGTTCGTCGCGTCATTTCCATCGTGCCTCCATGCGGGATGAGGGAGTAACGCTCGCTATGCTGGCTGGTTCCCTGCTTGAAGGGGTGGATCATTCCTGCCATCATCCGATGCGGGAGGAACTAGCAAATGAACAGGATAGACCTTGAGGGCCAGCACGCGGTCGTCACCGGCGGCGCGCAGGGGCTGGGCTTTGCCATGGCCAGCCGTTTCATCCGATCCGGCGCGTCGGTGACGCTGTGGGACATGAATGCCGAATTGCTGGAAGCGGCGAAGGAGGCGCTCGGCGATGCCGTGAGAACGGTGACCGTCGATATCACGGATCATGAGGCCGTTTCCGCCGCGCATGAGAAGACGGAGGCGGAGGGCGGCCCCGTCTCGATCCTCGTCAATTCCGCCGGCATTGCCGGTCCCGCCGCGCCGCTCGACAGCTATGATATCGGCTGGTGGCAGAAAATCATCGACGTCAACCTCAACGGCACATTCTATGTCAACCGCGCCGTCGTTCCCGGCATGAAGGCGCGCAATTACGGGCGCATCGTCAATATCGCTTCGATCGCTGGCAAGGAGGGCAACCCCAACGCCGCCGCCTATTCCGCCTCGAAGGCCGCTGTGATCGGACTCACCAAATCGCTCGGCAAGGAACTGGCGGGCTACGACATCGCCGTCAATTGCATCACGCCGGCGACGGCGGAAACGCGCATTCTCGAACAGCTGACGCCTGAATTCATCGACTATATGCGCTCGAAAATCCCGCGCGGGCGGTTCCTGGAGGTCGAGGAAGCGGCGTCCATGGTCGCCTGGCTCGTCTCCAAGGAGAACAGCTTCACCACCGCCGCGACCTTCGATCTCTCCGGCGGGCGGGCGACTTATTAGAGTCTGTCAGGGATAATCGGAAGCGATTTTACCTCTGCCGTCATCCTCGGGCTTGTCCCGAGGATCTGCGACGGTACGGTTTTCAGGACGGTCATGGCCTCACGCCAGCCCGCCCTCAAGCTCAAGGAACGCGACGATGCGGTCAATGCCCTCGCCGCGTTTCATGTCGGTGAAGACGAAGGGCTGGCCGGACCGCATCCGGGCGGCATCGCGCTTCATAACATCGAGGTCGGCACCGACGAAGGGCGCGAGGTCCTTCTTGTTGATGATGAGCAGATCGGAGCGGGTAATGCCGGGGCCGCCCTTGCGCGGGATTTCCTCGCCCTGGCACACCGAGATGACATAGATCGTCAGGTCGGCAAGGTCAGGCGAGAAGGTTGCCGCGAGATTGTCGCCGCCGGACTCGATGAAGACGATGTCGAGATCGGGAATACGCCTGACGAGATCGGCAATGGCCTGCAGGTTGATCGAGGCGTCCTCGCGGATGGCGGTGTGCGGGCAGCCGCCCGTCTCCACGCCGACAATGCGGTCCGAGGGCAGCGCCTGCATGCGCACCAGCGCCTCCGCATCCTCCTTGGTGTAGATGTCGTTGGTGACGACAGCGACCGAATAGCGCTCGCGCATCGCCTTGCACAGCTTCTCCGTCAGCGCCGTCTTGCCCGAGCCGACCGGGCCGCCGATGCCGACGCGCAGGGGACCGTTATTGGATGTCATGGCTCAAATCCTCCGGATAAATGCGGCGCCCGTCATGAGCGAAACAGCCTGACGCCAAGGGTTTCATGTTTCAGGCTGGCGATGTCGGAAAGAATCGCCGCCGAGCCCAGATCATCGAGCGTGCTTGTTGCCGCGCGCGCGGCCGTGTCTCCGATATGAGGCTCGATGGCAGCCAGCACCGCCACGCCGTCGCGCTGGCCCAATACGCCGCAACGGATTGCCGCCGATACGAGGTTCGAGACCGCCGCGTGCAGGTAGAGCGCCAGCGTCGGCTCCAGCCCGGTGTCATGCGCGCCAGCCACTGCGCCGACGGCGACCGGATAGGCCATCCGGGGGCTAAAACGGCCAACCAGCGGATGCGGCCACGATGCCGCTGCGGCGAGGAAAGCTTCGCCCTGCAGCATCGTCTCGCGGTGACGCTCAGCGGAGCCGGCAAGCGCCTCGGCCAGTTCGGCAATCTCGGCAAACCGCTGCTCATCATCGAAGGCGCGGTAGGCGGCGGCAAGCAGCACCGCGTCGTTCCACTGCGCGCCATGCGCAAGGATCGTTTCGAGCCAATTCTGCAAGCTCTCCCGGTCGTGCACCTGCCCATCATGCACCGCCTGCTCCAGCCCGCCGGAATAGGAGAACGCGCCGACGGGAAAGGCCGGCGACAGCCACGCCGCCAGCCGCAGCAGCGCCGTGGTATCAGCCATGATGGTGGTGATGGTGCCCATGACCGCCGCTGCCATGATAGGCGCCGTGAACGGGGTGGAACGGCTCGGTCACCTCGGTCACGGTCGCGCCCAGGCCCTGCAGCATCCTGGCGATCACATGATCGCGCAGCACGAGAATGCGCTCTGCCTCGATCTGCGCCAGCAGGTGCCGGTTGCCGAGATGCCAGGCAAGCTCCGTCAGATGCAGCCGGTCCCGCGCGCGCACCTCCAGAAGCGGCTCATCCGCCGCCGCGATCTCCACCGTCGCCCCATTGTCGAGCAGCAGCCGGTCACCATGCTTCAGCTGCACCGGCTCCATCAGGTCCAGCATGACGACATCGTCATTGGTCATATGCAGGAGCTTGCGGCGGATATGGCGCTGGTCATGGCGCAGCACGATCACATCGATGGGATCGGTGCGCGGCGCATCGGATTTGAGGATTTCGGTGGAACGGTAGGGCATGGCTTCTCTTCTTGTAAAGGTTGGCGGACAGAGGGGGGTGCCTCGCGCCAACCCTCAAAACACTCAAAACAAAAAATACCGCTGCGCCATCGGCAGAACCGTAGCAGGCTCGCAGGTCAGAAGTTCGCCATCGGCGCGCACTTCATAGGTCTCCGGATCCACCTCGATATGCGGTGTCAGGCTGTTATGCACCATCGAGGCCTTGGAAATCCCGCCGCGCACATTTTTAACCGCCACCAGCTTCTTCGACACGCCGAGGCGCTGGGCGAGGCCGGCGTCAAGCGCGGCCTGGCTGACAAAGGTCACCGAGGAATTGGTTCTGAGCTTGCCATAGGCGGCAAACATCGGGCGGTAATGCATGGGCTGCGGCGTCGGGATCGAAGCGTTGGGGTCGCCCATCGGCGCCGCCGCGATGGAGCCGCCGAGCAGCACCATCTCGGGCTTTACACCGAAGAAGGCCGGATTCCACAGCACCAGATCGGCGCGCTTGCCGACTTCCACCGAGCCGATCTCATGGCTCACCCCGTGCGCGATGGCCGGGTTGATCGTGTATTTGGCGATGTAGCGGCGTATGCGGAAATTGTCGTTGTCGCCGGTCTCTTCCCTCAAGCGGCCGCGCTGGCGCTTCATCTTGTCCGCCGTCTGCCAGGTGCGGATCGCCACTTCACCCACCCGCCCCATGGCCTGGCTGTCGGATGAGATGATCGAGAACGCGCCGATATCGTGCAGTATGTCCTCCGCCGCGATGGTCTCCTTGCGGATACGGCTTTCGGCGAAGGCGATATCCTCGGGGATCGACGGCGACAGATGATGGCAGACCATCAGCATATCAAGATGTTCGGCTATGGTATTGATTGTATAGGGCCGCGTCGGGTTGGTGGAGGATGGAATGACGTTCGGCAGGCCGCACACTTTGATAATGTCAGGCGCATGCCCGCCGCCTGCCCCTTCCGTATGGAAGGCGTGGATGGTGCGGCCCTTGATGGCAGCGACCGTATCCTCGACGAAGCCGCTCTCGTTGAGCGTGTCGGTGTGGATCATCACCTGCACGTCGTAATCGTCGGCCACCGCAAGGCAATTGTCGATAGCGGCGGGGGTCGTGCCCCAATCCTCGTGCAATTTCAGCGAGGAAGCACCCGCGAGAACCATTTCCTCCAGCGGCCCGGGCAGCGAGGCATTGCCCTTGCCCGCCAGCGCGAGGTTCATCGAGAAGGCATCGAAGCTTTCGATCATCCGCTCGATATGCCAGGCCCCGGTGCAGGTGGTGGCGAGGGTGCCATGCGCCGGGCCGGAGCCGCCGCCGAGCATGCAGGTGATGCCGCTCATCAGCGCCTCCTCAATCTGCTGCGGGCAGATGAAATGGATATGCGCGTCCATGCCACCGGCGGTCAAAATCTTGCCCTCCCCGGCAATCGCTTCCGTCGAGGGGCCGACGATGATGGTGACATCGGGCTGGGTATCCGGGTTGCCCGCCTTGCCGATGGCATGGATACGGCCATCTTTTAGCCCAACATCCGCCTTGTAGATGCCGGAATAATCGACGATCAGCGCGTTGGTTATGACCGTATCGACGGCTCCATCCGCCCGTTTTGCCTGGGATTGCCCCATTCCGTCGCGGATCACTTTGCCGCCTCCGAACTTCACCTCCTCGCCATAGACGGTGAAGTCCTTCTCCACCTCGGCGAAGAGCTCAGTATCGGCCAGCCGCACCCTGTCGCCCACGGTCGGGCCGAACATGCTGGCATAGGCGGCGCGGGACATATTGAACGGCATATCAGAGCCTCCCCATAATCGCCTGGCGGAAACCGTAAATCTCCCGCCTGCCACGGAACGGAATGAGCCTGATCGTCCGGGTCTGGCCCGGCTCGAAACGGATCGCCGTTCCGCTTGGGATATCCAGCCGCATACCCCGCGCGCGTTCCCGCTCGAAGGACAGGGCGGGATTGGTTTCGTAGAAATGATAATGGCTGCCCACCTGCACCGGCCGGTCGCCGGTATTGGCGACGTCAAGCGTCACGACCGGCAGGCCGCTATTCAGTTCGATCTCGCCATTGGCGGGAATGATTTCACCGGGAATCATGGTTCACCTAATCGGCTCATGCACGGTCACGAGCTTCGTCCCGTCGGGAAACGTCGCCTCGACCTGGATGTCGTGGATCATCTCGGCCACCCCTTCCATCACCTGCTCGCGAGTGATGACATGCGCGCCGGCTTCCATCAGCTCGGCGACGGGGCGGCCGTCGCGGGCGCCTTCCACCACGAAATCGGTGATCAGCGCCACCGCTTCCGGATGGTTGAGCTTGACGCCGCGCTCCAGCCGCCGCCGCGCCACCATGGCCGCCATCGATATGAGAAGCTTGTCTTTTTCGCGGGGGGTTAAGTTCATGCGTTCCCGTCCTG
Organism: Brucella sp. IR073; assembly: GCF_049065735.1. NCBI lineage: Bacteria > Pseudomonadati > Pseudomonadota > Alphaproteobacteria > Hyphomicrobiales > Brucellaceae > Brucella > Brucella sp. IR073. The sequence continues at coordinate 145,873 of NZ_JBAKHD010000006.1, forward strand.
TTACAGCGTCCAGACCTTCGGCAGGCTCGCGCCTTGGCGCAAGTGCGAAATGACCGGGATGAGAATTTTGCGCAAGGCAAAGCCATCGGGCGCAGCGAGGCGGGCGACGAGCTTATCCTGCCAATGGCTGGCGCCTGCCGGCGCGCCATCGAGCATGGCCCTCACAGGCCCGATGAGCGCCTCGGCGCTCGGTCCGCAATAGAGGATCGTCGCAAAGGCGCGTCCGCCCGAAAGGACAGCCTCGCGCTGGGAGAGATCGGCAATATCGCCCGACAATCGCGTCTCCTCGGCATGAACCAGATGCCCGGCGCGGCGAATGCGCCAGCGGTCGCGGAAGAGGCCCGCGCGCATGGTCTCGCCCATGGCCTTTCGCCCGAGCAGCACGGCTTCAACGGCGACGAACTCTGCGTCATCGGCAAGATCGACCTCCAGCCGGCGGGTGAGCGAGGCATTGTCGAAGAGGATCGTCTCCTGCGGCAGCCAGTCCACACGGCACCCGGCACCGGCGGTGATATGCGTCTCCACAGACGCGGTCCCGGCGCTCGCTTTATAGACCTTTTCGCAGGCCTGGGTGGTCAGCGTCAACGCCGTCCCCTCCCCTACCGTGAACCGCCAGTCGAGCGCGTCGCCGCCGGTGAGGCCGCCTGCGGTGTTGATGAGCACCGCCTCCATCGATCCGTCAAAGGTCTCCGGCAGGCGTATCTTGGCGCAGCCCTCCTGATGCAGCGTGTCGAGCCGGGTTGCCTCGCCCCGCCGCTTGGTGCTCATCCGGCCGGAGCCGCGCGCCCGTTGCATGGAAGATGTCGTCAAAAGGCTCGCTCGTCTTGAGGGCAGCGACACGGGAAGAACGTGGATCGTCATACCGTCAGATGCCTTCGCGCTTCCGGCGTATCCAGCGTTTCCGCGGGCCCTTCATGCACGATCTCGCCGCGGTCCATGATATAGACATGGTCGGCAAGCTCGCGGCAGAAGTCAAGATATTGCTCCACCAGCAGGATCGCCATACCGGATGAGTCGCGCAAATAGCGGATGGCGCGGCCGATATCCTTGATGATCGAAGGCTGGATGCCCTCGGTCGGCTCGTCCAGAACAAGGATTTGAGGCCGCGTGACCAAGGCCCGCCCGATCGCAAGCTGCTGCTGCTGGCCCCCCGATAAGTCGCCGCCGCGCCGGGAAAGCATGGATTGCAGCACCGGAAACAGCTTGAATATATCCTCAGGGATAGAACGCTCCGCCGGTTTCAGCGGCGCAAAGCCCGTCTCCAGATTTTCACGCACCGTCAGCAGGGAGAAGATTTCGCGCCCCTGCGGCACATAGCCGATGCCCTGACGGGCACGGCTATAGGGGGCCATGCCGTCGAGCGGCACTCCTTTGAAGCTAACCGAACCGGAGGAAAGGGGATGCTGGCCGGTGATGGCCCGCAGAAGGCTTGACTTTCCCACCCCGTTGCGCCCGAGCACACAGGTGATCTTGCCCATGTCAGCGTGAAGCGAAACGCCGCGCAGCGCCTGCGCCGCGCCATAATGCAGATTGGCCCGTTCGACGGTCAGCATGGCCTCACCTTCCCAGATAATGCTCGATGACCTTGCGGTCCGAACTGACGAAATCGATGGAGCCTTCCGCCAGCACCGAGCCTTCGGCAAGGCATGTCACCTTGACGCCCAGCTCCCGGATGAAGCCCATATCGTGCTCGACCACGACGACCGAGCGCGTCCTGGCGATTTCCTTTAGGAGCACCGCCGTTTCCGCTGTTTCCGCATCGGTCATCCCGGCGACGGGTTCGTCCACCAGAAGCAATTCCGGCTCCTGCGCCAAGAGCATGCCGATCTCCAGCCATTGCTTCTGCCCGTGGCTCAAGTTTGCAGCGAGGTCGTCGCGGCGATGGGCAAGCCGCACCGTCGAGAGGATCTCCTCGATGCGCGCCTCGTCCTCCCGCGTCAGGCGGTAGAACAGCGTGGCGAAGACGCCGCGGCGGCGGTTGAGCGCCAGTTCGAGATTATCCCAGACGGTGTGGCTCTCGAACACGGTCGGCTTCTGGAACTTGCGTCCGATGCCGAGCCGGGCGATCTCCGCCTCGTCCTTCTTCGTCAGATCGATATCGCCCTTGAAGAACACCTCGCCCTCATCGGGCCGGGTCTTGCCGGTGATGATGTCCATCATGGTCGTCTTGCCCGCGCCGTTGGGGCCGATGACGGCGCGCAACTCCCCCGGCTCGACGATGAAGGACAGGGCATTCAACGCCTTGAACCCGTCAAAGGAGACGGAAACGCCATCGAGATAAAGGACGCTTTTGGGTTTTTCGCTCATGGCTGGCTCACTCCGCCGCGACCGGGTTGACCGCCGCCGGCGTTCCGGCTTCCGCATCCGCCGCCTTGCGGATCGTCTTGCGGTTCGTCAGCCAGCCTTGCAATGTGCCGACGATGCCCTTCGGCAGGAACAGCGTGACGGCAACGAACAGGCCGCCCAGCGCGAACAGCCAGAATTCCGGGAAGGCGGCGGTGAAGATGCTCTTCCCGCCATTCACAAGGATGGCGCCGACAATGGGCCCGATGAGCGTGCCGCGCCCGCCCACCGCCGTCCAAATGACGACCTCGATGGAATTGCCGGGGGCGAACTCGCCCGGATTGATGATGCCGACCTGCGGCACGTAGAGCGCCCCGGCTACCCCCGCCATGACAGCCGAGACGGTGAAGGCGAAGAGCTTGAAGTGCTCCACCCGGTAGCCCAGGAAGCGGGCCCGGCTTTCGGCGTCACGCACGCTGACGAGGATCTTGCCATATTTCGAGCGGACGATGCCTGAGGTCACGGCCAGCGCGACCGCCAGCGCCACCGCCGAGGCCGCAAACAGGGCGGCGCGGGTACCGTCCGCCTGAATGTTGAAGCCGAGGATATCCTTGAAGTCCGTCAGGCCGTTATTGCCGCCGAAGCCCATATCATTGCGGAAGAAGGCGAGCAGCAGCGCATAGGTCATCGCCTGCGTGATGATCGAGAGATAGACGCCGTTGACTCTCGAGCGGAAGGCGAACCATCCGAAGACGAAGGCGAGCAGCCCCGGCACAACCACCACCATCAGCGTGGCGAACCAGAACATGTCGAAGCCGTGCCAGAACCAGGGCAGCTCCTTCCAGTTGAGGAACACCATAAAATCCGGGAGGATCGGGTCGCCATAGGAGCCGCGCGGGCCGATCTGCCGCATCAGATACATGCCCATCGCATAGCCACCGAGCGCGAAAAAGGCGGCATGGCCGAGGGAGAGAATGCCGCAGAAGCCCCAGACGAGATCGAGTGCCAGCGCCAGCAGCGCATAGGTCAGATATTTGCCGAACAGCGAGACGAGGTAAGTCGGCACATGCAGCGGATGGTCCGGGCCGGTCAAAAGATTGAGCGCCGGAACCAGCGCCGCCACCGCCAGAAGAAGCACGAAGGCGGCAACGATGGTGCGGTCGAAGGACTTCATCAGAAACGAGGTGATCATGCTTCCACCGCCCTTCCCTTGAGTGCGAAGAGCCCGCGCGGACGCTTCTGGATGAAAAGGATGATGAGGACGAGCACGAGGATCTTCCCCAGCACCGCCCCGGCATAGGGCTCCAGGAATTTGTTGAGGATGCCGAGCGTGAAAGCGCCGACCAGCGTGCCCCAGAGATTGCCGACGCCGCCGAAGACCACCACCATGAAGCTGTCGATGATGTAGCCTTGGCCGAGATTGGGCGAGACATTGTCGATCTGCGAGAGCGCCACCCCGGCGATGCCGGCAATGCCGGAGCCGAGCGCGAAGGTGAGCGCATCGACCCAGGGCGTGCGGATACCCATGGAGGCGGCCATGGGGCGGTTCTGCGTCACCGCTCGCATTTGGAGGCCCATCGGCGTGCGCTTCAAGAGAAAGAGCAGCGCGGCGAAGACGACAAGCGCGAAGACGACGATCCAGAGCCGGTTCCAGGTGATGGTGAGACCGCCGAGTTCGAACGCGCCGGACATCCATGAGGGATTGCCGACTTCGCGGTTGGTCGGGCCGAAAATGGTGCGCACCCCCTGCTGGAGGATCAGCGAAATGCCCCAGGTGGCGAGCAGCGTCTCCAGCGGACGGCCATAGAGGAATCGGATGACGCCGCGCTCGATCGCCAGCCCGACAAGGCCGGTGACGAGGAAGGCGAGCGGCAGCGCGATGGCGAGCGACCAGTCGAACAGCGCCGGAAAGGACGAGCGCACCACCTCCTGCACCACGAAAGTGGTGTAGGCGCCCAGCATCACCATCTCGCCATGAGCCATGTTGATGATGCCCATGACGCCGAAAGTAATGGCAAGGCCGATGGCCGCGAGCAGCAGCACGGAGCCCAGCGACAGGCCGTACCAGACATTCTGCCCCATGGCCCAGAGCTGCCGGCTTTGCTCGAACGAGGCGATGGCCGCCTCGATATCAGGCTTGAGGCTGGCATCGGCGGAACCGAGAGCGGAGGAGAGGATTTTCACCGCATCCTGCCCGCCCAAGGCGCGGATCGCGGCGACGGCTTGTCTTTTTTCGTCGACGGCACGATTGGAAAGCAGCAGCGAGGCCGCGCGCGCCTGTTCCAGCACCGGCTTCACCGTCGCGCTCTTTTCTCGCGCCAGCGCCTGTTCGACGAGTTCGAGCGAGTCTTCCGAGGGCGCGGCAAGGATGGTCCGGGCCGCCTGCAGCCGCACCGCCTCGTCAGGACTCATCAGCGTCAGTGCGCCGATGGCATCACGCACGGCCCGGCGCAGGCTGTTGTTGATCTTGATCTTCTCCAGCCCCGCCTTGCCTTCCTTTCCTGCTTCCGCGCCGGTGACAGGGTCGATCAATATAAAATCGGAACCTTGTTCCGGTTTGGCGATGAACACCTGCTTGTCAGCCTTGCGCTGATAAAGATCGCCCCCAGCCAGCGCTTCCAGCATCGGCACGAGCGTCAGGTCGCCGGTCCTGGCGAGTTCCTCGATCTGCTTGCGATTTTCCGAGAAATTGCCCTCGCCGAGGGCGTTGATCATGGGGCGGAGGTCGGCGGCATGCACAGGCGTAATTGCGAGGCAGATGGCAAACAGCAGCCATTGGAGAACCCTCTGCGTCAGCAATACCCCCCTCTGCCCTGCCGGGCATCTCCCCCACAAGGGGGGAGATCGGCCTTCATCGGTGACGGCTTTCAATCCTGCGGCGTTGACGGTTGGCGAAAGCGGGACTGACGGCCAATCTCCCCCCTTGTGGGGGAGATGCCCGGTAGGGCAGAGGGGGGTGTCACCGCGCCAACGCCTCCACTTCATCACCAACTGCTCCAGCCGCCTATCCATCAGCTTACGAACCCTTGCCGCCGCACTTGCCGGTGGCGACGTTGAAATTGCCGCAGGACATGGGGGCGCGCCAATCGGAGATCAGGTCCTTGGAGTCAGGCAGATAATCGGACCACTCGTCGCCGAGGACCAGGCCGGGCGTCTTCCACACCGTCTCGAACTGGCCATCGGTCTGGATTTCGCCGATCAGCACCGGCTTGGTGATGTGGTGGTTCGGCATCATCGTGGAATAGCCGCCCGTCAGGTTCGGCACCGAAACGCCGATCATCGCGTCGATCACCTTGTCCGGATCGGTCGATCCGGCCTTTTCGACGGCTTTCAGCCACATGTTGAAGCCGATATAATGCGCCTCCATCGGGTCGTTGGTCACGCGCTTGTCGTTCTTGGTGTAGGCGTGCCATTCCTTGATGAACTGGGCGTTAGCAGGCGTATCGACGGACTGGAAATAGTTCCACGCGGCGAGATGGCCGACCAGCGGGGCGGTGTCGAGACCGGCCAGTTCCTCCTCACCGACCGAGAAGGCCACTACCGGAATATCCTCTGCCTTGACGCCCTGATTGGCGAGTTCCTTGTAGAAGGGCACGTTGGCGTCGCCATTGATGGTGGAAACCACCGCCGTCTTCTTGCCCGCCGAGCCGAATTTCTTGATATCGGAGACGATCGTCTGCCAGTCGGAATGACCGAAGGGCGTGTAGTTGATCATGATATCCTCGGGCGCGACACCCTTGGACTTCAAATAGGCTTCGAGAATCTTGTTGGTCGTGCGCGGATAGACATAATCGGTGCCGGCGAGCACCCAGCGCTCGACGCCCTCGTTTTCCATAAGGTAATCGACGGCGGGGATCGCCTGCTGGTTGGGAGCCGCGCCGGTGTAGAAGACGTTGCGCTGGCTTTCCTCGCCCTCATACTGGACCGGGTAGAACAGGATCGAGTTCAGCTCCTCGAACACCGGCAGCACGGATTTGCGCGAAACGGACGTCCAGCAGCCGAACACCGCCGAAACCTTGTTGACCGCGATCAGCTCACGCGCCTTTTCGGCGAACAGCGGCCAATCGGAAGCGGGGTCTACCACCACGGCTTCCAGCTTCTTGCCGAGCAGCCCGCCCTTCTTGTTCTGCTCCTCGATGAGCATCAGCATGGCGTCCTTCAGCGTCGTCTCGGATATCGCCATGGTGCCGGAAAGCGAATGCAGGATGCCGACCTTGATCGTGTCGTCAGCCGCGAATGCCCCTTGCAGGGCGGTGGACGACAGGACGGCGGCAAGGAACGCGCCCGCAAGGCGTGATTTCATCATCGGTTTGACCCCTCTTGTGTTTTGCTTGGGTGCACTATGGTCCGAGGGGGCCGCGCTGCACATACGTCATATTGCGTAAGTCGCCGGTGCAAAGGGAGCATTTGCTCTGTTTTTATGCGATAAGCATGCGTGCTAACAATTCATGCATCGGCGTAACAGCCGCAACAAGGGGAACCATGGCCGCCCGCCAACGCATCATTCCGGTCCGGCGCGAGTATAATCGCTGGGTCGCCGACCAGACGCTCGAGGATTACGCGCTTCGCTTTACCGCGAAGAGCGCGCGGCGTTTTTCCTCGCAGCGCATTTCGCAGACGGCCATCGGCGCAATTTCCTTTCTGGCGCTGGAAGCCATCGGCGGCGCGATCACTATGTCCTATGGCACGACCAACGCCATCGCCGCCATCGCCGCCGCGAGCCTCATGATCCTGCTCATCGGCCTGCCGATCAGCCGCTACGCGATCCGCCACGGCGTCGATATCGATCTTCTTACACGCGGCGCCAGCTTCGGCTATATTGGCTCGACCATCACCTCGCTCATCTATGCGAGCTTCACTTTCATCCTCTTCGCCATTGAAGCCTCGATCATGTCCGGGGCGCTGGAGTTGGCCTTCGGGCTGCCGCTCTGGATCGGCTATATCGTCAGCTCAGTGGCTGTGATCCCGCTCGTCACCTATGGTGTGCGGCTCATCTCTAAATTCCAGCTTCTCACCCAGCCCTTCTGGATCGTCCTCAACATCCTGCCCTTCGCCTTCATCGCCTATGCCGCCCCCGGCAGTTTCAGCGAATGGCTGGCCTTTGCCGGGGTCGGCCATGCCCCAGCCCCCGCGGGCACCATCGCCCCGTTTCATCTCGTCGCGTTCGGCGCGGCCTCCGCCGTTATCTTCGCCCTGACAGCGCAGATCGGCGAGCAGGTGGACTTTCTGCGCTTCCTCCCGGCAAACGGACAGCGCAAGCTGCGGCATCGCATTGCCGTCTTTCTCGCCGGGGCCGGCTGGGTCGTCGTCGGCGCGCCGAAGCTGATCGCGGGCTCCTTCCTCGTCGTGCTGGCGCTGGGTGCAGGCGTTCCCGCCACCCGCGCCGCCGATCCCGCGCAGATGTATTTCACTGCCTTCGGCTACATGCTTCCCTCGCAGACGGCCGCGCTCATGCTGATGGTCGCCTTCGTGGTGGTGTCACAGCTGAAGATCAATGTGATGAACGCCTATGCCGGATCGCTCGCCTGGTCGAACTTCTTCTCCCGCTTAACCCACAGCCATCCGGGCCGGGTGATCTGGCTGGTATTCAATGTCGCCATCGCGCTTCTCCTGATGGAGCTCGGCATTTACCGCCTGCTGGAGGGAACGCTGGGAATTTTCGCCATCATCGCCATGGCGTGGCTTTGCACCATCTCGGCGGATCTCTTCATCAACAAAGCGCTCGGCCTGTCACCTCCTGGCATTGAATTCAAGCGCGCCCATCTCTACGATATCAACCCCGTCGGCCTCGGCGCAATGCTGTTTTCGGCGGGCATCGCCCTCACCGCGCATTTCGGCGCTTTCGGAGAGGCCGCCGCCTCGCTCGCCCCCTATATCGCCGCAATCGCGGCCTTCGTCGCCTCGCCCTTCATCGCCTGGATAACGAACGGCAAATATTACCTTGCCCGCAAGCCGCGGCGGAACTGGCGCCTCCACAACACCATCACCTGCTCGATCTGCGAGCATCCGTTCGAGCCGGAGGACATGGCCTGGTGCCCCGCCTATGCCGCGCCGATCTGCTCGCTTTGCTGCTCGCTCGACAGCCGCTGCCACGATATGTGCAAGCCCAAGGCGCGCTTCCACGCGCAGGCCGGTTTCGTCGCCCGCTCCGTGCTCCCCCAGCCGATCATAGAAAAGCTCGTGACGCGGCTTGGCCGCTATGCCATCTCGGCGGCGCTTTCGATCGCTGCCATCGGCATCATCCTTGCCATGATCGCCCATCAGGCCGGCACCGCCTCGCCGGAGACGGCCGCGGTGGTGGAGCGCACGGTGGCCATCGTCTTCTTCGTCTTCGCCGTCATTGCCTGCGTCGCCTGCTGGTTCTATGTGCTGGCTCATGACAGCCGCGTCGTGGCGGAAGAGGAATCCTCACGCCAGAACACGCTGCTCCTGAAGGAAATCGCCGCGCACAAGAAGACCGACGCGGCCTTGCAGGAAGCCAAGGAGAAGGCTGAGGCGGCGAACCGCGCCAAGAGCCGCTATGTTGTGGGCCTCAGCCATGAGTTGCGCACGCCGCTCAACGCTGTGCTCGGCTATGCGCAATTGCTGGAACGGGACGAGAGCATTCCCGCCCCGCGCCAGCCGGCGATCAAGGCGATCCGCCGCAATGCCGAACATCTCTCCGGCCTCATCGACGGGCTGCTCGACATCTCGAAAATCGAGGCGGGCAAGCTGCAGGTCTATTCCAACGAGATCAACATCTACGATTTCCTCGACCAGATCGTCGATATGTTCCGCTCGCAAGCGGTGGCGAAGGGCCTCGCCTTCGAATACAGCCGCGCGCCCTCGCTGCCCCTCTATGTGCGCACGGACGAGAAACGGCTGCGGCAGATCCTCGTCAATCTCATCTCCAACGCGCTGAAATTCACCGCCAGCGGCCATATCCGCCTCGATGTCGCCTATCGCAGCCAGGTCGCCACCTTTACGGTCGCCGATACCGGCCGGGGCATCGCGGAGAAGGATTTGCCGCGGATATTCGACCCCTTCCAGCGCGGCGAGGCGGAGCATCTGGGTGGCATGCCCGGTCTCGGACTGGGCCTGACGATCACGCGGCTGCTCACCCAGACGCTGGGCGGCGAAATCGCCGTCACCAGCGTCAAAAACGAGGGCACGACCTTCCGCGTCCGGCTGATGCTGTCGGCGGTCGAGCGTCCGCAAGCGCTGCTCAAGCCCGCCCGCCGCGTCTGCGGCTATGAAGGGCCGCGCCGGACGATCCTGGTGGTCGATGACAATGAGGATCACCGCCGCCTGATGCTGGAGACGCTGACGCCGCTGGGTTTCGACGTGCGAATGGCGGGCGGCGGGGTGGAGTGCCTGGCGCTCGTGGACACCCTCAGCCCGGACCTGTTTCTGGTCGATATCTCCATGCCCGGCATGAATGGCTGGGAACTGGTGGAGCGGCTGCGGCAAGCCGGGCAGACGGCGCCCGTCATCATGCTCTCCGCCAATATCGGCGACGGCTCGACACGCCGCGCCGAGAGCGGCCATGACGACACGCTCGCCAAGCCGTTCGGCCTGCGCGAACTCTATGACAAGCTGGCGCTGCATTTGAAATTGCAATGGCGGTTCGAGGATGACGAGGGCGAAGTTTTAATCCCCGCGCCGGGCGGCCGGATCGTCCGGCCTGATCCCGCCCATGTGGCCGAGCTCATCCGGCTCGGCGAGATCGGTTATATCAGGGGAATCGAGGCGAAGCTTGGCGAGATTGCGCGAGAGCCCCGCTATCAGCCCTTCGCCGACGCCCTGCGGGGCTATGTCGAGGCTTTCGATCTCGCCGGATACGACGCCTATCTGAAAGGACCCATCGGCCATGACTGACCTTTCCACCCCGCGCGACATCGTTCTTCTGGTGGATGATTCCCCCGAGGCGCTCGGCTTTCTGACCGAAGCGCTGGAGCAATCCGGCTTTTCGGTGCTGATCGCCACATCGGGCGCATCGGCGCTCGCCATTGTCGAACGGATCACGCCCGACATCATCTTGCTCGATGCCGTCATGCCTGGCATGGACGGGTTTGAGACGTGCCGGAGGCTGAAAGCAACCCCGGCGGCGAGCCAGATCCCGGTCGTCTTCATGACCGGCTTGACCGAAACGGAGCATGTGGTGCGGGCGCTCGACGCGGGCGGCGTCGATTATTTGACCAAGCCGATCAATATCGACGAATTGCGCGCCCGCATCCGCGTGCATCTGTCCAATGCCCGCTCCGCCCAAAGCGCGCGGGTGGCGCTTGATGCGGCCGGGCGTCACCTTCTCGCCGTCCATGGCGATGGCCGCGTGCGCTGGTCGACCCCGCAGGCGACCCGCCTTGTCAATGCCGCGACGGGTACGGAGGACGGCATGGGGGCGGTGGCCGCGCAAATCGGCCTCTGGATGCGCGACCAGCGCGGCGGCAAGGACAGCAGCTTCACTATCCGGCAGAGCGGACAGTCGGGCCTCCACCTCTCCTATCTCGGAGCCATCGGCGCGGATGAATATCTTTTCCGCCTGACAGCCGAGAACCGGCTCAGCGACGACGAGATTCTACGCCAGCATTTTTCCCTGACCCAGCGCGAATCCGAAGTGCTCCTCTGGATCGCCAAGGGCAAGGCCAACCGGGACATCGGCGAGATCCTCGGCCTCAGCGCCCGCACCGTGACCAAGCACCTCGAACAGATCTATGTGAAGCTCGGCGTGGAGAACCGGGCTTCCGCCGCGGTGAAGGCAACGCATGTGTTGAGTGCGGTTTGATACGAGCAACGGAATCGCGAGGCGCCCCCTCTGTCCCGCCAACGCTTCCACGCTCAAAGCGAGCCGCTCAGCATCGCCACGCCGATGAGCGCGACCACGCCGCCGCCGAGCCGCATTGCCGGAATGGAGACACGCCCAACCGCAGCTCCAAGCCCGATGCCGATGGCATGAAGCAGCGCCGTCGCGGCCATGAAGCCCAGCGCATAGGCGAGGCCTGAATTGTCGAGCGGCATTTCCGTGCCATGCGCATGACCATGGAAGACGGCGAAGAGGCTGACGACGGCCATCGCCATCGCAACGGGAGCCCTCCAGCGCAGCGCCACGGCAAGGCCCAGGACGACCAGCGAAGCGGCAATGCCGGTTTCAACGAAGGGCACAGCGATGCCGTTCATTCCCGATATTCCGCCCAAGGCCATCATCAGGACGAAGCTCCCCGGCACCAGCCAAAGCGCCCGTCCTCCAAGGATAAAGGCAAAGGCGCCCACCGCGATCATCGCCAGCAGATGGTCGAGCCCGCCAATGGGATGCATGAAGCCATGGACGAGGCCGCCGGCCGGCCCGACGCCGGTATGGGCGTGGGCAATTGCCGGCATTGCCGCGATAAGGGCGGCGGTCAGTGCGAGCTTGGCTGATGATTTCATTCTTTCGTTCCCCTGAAGCGTGACCCCGAGAAGATCACGCCGTTCTCATGAAAGCTTCGACCTTAACGCCCGGCGGTCGAAAGACAATCCGCGGCTTGGGCTCGGAATGGGGACGATTTGCGTATTGACGGTCCCGCCGGTCGCGGAGCCCGCAAAGGTTTAGAGTCTGTCAGGAATTCACTGAAACACGGCAGGATAACGCCTCGTCCGCCGTCCGGTCGACATTCTCTGGCTTGTCCCGAGAATCTGCCATAAGAAAATCAAAACAATTACCGTTCAGGCAAACCAGGACGTCGCAGATTCTCGGGACAAGCCCGAGAATGACGGCTGGGAAAACCGCTTCCGATTATCCCTGACAGACTCTAGCTCAATCCCGCGCCAGCGCAGCGACGGGATCGAGCTTCGAGGCATTGCGCGCGGGAACGAAGCCGAAGCCGATGCCGATGAGGCTAGAGCAGAGAATCGCGATGACGATGGAGGCGGGCGAATAGATCAGGTGGAAGTCCGGCACGAACTGCGTGAAAAGCTCACCCAGTCCGAGGGCGATGAGAATGCCGAGAACGCCGCCGACGAGGCAGACCAGCACGGCTTCGATCAGGAACTGCTGCAGGATGTCGCTCTGCCGCGCGCCCACGGCCATGCGCACGCCGATTTCGTTGATCCGCTCCGACACCGCCACGAGCATGATGTTCATCACGCCGATGCCGCCCACGAACAGCGATATGGCGGCAATGCTCGATATGAGAAGGGCAAGCATCGCCGTCGTCGCCTGAACGGTCTTTTGCAGCGTGCCGGTGTTGAAGATCGAGAAATCCTTTTCGCCGTGCCTTTTCGTCAGGAAGTCCGTGATCATCGTTTCGGCTATCGACGGGTTCATCGTGTCGGCAATGCGCACCATGATCATCTGCAGGGATTGCGAGCCGGTCATGCGGGTCTGCACGGTCGTGTAAGGCAGATAGACTTCCAGCCGCTGGCCCGACCCCGGGCCGCGGTCCTCGGCCTTGGCGATGCCGATGATCCGGACAGGCGCATTCTTCAAAAGGATGATCTTGCCGATGACCGGTCCCGCCGCATTGGGGAAAAGGGTTTTGCTGGTCGTATCGTCGATGACAGCCACCTGCGACATATCCTCGACATTGCGCTGATCGAAGAAGCGGCCTTCCAGCAATTTGGTGTTGCGGGTGGCGAAATATTCGGCGCCCACGCCGTTGACCGAAACGCTGACTTCCTTGTCCCCGACCCGGACGGTCGAAGCCGTGGCATTGTAGGGCGTCGCCGCCAGCACATAGGGCAGCTTTGCGATCTCGGTGGCGTCGCTGAGGTTGAGCGTGGTGATCTGCGCGGCTCTCAAGTCGCCAAAGCCTTTGCCGGGGCTGATGTAGAGCGTATTGGTGCCCAGTTCGCTGATGTTTTTGAGAATGTTCGCGCGCGTCCCCTGGCCGAGCGCCACCACGCTGATGACCGATGCGATGCCGATGATGATGCCGAGCATGGTCAAGAATGTCCGCAATCGGTGCGCGTTCATCGAGCGCAGCGCCATGGTGAAGGCTTCGGCGAAGCGGTCCCGGACATTCGAAAAGAAACGCGGCCTTCCGGCTTGGCCTTGCGCATTGCTTTCCGCATCTTTCCCGCCCCCGCTACCATCCTTCCGCGTGTCGGCGATGATCTCGCCGTCGCGGATTTCGATGATGCGCTGCGCCCTTGCCGCAACCTGCCGGTCATGCGTAACGATGATGATCGTGTGGCCTTCGCGGTTCAGTTCCTGAAGGATGCCCAGCACCTCTTCGCCGCTATGGCTGTCGAGCGCGCCCGTCGGTTCATCCGCCAGAATGACGTCGGCGTCATTGATGAGCGCGCGGGCGATGGAAACGCGCTGCTGCTGGCCGCCCGATAGCTGACTCGGCCTATGATGGGTGCGGTCGCCCATTCCGAGCCGCTCGAGAATGGCTTCCGCTCTTTCGCGCCGTGCTTCCCTGCCCTGACCCGAATAGATGGCGGGGATTTCAACATTCCCCAGCGCATCCAATTCGTTCAGCAGATGGTAACGCTGGAAAATGAAGCCGAAATGCTCGCGCCGCAGCCGCGCCAGTTCATCGGGGTCGAGCTCCGATGTCGAGCGGCCCGATATCAGATATTCGCCTTCCGATGGCCGGTCGAGACAGCCGAGGATGTTCATCAGCGTGGATTTTCCGGAGCCGGAGGCGCCGATGATCGCCACCATCTCGCCGCGTTCGATGGTCAGATCGACATGCTTCAAGGCCGTCGTGACCGTATCGCCCGAGGGATAATGCCGGGAAACGCCCTTGAGCGAGATCAGCGGCCTTTTCGCCATATCAAAACACCACAGCACGGCCGGTGCCGGTGTCAGGAGCGCCGCTGTCCACCACGACCTTGTCGCCTTCCTTCAGGCCCGACAGGATCTGCGTGTTGACCTTGTCGGTGATGCCCGTCTTGACCGTCCGTTCCTCGATCTTGTTGCCATCGGTTACGATACGGACGATGGCCTTGTTGGGGTCGTCGGTCGGCTTCAAAGCAGAAACCGGGGCGATCAGGGCATTCTTGGCGCTTGCCAGGATAATATGAACCTCCGCCGTCATATAGGTGCGCAGCAGCCCGTCCGGATTGGGCACGCTGAAGATGCCCTTGTAATAGATGGCCGATGCCGTAGGCGAACTGGAGGACATGGCGGACTGGGCCGATGGGGTGAAGCTCTTGTCGCTGAGGATCGAATCCGGTGCCGGCTCGATCTGCTCCAGCTTCGCGTCGTAACGCTTCGAGTTCTGGCTGGATATGGTGAAGTAAAGCGGCATGCCGACGCGAACCTGCGTGATGTCCGCTTCGGATATATTGGCCTCCACGGTCATGGTATCGAGCTGACCGAGCACGGCGATCATCGGCGCGCTCTGCTGGGCGCTGACCGTCTGGCCCTCCTGTACGGCGGTGGCGAGCACCGTGCCGCCGACCGGCGCGGTGATGCGGGCATAGCCGAGATTGGTCTGCGCGATCTGCACGCCGACCTTGGACGCCTCGATCGCGGCTTCGGCGTTAGCCACCTGTGCCTGCTTGGACTTTACCGCGCTGACCGCCTTGTCATAGTCGGCGCGCGCGACGGCGTTCTTGCCGATCATCATCTGGTTGCGGGCGAGATCATCCTCAGCCTGTTCGAGATCCGCAAGGTTCTGGTCGCGGGTGGCTTCATTCTGCCGCAACTCGGCCTCGGCCTTGTTCAACTCGTTTTGAAGATTGGTCGAGTCGATGAGGGCGATGACCTCCCCGGCCTTTACTTTCTGCCCCGGCTTCACCTTCAGCGAAAGAATACGGCCCGTCACCTGCGCGCCGACGGCGACCAGCACCTTCGGCCGCAAGGTGCCGGTGGCAAGCACCGAGCTTTCGACGTCTCCGCGCTTGATCTCAGTCGTCGCGGGCAGCGGCGGTTCCTTTGTGTATGAGCGCAGGGCGCAATAGCCCAGGAGCAGCAAAGGGATGAGAACAGCCAGCCACAGGCGCCAGCGGAAACGGCGTTTCGAGCGTGGTTTCATAGGCGCCTCTCATCATTCGCAGGCCGGGGCGAGGAAGGCTGCACAAAGCGCGGGCCGGTATAGCCGTCCACGACCTCGGGCGTCTCGACATCGACCGCGCCGTCCCAGCCGCCGCCCAGCGCTTTCTGCAGGTCGATATAGTTGAGGACCATATCGGTCCGCGCCTGGTTCAAATCCGTTTCGGCACCGAGGAGATTGCGCTGCGCCTCCAGCACGTCGACGAAACTCTTGGCTCCAGCCTCGTATTGATCGCGCGTCAGCTCGTTAATCTGCCGGTAGTTTCTGGCAATTTTTTGCAGTTGCGCCACGCGCAGGCGGTTCTGGTTGAGCGCCACGCTGGCGTTTTCCACTTCGCTGAGCGCTTTCAGGATCGCCTGGCGATAGGCGATGAAGGACTGGTCCCGCGCGGCTCTGGCCGCCTCGACATCGGCATTAAGCTGCCCGCCCTTGAAGATCGGAATGCTAAGGCTGGGTCCGAACTTCCAGCCGATCGTCGAAAGCCTGACCAGATCGCCGATGCGGGAGCCGCTGGTGCTGATGTCACCGGTAAGCGACAAATCCGGATAGAGCTTGGCCTCCTTTTCCCCGATAGCGGCGGTGGCGCTGGCGTAATCGCGTTCCGCCGCGCGGATATCCGGCCGGCTCAACAGGAGATCGGCCGGCACGCCAGCGGAAACATTGCGCGGCACAGCCGGGATCGGGCGGCTCTTGTCGAGCAGACCCGCAAGCGCGATGGAGGAACGGCCCGTCAGCAGGGAAAGCTGGTTCAGATAGGTCGCATAATTGATCCGCAGATCGGGTATCTGCGCCTCGGTGGAGGCGGCCTGCGTCTCGGCATTCAACAGATCGACCGCCGTGATATCCCCGGCGTCCAGCTTGTTGCGTGTCAGCGCCACCGTCTGCCTCTGCGAGGCGGCGTTGCGCTGCGCAATCGCGATGCTTGCCTGCGTTCCGCGCAATCGCGCATAATTGGTCGCGATATCGCCGATCAGCGTGACAAGCGCCGCACGCAATTGCTCGTTCTGGGACTCCAGACGATAATAGGCCGCCTCGACGCTGCGCTTATTGCCGCCGAAGAGATCGAGCTCCCACTGCGTCTGGAAACCGAGGCTCGCCTGTTTCGCGACCGGCGCTCCAGCGTTGCCGGAGCGTATATAGCTTCCGCTGCCGTCGAGCGTGGGATAAAGCGCGCCTCCGGTGGAAATGAGATTGGCGCGGGCCTCCCGCACCTTCGCCTTCGCCGTGGCGACATCGGGACTGCCGGCAACGCCATCGGCGATCAGACGGTCGAGAACCGGATCGTTGAGGTTTTTCCACCAATCGCCGAGGCGTGGCGCGCGCGTATCGGCCTTGCTGTTCCAGCCCGCCGGGGTCACCACAACAGGCTCCCGGTAATCGGGACCGACCGTAACGCATGCCGCCAATAGAAGAGGCAAAGTCAAGACGATGCCGGATCGCAGTTTAGAACGGTTAATCCGGCAGGTTGACGGCATTGATTATTAGCTTATCTGAAGTTGAGTGGATTTCCAGTTCGCTCGACAGCTTCCGAATGCCTACGAAATCCACGGATCGAATCGGAATCAGCCGGAATGTACATTAACCGGGGATGCCGGTCACCATATCATCAAAGAAATCGCCATTGCCCCGGGAAGCCAGCCTGATTAAAGGTGCAGCGCTTGACCGTGAGAACATAAAGCATGCGACACCTTGAAACACCATCCGCGCCGGTCTTCGCCGCCGATATCGGGGGCTCCTATATCCGGCTCGCCTATTCGGCCCGGCCCGGCTCCCTCGAGCTTCTCGACCGGCTGCCGACGCCCGCCGGAGACTGGGCGGCATTGGTGGATGCTTTGAGCCGCCTCATGAAACGCCACGCGCGCGGCAGCGGCGCGCCGCTGGCGATTTCCATTGCCGGGCTGGTCGATCCCGAGGATGGAAAGGCGTTCTCCGCCAATATTCCGTGCATTACGGGACACAGGCTGGAGCAGGAACTCGGCGAGCAGTTGAGGCGGCATGTCTTCGCCGCCAACGATGCCGACTGCCTTGCGCTCGCCGAAGCAGGCGAAGGCGCGGGAGCCGGTCACCGCATCGTCTTTTGCGCGGTGCTCGGCACGGGTGTCGGCGGGGGCCTGGTGGCCGAAGGCAGGCTTATCAGCGGCGCGGGCGGCCTTTCCGGCGAGTGGGGTCACGGTCCGATCCTCAACACGTCAGTCGAACTGGAGGGCGAAGAGCAGATATCGATCCCGCGCTTTGCGTGCGGCTGCGGGCAGAATGGCTGCGTCGACACCATCGGCGGCGCGCGCGGCATCGAGCGTCTGCATCGGTTCCTGAACGCCGAAGAGAAAGACAGCTACGGCGTTCTCAGTGCATGGCAGGAGGGTGACATTCCCGCGGGCCGGACGGTTTCAGCCTATCTCCAGCTCGTGGCCAACCCGCTGGCGGCGGTCGTCAACATCACCGGCGCCTCCATCGTTCCCATCGGCGGCGGGTTTGCGAGTGCAACGCAGCTTATCGCTGAGCTCGACAAGGCGGTGCGGCGGCGCATCCTGCGGCGCGTGGACCAGCCGCTCGTCGTGCCGGGCAAGTTCACCAGCGACGGCAGCCTCATCGGTGCGGCAGTTCTGGGGAGGCGGTCTTGCGCGTGAAGCTTGAAGTGTGTGTCGATAGCCCGGAAGGATTGCGAGCCGCCATATCAGGAGGAGCCGACCGGATAGAGCTATGCTCGGCGCTCGACGTCGGCGGCCTGACACCCTCGCCCGGCCTGATCGCACTCGCGGCCAAGGCGCCGATACCCGTCTATGCCATGATCCGCCCTCGCGCGGGCAGCTTCTGCTTTTCCACCGCGGAAGAAGCGGCCATGTTCGCGGACATCGATGCGGTGCGGGCAGCGGGCCTTGCGGGTGTCGTCATCGGCGCCTCCCTGCCTGATAGCAGCCTCGACACGGGGCTGTTGCGGCGGCTTATCGCCCACGCCCGCGGGCTGGGCACCACATTGCATCGCGTATTCGATCTGGTGCCCGATCCCGAGAAGGCGCTTCAGGAAGCCATCGAACTCGGCTTCGAGCGCATCTTGACATCCGGCCAGGCGAACACGGCCATCGAAGGGCTTTCGGTCCTCAAGAATTTGCGGGCCCAAGCGGAAGGCCGCATCTCCATCATGCCCGGAAGCGGCGTGACATCAGGTAACGCGGTCCTGATCGTCAGGGAAACGGGCGCATCGGAAATCCATGCCTCCTGCCGGCAAACCGCTGAAGTCATCGACGAGAGAAGCATCGCATTCGGCTTTTCCGCACGGGAGATAAAAATCACCTCCACCGCTTTGGTCCGCGAACTCAGGCAAAAGCTCGACGCTCTTCAAGGTTGAATGCCCGCCCCGCCATGATGGCACGGGCGGGCACACTGTTTATTGCGCGAGCCAGGTCGAGATGAACGGCACGTAAGTGACGAGCGCCAGGAAGGCGAACAGGGCCAGATACATGCTGACTGCCTGTTTGGTGAAGTCGCTGACCTGCACCTTGGCGAGATTGCAGACCATCAGCATCACGGTGCCGACCGGGGGCGTCAGCGTGCCGATGGAGAGGTTGACGATGATGACGATGCCGAAATGGATCGGATCGATCCCCAGCGCCTTCACGGTCGGCATCAGCAGCGGCACGAGCACGATCATCAGCGCCGTTCCCTCGATCAGCATGCCGAGGATGAGCAGCACGACATTGACCGCGAGGAGGAAGGCGTAAGGGTTGTCCGTGAAGGACGAGATCATCTGCATCAGCGACTGCCCCGCCTGCTCCAGCGAGAACACCCAGGCGAGCGCCGACGATGCCATAATGACCAGCATCACCGAGGCGGTAGATTTCGTCGTCTCGACCAGCGAATCCACCACATGCGACACCCGCATTTCGCGATAGATGAAGAAGCCGATGATCAGCACCAGCGTCACGGCGACGGCGCCCGCTTCCGTGGGCGTGAAGATGTTGAGCCGGATGCCGCCCAGAATCGCGACGATCAGCACCAGTGCCGGCCATGCCGAGGCCAGCGTGGCCCGGATTTCGCCGCCCGAAAGCTTGTGCTCGCGGCTCGGCTTATAACCGCGCCGGACCGAGGTGACATAGGCCGCGAACATGAGCAGGACCGCGCCCAGAATGCCGGGCAGGATGCCGGCCATGAACATCTTGCCGATGGAGACGTCGGCGATGAGGCCATAGATGATCAAGGCGATGCCGGGCGGAATAATCGGCGTAATCAGCGAGCCCGCGGCGGTGACCGCGCAGGAGAATGCGCGGTTATAGCCGCGCTTTTCCATCTCCGGCACCATCATGCGCGTCAGCATGGCGCTGTCGGCGAGGTTGGAGGCGCTGATGCCGCCCATCAGCGTCGAAACCATGATGTTGGTGAGCGCCATGCCTCCGCGCAGCCGCCCGACGAGCAGATCCGCGACCCGGATCATACGCTCGGCGATGCCGGTATGCGACATGACCGTTCCCAGCATGATGAAGAACGGAATGGCCAGCAGCGATACGTTCTGCGCCGGGCTGATGAAGCGCTGCACGGCAATCGCAACCGGCATCGGGTTGAAGAACAGGAAATAGACGAAGACCGCCGCGAGAATACCGACATAAAGCCGGGCGTTCAGCGCGAACAAGGCGAGCATCAAAAGAATGATGATGGTCAGGTTCATTTCGCGTCTCCCGAAAAGGCGGCGCGAATGTCCTTCCAGGCGCTCGCAAACATATAGAAGGCTATGATGGTAAAGCCGATGGGCACCGCGATATCGATCCAGTACCAGGAGATGCGCAGGATGCTCGTGACCTTGATCTTGGCGGCGATGGCGAGCTTGTAGCCGGCATAGGCGACATAGAGTAGAAAGAAGCTCGTCAGGATGGAGACGGCGCCGTTCAGGATGGCACGGGCCTTGCCGGGAAGCAGGTCCACCAGCATAGGAATCGCCAGATGCTGGTTCGTACGCTCGGCGGAAACGGCGCCGAGCATAACGATCCAGATCATCAGGAGACCGGCGATCTCCTCGGTCCATTGCAGGGGCTGGTTGAGCCAATAGCGCATGATCACCGCGACGTTGAACATCGCGAGCAGCGCAAACAGCGGCATGGCGGCCAGCCAGTCGATCAGTTTACCGAAAAATTTCATGAGAATTCCCTCAAGCCTCACGGCTTGCAATGGCCGTGCCGCGGGCCCTCCCGCAGCACGGCGTAATGGCGCGCGGATTACTTCAGCTCAGCCTGAATTTTCTCATAGAGACCCGGCGTCCAGTCCGGAAACTGGGTATAGACCTTGTCCGCGAGCGCCTTGAAGGCGGCGCGGTCGACGTCGATGACCTCCACGCCTTCGGCCTTCATCTTCTCGATCATCTCATTGTCTTTTTCGGTCGTCAGCTTCTGGCTGTAGAGGCCGGCGTCATAGGCCGTCTCGTGGATCAGCTTCAGCTGCTCTTCGGGAAGCGTGGAGAAGAACGCCTCGCCGCCGATGATGAGCGCGACATTGGTGAGATAGCCGATCTTGCTGAGATATTTCGCTTCTTCCTGGAATTTCTGGCCGTACAGCACCGAAATCGGGTTTTCCACGCCGTCGATGACGCCTTGCGCCAGTGCCGGGAAGGTTTCGCCCAAAGGCATCGGCGTCGGCGTCGCGCCCATGGCCTCGAACGACTTGATCTGCATGATATTGTTGGGCACGCGGATCTTCATGCCCTTCAAATCGTCGGGCGTGCGGATCGGCTTTTTAGCGATGACCTGACGGACGCCATAGAGATAGTTGGGCATAACGATATGGATGCCCTTGCCCTTCAGCTCTTCCGTCTTCTGCTTGAACCAGGGGCCGTCATAGACCTTGAGCAGCTTGGCGGGATCATCCGTCAGGAACGGACCATAAAGAATGCCCATGTCGGGATCGTATTCCGCCAGGAAGCCGACATCGGAGATGGTGACGACATTGAGGCCCATCATGGCCTGCTCGGTCACGTCCTTCTTGGAGCCGAGCTGGGAGCTGGGATAAAGCTCCAGCGTGATCTCGCCATTGCTGCGCTTGGCGAGATTGTCCTTCCAGTAATGCATGACCTCGTCGAAGGGCTCGCCGGGATTGTTTTCATAGGCGACCTTGATGGTCATATTGGCCGCAAGCGCCGCAACGCTTCCAGCCAGGAGCATGCTCGCGGCAACAATGCCGGTGACGAATTTCTTCATGGGGTCTTTCCTCCCTTGTTATCTGGCCTGACGGCCGGTTCTCCTTCGCCCTGCCCCGCAGCCTCCTTCCCGGCTCCACGGCAAAGCGTCGATTTCAGGTCCTTTCGATGATGATCTTCAGGATGTCGTTGCGGTTGGCGTCCCAATAGGGCAGTGCCTCCTCCGCCTCGGCAAACGGGAACACTTTCGAGATCAGGCGGTCCGCCTCGGGGCCCAGCTTCTCCAGATGCCGGATGACCGCCTCGAAATCGGCTGATGTCGCATTGCGCGAGCCCATGATGTCGAGTTCTTTAAGATTGAAGAACTGCGTCTGGTAGGTGACCGGCGCTTTGGAATAGCCGACATAGACGACGCGCCCGGCAAAGCAGGCGAGATCGACGGCCTGGGTGAAGGTAACCGGTAGGCCGACCGCCTCGAAGGCGACGTCCACGCCATCGCCGCCAGTCAGCTCCAGAACCTTCTCAACCACGTCTTCCCCGCTCGGCAGCGCATGTGCGGCGCCGAACCGCAAGGCGAGTTCGCGCTTCTCAACGCTCGGATCGATGGCGACGACCTTCGCGCCGCGCGCCACCGCGCCGATCAGCACGCCCATGCCGATCATGCCGCAGCCCAGCACCGCAACCGTATCCCCCGCTTCGACACGACCGCGTGCGACCGCGTGAAAACCGACCGAAAGCGGCTCCACCAGCGCCAGATGGCGCGGCTCCAGCGTGTCGTTGATGATGAGCTTTTCGGCAGGCAGAACGATCTCCTCGGCGAGCCCGCCATCCTGCTGCACGCCAAGCGTCCTGTTGGAGCGGCAGGCATTGAGCCGTCCCTTGCGGCAGGAGCTGCACTCGCCGCAATTGGTATAGGGCATGACGATCACGCGCCTGCCTGCTGAGTAAGCAGCCGCAACGCCCTCGCCGGCTTCAATGATTTCGCCTCCGATCTCGTGGCCGGGAATGCGCGGCAATTGGACGAGCGGATTGAGCCCCTTGAAGGTGTTGAAATCGCTGCCGCACAGCCCGACATGGCGCACCCGCACCCGGACTTGGCCCAATAACAGGGGCGCTTCGGCGATTTCGGCGAAGCGGGTGACGTTTTCGCTCTCGATACGCAGAGCCTTGACCATGAAATGTTACCTGCTGTTTTACGTTACCGCGCCGACCTGCCAGGGCACGAATTCATTATCGCCATAGTCGTAGATCTCGCTCATCGTCTTCTGGCCGGATGCGACGGCGATGATGTGCTCGAAGATGCGCGCGCCTGATTCCTCGATCGTCTCCTCCCCGGTGACGATGCTGCCGCAATTCAGGTCCATGTCCTCCTTCATGTGCTCGTACATTTCGGAGTTGGTCGAGATCTTGATGCAAGGCGCGGGCTTGAAACCGGAGACCGAACCGCGGCCGGTCGTGAAGCAGATGACATTGCAGCCGCCCGCCACCTGACCCGTGACGGCGACGGGGTCGTAGCCCGGCGTGTCCATGAAGACGAAGCCCTGCTCGGTCACGGTTTCCGCGAATTCGTAGACAGCCCTGAGCGGCATGGAGCCACCCTTGGCGACCGCGCCAAGCGACTTTTCAAGGATGGTGGTGAGGCCGCCCAGCTTGTTGCCATGCGAGGGGTTGTTGTTGAGCTCGTCGCCATTGCGCGCGGTGTAGTCCCGCCACCAGTCGATGCGGGCAAGCAGCTTTTCGGCGACCGCCGGGGTCACGGCGCGCCGCGTCAACAGATGCTCCGCGCCATAGATCTCAGGGGTTTCGGAAAGCACCGTCGTGCCGCCATGGCGCACGATCATATCAGAGGCGACCCCGAGCGCCGGATTGGCGGAAATGCCGGAATAGCCGTCCGAGCCGCCGCATTCCAGCGCCACCTTCAGCTTCGACAGCGGCTGTCTGGTGCGCGTCGCGGAATTGACCAGCGGCAGCATGTCCTTGATATGCTCGATGGCGGCATCGATGGTCTTGCGGGTGCCGCCATGCTGCTGGATCGTCATGGTGCGCAGGCGCGTGCCTTCCTCCATGCGATAATGCTCAAGGATCGGCGCGATCTGGTTGGTTTCGCAGCCAAGGCCGATCAGCAGGACGCCGCCGAAATTCGGATGCTTGGCATAGCCCTGGATGGTGCGCGTCAAAAGACGGTAACCCTCGGACTTGGTGTTGAGTGCGCAGCCGCTGCCATGGGTCAGCGCCACGACGCCATCGACATTGTCGAACCCGTCGAGCCCGCCCATGCGGTTGAAATAATCGGCGATATAGCGCGAGACCGTAGCCGAGCAGTTCACCGACGAAATCACGCCGATATAATTGCGGGTGCCGACGCCGCCCGCGCCCCGGTCAAAGCCCATGAAGTGCCGGCGCTCCGCCTCGGGCACCATGCCGCGCTCCTCGATATCGACGGAGAACTGGTGCTCATGCTCGGAAGGAAGCATGGCTAGGTTCTGCAGATGCACATGTTCGCCGGGCGCGATATCCTTGGTGGCGACGCCGATCACTTGGCCATATTTGAGGACTTCCCTGCCCTCAGCTATGGCGCGAATGGCGACCTTGTGCCCGCGCCCGATGAATTCCCGCGCGTTAAGGCCTTCGATTCCCGTGGGATCGCCGGCGCGAATTGGCGTGCGCGCCACCCCGACATCATCGGAGGGATGCAGCAGGATGACGGGCGCAACCGTCGTCACAATCGTCTCGCTCATATCAACGTCCTCCCAAGCCGGCTAATCGCGCGGCTCAATTCTTGTTTTACGCAAGTCCGGACGGAAAACCGGCTTCCACTTTTCCTGGACTTGCCTAATTATCCATCCACCTCTGCTTGGACTGCTGCAAATGCGTCCGCATCGCCGCCTGCGCCTGCAAGGGATCCCTCGCCTCCAGCGCCGCGTAAACCAGTTCATGCTCGGCGAGAGCCGAAGCCCAGGTGTCGTTGTCCTCGAAGCGGCTTCTGATCTGCGCCGTCAAAGGGCTGTGCCGCTCGTCGAAGAGATCGCCGATAATGCGGGTGAGGACGCTGTTGCCCGCCTGTTCGGCGATCAGCAGATGAAACTGCCGGTCAAACTCCATCGCTTTGCGATCGACGCCGACATTCGCCCGCATCGCATCGAGCGTCGCCCGCAGCCGGGCAAGCGCGTCTGTGGTCATCCGCGCGCAGGCCATCACGACGATGCTGCCCTCGAGCACTTCCCGCGCCTGCATGATCTCAAGCGGGCTCTCGCCGATGGAAATCCCGTGCGACGCCCGCGCCTCGGGCTCTTTCGTGACATAGATGCCCGAACCCATGCGGATTTCGACGTTCCCGGCAATTTCAAGCGCGATCAGCGCCTCGCGCAGCGAGGGGCGCGACACACCCAGCTGGTGCGCCAGCTCGCGCTCGGCGGGCAGCCTGCTTCCAGCCGGAAACCTGCCCTCCTGGATCAGATGCCTGACCCTGTCCGCGATCTGCTGGTAAAGCCTGCGCGGTTCCGCGTGGCCGGTGTGTTCGCTCATCTTCCCTCCCGAATTGGCCTTACCATATGCAGAGAATTCGCGAATTGCAACGCGGTGGAAGCAATTGGCTTGACCAATTCGCGCCGCATCGCTTAGTTGCTCACAGAAACGGGAGGACGCCATGCAGGAAAAACCAAGGATTTTGCAGTTCGGCACCAGCCGCTTTCTGCTGGCGCACGCGGATTTCTTCGTCTCGGAAGCTTTGGCGCGAGGGGAAGCCATCGGCACCATCGCGGTCGTCCAGACGACGTCCAATCCGCAGAGCGCCCGGCGAATCGCCGCGCTGAACGAGGGCACGGGCTACCCGGTCATCATCCGCGGTCTTTCCGAGGGCGCGCCGGTTGAAAAGACGTATCGCGTGCAAGGCGTCACCGCCGCCTATTCCGCGCATGAAGACTGGCCGGCCATTCTGGAGCTTGGCGCAACGGTGGACGTGATCCTCTCCAACACCGGGGATAGGGGATACGAGCTCGAGGCTGATGAAGGCCGTTCTTTGCCGGTCACCATGCCGAAGAGTTTTCCCGCCAAGCTGCTGGTGCTCCTGCACCATCGCTGGCAGAGAAACCCGGATGCTCCGCTTTCGATCTTCCCCTGCGAGCTGATCTCGCGCAATGGCGGCAAGCTGCGCTCGATCCTCCTCGGCTTGGCGCGGGATTGGCAACTGCCCGACGGCTTTATCCGATGGATCGAGACCCGCTGCATCTTCGCCAACAGCCTGGTCGACCGCATCGTCTCCGAACCCATCGAGCCGGTGGGCGCAATCGCCGAACCCTATGCGCTCTGGGCCATCGAAAAGGCGGAAGGGCTGGTGCTTCCCTGCACCCATCCGGATATTGTCGTGACCGGCGATCTCCCGCGCTACGAGCGCCTGAAGCTCCATCTCCTCAATCTCGGTCATAGCTTCATCGCCGAGCGCTGGCTCAAGAATGGCCGGCCCAAGGACGAGACCGTTCTGGAGGCCATGCAGGACGATGCGATCCGCACCGAGCTGGAAGCCGTATGGGGGGAGGAAGTGCTGCCGGTTTTTGCAGCCGACGGTCTTGGTGCGGAGGCGAAGACCTATATCGTCTCAGTACGCGAGCGCTTCCTCAATCCGTTCCTCAAGCACCGCATCGCCGACATCGCCTCCAATCATGAGGAAAAGAAGCAGCGGCGCTTCGTGCCGGTCATCGCCCGCGCGGCGGAGCTGGGCCTCGGATTGGAGCAGCCGCGATTGAAGGCCGCACTCGCCTGAGCCGTTTGCAGCGCCCGGCTTGCCCGCGCTTCATGCAGCCTTCTTTCGCGCCAGCGCGACGCCCTTGACCTGGGCATGCACCGCCATGCCTTCGGCGAGCCTGAGCTCGTCCCATGAGCGCCTGGTCAGGCGCGCCAGAATCTTGCTCCCCGTCCCGTCTTTCCCGAGGCCGAGCACCGCAACCATTTCATATTGGCCGGCCGGTTTTACCGACAATATCCGCGCTGGCAGGATGTTGAGCACGGTCGTCGCCCGCGGCGCTTCGCGCGCAAGGCTGACGTCGCCCGCGGCGATCGTCAAGCGGCGGCGCTCGCCGATGGCGGGTGCCGGCATCGGCACGGTGAAGCGGCCACCGTCGACGTCGAGGGAGGCAAGCCCGTAGGCCCGGTCATAAGCGCTCACCACCGCATCGAGGGTCACCGCCGCATCGCGCCCGACGGCGAGTGGAAGCGCGGGATCGCTCTGCAGCCTGCTCAAGGGACCAGCGGCCAGCACCCGTCCTGAGCGCATCAGGACCAGATAATCGGCGAGCCGCTCAACCTCCGCCATGTCGTGGCTCACATAAATGACCGGCAGGGAAAGCGTGTCGTGCAGGCGCTCCAGGAATGGCAGGATCTCATCCTTCGTCTGCCGGTCGAGCGCCGAGAGCGGCTCGTCCATAAGGAGCAGCTTCGGCTGCGATAGCAACGCCCGGCCGATGGCGACCCGCTGGCGCTCCCCGCCCGAGAGATGGCGCGGCGCACGGTCGAGGAGCTTTTCCAGCCCGAGCAGCGCCACCACCTCGTCGAAGCCGATCTGATCTTGCGGCGGCTTCGGCTTGCGGCCACGGGTCGCGTAAAGGAGATTGCCGGTGACGGAGAGATGCGAAAAGAGGCTCGCCTCCTGGAAGACATAGCCAATGGCGCGCTCATAAGCCGGGCGGAACAGGCCGCCATCCTGCCAGACCTCGCAGCCAACAGCGCAAGTGCCATCCGCCAGGCGCTGGAGGCCTGCCATGCAGCGCAGCACGGTGGTCTTCCCGCAGCCCGAGGGGCCGAAGAGCGCCGTGACCCCCGAGGCGGGCGCGGCGAACGTAGCGTCGAGGGCAAAGCGGCCGAGCATCCCTTTGAAGGCGACGCGGATTTCGTTCGGTCCGCTCATTCGGAAACCTGCGAAAAGCGCTTGTCGATCAGCATCATCGTGAGGATCACGGCAAAGGCGAACACCACCATGCCACCAGCCAATATCGTCGCCTCGAGCCATTGCGAGGTTTCGACATAATCATAAATCGCCACCGACAGCACCTTCGTCTCGCCCGGAATATTGCCGCCGATCATCAGCACCACGCCGAACTCCCCGACCGTGTGGGCGAAGCCGAGCACCGCCCCTGTCAGAAAACCCGGTCGCGCCAAGGGCACCGCGACGGTCCAGAAGGCGCGGCGGGGTGAGGCACGCAGCGTCGCAGCAACCTCCAGCGGACGATCGCCCATCGCTTCAAATGCATTGCGGATCGGCTGGACGACGAAGGGCAGCGAGTAGACGACCGAGCCGATGACCAGCCCTTCAAAGGTGAAGGCCAGCGTGCGCGCGCCCCAAAGGCCAGCGATCATGCCGCCGGGGCCATCCGGTCCCAGGGCCAAGAGGAGATAAAAGCCCAGCACCGTGGGCGGCAGCACGAGGGGCATGGCCACGATAGCGGCGACCGCCTCCTTCCACCACGCATTGGTGCGCGCAAGCCACCATGCGAGCGGCGTGCCGATAACCAAGAGAATCACGGTCGTGATCGCGGCCAGCTCGACCGTCAGCCCGATGGCGACCCACACATCTATGCTTAGCCCGCTCATCCTGCCTCAACTGGCCGCGGCGACGGCATAGCCATATTTTTCGATGATCGCGCGCGCCTCCGGACCTTTCAGGAAATCCATGAAGGCCGCCGCTGCTTTATTTCCTTCGCCCTTTTTCAACAGAACGGCATCCTGCCGGATTGGCGTGTATAATTCCTGCGGCACCAGCCAGCGCGAGCCGCTGTCATTGCCGGTCAGTTGCGAAAGCGCGACAAATCCAAGTTCGGCATTGCCGGTGTCCACGAACTGGAAGGTCTGGCTGATATTGTTGCCCTGGACGATCTTCGGCTGAAGCGCGTCATAGACGCCGAGTGCCTTCAGCGTTTCCACCGCCGCCGTGCCGTAGGGCGCGGCAGCAGGATTGGCAATGGCGATCTTGCTGAAGCCGCCATTTTTGAGCGTCTCTTCGCCTTTCACGAGGCTCGGGTCATTGCTCCACAGCACGAGCCTGCCGATGGCATAGGTGAACCGGCTGCCGGCGACACCGAAACCGTCATTGACGAGCTTCTCCGGGCGCTCCGCATCCGCCGACAGGAAAATCTGGAAGGGCGCGTCTTGCGTGATCTGGGTATAGAACTGCCCGGACGAGCCGAAGGAAAGCACCGCTTCATGCCCGGTCTTCGCCTTGAAGGCGGCGGCGATGTCCTTTGCCGCATCGGTGAAATTGGCGGCGACGGCGACATTGGTCTGATCCGCGCTTGCCTGGCCTGCGCTTAAGGCGGCGACGGCCAGGACGGCGGCGACCATGAGAGATTTCAGCATTTTCACGAGATTCCTTCCCCGTGACGGTTTCATTCGGCCGCGATGATGACATGCGCGGCATAACGAAGAAAGAGCGAAGCCCGAAATGCAGGGCGTGAGCCCTATGCCTTGCGGGGTAGCCCAATTGCTGCGGCGTCCGCATGGGCACACGCCAACCCCCGAATGCACGGAATACTGTGCTTTTCAAGCCACGTTTCGCTCATGGCGAGACATAGCTTGACCCAAATCAAGTGATGCGGGCCGTTCCTCGCTAACAGTCGATCATCGCGACCGTTGTCGGTGATCTCTACTCATCGGGGGGCGCCAGGCGCCGTACCTTGGGGGACATATTCATGAACTTAACATTCAAGCACTCGGCTGAGATCGTGGCTCTCGGCATAGCGGCCTTCCTGGCATTGCTCGGGGCGGCCTTTGCCCAGGACGATCTTTTCAAGGCCCATATGTGGGTGGCGTTCTTCACGCTTCTCGCGGGCACCGTCATTCTGATGCGCAGCACCAGCCTTGTTTCCGGCAAGGAACAGGCTGACAGCTCCGCCTATATGGACGATGTGGTCCGCTACGGCGTGATCGCCACCGTGTTCTGGGGCGTCGTCGGTTTTCTCGTCGGCGTCATCATAGCGCTGCAACTGGCCTTCCCCGACCTCAACCTTGCCCCGTGGCTCAATTTCGGCCGCATAAGGCCGTTGCACACGTCGGCGGTTATCTTCGCATTCGGCGGCAACGCGCTGATCGCAACCTCCTTCTATGTCGTGCAGCGCACGTCGCGAGCGCGGCTTTTTGGCGGCAATCTCGCCTGGTTCGTCTTCTGGGGCTACCAGTTCTTTATCATCATGGCGGCGACGGGCTATTTGCTCGGGATCACACAAAGCCGCGAATATGCGGAGCCCGAATGGTATGTGGACCTTTGGCTGACCATCGTCTGGGTCGCCTATCTGATCGTGTTCCTCGGCACGGTCATCAAGCGCAAGGAACCGCATATCTACGTCGCGAACTGGTTCTACCTCTCCTTCATCGTGACGATTGCGATGCTGCATATCATCAACAATCTCGCGATCCCGGTGTCCTTCCTCGGCTCGAAGAGCTATTCGGCCTTCTCCGGCGTGCAGGATGCGGTGACGCAGTGGTGGTACGGCCATAACGCGGTGGCGTTCTTCCTCACCATCCCCTTCCTGGCGATGATGTATTACTTCGTGCCGAAGCAGGCCAATCGGCCGATCTACAGCTATCGCCTGTCGATCGTGCATTTCTGGTCGATCATCTTCCTCTATATCTGGGCCGGCCCGCATCACCTTCACTACACCGCCCTGCCGGACTGGGCGCAGACCCTCGGCATGGTGTTCTCGATCATGCTGTGGATGCCCTCCTGGGGCGGTATGATCAACGGCCTGATGACGCTCTCCGGCGCGTGGGACAAGATCCGCACCGACCCGATCATCCGCATGATGGTCATCGCCATCGCCTTCTACGGCATGGCGACGTTCGAAGGGCCGATGATGTCGATCAAGGCCGTCAACTCGCTGTCGCACTATACGGACTGGACCATCGGCCACGTCCATGCTGGCGCGCTCGGCTGGAACGGCATGATCACCTTCGCGGCGGTCTATTACCTGACGCCAAGGCTGTGGAACCGGGAACGGCTCTATTCCATGCGGATGATCAACTGGCACTTCTGGCTCGCCACGCTCGGTATCGTTCTCTACGCCGCCGCGATGTGGGTCGCCGGCATCCAGCAGGGCCTGATGTGGCGCGAATATGATGAGCAGGGCTTCCTGGTCTACTCCTTCGCCGAAACCGTCATCGCGATGTTCCCCTACTACGTCATCCGCGCGCTCGGCGGGACGCTGTACCTCACCGGCGGACTGCTGATGGCCTACAACGTCTACATGACCGTCAAGGGCAGGATCCGCGACGAAGCCGCCCTCACCCGCGCCACGCCGGTCCCTCAGCCAGCCGAATAAGAGGTTACCCATGTCTATTCTCAACAAGCACTCCTTGCTGGAAAAGAATGCGACGCTCCTGCTGCTGAGTTCGCTGGTCGTGGTGACCATCGGCGGCATCGTGGAAATCGCCCCGCTGTTCTGGCTTGAGAACACAATCGAGAAGGTCGAGGGAATGCGGCCCTATTCGCCGCTGGAACTCGCCGGGCGCAACATCTACATCCGTGAAGGGTGCTACACCTGCCACAGCCAGATGATCCGGCCCTTCCGCGACGAGGTCGAGCGCTACGGGCATTACAGCCTGGCCGCGGAATCCATGTACGACCACCCATTCCAGTGGGGCTCGAAGCGCACGGGGCCCGACCTCGCGCGCGTCGGCGGGCGCTATTCCAACGAGTGGCACGTCCAGCACCTGACCGAGCCGCGCTCCGTCGTGCCGGAATCGGTCATGCCGAGGTACGCCTTCCTCAAGGACAAGCCGCTCCACATCAAGAATATCCAGGCCGAGCTGGTTGCCAATGTCAGGGTCGGCGTGCCCTACAACGACGACATGCTCGCCAATGCCGAGGCGGACCTGAAAGCGCAGGCGGACCCGGATGCCGATACGTCAGGCGTGCAGGCCCGCTATCCCAAGGCGGTTGTCGGCGATTTCGACGGCAATCCGAAGGCGGTGACCGAGATGGATGCGCTCGTCGCCTATCTCCAGATGCTCGGCACGCTGGTCGATTTCTCGACCTATGACGATGCCGCGGGCTATCGCTGAGGGAGCGCCACCATGGATACCTACACCACGCTTCGCCACTTCGCCGATAGCTGGGGCCTCCTCGCCATGCTCCTGTTCTTCATCGGCTCCATTCTGTTCATCTTTCGTCCGGGCGCCAAGTCGCTGGCGGATGACGCCGCCCAGATTCCTCTGAAGGAGGATTGATCCCATGACCGAAAAACATATCGATGAACAAACCGGCACCGAGACGACCGGCCATGTCTGGGACGGCATTCGGGAACTGAACAATCCCCTGCCCCGCTGGTGGCTATGGACGTTCTACGCCACCATCGTCTGGGCCATCGGCTATATGATCCTCTACCCGGCCTGGCCGTTGCTGACCGAGAACACCAAGGGTTATCTCGGCTATTCCAGCCGCGCGGAGCTGCGCGGCGCGATGAACGCGGCGGATGATGCCCGTGCGGGCCTCGTCGAGGCGATCAAAAAAGAGGATGTGGCGCAGATCCTCACCAATCCCGAGCTCAAGCAGTTCGCCATCTCCGCGGGCGCGGCGGCGTTCAAGGTCAATTGCGTCCAGTGCCATGGTTCCGGTGCGCAAGGCGGCGCGGGCTATCCCAACCTCAACGATGACGATTGGCTGTGGGGCGGCGACATCCAGTCGATCTACACCACCATCAACCATGGCGTCCGCTACATGGCCGACACCGATACGAGGCAGTCGGAAATGCCGAGCTTCGACGGCGTGCTGACACCGGAGCAGATGGGCGAGGTGGCGGCCTATGTCGTGAGCCTCTCCAGCACGCCGAAATCGCCGGAGAAGGTGGAAGCCGGGAAGGTCCTGTTCAGCGAAAACTGCGCCTCGTGCCATGGCAGCGACGCCAAGGCGGCCAAGGGCTTCGATGCCGCGACGGGCAAAGACATGGGCGCTCCCAACCTAGCCGACGCCATCTGGCTCTACGGCTCGGGCGAGACAGCCATCGTGCAACAGATGGTGCATCCGAAAAACGGCGTGATGCCCGCCTGGGGCGCACGCCTTGGCGAAACCACCGTCAAGGAACTGGCCGTCTACATCTATTCGCTCGGCGGCGGCCAGACGGTGGCGGCCGGGCAGTAACCTTCAGAAACCAAGCCCGCCGGCGGCTCTTCGCCGGCGGACGAGCTGATCGAAGAATGGAACGTCCCGTGACGGTCAATGTGCGAGAAGTGCTGAAAAGCAATAGCAAGCCTGTCGAGCCCGCCGGAAGCGGCCAGTCGCTCTATGCCGCGCGGAAGAAAATCTACCCGAAACGGGCATCGGGCACGTTCCGGCAGATCAAATGGCTGGTGATGGCCGTCACGCTCGCCATCTATTATCTGGCGCCGTGGATAAGGTGGGACCGGGGGCCTTATGCTCCCGATCAGGCCATTCTGGTCGATCTCGCCAACCGGCGCTTCTACTTCTTCTTCATCGAGATATGGCCGCAGGAATTCGTGCTGATCGCGGGCCTCCTCGTCATGGCAGGCGCGGGGCTGTTCCTCATCACCTCCGTCGCCGGGCGCGCATGGTGCGGCTATGCCTGCCCGCAGACGGTGTGGGTGGACTTGTTTCTCGTGGTCGAACGCGCTGTCGAGGGTGACCGCAACGCGCGGATGAAGCTCGACCAAGCGCCATGGACAGCAGGCAAAATCGGCAAGAAGCTCGTCAAGCACCTGATCTGGATCGTCATCGGCGTCGCCACTGGCGGCGCATGGATATTCTATTTCGCCGATGCGCCGACGCTTGCTCGCGATTTCGTCCTCGGTCAAGCCGCTCCCATCGCCTATTTCACCGTCGCGACCCTCACCTCCACCACTTATCTCCTCGGCGGATTCATGCGCGAGCAGGTGTGCACCTATATGTGCCCGTGGCCGCGCATTCAGGCGGCGATGCTGGATGAAGATTCGCTCACCGTCACCTATAATGCCTGGCGCGGCGAGCCGCGTTCCAGAGGCACCAAGAAGAGCGCCGCGGCGGGCATGGTCGCGGGCGACTGCATCGATTGCGACGCCTGCGTCGTCGTCTGCCCGCAAGGCATCGACATCCGCAACGGCCAGCAGATGGAATGCATCACCTGCGCGCTGTGCATCGACGCCTGCAACAATGTCATGGACAAGCTCGGCCGGGATCGCGGCCTCATCTCCTATGCGACCCTCGCCGATTACCAGCACAATATGGACATCGCCACCCTGGGCGGAACGAAGCCGATCAATCCGGCGCTCGTCCGCACCCCCGAGAGCAAGCTGAAGGCGGAGGTGAAGCATGTCCGCGCGAGCCATATCTTCCGCCCTCGCACCCTCTTCTATTTCGCCATATGGGCGCTCGTCGGCATCGGCATCCTCACCACGCTGGTGGGACGGACGCGGCTGGAACTCAACGTTCTCCACGACCGCAATCCGCAATTTGTGACGTTGTCCGACGGCTCGATCCGCAATGGCTATACGGTCAAGATCCTGAACATGGTGCCGAAGCCGCGCACCTTCACCATATCGATATCAGGGCTGCCGGGGGCAAGCATATCCGCGCCCGACGCCTCGAAGGCGCCGGACGGGACGTTCGATGTCGAAGCCGCGCCCGACCGCGTCCACACCTTCAGGGTTTTCGTCGCGGCGCCGGCCGGCTCCCTCGGGCAAGAAATGACCCCGTTCGAATTTTATGTCGCCGAAAAGGACGGCACCGAGAGCGCCGCCTACAAGGCCATTTTCAACGCACCGGAGAAAAAATGATGCCGCGTTCCGCCCCTCGTGAATTTACCGGCCGCCATATGCTGATCGCCATGCTCTCGTTCTTCGGCGTCGTCATAGCCGTCAATGTGACCATGGCCGTCTACGCCAATACGAGCTGGACCGGCCTTATCGTTCAGAACACCTATGTCGCGAGCCAGCAGTTCAACGAAAAAGCGGCGATTGGCCGAGCCCAGTCCGCCCTCGGCTGGCAGGGTAGCCTCACCTATAGCGGTGGCAAGCTCTCCTATCGCCTCGCTGATGCCGAAGGTGCGCCGGTGAAGCCCGCGGGCGTCACGGTAACGCTGAAGCGGCCCGCCTATGAGAGCGAGGATATGACGGTGAAGCTCCAGCCAGAGGGCGACGCTTTCTCCGCTGAGACCCTCGTGCGCGACGGGATCTGGATCATCGATGTCGAGGCCGAGATTCCCGGCCATGCGCCTTACCGCGATGTGTCGCGTCATCACGTCACCAATGGAGAGCTGCAATGAGCTGCTGTGCTCCCGGCCTCGAGCCCGATGCCGTCCTCGGCGAAGGCCCCTCACGCGAAGAGCTGCTGCTCGCCAGCCGGGCGCTTGGAAACGGCTTGCGCCAGATCGACCTTTCGGTGCCCGACGTCCATTGCGGCGCCTGCATCCAGACGATCGAACGGGCGATGAACAAGCTCGACGGGATCGAAAGCGCGCGCGTCAACTTGTCGACCAAGCGGCTCATGGTGCGCTGGCGCGAGGACAAGGCGCCGCCGCCGGTGACCGAAACGCTCAGCAAACTCGGCTATGCCTCCCACCTCTTCGAGAATGATGCGGGGGAGGACAAAGCGTTCTGGGAGCTCATCCGGGCCCTTGCGGTGGCAGGCTTCGCCGCCAGCAATGTCATGCTGATGTCCGTGGCGGTCTGGTCGGGGGCGGATGAGGCGACTCGCGACATGTTCCATTGGATATCGGGCATGATCGCGGCCCCCACGCTCGTCTATTCCGGGCGCATCTTCTTCCGCTCGGCCTGGGCCGCGCTCAAGGGCGGTCACATGAACATGGATGTGCCGATCTCGCTCGCCGTGACGCTCGCCTTCGTGATGAGTCTCTACGAGACCATCCATCACGGCCAGCACGCCTATTTCGACGCCTCGGTTTCGCTGCTCTTCTTCCTGCTCATCGGGCGCACGCTTGACCATATGATGCGCGAGCGGGCGCGCTCGGCGGTCAAGGGCCTGTCGCGGCTGGTGCCGCGCGGCGCGCTCATCATCGCCGAAAATGGCGAGCGGGAATATAGGCCCGTCTCCGAGATCAAGCCCGGCACGCGCCTCATCCTCGCCGCCGGTGAGCGGGCTCCAGTTGATGCCCGCGTCGAGGAAGGCGCGTCCGAGCTCGACTGCTCCATCGTCTCGGGCGAAAGCGCGCCGCAGGCGGTCCACCAAGGCTCGGTGATCCGCGCCGGGATGCTCAACCTGACCGCGCCGCTGACGCTTTCCGCCATCGCGACGGCGAACGAATCCTTCCTCGCCGACATGGTGCGGCTGATGGAAGCCGCCGAGGGCGGGCGGGCGCGCTATCGCCGCTTGGCAGACCGGGCCTCACAATTCTATTCCCCCGCCGTTCACATGATCGCGCTCCTCTCGGCGCTGGGCTGGATCGTGGCGACGGGCGATTGGTACCGCGCCATTTTCATCGCCATCGCCGTCCTCATCATCACCTGTCCGTGCGCGCTGGGCCTCGCCGTGCCGATGGTTCAGGTGATGGCCGCACGCCGGCTCTTCGAGAACGGCATCATGGTCAAGGATGGCTCCGGGCTGGAGCGGCTGGCAGATGCCGACACGGTCGTTTTCGACAAGACGGGAACGCTGACCCTGGGCCAGCCGCAATTGAGCAATGCGGGCGATGTGGACCCCGAAATGCTGGCGCAGGCGGCCCTCATCGCCTCCTATTCCAGCCACCCGCTGGCAAAGGCGCTGGCGCAGGCGGGCAAGAGTGTGCGCGCCGAAGGCATACGGTTCGACCATTTCGAGGAAGTGCCAGGCTGCGGCATGGAAGCTGTTTCAGGGGCCAAGACCTGGCGTCTCGGGCGGCGCCAATGGGCGGTGGAAGGGAATGCCGCCGCCAATGCGTCGCATAACGGACTCGAAACCGTTCTTTCCCTTAACGGAAGTCTCATGGCTGCCTTCCGCTTTGACGACCGGCCACGCAAGGACGCTGCCGAAACCGTGGCCGAACTGGAGGCCCGCGGCGTCGAGATGGAAATCATCTCCGGTGACCGCTATGACGCCGCCGCCGATCTTGCCGCCCGGCTCGGTGTTCCCGCCTTCACCGCGGGCGCGCTGCCGGGCGAGAAGGTGGCGCGTATTGAAGCCCTGGCGCAGCAAGGCCGCAAGGTGCTGATGGTGGGCGACGGGCTCAACGACGCTCCCGCCCTCGCCGCCGCCTATGTGTCGATGGCGCCGGCAACCGCTGCGGATATCGGGCGCAACGCCGCTGATTTCGTCTTCCTGCGCGAGAGCCTCGGCGCGGTGCCGCTCGCCATGGAGGTCTCGCGGCAGGCGAAGAAACTCATCCGGCAGAATTTCGCCCTTGCCATCGGCTATAATTTCCTCGCCGTGCCCATTGCCGTCATGGGTTATGTGACACCGCTCGTCGCCGCGCTCGCCATGTCGCTCTCGTCGATCATCGTCGTCGCCAACGCCATGCGGCTCAGGGCAAAGACGGACGGCGCACGAACAAATGCGGGGATGCTTGGGGACCTCACCCAGGCGTTTCCGGCGCCCATGCCTCAGAAGGCTTCCAAATGACCAGTCTCGCCGTTCTCATCCCCATCGCGCTCTTTCTCGGCGGCCTCGGCCTTCTCGCATTCCTGTGGTCGCTCAAGACCAACCAGTATGACGATCTCGACGGCGCCGCCGAGCGCATTTTGTTCGACGATGCTTCCGAGGAGGCTCACGCGGCGATTTCGCGTCAGTCCGCAAGCCGAACCGCGCCTCAAGCCGTCCCTGAGGTCTCCGGGAGATAAAATGGCTTTGTCATCAACGCCATGTCCAGGCGAACGTGCTCCAGGACACGGCGGATAATGGCCGATGCGTTTCCGCTGTAGTAGACATTTTTCACCAGGCGAGCCTCTTCGCGAAACAGCGGAGATGTCGCTTTTACGATTGCCTGATGAATGTCGTCCGCCTGTGCCGATGTATCCAGGATATTCGCCGAGCGTTCCCGCCCGGCCTGCCGCCGCCCCACATTGACGACCGGCACCCCGAACGACGCCGCCTCGATGATTCCCGACGAGGAATTTCCGATCAGCAATTCGCTATGGCTCATCGCGCTGAAATAGCCCTGACGGCCCAGATTATCGCGAATTTGGATCCAGGGTTTATGTCTGGCATGAGCCTCCAGCCGGGCGTTGATGGCTTGGCCGGCTTCGTCGGCGTTCGCTTTGCTGAAGATTGTCGTCACTTTGAAACGGTCCAGCGCCTCGATGAGCGCTTCGAATGCCGGAATGGAGGCGTTGACGTCAATGGTTTCCGGATGAAACGTCGCCATGAAATAGGGCTTGTCAGGCAGGTTCAGGCGCGCGAGCAATTGCGGGCGCTCATCGAGTTCCAAAGTGTCTAGCCCATCGAGTGCGGGCGCACCCGTAACATGCACCCTCCAGGGTTCTTCTCCCATCGCCACGATCCGGCGCCTGCTGAGTTCCGTCGCGCAAAAATGCAGCTGGCTGAGCTTCGTCATCGAATGCCGGTAGGCATTATCGATCGCGCCTTCGCTTTCCTCCCCGCCATGAATATGGGCGATGGGGATATGCAATGCGCTTGCCGCCACCGCGACGGCATGCATTTCGTAGCGGTCGCCAAGAACGACCAGAAGATCGGGCCGATTGCCTTCCAGCGCCTCGGCCGATCCCGCGGTGACCGCGCCCATCGCCTTGGCCACGTCCACCGCCGTCCCATCTCCGGTCGGCATCGGCACGACGCAAGCGGCGGGAATGCCGGCCGCCTCCTCGAGCCGGGCGACATGACGGGCTCGGTCAACCTCGTCCGCTTCGGCAGGGACATGGCTGCCCGATACGAACAGGCTTGCCTCGATGTCTAGGCTTTGGCGCAGCGCGGCAATGACAGGCTGATAGATGCCGAAGTCGGCCCGGCTCGTCGTGGCCAGGAAAACCTTCCGTTTATCCCGAAGCGCCATTGTCAATCCAAATGCGAGAGATTGAGGACCGTGCCCGCAGGCAGATCGGATGACACCCGCCGTCCGAGAACGAAATCAAGCATTTTGGGCGGCATTCCTGAGCCGGGCCGGCGTATTGCGCAATTCCTGTCCGTCAGCCTCTCACCCGCATGAACATCTTCCATCAGGACAATGCTGCGGCGGGCAACGGCTGCGGTATCGAGCTCGGCTGCTGTTGGGCGCTTGATGCCGCTTCCGAGCGCCTTCTCGGTGATGCGGATATCCGCGATGAAACGCTTCAATTCTTCAGGCTCGAGCGAAGCGGCATGGTCGGGACCGGGCAAGGTGCGATCGAGGGTAAAGTGCTTCTCGATCAGCCGCGCCCCCAAGGCCACGCTGGCAATGCCGGTCGCAGTGCCCAGCGTATGATCCGACCAGCCAACCGGCCTTCCAAATGCTTTTTCGAGCACTGGAAGCACGCGCAAATTGGCATCGGCGGGATCACAAGGATAGTCCGAAACGCAATGAAGTATCGCCAGCGGTGGGTTGCCGTTCTCCTCGATCGCTCTTACCGCCTCCTCCGTTTCGGCAAGATTGGCCATACCCGTCGAGATGATCATGGGCAGGCCCTTGCGCGCCAGATAGGCCAAAAACGCAAGATAAGTAAGGTCACCTGAAGAGACTTTGAAGGCGGTAACGCCCAGGCTCTCCAGGAAATCTGCGCTGGCAAAGTCGAACGGCGTCGAGAGAAAAGCAATTCCCTTCTGCCGGCAGCGGTCACGAATCGCTTCCCAGACATCGGGCGCCAATTCCAGAGCGGCCAGCATTTCCGCCTGCGTGGTGGCGCTACCGTCGTTGCGCACCTGATACGTCGCCTTGGGCGCATTTGCCGTCACCAAAGCGCTCGCCATGAAGGTTTGGAACTTGACGGCATCCGCTCCGGCCTCCGCTGCCACATCCACCAGCGCCAGAGCCTTGTCCGGGTCCCCATTATGATTGACGCCTGCCTCGGCGATAAAGTAGACGCTGGACGCCCAGTCGACCGAATGTGGAGCATTATGTCCGGCAGTCATTTGATGTGTAGGCCCCTTCATCCTGAATGTAAGGGTATCTCTGGCATATCAGGATTTTTTGGGCAAGTAATGCCTTTCATACCATGCAAGGACCGTCCGCAATGACCCACGAGCCGCTCATACCCCTGGCCATCCCCAATATCGGGTCGCTGGAGGGCGAATATCTGCAAGCATGCGTTCGCGAAAACTTCGTATCCACGGTGGGGCGCTTCGTAACGGAGTTCGAAGCCGGGATAGCCGCTCGTTCCGGTGTGGAGAGCGCGGCTGCGCTGGGTAGCGGCACGCAAGCGCTTCATCTTGCGCTGGTCGCCCTGGATATCCGTCCCGGCGACCTGGTGATACTGCCAAGCTTCACCTTTATCGCGAGCGCAAACGCTATCTCGCATTGCGGCGCGAGTCCCTGGCTCATGGATATCGCCCCGGACAATTGGACGCTCGATCCGCAACGGGTGGCGGCAGCACTGGCTTCCCAAACGGAGCGGCGGGGCGGCGAGCTCATTCATAAAGCCAGCGGACGGCGCGTTTCCGCGATCATGCCCGTCTATACCCTTGGCACCGTTGCGGACATGGATGCTTTCAGGGAGATCGCGCGGCAATACGGTCTCCGTCTCATCGCCGACGCCGCCGCAGCGATCGGTGCAACCTACAAGGATCGGCCTATCGGGCTTTTGGCCGATCTGACAGCCTATTCTTTCAACGGCAACAAGACGATCACCTCCGGTGGCGGCGGAGCGGTTACCGGCCCGGATTCGGCCTTGGTGAAACGTGTAAAGCATTTGTCCTCCACCGCGCGCATATCCCCGGATTACGACCATGACGAGGTTGGCTATAACTACCGCATGACCAATATCGAGGCCGCCGTGGGCTGCGCCCAATTGCAGCGCCTGGATGAATTCCTGGAGGCGAAGCGCCGCATCAGAGCCGGCTATGACGCGGCTTTTGCCGACGTTGCCGGTGTAAGCGCCTTCCCCGTGCCTGCCCGAGGGGAGAGCACCTATTGGTTTTCGGGAATTGTCCTCGAAGATGACCGTCTGCCCAGCGTGGCGAAGCTTTGCTTCGGTCTGCGTGAACGAGGTGTCGAAGCGCGTCCATTCTGGAAGCCCGTCCACCTTCAGACGCCCTATCTTGGCGCACCGCGCGAGGATATGCCGGTAACCGATGGGTTGTGGTCGCGGATCATAACACTGCCCTGCTCCACCTCGCTCACTGCGCAGGAACAGGCCAAAGTGATCGACACGCTCAAATCTCTTTTGACAACGGAACAGCGTATGGGGGAATGCGCATGACTTCGCTCGCCGAAATCGCTACGGGGCGCCCGGAATCCCTCTTCGCTCCTGATATCGAAAAGAACCGGCATCTTCTTTCCGATGCGATACGGGGGACGCGCATTCTTGCCATCGGCGCCGCTGGTTCTATCGGTTCCCAGACAGTCCTGACGCTTTCCCGATATCGCCCACGATCTCTTCATGTTGTGGATCAGAATGAAAACGGTCTTGCCGAGTTCGTTCGCCAGTTTCGCTCTTCTCCGGCGACCGCCGATGTCGCTGATATGCGCACCATGCCGCTCGATTATGGGTCCGTTGCCATGGAAAGGCTTCTGGAGCACGAGGGGCCTTACGATCTCATCTTCAACTTCGCGGCGATCAAGCATGTCCGCTCCGAGAAGGATGAGTATTCCATCCTGCAGATGCTGGACACCAATATCGTCAAGCAGGCACGGCTGATGCGGTGGATTGCCGCCTATAGCAAGAATGCACGCTATTTCTCGGTTTCCACCGACAAAGCCGCGAATCCCAGCTCCTTCATGGGCGCTACCAAGCGCATCATGGAGCATGTGATGTTCGCGGATGATTATACTGCAGATCTCACCGGGCCCGTGACATCAGCGCGCTTCGCGAACGTGGCCTTCTCCAACGGGTCGCTGCTGGAATCCTTCCAGAACCGGTTCAGACGGCGCGAGCCGATTGCCTGCCCCAAAGGTATCCGCCGGTATTTCGTCAGCCTCGCCGAGTCAGGCGAGATTTGCACGCTCGCCGGCCTCCTCATCCAGAACCGGCATGTTGCGGTGCCGAAACTCGACCCCGAAACCAATCTTGTCGAGCTTGAGAAGATCGCGGAGCGCTTTATCCGGCACCACGGTTACGAACCCACTGTCATGACCGATGAAGCGGAGGCCAAGGCGAAATGCGCCGGCGAAATCGCCGCCGGCCGCTGGCCACTGATCCTCACCGCCGGCGATACCGCGGGCGAAAAGCCGTATGAGGAGTTCATAGCCGAGGGGGAAAGCGCCGAGCCGACCAGCCTTTCCAATATCGACAGCATAAGATACATCGCTTCCAGAAATGGTCAGGTTGCGCCCATGGTTGAAGCGCTCGAACGTATCGTTCTGGGCATCGACCGTGGCGCTGCAGCGGATAAGGAGGCGGTGAAACGGCTCATCGCAAAGCTGGAGCCGGCTTTCCTAGAAACCCATCGAGCTTCCGCGCTCAACCTTGACCAGCGAATGTAACGGGTCGAGTTGTTTTTCCGGAAGAAGCGGTTAGGTCCGGCCTCCTCCGAAGCGTTCCAACAATACCGCCGCGATGAGAAAATCGAGCTCATTGTCGATGTCGATGGAACGCTCTTCCGGCATGATATAGGCGACGGGCCGGTCGCCCAGAACCTTGTCCCGCTGGCGGAACGTTTCTGGGCGCAAGGCATAGCCGGCGCCGTTTACGCGATATAACGGCTCCATATCCTGCGATCGCATATAACCGGCCGGGATCGGCATGAACGGGGAGGCGCGTTGCTGCTCATCGAGCCGGAACAGGTAAGCGGGATGGTCTCGCGCGGGGGAGACGGTAAAGGCACTGTCCGCCCTTTCGTCTTTCATGCGATCGAGCAGCCCGTCGATGTCTTCAGCGGTGCGCAAGGGTGACGTCGGCTGCAACAGCAGAACAACGTCGGGAAGACGGCTTTCATCCTCTTCTATCCAGTTTATAGCGTGCTCAACGACGCCATAGTGGCTCGACCGGTCACCGGCCAGTTCCGTCGGGCGCATGAAGGGCACTTCCGCGCCAGCGCTCCGGGAGACTTCGGCGATTTCCTGATCGTCCGTCGAGACGATCACACGCCTTACATGCTTTGCCTCCAACGCGGCTTTAATCGACCAGGAAATCAGCGGGCGGCCGGCGAGCGGCAGCACATTCTTGCGAGGCAGGCGTTTGGAACCTCCCCTCGCGGTGATCAGCGCAACGCAGTTCATGTCTGTCTTTGTCATCCTAGCGCTCCACGAATCTCCGGCGTCCGATTACACGAACGGCATAAGCGGACGGCGCTGCTCAGATCAAGCGGCCCTTATACCAATGCCCTCGATCTGAAGCGAGACGATTTGCGACCGTATCGACATGCCTATAGAACAGTCTCTTTATGTTAGACGTCTCGGAGATCTAGATGCTGCGCGATTTGAGCGATACCCTTGCTTTCGTGAAAGTGGTGCAGGAGGGAAGCTTCACCGCCGCCGCCCGGGTGCTGAAGACGCCGAAAACAAAGATCAGCAGGAAGGTCCGGGAGCTTGAAGAGCGGCTGGGCGCGCAATTGCTGCACCGGACGACGCG
This sequence comes from Brucella sp. IR073, assembly GCF_049065735.1. Lineage (NCBI taxonomy): Bacteria > Pseudomonadati > Pseudomonadota > Alphaproteobacteria > Hyphomicrobiales > Brucellaceae > Brucella > Brucella sp. IR073. Next base: position 188,794 of record NZ_JBAKHD010000006.1, read on the forward strand.
GGCGATCAGGCTCACCGAGGCGGGGACGATCTACTTCCAGCATTGCGAAAAGCTGGTGAAGGATATCGAGGATGCGGAGAACGCCGTCAGTGAAATACAGCAGCATCCGCGCGGCTGGCTAAGGATCGCCGCGCCGCACTGGTTTTCCACGCAGATATTGATGCCGATCCTTTCGGACTTCCGCAAAGCCTATCCCGATGTCTTCCCGCATCTGTTCCTGAGCCATGAGGTGACCGACATCATCGCCAAGGATATCGACGTCGCCTTCCGCATCTGGAACGGAGAGCTGCCGGCCTCCTCCTCGCTGACGGCACGAAGGCTGGGCACCCTGCCGAAAGGAATTTACGCCGCCCCCTCCTATATCGAACGGTGGGGAATGCCGGCCCACCCGTCGGAGCTGGAAAACCACGCCTGTCTGGTCACGCAGATCTATTTCGACCGGCCCATTCCTTCCTGGCCGCTCGGGCGGGATGGATCGCACAGCGATTTTGCGGTCCGTCCCGTAGCGGTTGCCGGCGATCCGGAGAGCCTGCACGGCCTTCTTTTGGCGGGTGACGGACTGCAATTGACGAACCACATGCGCGTCAGGGCCGATGTCGCCGCAGGCAGGCTCATCCGCGTCCTGCCCGAATGGTCCGGCCCTGAATTTACCCTCTATGCGCTGAGGGCTCGCAACCGGGTCCAGCCGCCGAAGCTCAAGGCGTTTCTGGACTTCCTCGCGCCCCGGCTGGATCTGGGAGATAAGGGCACGGATAGCGAATAGGTATGTGGAGTCCTATTCGCTGTCCGTTTCTCACTGGGCAGAATAGTTCACCGGCACCCAATCGTAATTCGTCTCGTCACGGCGCACATGGCCTATGCCGGGAAATGCGATATGCGCGCCGGCCACGAGATATTTTTCCCGGACGGCTTCTTCCAGGGCGACAGCGCGGGTCTCAACCGCCTTTTTCTGATCGACATCGAATTCGATCGCAACACCCGGCTCATCGAACTGCAGCACATCGCCATGGGTGATGTCGCCCCAGAAGACCAGCTTCTTCCCGCCATCCTCGATGACAATGGAGCTATGCCCCGGCGTGTGCCCCGGACGCAGGATGGAGCCGATGCCGGGCAGCACTTCGGCGCTGTCGGCGAAGGTCTCGACCTTGCCGGCGTCGAGATATGGCTGCAAGCTCTCCTTCGCTTCTTTGAAATGTTGGGCCGGTGCGGTGGCGGGCCGCTTTTCTACCGGCGTCTTCAGCCAGAAATCGAGTTCACGCTGGTTCACCCGCAGCGTCGCATTGGTGAAAAGCCGCTTGCCGCCTGCGCTCAGGCCACCGGAATGGTCGGTATGGATATGGGTGAGGATAATGTCATCGATCTGGTCCGGCTGATAACCCGCCGCCCTGAGGTTGGTAAGGAGCTTACCGAGCGTCGGCCCGAGATAGGTCCCGGTGCCCGCATCGATCAGAACCAGCCGGTCGCCGGTGTTCACCAAAAAGGCATTGACCGAGGTCTGCGTCGGCGTCTCCAGAAAGGCCGCGCCGAGCGCCGATTGCGCGTGTTCCCTGGTGGTGTTGGTGTAAAGCTCCGGCAGGACCAGCGGGACGGTTCCGTCCGAAAGCGCTGTCACCTCGAAGCGTCCGAACGGCAGTCGGTAGAAGCCCGGCGCCTGAAATGGCTGGAACGGCGCTTTCGCGAGGGCCGCGCCGGTGCTCCCCAAGCCCGTGCTTGCGACGGCGAGGGCGGCGGCCCCCTGCAAAATAGTTCTTCGCGTGTACATTTTTATCTCCAGGATTTGAATCTCTTCATTCATGGACCTTGGGAGCGTGGCCGGGTCCGCCGTGAAACTTAAGCGGCGGAGACGACGGCGATTAGTAACGGTAACCGGCCTGCATTGTCTCACCAGAAGACACAATGATGCGCCGGAAGGCCGAATGGACCGGCCGCACGAACAGATGCTATGAAACGCTGAATCAGCCGCGCGATCTGGAAGGAACGCCATGACAGAGAAGCCTGCGAGAGAACGCAAACGCGGTTCCGGCGCGCAATATGTCTACGAGATCCTGCGGGAGGAAATTCTCGATCTCGTGCTGGCGCCCGGAAGCCCCATCGATGAAAACCAGCTGGCCGAGCGGCTGGAGATGTCGCGCACACCCATTCGCGAGGCGCTTGTCCGCCTCGCTGGAGAAGGACTGGTGACCTCGCTCCCCAACCGGTCCACCATCGTCGCCAGCATCGATTTCATCAACCTCCATACCTTCTTCGACGCGCTGACGCTCATGTATCGCGTGACGACCCGGCTCGCCGGCGAATATCACACACCCGCCGACCTCGAAATCATCCGCACGCGGCAGGCGGATTTCGCCCGCGCGGTCGAAAGGCAGGACGCGCTCGCAATGATCGCCACGAACCGGGAGTTCCATGCGGCAATCGCCGAGGCGGGCCGTAACCGCTATTTCACCGGCCTCTTCTGCCGCCTCCTCGATGAAGACCAGCGGATCCTGCGGCTTTATTATTCCTCGTTCAATGATCAGTTGCCGAAACGCTATGTCGCCGAGCACGAGCAGATGATTGAGGCGATAGAAGCGCGGGATATCAATGCTTGCGACCGCCTGGCGCTCGCCCATGCCGACCAGATCGTGAGCCAGATTCAGAGCATGGTTTCGCGTGGAGCAACCCGCTCGATCTCGCTGGATTGAGCGCCCCGCGCTCGGGCATTATCTTGTCGACAAATATTATACATGATGTAAGGTGAGCGGACAGGCGGGAGGAGACTCCAGCCCCTACCCTGCAATCATACAATCTATGGAGACCCCCATGGCTCAAATTTTCTCCGGCTGCATCCCCGCGCTGATGACGCCCTGCAAGGAGGACCGCACGCCCGATTATGACGCGCTGGTGAAAAAGGCGCAGGAACTCATCGCCGCCGGCATGTCCGCCGTCGTCTATTGCGGGTCGATGGGCGATTGGCCGCTTCTGACCGATGATCAGCGCATGGAAGGTGTGGAGCGCCTGACGAAGGCCGGCATCCCTGTCATCGTCGGCACGGGCGCGGTCAACACCAGGCAGGCGGTCGCCCATGCGGCCCATGCGCAGAAGGTCGGAGCCAAGGGCCTGATGGTCATCCCCCGCGTGCTGTCGCGCGGCTCGGTCATTTCTGCCCAGAAGGCGCATTTCAAGGCGATCCTGTCGGCGGCGCCGGATCTTCCGGCCGTGATCTACAACAGCCCCTATTACGGCTTCGCCACCCGCGCCGATCTCTTCTTCGCGCTGCGGTCGGAGCACCCCAATCTCGTCGGCTTCAAGGAATTCGGCGGCCCGGCGGATATGCGCTATGCCGCGGAAAACATCACGAGCCGCGATGACGAGGTGACGCTGATGGTCGGCGTCGATACGGCGGTGTTCCACGGCTTCGTCAATTGCGGCGCGACGGGTGCCATCACCGGCATCGGTAATGTCCTGCCGAAGGAAGTGCTGCATCTCTGCGCCCTTTCCAAAGCCGCCGCAAAGGGCGACTTCGAAGCCCGCCGCCTGGCGCTGGAGCTGGAAGCCGCGCTCGCCGTGCTCTCCTCCTTCGACGAAGGGCCGGACCTGGTGCTCTATTTCAAGCACATGATGGTGCTGAAGGGCGACAAGGAATATACGCTGCACTTCAACGAAACGGACGCTTTGAGCGACAGCCAGCGCGGATATGTCGAGCAGCAGTTCAAGCTGTTCAATAAGTGGTACGCCGGCTGGAGCAAGTCGCTGCAACCGGAATATAAGATGGCGGCGTAAACGAGCCGCGCGCCTCCCCTCCCCCTTGCGGGGAGGGTGGCCCGAAGGGTCGGGTGGGGGTGGTGACGTTTGCGCTATTTTCTCCGGCGAAAGCGCCATGCGTCACCATCCCCATCCGCCCGCTAACGCGGGCACCTTCCCCGCAAGGGGGAAGGAGGGGCGATCTTATTATCTCCGCAGCGCCTGCAATTGCTCCATTTCCGCCGCTGAAAGCTCTATCCCCTCTGCCATGGATTTCGCGCGCGCGGCGAAGCGGCGCTGCGACGGCAGGCGGGCGCCCTGCCCTATGATGCCCTCGAACAGGGTTTCCGCGTGGGCGAGCGGGTTGCCCTTCCGCCCGGCGGCGAATTTTTGCGGATCGAAGGCGATGATCAGTTCGCCATGGTTCGGCGCCAGCGTTGTTGTGCCTGAAACTTCCAGCGCTTCCGTGCTCATCCGGTCGCCGATCATAACGGCGGCCAAGAGCTCGATCATGGTGGAAATGGCCGACCCCTTGTGTCCGCCGAAGGGAAGCATCGCGCCCGCGAGCGCCGCCTCCGGATCGGTCGTCGGCTGGCCCTCGCTGTCGAGTGCCCAGCCTTCCGGCAGGGTCTTGCCCGCGCGCCTATGCAACTCTATTTCGCCCCGCGCGGCCACGCTGGTGGCGAAATCGAAGACGTAAGGATGATCATTCTCGCGCGGCCAGCCGAAGGCGAATGGATTCGTTCCCAGAAGCGGCTCACGCCCGCCCGCCGGCGCGACAACGGCATAGCTCGGGCACATGGCGATGCCTGCCAGCCCCTCATCCGCAATCGCCTCCACCTCCGGCCAGAGCGCCGCGAAATGCGTGCAATCATTGATCACCATCGCCGCCAGCCCCAATTCGCGCGTGCGCTTTACCAGGACCGGCAGGGCGAGTTCGAACGCCGCATTGGAAAACGCGCCTTTCGCATCGACCCGGATGATGGCGCTATCGTCCTCAGTTATGACCGGCACCGCATCGGGCACGACCTTCTCGGCCTCGATCGTGCGCACGCAGCCCTCGATCCGGTAAATCCCATGCGATTTGCAGCCGTCGCGCTCCCCGGCGACGATCACGCGCGCGAGCGCGCCAGCCTGCTCTTTACTGCACCCTGCCTTTAGGAAGATTTCTTCCACCAGTCCGGTGAGTTCGGCAACAGAGAGAATGGCGGTGTCGGTCATGATTCCTCGCGTGATTTGCTCAAAAAGAAGGCCGCTCCGGCTTCTCCCGAAGCGGCCTTCTTATATCCCATGTATATCGCAGAGAACTACCTCAAAGCGTCGCGCCGACTTTTCTCAAATCCGCCAATATGGGCGCTTTCGGCAACCAGATCTTGTCGTATTCGGCGATAATCTTGCCCGTATCGGCCACCTGCACGTCCTTGATGGCGATCACCTTGCCGAATTCCTCCAGCCGCTTCGGCTCATTGGCGACGGTTGCGTCGATCTGTTCATCGAGCGCCGCCTTCGTCAAGCGAGAAATCAGCTCGCGGTCGGCCTCGGGCAGCCCCTTCCACACCCGGCCCGACGCGAGCGCCACGCAGGGCATGAAGATGGCGTTCATCTTCAGCATTGTCTTCGACACCTTGTCGAAGCGCTGGTTCCAGGAAAAATCTAGATCCGCTTCAAGCCCGTCCACCTGTCCATTGGACATGGCGTCGAACACCGCCGGCGTCGGGATCGGTGTCGGCGCGGTGCCGAGAAGTTCGTAGAAATCCTTATAGGCCGGCGTTGTATTGATGCGCAGCTTCATACCCTTGAGATCGTCAAGCCCGTTGATTTCCTTCGCCGTAAAGACGACGCGCATGGTGGTGATGCCCCAGGCGAGGCCGATGGTGCCGGTCTCGGCAGGCAGCACGTCGAGCAGCTTCATGGCGATCGGATCGCGCACGAGCTTCGCCACCTTGGCGGTGGAATCCACCACCCAGGGCGCATTGATGGCGGCGATGGACGGAATGCGCGAGCCCAGCTCCGCCGTCATGATCCAGCCGAAATCGAGCGAGCCCGCCTGCATCTGCTGCATCATCGCCGCCTCGGTGCCGAGCTGGTTGGCGGGAAAAACGGCGAGGTCGAGACGGCCATTGGTTTCCGTTTTCAGCGCCTCGCCCACTTTCAGCGCCGCATTGTTCCAGGGATGGCCGGGCGGCGTGGTGATGCCGAGGCGGAAGGTCCGCTTCTCCTGCGCCCGGACGATGGACGGCATGGCGAGAAGCGCGGCGCCGGCGGAGGCGGTGCGGATGAGATTTCTACGGGTTATAGTCATTGGTTTGTCCCTCTGGAGGTTGGTCGGCTTACCCGGCAAAAACGGTTGAAAGTTTCGGGAAGATGGAAAGCAGGACGAGCAGCAGGCACGCGACGAAGAAGAAGGGCAGCGTAACGATGAACATCTTGCCCGGCTTGGCGCCGGTAACGGCGGAAGCGACGAAGAAGCACAGGCCCACCGGCGGCGACAGGAAGCCCAGCACCAGATTGATCACGACCACCACACCGAAATGCACCGGATCGATGCCGTAGATTTCGGTCGCGATGGGCAGCAGGATCGGCACCGTCATGATTAGCCCCGGCGCGCCGTCGATGACTGTGCCGATGACGAGCAGGATGACGTTGACCAGCAGCATGAAGGTGACCGGATCGGATGCGACGGTCTGCACCCATGCCGCCACTTTCTGCGGCACCATCCCATAGACGAGCACCCAGGAGAACACCGCGGCCGCCGCCACGAGGAAGAGCACCACTGCGGAATAGATGCCTGCCTTCAGCAGCATCATCGGCAATTGCTTGTAGGAGAGTTCGCCAATCCAATAGCGCCCGACAAGAAAGGCTGCGACCGCACCCACGGCGGCAGCCTCGGTCGGGTTGGCTATCCCGGCGAGGATGGAGCCGACGATGATGATAGGCACGAGCAGCGTCGGCAGGGCATTAAGAACGATCCGCGCCCTTTCCGCTAGAGTCAGGCTTTCCCCCTTCGGATAGTTGTAGACGAAGCCCATCAGTGCGATCACGACGCAGAACAGGACCGTCAGCAACACGCCGGGCACCAGCCCTGCCATCAGCATGTTCGCCACCGGCACCTGCGCCAGCACGCTATAGACGACGAACATGATCGAAGGCGGAATAATCGGCCCCAGCATCCCCGCATAGGCGGTCAGGCCCGCGGCGAAGGTCTTGTCATAGCCCTTCTTCTCCATCTCCGGCACCATCATCTGCGCCATGATGGCGACCTGCGCCGTGGCGGAGCCGAGAATGGAAGCGACGAACATGTTGGCGAACAGGTTCACATAGGCAAGCCCGCCGCGCAGCGCGCCGATGAAGGCCATGGTCATATCGATGATGCGGCGGGTGATGCCGCCGCCATTCATCACCTCGCCGATCAGCACGAACAGCGGGATCGAGATGAGGCCATAATTGTCGACGCCGCCGAACAATTGCACCGGCATGCTGTCGAACAGCAGCGGATTGCCGCTGTCGAGAATGTAGACCATGCTGACAAGCACAAGGCAGAGGCCGATAGGCACGCCGACCAGCATGAGCAAGATGAAAGCGCCCGTCGTTACCATCAGTTGACCCCTTCCGCGTTGGTGAAGCCCGGATGCGCGCGGGGAGCCGACAGGCCGAGATCCTCCAGGAAATTGGCGAGCGTGTGAACTAGCATCGTCACGGCGAAGATCGGGATGACCAGGCTGACGGCCCATGTGGGCCAGCGCAGCGTCTGCGTCTGCTCCGTGTAGAGGAAGTTGAACGTCGCGCCGGCATAGGCCTTGGCGTCGAAACCGGCGGAGGCGATGCCGACCGGGTCCATCCACCGCCAGCACATGACGGCGAGCGCCAGCGCGAAGACAGCGCCGAAGAGGCTGGCCACGGCGCGCAACCGGCGGGCATTCGCCTCGGAGAGCTTGTCCGAGAGGAGCGTGACCGAAAAATCGAGCCGCAGCCGGGTCAGGGCGGAAGCGCCGATGAAGGCAAGCCAAACCATTGCATAGACGGCGGCCTCGTCCACCCAATAGAGCGGAATCCCGCCATAGCGCGTGGCCACATTGAGCAGGATCAACGCGAGGATCAGCGCCATCAACGCGCCGACCACCACTTTCTCGCAGGCGAGCACAGCCTCGGAAAGGCCGACCACGAAGCGGACAGGCGCTATAGATCGCGCTTCGGTTGAATTTGTTGTTGATTGCATCCCTGTTCCCTAGTTTTTTTATAACGTAGATTTTATACATTTTTGATGTCAAGAGAGTTTTAGCCGCATGCGCTTATCGGACGGGAACTTTCTGAACTCATGCTTTGAGGTTTTCACCGATGCAGCAGACTAAGCCGTCGCTCAAACACCGCACGCTTTCAGGCGCCCTGCTGGAAGAGATCCGGCAAGGCATCCTGTCGGGCCGTTACGAAGCGGGCACGCAGCTGCGCCAGGAGGCGCTGGCCGAGGCCTATGGCGTCAGCCGTATCCCGATCCGCGAGGCGCTGTTCCAACTCGAGGCGGAAGGTTTGGTGAAGATTCTGCCGCAAAAGGGCGTGGTGGTTTCGGAGCTCTCACGTACCGAGATCGATGACGTCTTCGCACTTCGCATCCTCCTGGAGCCACGCCTGCTTGCGGGGTCGGCTCCAAAGCTCAACGAAAGCGATTTCGCGCGCATCGAGGAGCGGCATGAGAATTACATCCGCGCCATTGCAGGCAATGCCGTCGATGATTATGGCAGGCTGAATGCGGAGCTGCACCAGGCGCTTTATATCCGCGCGGACATGCCGCGCACGCAGCAAATCGTCGCCTCTCTCCTCCAGACAAGCAACCGCTACACCCGCATTCAGCTTTCCAATCCGGCGGCGATGCAGCGCGCGATGGAAGAGCACGCCGAGCTTATCCGTCTATGCCGGTCGGGCCGCTTCGACCGCGCCGCACGCTTCCTTGCGGAGCATGTGGCGGCGGTTCGGGATGATCTGCTGAACGTGCTGCAGTTGCCCTGACCGGTTCGACAACTCTTGCAAGAAGGGAGCCCTCTCGGGTTGAGCCGGCCAATTGCGCGCTACGGCTCAAAAAAACCGCAGCGACCAATTCTTGGCCGCTGCGGTTGAGAGCAGACAGTGCTGTATTCAGGAAGCCTTAGAACTTCCCAATCACATTCAGGAACACGCCCCGGTCATCAAGGGTCAGATCCCTCAGATCGTCGGAGAAGACGCCGAAATTATACCCCGCGCCCACCTTGAAGTTCTCGCCGACATGGCGGTAGACGGCGAGGAGCGCGCCATAATCGGTGGTCTTCGCCTCCGGCATATGCAGCACCCGGCCTTCGACCAGCGCATCCCAGTTCTTGACGATATGCAGGTCGGCGCGGACGATGCCGAGATGGGCCGAGGAGGTATACCACTCGGAGAACTCCTCGCGGTCTCCGTCCAGCAGCCTTTCGCGGACCTGGCCGTAGCGCATGCCGTATTTGCCGCCGATGGAGAGCCAGGGCATCAGCTCATAGGTGAAGTCCGCCGACAGGATATGGCTGCGCTGCGCCGGGCCGTATTCATCGCCGGTGATGGCGCTGACCTGGTCCGTTCCGGGCAGATCATAGACCCAGGCATATTTGAACAGCGCGTTCAGCCGGTCATTGTCGACAGGGCGATAGGCATAGCCGATGGAAGCGTCGACATAGTCGCCGTCGTTGAACGAGCTCTCCCCGGATGAATCCGAAAGCACCGTATCGACATTGACGAGCAAGCGCCAATCCTCGCTGGTCTTCCAGGAAAGGCCCGTAGCGAATAGATAGGTGTTGCGGTCGCGGGTGCCGTCGCCGGAATCCTCAATTCGCACCTCGCCGCGCATACGGGCGTTGATGCCGCGCTCCTCGTCCTTGTAGCCGACCGAGAGCGAAACCGCCTTGCGGTCGAAATCGGAATTTTCGGTCGTTGTGGCCGTTCCGTCGGAATTGACGATTGTGGTCGTCGTGTCGTCCTCGACCGTGCCGGCCTCGAAGCCGCCATCGATGGTCCACATCGCATCAGGCGTATAGACGACGCCATAGGTCTTGGTGAGCGAGGTCCTGCGGCCGAAGAGATCGTAATTGTTCTCCGCATAAGCCGACAGAGACTCGTCGAGCTTGCGGCGCATACCGAGGACGAAGGTGCCCTTGTCGGCGCCGTCGAGGTCGTAACTGCGGTCGAGATCGAAGGCGCGGTCGGGGTCGAGCCTGTAGCCGAAATAGTAATTATCGTCGGCTGTGGGCGAATAGTTGATGGCCGCGAGCCCGCCCAGTCCCGAATTGCCATAGGAGATCTCGCCTTCCAGCCCGATCTTTTCAGTCAACTGGAACTTGGTGCCGACGCCAAGCCGGTCATTGCGGCGAACATCGCCATCGCGCGACAGCGTGCCCTGGCCGAAGACGTAATATTTGTGATCGGCATCCGGCGCATATTCCAGCTTGACGCCCGCATCGAGCCTTTCGCCATCATTGCCGCTCTTGCCGGAACGGACCGCGATGGGCGAACGCAGCTCGGTATAGGAAACGCCGAACGACGCTTTCCAATGTTCATCGAACTGCTTGCTGACGGTCGCCTCGCCCTTGCGCTTGGTCCGTCCGCCCGTCTCGTTGCCGTAGAAGTCGAGGTCACGCCCCTCCTTATAGTCGTCATAGGTGAGCTTGAGGTCGGTGTCCTCGGTCAGTTCCAGATCGGCATGGGCGCCCCATATGCGCTCGTCCACGGCGACCTGCTCGGCGAGCGTGGAGAAGCCGGCCTGCTTTTCTCCGTAATAACCGCCGACCGTGCCCTTGATGCCGCTCTTGGTAATATCCTCGAGGTCGATCTGGCCTTTGGTGCGCCAGGCCGTTGCCGCCCGGTCACGCGAGCCGGTGGTGGGATTGTCGTCGATGGTCAAGCCGCCATCGGTGGAGCGCGACAGGCCGAAGCCCGGACCCTTGGAGTGGGAAACCTCCGCTTCGAGGAAGGTCTTTTCCGAATGGCGGATGGTGATGTCGGCGCCCACCGCCTGCTGGTTGGCCTCGCCGGTCGTCTCGTTCATGCCGGTGACGCCGACGCGCACCTTCTCATCGAACCAATGCTGCGCCCGGCCGCCATAGACATAACCGTCGACCTCGCCGGCGGATGGCGTATATTCATATTGGGCGATGAGGTAGATGCGATTGCCGCCGAGCGCGCCCTCGCGGATCGCGCCGCCGGTACCTGACGATGACGACAGGGGCCGCTTCAGAATCACCACGCCCTGCAGGTAATCGAGCGTATAATCCTCGCCATAGACGAGGTTTCTGCGCTCCAGCACCTGTCCGGTCACCTGATCGCGTACCTCCACGGTCAGGGTTTCCGAGCCGGTGGTGATATCCTGCCGCTTCAGGAAATAGGCGGAGCCGCCCGTTCCCAGGAACTCGTCGCGCTGCGGCAGCGTGTCCGGCTGGGCGGCGTAGACATTGACCTCCGTCTGCCGCTCGCCGAACGAGGTCACCGCCTCGGAGCGGTAAACGCCGCTCGCGCCATAGAGCGCGCGCTCGGAATTCATGAATTCCGTGCCCGCGATGGCGGCCTTGTAATTGCCCCACATCACATGGCTGTCACCGCGCTCCAGCCGCACATAGAATTTGCCGTTGGTTGGCGCATCCTCGATGATGGTCGAGTCGTCGCCGTAAACAGGGTAATAGGCATCCGGATCGATGCGGCGAAGGAGGCTGCGCGGGTCGCGGTCGTCGAGGCCGCGGAACATATCCTTGATCTCGCTCTCGCGCGTGTCGGCCGCCGCCGTCAGCAGATATTTGCCCTTGATCTTGCCCTTCACATAGAAGGCGAGTCGCCCCTTGGTGTAGGTCTTGTCATATTCGCCCGGGCGGACTTCCTCGATCTTCGCGTCGCCCATGCGCCTGCCAACGGTCAAGTCCGCAAGGCCGACATAGAACCAGTCATTATCAGGAATGTTAATCTGGCGGCTGAAATCCAGCGCGCTGCCCTTGGCCGAGCCCAGAACCGCGACATCGACATTATGGTCGCCCGGCGGCAGGATGCGCTGCACCACGAAGGACTGGTTCTTGTCGAGCGGCACGATGCCGTCCAGCGCCTTCACCTGATAGCCTTCCGGCACATTGCGGCCATAGACCGTCACCGCGCCGCCGTTCACCTGGATATTGCGCGAGCCGGTATTGTCCTCGCCCATGCCCGGCGCCGGAGCGTCGGTGACCTTGGTGTCTTCCTTCGGCAGTTCCCTCTCGGTGCGGGCGATCGTGCGCGGCAGCGTCTCGTCATACCGGCCCTCGTTATCATAGACGCGCAGGACATATTTGAACCGCGTCTTGTCGTTCTCGGTTTCCGGCATCACCCATTCCGCCTCGCCATTGATGGCGACGGGAATGGTCGCCACCGGGTCGTCCCGCAGTGGCTTGTCCGCCTCGATGATGCGGATTTCCGAGCGCGTAATGAACGCCGGATAGTTCGAGGTCGCAAGGAAGCGCACTGTCTCGCCGGCCTTATAGGCGCGGCGGATCGGCGTGGTCGAAACGTTGAGGATCGGCTTGGCCTCGAGCCCGTCGAACTTCACCTGAATGTCGACGGCGGCAAGGCCGGTATCGGTCCTGCGCTGCTTGTCGGCCTGGGTCTTGCCGGGTTCCGTCTTCTTGCCGGATTCGGCAAGCGTCTCCCCGTCCACGCTGATGGAGAACGAGATTTCGCTTTCCTCGCCTGCGCTTTCCTGCTCGGTGTTGGGCGCGGGTGCGACATTGCTGACCGCGCTGTTATCGAGCGCCTTGCCGCGCAGCGGGTCCTCGGCATGCGCTTCGATGACCGCCGCATGGGCCGCGGCTAGGGCGCAGCCTGCCAGCAGCAGGCTACGCTTTCTCAGGATCACGCGGGCGAAGGTGGATGACGTCACCGTTCTCATTGACCTGCCTCCACACGGGTTTCAATGCTGAGTTCGTACCGGCCCCTGACCGATTTCCATCGTTTGGCGATGTCCTCCTCCAGGGCTTCGATACGCTCGCGGGCAAGGGCCGCATCCGCAGCCGCGCCATAGCTGAGCCGCAGCGTCGACGGCTCGCTTTCGAGCGCCTCGAACAAGCGGTCGAGACCTTTCAGCCACTTCTGCTTCAGGATGGTGGTGCCTGGCTCGAAGGCTGCGTCCGTCAGGTCGAGACGGACCACGCGGCCGATCGAGGCGCCGAAGTTCAGCGTCGACATCTTGCCGGCGGTCAGGCGGATGACGCGCGGGTTTTCCGTCGTCAGCCGGTAACCGGCAGGCAGGGTGCGCGGATCGAGCTTCATGATGAAGTTCGAGCCGATGCGGTTGTCGGGCAGGTCGGCGCAGGCCACATGGAAGCGGCCATGCTTGTCCGTCGTCACCAGCGAGCCGCGGACCGTGGCGATGCGCACGCCCGGCAGGCCCGGCTCACCCTTGTCCTGATAGCCGTTGCGGTTGACGTCATCGAACACCTTGCCGACGATGTCGCCGCAATCGAACACCGGCTCGATCATGATCTCGACATCGGCCCGCGCTTCCGGAGCGAGAGGCTCGCCATCGGGCGTGTGGACAATGGCCTTGTTGGTGTGCTTGCCCGGCCCGGCCGTGCTCAGCGCCAGCATCGAGAGCCGGATCTTCACCACCGCGTTGGGACCGAGTTCCACATCGTCGAAGCGCACCTGCCGGCCCTTGACGATTGGCTTGATCTCAACCGGATCGGTTCGATCAGGCTCCTCGTACCAGATGGTCGCCGACCCCTCGACGTAACGGAAACCCGCCGGGATGGTGTCGGTGACGCTGACGCGGCCCGCATTGCGCGTGGAATGGTTGGTCACCGTGATGGTGAACGGCGCCTTCTCGCCACGCTTGATCTGCCGCAGCCCAGCCTGCTTGATGATCGTGATATCCGACGGTTGAACCGACGGGATCGTCACCTTCGAGGTCGATGTGGTCGAGGGCACCTCACCGCCGCCAACGATGGTTCCCTTGGCGGTCGCCGAGTTTTCTATGCGGCCCTCCACACCGGCGGCGTTGTCGATATCCTCCTGCGTCAGGGCATAGGTCGCAGTGAAGACCTGCGAGCCATGCGCCGGCAGCGTCACGCTTTCCGGCTCGAAGGCGGAAAGCTTGCCCGCGGCCGGCTTGCCGTTGAAGGTCGGGCCTTCATCGACCGGCGAGACATCGGTAATGACCTGATCACCCGTGTTGGTGATGGTGAAGCTGTAGGTGACGGTGTCACCCAGGCTTGCATAGCCATTATTGTCATTGTCGTTGTACTTGCCGGTCTTCACGACCTCGAGCGTGGACGGCTTGGCCGGCGGAATGGCAGCCTCGTCGCGCAAGCTGCGCAACAACCTGCCGTCTGGCAGCGCGCCGATGGCGGTGGCCACATTGACCACAGATCCCGCCTCGATATCCGCCGGAGTCGGCCGATAGCTCGCCTCGAAGGTGAAACTTTCACCCGGCTGGAGCGTCTGCGGTCCCGGCGTGATGGTGATGCCCCTCCCGGCAAGCATCGGGTCATCGACCGTGACGTCGGTCATCGTCACCTTGCCGGCATTCGTCACCTTGAAGGTGTAGTGGATCGTCTCGCCCAGATCGATGAGCTCATTGCCGTTCTGGTCATCGAGCGTCGCCGTCTTTTCGATGATCAGCTCCGTCGACGTATCCGGCGGGACGATCACCGTGTCCGGCGGACTGTCAATCGGGGTGCCGCCATCAGGAGGCGTGCCGGTGCCGGTTGCGGTGTTTTCCACCTTGCCGCCATCGATATCCTCCTGCTTCGCCACATAGGTCGCCGTAAAGACAGCTTCCTCACCCGGCGCGAGCGTCTGCGGTCCCGGCGTTACCTTCAGGCCGTTGCGCGCAAGCATCGGATCGTTGACGGTGACATCGGTCATCGTCACCGCGCCGGTGTTCTTCACCACGAAGGTGTAGACGATCTCCTCGCCCACATCGGCAAGGTCATTGCCATTCGCGTCCTTAAGCTCGCCAGATTTACGGATCTCGAGGCCCGCCGCATCGTTCGGGGGAACCGTGACGGTGTCCGGCGGGCTGTCAATCGGCGTGCCGCCACCCGGAGGTGTACCGATGCCGGTCGCGGTGTTCTCCACCTTGCCGCCGTCGATATCCTCCTGCTTGGCCGTATAGGTCGCCGTGAAGATGGCCTCTGCACCCGGCGCAAGCGTCTGCGGGCCGGGCGTCACCGTCAGGCCATTGCGTGCCAGCATCGGGTCATTGACGGTGACACCTGTCATCGTCACTGCACCGGTGTTCTTCACCACGAAGGTGTAGACGATCTCTTCGCCCACATCGGCAAGATTGTTGCCGTTCGTGTCTTGCAGCTGACCGGACTTGCGCACCGATAGACCCGTCGCCTCGTTCGGCGGCACAACCACTGTCGAGGGCGGGCTGTCGATTGGCGTATTGCCGCCTGGAGGCGTGCCGGTGCCGGTCGCGGTGTTCTCCACCTTGCCGCCGTCGATGTCTTCCTGCTTGGCAGTGTAGGTCGCCGTGAAGATGACTTCTTCGCCTGGGGCGAGCGTCTGCGGACCCGGCGTCACCGTCAGGCCATTGCGCGCAAGCATCGGATCGTTGACGGTTACACCAGACATCGTCACCGCACCGGTGTTCTTCACCACGAAGGTGTAGACGATCTCTTCGCCCGCATCGGCAAGCTTGTTGCCGTTCGTGTCCTTGAGCTGACCCGACTTCCGGATCTCCAGACCCGTCGCCTCGTTCGGCGGCACGACGACTGTCGAGGGCGGACTTTCGATTGGCGTATCACCACCCGGAGGCGTACCGGCGCCGGTCGCGGTGTTTTCCACCTTGCCGCCGTCGATATCCTCCTGCTTGGCCGTATAGGTGGCCGTGAAGATGGCTTCTTGGCCTGGCGCAAGCGTCTGCGGACCCGGCGTCACCGTCAGGTTGTTCCGCGTCAGCATCGGGTCGTTGACGGTGACATTGGTCATCGTCACCGCACCGGTGTTCTTCACCACGAAGGTGTAGATGATCTCTTCACCCGCATCGGCAAGGTTGTTGCCGTTCGTGTCCTTGAGCTGACCCGACTTGCGCAGCGAAAGCCCGGGCGCCTGATCCGGCGGGACCTGCTCGGTATCGGGGTCGCTCTCATAGGACGTGCCCGAGGGCGTCGTCCCCGTCGCCGTCGCGGTGTTGATCACCTTGCCAGCGTCGATCTCCGCCTGCTCCGGCTGATAGCTGCCGGAGAGATGGAAGGTGAAGCTCTCACCCGGCGCCAGCGTCTGCGCAGSCTCGACAATGGTCAGCCCCGCCGCCGCYAGCTTCGGATCGCTGACCGTGACATTGGTCATCGTCACCGTGCCGGTGTTCGTCACCTTGAAGGTGTAGTCCACCGTCTCACCGGGATCGATGACATTGTCGCCGTCCGCGTCGTTGAGCGAGCCGACCTTGTCGATGGTCAGGCGCGG
>NZ_JBAKHD010000007.1:0-183670 GCF_049065735.1 Brucella sp. IR073
GGTCTTGAAACCGGCATAGACGGCAAGCTTTACGAGACGGCAATGGGAAGCCTGATCGGCGGGATTACCGCGCATTACGGCTATGCCAAGGCCACCATGGGCTCGGTCCACGGCCAGGGCGGGGTCGATGCCAACGGATATGGCTTCGGTGGCACGCTGACCTGGTATGGCGACGATGGCGTCTATGTCGATACTGTGGCGCAGACGACCTTCTACACCAACGACCTGACCTCGGACACGGCGCGGCGTTCCCTGGCCGACGATATAGACGGCTTCGGCTATGCGCTGAGCTTCGAAGCGGGCAAGCGGGTGGCCATCAACTCGAACTGGACGGTGACGCCGCAGGCGCAGCTCACCTGGTCATCGGTCACGTTTGACGGCTTCCGTGACACCTTCGATGCCCATGTGAGCCACGATCAGACCGATAGCCTGAAGGGCCGTCTCGGCATCTCCGCCGATTATGGCAATGCCTGGCGCGACGAGCAGGGGCGGCTGACCCAGACCCAGCTCTACGCCATCGCCAACCTCTCCTATGAGTTCGGCAAGGCGAGCAAGATCGAAGTGGCGGGCGTTCCCTTCGCCACACAGAACGACCGCTACTGGGGCGGCCTCGGCGGCGGCGGCACCTATAGCTGGGCCGACGGCAAATATGTGCTCTATGGCGAAGTCACCGTCGACACCAGCCTCGAGCACTTCACTGACAGCTACAGGTTGAACGGAAACCTGGGAATGAAGGTGAAGTGGTAATCGGGATTGGAAAAGCTCGAATAGTGTGCGCCGAATGGCCCCGGCCAAAAGGCCGGGACTTGCTCGGACGCGGCGGCGTCCTACTCCACCGGCCTCATCACAATTGTTTCGGCAGCAGGCGGTCCACGGCGTAGCGGCCGCCTCCGGCGATTGCAATGTGCAGAGCCACGAAACCGAGCATGAGGGGGTATTCAAGGCCCCGGTCGATCCAGGCGAAGGTCGGCGCGTGCGCGACGCAGATCACTGCCATCTCCACTGCAAGGGCGGCTGCAAAGGCGCGGGTCATGAACCCGGCGGCGACCGCGACGGCTCCGATGGTTTCAAGCAGCATGGCCGCGATGGCGAGCGCGTATGGAAACGGCAGATGCAGCACATTGGCGATCAAATTGGTCGCCCCCGCGAGCGGGTCGGCCATGGAGCCGTGCGGCAGTCCCAGGGCTTTCGGAATCCCGTGGGTGAGAATGATAAGCCCGAAGGAGGCCCGAAGCAGCGCGTAAGTGACCGGCTGCATGGCCGCGTAGAACGGCGCCAGCTTCGGAAACAGATAGGGCGTGGAAACATCCCGGTCTTCATGTTCCACTCGCAGATAGGATGTTTCCTCAGTCACGCAGTACCTCTTTCCCTTGTTCCTCTATATCGTCGGATGTTAGCGGCGGCGCTTGCGCGCGATAATCGGCCTCAAAATGAACGGCCCGTCCGGCTGGCCGGACAGAACGCGGCGTACGGCTTTTCGAACGGCGGCGACTGGATTGATGCCTCTTGCCGGATAATGCGCGGCTTAGTACCAGTGGAAGCCAAGCGTGAGGGGCGTCCCGGATGGTCAGCCGCGCGGGATTGAGAGGGATGATGGCTTCGCCGAATTTCGCTGACATCTCGAACTTCATTGCGGTCGTCGATGCCGGTGGCTTCCGCGTCGCCGCGCAGATCAAGCGTATCAACGCATCCACATTGAGCGATTCCATCAAGCGGCTCGAGGCGGATCTCGGTGTGCGGCTCCTCAACCGGACCACGCGGAGCATTACGCCCACGGAAGCCGGGACACGGCTTCTGGAGCGGGTGAAGCCGGCTTTTGCGGAGATCGAGGCGGCGGTCAACGATCTCCACGACGATGCCAGCCGCCCGGTCGGGACGCTGCGATTGAACGTGCCCGTTCCCGTGGCGCGGCATATTCTGCCGAAGATCATTCCAGGCTTCATGGAAAAATATCCCGGTGTGAATGTCGACGTGGTGATGGAGAACGATTTCACCGATGTGATCGGCCGAGGCTTCGATGCGGGCGTGCGGTATGAGGAAAGCATCGCCAAGGATATGATCGCCGTGCCCATCGGCCCGCGCCGCCAGCGCTTCGTCGCCGCGGCGTCGCCCGTCTATCTCGCCCGCCATGGCACGCCGGAGGACCCGCGTGCGCTCGCCAGCCACCGCCTGATCGGCAACCGTTTTCCCAGCGGAGCGGTGGGGACATGGGAATTCGAGCGTGGAGACGAAGTGCTGCGCATCGTGCCCGCCGGCCCGCTGGTCTCAAGCTCCATCGATCTGCAAATCGCCGGCGCCTTGGCCGGAGCGGGCATCATCTATACGTTCGAGGAATATGTGCACCCCCATTTCGATACGGGCGCGCTGGTGCCGGTTCTGGAGGAATGGTGGCAGGCATTTTCCGGCCCTTACCTTTATTATCCCAGCCGCCGCCACATGCCGTCGCCGCTGCGCGCTTTCGTGGATTATCTGTGGACGGCGCGGGGCTGAAACGGGCTTTGCATGGGCGGATTGTCCGATAAGGCGGACGGCCCGTTGGGGACTCCTGGTCTAATCGGCCGGGCATAGCGCCGTTAATCTATCCCTGTCTTTGATATAAGCAGGGAAGAGCCGGATGTCTTCGATCAGCATACCCTCGGAAGTCAGGAACAACTGGAAGATCTTGCTGATCGCGATGATCGGCACCGGTTGCGGCCTGCTCTCGATCACCTTCTACACGCAGGGGCTCTTTTTCGGGCCGGTATCGCGCGAATTCGGATGGAGCCGCGCCGAGTTCTTCACCAGCTATACGGTGCTCATGCTCCTCGGCGTCGTCACCGGTCCGCTGGTCGGCAAGCTCATTGCGCGCTATGGCATTCGCACGATTGGCCTCGCGGGGCTTGCCGGGCATGGCATCGGCTATCTTCTGCTGGCGATCAATCCCGGTTCGCTCGCGCTCTGGTATGTGAGCTACGCGCTGCTTTCGATCCTGGCGGCGGGCTCGCTCCCCATCACCTGGACCGCGCTTATCAGCCGGCATTTCCAATCGCGGCTCGGCCTTGCCATCGGCATCACCATGTCGGGCACGGGTGTTGCCGCGGCGCTCGCCCCCCTCTATGTCCAGTTCGGCTTGAGCGCATTCGGCTGGCGCATGACTTATGCGACGCTCGGCCTCATCGCCTGGGCGCTGGCGACCGTGACCGTGCTCGCACTCTACCGCAACGAGCGGCAAGAGGGTTCAAACGCTCCCCGGCAGGCAGGCGATCAAGAGGGGATGACGCCCGCGGCGGCCTATCGCGACTATCGTTTCTGGTTCCTCTGCACGGCCGTTTTCCTGCTGTCGCTGGCCGTCGGCGGCCTCGTTCCCAATTTCGTCCCGCTGCTGACCGAGAAGGGCATCGCGCCTGATGATGCCGGGCCTGTCATGAGCCTTCTCGGCATCGCCGTCATTGCCGGGCGCCTGACCGCAGGGGCGATCATGGACCGCCTGTGGGCCCCTGCCGTCTCTACGATCTACTTTGCAGGCACGATTGTGGGCATCCTGATGATCTGGACGTTCGCCTCGCTGCCCATCGCGCTGGCGGCAATTGCGGCCATTCTTGCCGGCCTCGCCCTCGGCGCGGAACTCGATATCATCGCTTATCTCACGCGGCGCTATTTCGGCTCCCGCCATTACTCGGAGATTTTTGGCGGCGTTTATGTCGCCTTCGCGGTGGGCGTTGGGCTTGCCGCGCCGATATGGGGTGCGCTCCATGACCTGAGCGGCAGCTATACGCCCCATCTCATCGGCTCGATCCTCGTCATCGCCGCCGCCCATGCGATGATCCTGGCGCTGGGGCGTTACCCAGCCAGCTTTGCGGGCCACATGGACTCTGCGCGTCCGCTCCTCACTGCCCAAAGCAACTCTACCAACTAAGCACACAGAACAGGAAATGACCCATGTCAAACATTGAACGTCGCGTCGCGATCGTCACCGGCTCCTCGCGTGGCATTGGCCGGGCGGCGGCGGAGCGACTCGCAGCGGATGGCCTCGCCGTGATCGTCAACTATGCCGGCAACGAGGCGGCGGCGCGGGAAGCGGTCGAGGCCATTCTGGCCGCCGGTGGCGAGGCCAAAGCCTTTAAGGCCGACGTCGCGAGCGAAGAGGAGGTCAAGGCGCTCTTCGACTTCGCGGAGCAGGCGTTCGGCGGCGTTGATGTCAGTGTAAACTGCGCCGGCGTGACGACGACGAAGCCGCTCGTCGAATTCACCGTGGAAGAGTTCGACCGCATCCACGCGATCAATGTCCGCGGAACCTTCCTCATATCGCGCGAGGCGGCCCGCCGCATGCGGGCGGGCGGCGCAATCATCAATATCTCCACCTCGGCAGAGCGCCAGGCGCTGCCCGGCTACGCCCCCTACGCCATGTCGAAGGGGGCCGTGGAAGGGCTGAACCTGATCCTCGCCCGCGAACTCAGGGGCCGGGACATCACCGTCAATGCCGTCGCGCCGGGGCCGGTGGCAACGGAACTGTTCTTCCAGGGTAAGGACGAGGCGACGATAGAGCGCATCGCGAGCTTCAACCCCTTCAACCGCATCGGCCAGCCATCGGAAATCGCCGAGGTCATCTCTTTCCTCGCCGGTCCCGCCCGCTGGATCAACGGTCAGACCATCTTCGTCAATGGCGGGATGAACTGACCGCCAAGGCTGTTTTGCGGGCGAGCAGCTCAGTTTTCAGATAGCCAATGCGCTTTGCCGCAGGACGTCGATGAAGGCACGCAGCGCCGGAGGCACGCGCCGATGGCCGGGGTAATAGAACTTCAGCCCTTCGCTCGGAGGGCACCAATCCTCGAGCACGGATTTCAGGCGCCCCGCCGCCAGATGGGGCGCCGCTGCCAGGTCCATGATGTAGGCAATCCCCAGGCCGTTCAGCGCGGCTTCGATCATCAGGTCCTGATCGTCGAGGACCACGCCGCCGGGGACATCCACCGTGATTTCGCTGCCATGCCGTTCGAATTCCCAGCGGTAGAGCTTGCCGCTCGGCATACGGTGGCGGATGCAGCGGTGGTTCATGAGATCGTCGGGTGTTTGCGGCTCGCCCGCCTCTCCGAGATAGGCGGGCGAGGCAACGCAAAGAAAGCGGCGCGGGCCTCCGAGGGCGACTGCGATCATGTCTCGCGGCACCGCTTCCGCCAGACGCACACCGGCATCGAAGCCTGCTTCGACGATATCGATGAGACGCCCCTCCGTGACGATATCGACGGAAATTTCCGGATGCCGCGCCATCACGCGAGGAACAACATCGCGGACGAGAATGTTGGCCGCCAATTGGGGCGCGTTGATGCGAACCGTTCCCGCGACCTTGCCGCGGAAAGGCGCCACGGCCTCCAGCGCCGCATCGAGTTCGCCGATTGCGGGTCCGAGGCGCGAAACCAATTCCGCGCCGGCCTCGGTCGGCGATACGCTGCGCGTCGTCCGGTTGAACAGACGGACGCCGAGCTGATCCTCCAAAGCGCGGATCGCATGGCTCAGCGTCGAGGGGGCAACGCCGAGCTCATCCGCAGCCGCACGGAAACTGCGATGCGAAGCGACGGTCAGAAAGGCCGTGAGGTCGTTGAGGGAAGGGCGCTCCATTGCTGGCGATTTTGCATCAACCCGTGCAAATTTCAATGTCTAATCACAGCAAAGCCGGTTCCCTATCTTGTTTCCGAGACAACAAGGAGAAAGATTATGAGCAAGACATGGTTCATCACCGGGGCATCTTCCGGCTTCGGACGATTACTGACGGAAAAGCTGCTGGCGCGCGGTGACAGGGTGGCGGCGACGAGCCGCAACACCACAGCTCTCGACGATCTGCGCGAACGCTATGGCGAGCGCCTCTGGACGTCGGCGCTGGACGTGCGGGATTTCCACGCGGTAGCGCAGACGGTCGATCGCGCTTTCGCTGATCTTGGCCGGATTGATGTGATCATAAGCAATGCCGGATATGGCGTGCTGGGCGCGGCGGAAGAGACGACCGATGCCCAGCTGCGCGACATCATGGATACCAATCTCCTCGGCTCGATTGTGCTGATCCGCTCGGCACTGCCGCATCTGCGCCGGCAGGGCGGCGGCCGCATCCTGCAAGTCTCGTCGGAAGGCGGGCAGATCGCTTATCCCGGCTTCAGCCTCTACCATGCGACCAAATGGGGCATCGAAGGCTTCGTGGAAACCGTGGCGAAGGAAGTCGCGCCGTTCGGCATCGATTTCGTGCTCGTCGAGCCAGGGCCGGCCAGGACCAAATTCGGACAGGGCATCGTGCAGCCCGAGCCAATCGCGGCCTATGACAGTACGCCCGCTCACAATACGCGCGTTGCGCTGCTGGGCGGCGATTGGGTGATTATCGGCGACCCAAATCGCATGACAGACGCCATGCTCGCAATTGCTGAAGAAGCCAAGCCGCCGCTTCGTCTGGCGCTTGGAAGCACATCTTACCAGGCGATCCGCGATGCCCTCACCAGCCGCCTTGACGAACTGGAAGCCTATCGGACAATCACCGTTTCAACGGATTACCCCGGGGAGGAACTTGTCTGATTGTAGTCACCTCAACAAGCCGCTCCCGCCGAGCTCATATTGGCGGGAGCGGCTCCTCCCATAATTACTTGTTCAGGTCGGTGGCCATCTTCAGATGGTGTTCCAAAGCGGGGAGGGTCTTTGCGGCCCAAGCCTTGAGATCAGGATTCTCGCCCTCTTCGCCGTAACGCTTGAAGAGATCGACCGCGTCTTCATGAACGTCTTCCTGATCCGACCGATATTGCTTCGTGAAATCTTCACCCTGAAGTTCCTTCAGCTCATTCAGCATGTCCTGATGGGCCGAAGACATCGCAGTGGGGAGGGTAGCTTTCACTTTTCCTGACGTGACCAAATTTTTAAGCTCATCGGACGTCTTTTGATGATCGGTCAGCATCTGCTGCGCGAAAGCCTTCGTCGTCGCGTCGGCACGTTCGAGTGCGAGCTTGCTCGATTCGATCTCGAACAAATCGCTGCTGGCAGCTTCCGTGACAAAATCCTGAGTCTTGGGCGCGACGCCCAGGACGGAATTCACGCCGGTCTTTTCGGCTGCCGATTGAGCAAAAGCAGCCGAACCAGCGGCAACAAAAATGATGGATGCACAAATAAGGGTTTTCATGGGCTCTCCTCTTAAATCCAAGCTGAAAACCCCTAACGGTCCGTTTTGGTTCCGGTTCAAACCCGCAAAACCTTCTCCAGGAACTTCAGAACGGCTGCTGCCACGGCTTCCGGCTGCTCCTCGGGCTGAAAGTGTCCGCAATTCCTGACAACATCGCCGCTTACATCGATCGCATAGGGACGGAGCGCAGCAGCGATGTCAGGAATCGAGCCCTGATCCGCGCTCAGGCCCAACACGGGCATGGTCAGCTTGCGCTTTTTCAACAGCGCCCTGTTCTGCTCTGCGGATTGAGCCGCCGAGCGATAGAAGCTCAAGCCGGCGCGCAACCCGCCCGGCGCACGGAATATCCTGACATATTCCGCCATCGCCTCTTCGGTATAGCATGAGGGGTCTGCGGTCTTTTCGCGGAAGAACCAACCCAGATATTCGCGTTCACGCCCTGCGATGAGCGCCTCCGGCAGATCCGGCACGGCGTGAAATGCGAAGTGCCAGGTCTTCCATGACTTATCCGGTGAAGATGGAAGCATCTCAGGCATCGTCACGGCTGGAATGCCCGCATCCATAAGGACCAGCGCGCTGATTTCCTCGCCGAACAATAAGGCGTAAGGAAAAGCGACCCAGGCGCCGACATCGTGGGCGACAAGGCTATAGCGCGTGACGCCAATGGCGTGGAGAAGCGCGTGGACGCGTTCAGCGACCGTCTGTGTATCGTAACCGTCCAACGGGCGGTCGCTGTCGCCTTGTCCCGGCAGGTCTATCGCAAGGACGCGGTACCGCTCGCCCAGCATCGGCATGACGTGCCGCCACGCATACCAAGATTCCGGGAAGCCCGCGAGAAGGACGACGGTTTCCGCCACATCCGCGCCGCCGGCGACATAATGAAATCGCAAGCCGTTCACGCGCGTGAACCTGTGCGCGAAGCCGTCAGGTGCTCGCGGCATATCCATATTTTCCATTGATGGTCTCCTTTGAAATAAAAGTCATCAGCCGGCAAAGAGCGAGCCGGCAATCAGGATGGAGCGATCCATGATCATTCCAGGATCTTGAGTGCCAGCGAGACAAAGGAGGCGGGATCGTCGGTGAATGCCTCCGCCTTCCCAACGACGCGCATTCCATAGAGCAGCGTCAGAAGCACATCCGCTACCGCCTGCGGGGAACTGGTCGTGGTGACCGAACCGTCGCGCTGACCTTGCTCGACCAGATCGGACAGGAGTTTTCGACGCCTTAGAAGCTGCTGGCGCAGAATGTCGCCGGCGAAGGCGAACTGCGGCATTTCCGCAATTCCTGCAACCATCAGGCAGCCGAGTTTTCCCTCCTTGCCCTGGCTCAGCTCCACATAGATGCGGAGCAGGGCCGCAAGCCGGGCCCGTCCGTTTTCGGCCTGCGCCAGGATCGCGGAAATCCGCGTCTCACGCAGCGCGATGTATCTTTCCAACGCCTTCGCGAACAGGCCTTCCTTGTCCTGATAGGCCTTGTAGAGGCTACCGACTTTCACCCCGGTCATCCGGGTAAGGTCGTTTATCCCGATCGCGGAATATCCGGCTGAACTGAAGAGTTCG
The DNA here is from genome assembly GCF_049065735.1 of Brucella sp. IR073. Classification (NCBI taxonomy): domain Bacteria; kingdom Pseudomonadati; phylum Pseudomonadota; class Alphaproteobacteria; order Hyphomicrobiales; family Brucellaceae; genus Brucella; species Brucella sp. IR073. Next base: position 8,686 of record NZ_JBAKHD010000007.1, read on the forward strand.
ATTGCCTGATCGAGAAGCTTGTCTTCGTCGAAGAGCCTTGGACGTCCCCGGTTTCGTTGGCTGGAGTTTGCAACCATGGATGAGCCGAATAAATTATTGAGTGATCATTTCCTAAATTGGGGGAAGAGGGATGTCAAGCCTTGCCAGCTTGAGGGTTTCGATGGCGTAAAAGGACGACGCGGGGGAGGGAAGCCGGCAAACGCTATCGCCGCTGGCAGCTTCTCGTGCCCGCTCAACGGAAGCGTTTTGTATGGCAGGTGTTGCTGCTTTTCCTCTACGCCTTCGCGCGTTGATCTGGTATTGCGTTTTGGAGCGCTAATATAGCGCTTCCCGATCTGTCCTGCGGATGTTGCGATTCATTGGCAAAAGCCAGGCTGGTCCGGTGAGGGGTTACCAATAGAGATTCAAGGCGGGATGCCCGCCCCATTGCCACGCTTCCCGCACGGGAGGCGGTGGTCTCTACGAGAGCCTGAAGGATGCAAACGAATGGCGCAGATATCGAAGCGAAGCCTCAATCTGGATCCTGCCGTGGCCATCGGTCTTGCCGGGGCAATCGTCTTTTTTATCGTCAGCGGCTTTGTCTCCTATTTGAACCTGCAGGCCTTGCGGGAGGGCAATGCCGCGGTCATCCAGACGCATGTCACCATCGTTGGCCTGGATGAGCTGCTCTCGCAGGTTCAGGATGCCGAGACCGGCCAGCGCGGCTTCCTGCTCACCAACAATGAAAGCTATCTCGCCCCCTATAATACGGCGCTCCAGGCTATCCCGCGTGCGCTCGATAATATCGCCGAACGCATAGCCGACAATCCGGGGCAGGGTGAGAGGCTCGCCGTGCTGCGGCAGCGCATCGAGGCCAAGCTTGCAGAGCTTCGCCACGCAATCGACCTTCGCCGCACCCAGGGGCTGGAGGCGGCGCTCGCCGTCGTCAATACGGACCGCGGCAAGATCGAAATGGACGGCATCCGCGCGCAGATCGCCGCCATGGCCCAGGGAGAAACCGAGATCCGGGTCCAGCGGCTCGAGGAAATGCGCGCCGCGGAACAAAAAGCGTTCTCCAGCACCCTCCTGTCGGCAATCCTGGGCATCGTGCTGACCGCGACCATCGCCTATCTGGTGCGGCGCGCCACCATGGCCCGCCGCCGGGACGAATGGCTGCAAACCGGCGAAATGGGCTTGGCTTCCGCGATGATCGGTGACCAGACCGTCGATCAGCTGGGCAACAACATTCTCGATTTCCTCGCGCAATATACGGGCGCGGTGGCAGGAGCCGTCTATACCGGCGGCGGCGATGGTTACCAAAGGGCCGCCGTCTATGGCGTGCCGGAACAGGCGAATATTCCCGCACAGTTCCGGCAGAGGGAAGGCTTGCTCGGACAGGCCGCCGCGGAAAGCCGGACGGTCGTCGTCGATGACGTGCCGGACGGCTATCTCACCTTCGGCTCGGCGCTCGGACGGGACAAGCCTCGGCATCTGGTGATTCTGCCGGGGCGGATCGATGGCTCGGTCAACGCGGTCATAGAGCTTGGCTTCCTGCGGCCGGCCGGCGAACAGGTCGTTACCCTTCTGGAGCGTGCGTCGAGCGCGGTCGCGGTGGCGGTCAGGTCGGCGGTCTATCGTAGTGAGCTTCAGAATCTCCTCGAGGAGACGCAGCGGCAATCCGAGGAATTGCAGGCCCAGAGCGAGGAGCTCCGCGTTTCCAATGAGGAACTGGAAGAACAGAGCCGGGCCTTGAAGGAATCCCAGACGCGGCTCGAGCAGCAGCAGGTCGAGCTGGAACAGACCAACACCCAGCTGGAAGAGCAGGCCCAGCAGCTCGAGACACAGCGGGACGAACTTGAACGGGTCAATGCCTCGGTCCAACTCAAGGCACGGGAACTCGAACAGGCGAGCCGGTATAAGTCCGACTTCCTTGCGAACATGTCGCATGAATTGCGCACGCCGCTGAATTCCTCGCTGATTCTCGCCAAGCTTCTGGCCGACAATCCCGACGGCAATTTGAGCGAGGAGCAGGTCAAATACGCAAAGACGATCCAGTCCTCGGGTAATGATCTCCTGACGCTCATCAATGACATTCTGGATCTCTCCAAGATCGAGGCCGGGCATGTAGAGATGAGGCCGGAAGTCGTTCCTCTCGAACGGCTCGCCTATAATCTTCGCCAGGTCTTCCAGCCCCTGGCCGAGCAGAAAAAGCTAGACCTGGCGGTGGAAATCGCACAGGACTGCCCTCCAGTGATCGAGACTGATCCGCAACGGCTGGAACAGGTTCTCAAAAACCTCCTTTCCAATGCCATCAAGTTCACGGATGCGGGCAGCGTCAAACTGTCGGTCGGTCCCGCTGGCGATGGCCGCCTGGTCTTCACGGTATCGGACACCGGAATCGGCATAGCGAAGGAACAGCAGCAAAACATCTTCGAAGCGTTCCATCAGGCCGACAGCACGATCAGCCGCAAATATGGCGGCACCGGCCTTGGCCTCTCCATCTCGCGTCAGCTCGTGCGCCTTCTGGGCGGGACGATCGGGCTGGAAAGCCAGCCGGGACAAGGCAGCACCTTTACCGTCACGATTCCGGCGTCTTACGATCCGTCCAAGGTCGAACCGCGCAGCGAGCCGCCCATCCCTCCCGCGACCGCACCCGCAATTGTCGAGGCGGAGCAGGTCCATGCGAAACCGCGGCGGGCGGCGCGCAGGCTCAAAGACGACCGCGACGCGCTGAGCGAGGCAAAGCGCGTCCTGCTGGTTATCGAAGACGACGCCAGCTTCGCCGCCATCGTGCGCGACTTGTCGCGAGAGATGGGCTTTCAGACACTCATCGCGGGCACCGCCGAAGAGGCGCTGGGCCTCGCCAAGGAATTCATGCCCAGCGCCATCGTGCTCGATATCGGCCTGCCTGACCATTCGGGCCTCGCGGTTCTCGACCGGCTCAAAAACGATGTCCAGACCCGCCATATTCCCATCCATGTGGTTTCAGGCGCGGATCATACCGAAACGGCCTATTCTTTGGGTGCTATCGGCTATGCCCGCAAGCCGGTCGATCGCGAGCAGCTCATCGAAATGCTACAGAAGCTGGAGGGCAGGCTTTCCCAGCGGGTTCATCGCGTGCTGATCGTCGAGGACGATCCGGTGCAGCGCGATGCCGTGGCTAAGCTATTGGGCTCCTCGGATGTCCAGACGGTGACGGCAAGCACGGCGGCGGAATGTCTCGACCTGTTAAAGACCGAAACCTTCGACTGCATGGTGCTCGATCTGACCTTGCCCGACGCCTCGGGCTATTCGCTTCTGGAATCCCTCAGTCATGAGAGCGCCTACGCCTTCCCGCCGGTTATCGTCTATACCGGCCGGGAGCTCACGGCGGACGATGAACAAAAGCTCCGGCGCTACTCGAAGTCGATCATCATCAAAGGGGCGAAGTCTCCCGAACGCCTGCTCGATGAAGTGAGCCTGTTCCTGCATCAAGTCATCTCGGAGCTCCCCGCCGAGCAGCAGAAAATGATCCGCAAGGCGCGCAACCGGGATGCCCTGCTCGAAGGCCGGCGCATCCTCGTCGTTGAAGACGATGTGCGCAATGTCTATGCCCTGACCAACATCCTCGAGCCGCGCGGAGCAATCGTCGAGATTGCCCGCAACGGACAGGAGGCGCTGGATGCCTTGGAAAAGGCTGCCAATGAGCGCAATACGCCCATCGACCTTGTCCTCATGGATGTGATGATGCCCGTCATGGACGGGCTTACGGCAACCCGCACAATCCGCAAAAACCCGGCTTGGAAGAAATTGCCGATCATCACCCTGACGGCCAAGGCGATGCCCGACGACCAGCAGCGCTGCATCGAAGCCGGTGCAAACGATTATATGGCCAAGCCTCTCGATGTGGAGAAGCTGCTGTCGCTTGTTCGTGTCTGGATGCCGAGATGAAGGACATGGCCGGTTTCGAGAAGATCGAAGACATAGAGATCCGGCTGCTGCTGGAGGCTCTGTTTCTCAAATATCACTATGATTTCCGCAATTATGCGATGGCGTCCATCAAGCGCCGCCTGAAGCAGGCGCGCGAGCAACTGGGCTTTGAGACCTTTTCCGCGATGCAGGAAAAGCTTCTGCACGATCCCGCCATGCTGCCGCAATTGCTGCGGTTCCTGACGGTCCAGGTCAGCGAGATGTTCCGCGACCCCGGCTACTTCAAGGCGATCCGCGAGAAAGTGGTGCCGCATCTGCGGACCTATCCTTCGCTCAAGGTCTGGGTCGCCGGATGCAGCCATGGCGAGGAATTATATTCGCTCGCGATCCTCTTCCGCGAGGAGGGGCTGGAAGACCGCACCATCTTCTATGCCACCGACATCAACCAGGAAGCGCTGCAGGCCGCGGAAGCCGGGATATTCCCATTGGATCGGGTGCAGCTTTTCACCGAAAATCATCGCAAATCGGGCGGAAAGTCGTCATTATCCGACTATTACCAGGCGGCTTATGGCAGGGTGACGTTCGACAAGACGCTGCGCCGCAACGTCGTGTTTTCGGACCATAGCCTCGTGACGGATGCCGTCTTCGGGGAGATGCATCTCATCTCCTGCCGCAACGTCATGATCTATTTCGACCGTGCATTGCAGGACCGCGCGCTGGGGCTTTTCAAGGATTCGCTGGCCCGCAAGGGATTTCTGGGGCTGGGGGCGAAAGAAAACCTGCGCTTCTCCCAGCACGCGAAAGCCTTTATAGATTTCGTCCCTACGGAGAGGATCTACCAGAGGCAGGGGGAATGATGGCGGTCCAACCAGAAGCCGTGGTCATCGGTGCGTCGGCGGGGGCCGTGGAAGCCCTCTCGGTGATCCTTCCGGCGCTGCCGAAGGATTTCAGCCTGCCGGTGATTGCGGTCGTGCATATTCCGCCCGACCGGCCGAGCGTGATGGCGGATCTTTTCCAGGCCAAGTGCCGGCTTCCCGTGCGCGAGGCCGAGGACAAGGAACCGTTGGCGGGCGGCACGATCTATTTTGCACCGCCCGATTATCATCTGCTCATCGAAGCCGATAAAAGCCTGTCTCTTTCCAGTGACGAGCCTGTCTTTTTCTCGCGTCCCTCCATCGACGTGCTGTTCGAAAGCGCGGCGGATGCCTATGGACCGGCGCTGATTGCAATCGTGCTCACCGGCGCCAATAGTGACGGGGCAAAGGGCCTCTATGCCGTCGTTGAAGCGGGGGGAACCGCCATCGTGCAGGACCCTGACGATGCGTATGCCGCCGCAATGCCTGCCGCAGCCATTCATATGTGTCCGGGGGCCCATGTCATGCCGCTCCAGGCGATAGCGGCATTTCTCAGAGGGGTTTGATAAATGAGCCCAGTACCGTTGCTTCTGGTCGACGATCTCGAGGAGAACCTCCTGTCGCTCGAGGCGCTGCTTCGGCGCGATGAATTGCTGCTGTTAAAAGCGCGGTCAGGCGACGAGGCGCTGGAACTGCTGCTTCAGCACGACGTCGCGCTGGCGCTGGTCGATGTGCAGATGCCGGGGCTCGATGGTTTTGAGCTCGCCGAGCTGATGCGCGGCAATGAGCGGACAAGGCGCATTCCGATCATGTTCGTGACCGCCGGAACCACCGATGGCAGGCGCCGCTTCCGCGGCTACGAGGCCGGGGCGGTGGATTTCATTCAGAAGCCGATCGAACCGGATATTCTTCGCAGCAAGGTGGAGGTCTTCTTCGAACTTTATCGGCAAAGGCAGCAATTGGCCGCGCAACGCGACGAGCTGGCCTCGCAGGCCGAAGCATTAAGGCAAGCTGCCCAGCATAAGGATATTCTGCTGCGGGAGATCAATCACCGTATTAAAAATCTCTTCAGCCTTACCGCCGGCCTCATATCGCTGAGCGCGAAGCCGGCGACGAGCGTGGCGGAACTCGAGACCGACCTTCGCTCACGCCTGCAAGCGCTCGCGCGGGCGCATGAGCTCACCCTTCCCGATCTTGTCAGGGATGGCGGAGTTCCCCAGATTGCAACGACCGTCATCGCTCTCCTCAAAGCGATTGTCGCGCCGCACGAAAGCTTGGAGGGGGCTCGCATCGAGATCAGGGGTTCCGATGCGCCGCTTTCCGGCAAGGCGCTGACCTCGCTCGCCCTTCTGCTGCATGAATTGACCACCAACGCGGCAAAATACGGAGCGCTGTCGATCCCGGACGGACGGCTGGCAGTGGACGTCTCCGTAGTGGACGACGAATTGCACATGACCTGGGAGGAGCATTGCTCGCCCAACCTCAGCGAAGTCTATGACCGCAAAGGGTTTGGCACCACGCTCGAAAGGGCAGCCTTGCAGGGGCTGAAAGCGACATTATCGCGCGACTGGTGGAGCGGCGGCCTGTTGCTGTCGCTGAAAATCCCGTTGACGAGCCTGGGCGCTGAATCATCCGCGCAACAGGCCTCCAATGCGGCGTCTCCTGTCGTCTAATGCCCATGCATAAAATAAGCCCCGGCGCCCTTTGGCGAACCCTGGAATTCCCAGCCATGCATGCATTGCAACCCTGCCTAGGAGAATTCCATAGTAGTCCTCTTACTCATGGCAATGTACTTTCATCGGGAAAGATAATCCTGAAGAGAGTTCCCCATGATCAAGCCAATCAAACGCCTCGCAAAAGCTCTTCGTGGCCGTACGAGAGAAGAAAAAGAGTTCGCATATCTTTCGGAAGCTTGCGATCTGATCGATCTTGAATATCGTCAACGTCAGATTGATCGCGGCCTTCTGGGCGGACGCTGATGTGTTCTCTGACGGTCTTGGCCGGACCTGACTATTTTTAGCGCCGCTACCCATTCGCAACGTCCTCGCAATGCTGCCGTAATCTTGAGGGCAGACAAGGGCAGTGAAGGCCCGAGGGACGATGCGACTTCTGCTGATCGAGGATGAGAGGGAATTGGCGAACGCCTTGTCGGCGGCGCTCGGCAAGCATGGCATCGTCACGGATCACACCATGCATCTCGCCGACGCCTTGGAGCTGACGCGCCAGAATGATTACGATGCGATTCTCCTCGATCGCCGCCTGCCGGATGGCGAGGGGCTGAGTTTTATTCCAACATTGAGGCGGTCGGGCTCGGGCACGCCCATCATCGTGCTGACGGCGCGAAACGAGCCGCTGGAGCGGGTCGAGGGGCTGGATATCGGCGCCGATGATTATCTCGGCAAGCCCTTTCTCGTCGAGGAGTTGATGGCGCGGGTGCGCGCCGTGCTGCGGCGGCCATCTCATGTGGCGGAGCCGAAAATAATTGCCGGGCGCATGGTGATCGATCCCCTGCATCTGGACGTGACCATCGATGGGGCGCCGCTCGATCTTCCGCGCCGCGAACTCCTGGTGCTGGTGGCGCTCGCCAAGCGCAAGGACAAGACCGTTCTCCGCTCCGCGCTCGAAACGGCGGTCTATAATTACGAGGAAGAAATTCAGTCGAACGCGCTCGATGCGCATATTTCGCGTCTGCGCAAACGACTCTCCGATGCGGGAGCCGGCGTGACGATCCACAGCATCCGCGGCGTCGGCTATCTCCTGAAGGAGGAGTGATGGGTGAGGCGCAGAAGCCAAATCCATCGCTTTGGTGGCGGCTTAGCTGGCAGCTCAGCCTCGTTATCGTCGCTGTGGTCGTCTCTGTCATTGCAGGGCTGTGCGTTTGGGCGACGACGATCATGTCGCCCAACATCGCCATGGAGGACAAGGTCGTTTCGGCAATTGCCGGAGCCGTTTCCCGCGACAGCCGGAGCGGCCTGGCACTGCGAGATACCCCCGCGCTCACATCGTTGAAGGAGCAGAACGGCGGGCTTTGGTTCATTGCGTCGGGCATGGATGGCGCTTTCGTTTCCTATGGCCCGGTTCCCTCCGCCTATGTGGCTCTCGGTCCGCTGGTCCGCCTGTTCGAGGAGGCGGATCTGCGCGGATCGCCCGCAACCGGCGAGATTGCGACCATCGAGAATGCCAAAACGAGCGTCGGCGAGGTGCGGATCCTGTTTGGCGGCGTCGCCAACAAAGGCTGGCCTGTTCTCGCGCTGCTGGCGCGAAGCTACCCGATCTACATATCGTTGATTGCACTGGCCTTGCCCGCGATCTTTCTTGCTGTGCCGCGGATCGTCAGCCGTGCGCTGGCACGGGTGAGCGATGTCGCGCAAAGGGCCGCGGAGATCGAGCCGCGCCGTCCGGAAGCCCGCCTGCCGGTGGAGGGTATTCCGAGGGAGGTCGCCCCGCTGGTGATCGCCTTCAACGGCACGCTGGCGCGGCTGGACAGCGAATTCCGCAAACGGCGGCATTTTTTGATCGACGCGGCGCATGAACTGCGAACGCCCATCGCCATCATGCAGACGCGGATCGACGGAATGCCGGACGGACAGGAGCGCAGGCGCCTGATGGACGATGTCGCACGGCTGGCGGAAACGGCGGAACAGCTTCTCGATTTCGAACGCAACGACCAGGCCGCCGATCTCCACGAAACGGTCGATCTCGTGGACATCGCCCGCACGGTGGTGGCCGATCTTGCGCCGCTTGCGATTGCGGCGGGCTACCAGATCGCTTTCCAGAGCGAGGTGGAAGCACTGCCGCGCAAGGGCAGTCCGTCCGCCCTGCCACGGGCGATCAGCAATCTCGTTCGCAACGCCATTGATCATGGCGGCAATAGGGGAACAATCACGGTTTCGGTTTCAGCAGGCGGCGAGATCGCCGTGGCCGATGAGGGGCCGGGGATTCTGGCTGAACATCGGGAATTGGTGTTCGAGCCATTTTACCGCGTCACGCCGAAAAGCACCGGGGCAGGGCTGGGTCTGAGCCTGGTCAGGCAGGTGGTGTCCAACCATGGCGGGCAGGTCAACATCAAAAGCAGCGAAATGGGGACGCTGGTCGCGATCTATCTCTGAGCGCCATCCTGTAATGTTGCGGCAATTCTGCCCTCGCATGGTCGCTTCCGGAACATCCGTCACGGAGGCAAGGAACCGGTGCATAGCAATTCATCCAACAACAAAATAACCCGCCGGCATGCCGGGCTTCCGCCCCTAAAGCTCGTCGTCGTCCTGCCTTTCGTCTTCGCCGCCGGGTGCGCCTCGGTGCCTTTAACGGAAGGCGGGACGCTTACGTCCTATGGCAATCTCAGCGCGCCCAAGGGAAAACTGGCCAAAAAGCGGATTTATGTGGATGGCGCGCGGCTGGCCACGGTGAAGACGGTCAGCATCGTGCCGACAGGTTTCGTCCCCAGCGCCGCGGGCCGCGTAAAATCGGACGCCGACCGCGCGATGGTCGCTAACGCGCTTGACCGGGCGCTCTGCGTGGCGCTCAGCGATAGATATCAGATGGTTGCGGCCGGCCAGCCGGCGGATATGACCATCCGGTCCGTCGTCACCGACCTTGTCCCGACCGACAAAGCCATGGCCGGGGTCGCCACGGCGGTAAGCGTCGGCAGCGGCTTCGCGTTGCCGGTCAGTGTGCCGCGCTTGCCTGCCGGGCTCGGCGGCCTTGCGGTCGAAGCGGAGGCGGTCGACAGATCAGGCGTCCAGACTGCGGCCATAGTCTGGGCGCGCGGGGCGAATTCGATTCAGGATAAGCCGCGTGTTTCGGAGGTGGGTGATGCTTATGGCCTCGCCTCGAAATTCGCGGAGGATTTTTCCAAGATGCTCATTACGGGCAAAGAGCCGAAGGGGCTGGACATCGCCATTCCCTCAAGGCAGCGAGTGCAGTCCTGGCTGGGCGGCAAGCCGAAATATGCCGCGTGCGAAGCCTTCGGCCGCGCGCCCGGATTGCTGGGCGCGGTCGCAGGCAAATATGGACTGCCGCCGCAGTGGACCGACAAAAGGCCGAAGCCTGTTGGAGCAAATATTGCCAGCGTCTCGACAACAGCCAGAGCAGGAGCAGCCAGCAATTCCCCCGCCTCCGGGATATCTGGAGGCGGGGGAACTTAAGGCTCTCAGCCGAAGAACAGCGGGCGGTCTTCCGCGCCATCCCTGATACGGGTCGGCAGGCCGATCCGGTTGAGGAGGTTGAGGAAGGGCCGTGGCGGCAGTTCCTCGACATTGGCCATCTTGCCGACATCCCATGCGCCTTCTGCGATCAGTATCGCGGCGGCGGCGGCGGGGACGCCTGCCGTATAGGAGATGGCCTGGCTGCCGACTTCGGCATAGGCTTCCTCGTGGTCGGCGACATTATAGATGAAGACTTCGCGCTCCTTGCCGTCCTTGACGCCCTTCACCACATCGCCGATGCAGGTCTTGCCCTTGTAATCGGGCGCGAGCGAGGACGGGTCCGGCAGCACCGCTTTTACCACCTTGAGCGGGACGACTTCCTGCCCCTCGGCGGTCTTGATCGGCTGCTCGGAGAGGAGGCCGAGATTCTTCAGCACCGTGAAGACCGTGATGTAGCGCTCGCCGAAGCCCATCCAGAAGCGGACATCGGGCACGCCGAGATTCTGCGAGAGCGAATGGATCTCGTCATGACCGGTCATGTACGTGGTGCGCGTGCCGACGACGGGGAGATCCCAATCCTTGCGGATCTCGAACATCTTGTTGGAGGTCCACTTATTGTTCTGCCAGGACCAGACCTGGCCGGTAAATTCGCGGAAATTGATCTCCGGATCGAAATTGGTCGCGAAATAGCGGCCATGGTCGCCCGCATTCACATCGACGATGTCGATGGAATCGATGCGGTCGAAATATTCGTCCTTGGCGAGCCGCGCATAGGCATTGACCACGCCGGGATCGAAGCCGGCGCCGAGAATGGCCGTCACGCCGGCCTTTTCGCAATCCGCGCGGCGCTTCCACTCATAGTTCGCATACCAGGGCGGCGTTTCGCAGATCTTCAGCGGGTCTTCGTGGATGGCCGTGTCGATATAGGCCGCGCCGGTGGCGATACAGGCGGAAAACACCGGCATGTTGACGAAGGCCGAGCCCACATTGATGACGATCTCCACGCCCGTCTTCTGGATCAGGGCCTTGGTCGCTTCCACATCCAATGCGTCGAGCGCATGCGCCTCGAGCCGGCCTTCCACCTTGAGGCTCTTCTTTTCCCTGACAGAATCGATGATCGCCTGGCACTTGTCGAGCGTACGCGAGGCGATATGGATATCGCCGAGCACATCGTTGTTCTGGGCGCATTTATGAGCGACGACGTGGCCTACGCCACCGGCGCCGATGATAAGGATGTTCTTCTTCATTTAGGCTGGGGCCTCCTTCTTTCTTCACATCACCAGGAAGAGCCTCAGGACAGGCTCGACAGATAATCCTCAAACGAGAATTCGCGGACGACACGCAGGCTGCCGTCGAGCTCGCGCACGACAATCGACGGCATCTGCACGCCATTGAACCAGTTTTTCTTGACCATGGTGTAACCGGCGGCATCCTCGATGGAGATGCGGTCGCCGGGCTTCAGCGCATGATCGAAGGGGAACTCGCCGAAAATATCGCCGGCGAGGCAGGACTTGCCGCAGATCATGTAGCGGCGGTCGCCTGTTGAGGGGGACATGCGGGCGCTTTCCCGGTAGATCAGCAGGTCGAGCATGTGTGCCTCGACGGAGCTGTCGACGATGGCGATATCCTTGCCGTTGAAAAGCGTGTCGAGCACGGTGACTTCCAGTGTCGTGCTTTTGGTGATGGCGGCTTCGCCGGGCTCGAGATAGACCTGCACGCTGTAGCGCTGCGAAAAAGCCTTGAGCCGGTCGCAGAAAGCGTCGAGCGGGTAATTCTCGCCGGTGAAATGAATGCCGCCGCCAAGGCTGATCCAGTCGACCTTCGAGAACATCGAGCCGAATTTCTCCTCGATCTTATTGAGCGTCCGGTCGAACAGGCCAAAATCGGCGTTCTCGCAATTGTTGTGGATCATGAAGCCGTTGACGCGGTCGAGGACGGCGGCGACCTTTCCGGCATCCCACTCGCCGAGGCGGCTGAAGGGTCGCGCCGGGTCGGCAAGATCGAAGCTCGAAGAGCTGATGCCGGGGTTGAGCCGCAGCCCGCGGCTCAAATTTCCGGAACGGCCGGCGAAGCGTTCGAGCTGGCTGATCGAATTGAAGATGATCTTGTCGGCATTGGCCACCACCGCATCGATCTCATGGTCGGCATAGGCGACGCTATAGGCGTGGGTCTCGCCGCCGAACTTCTCGCGCCCGAGCCTCACCTCATTAAGCGAGGAGGAGGTGGTGCCGTCCATATAGTCGCGCATCAGGTCGAAGACGGACCATGTGGCGAAACATTTGAGCGCCAGCAGCAGCTTGGCGCCGGAATGCTCGCGGACATGCTTGATCGCCTGGAGATTGCGCAGGAGCTTGCTCTTGTCGATGAGATAATAGGGGGTCTGGATCGTCTCCATAGGGGATCCCGTCAAACAGAATAACGATGGAGCCACGGTTGCCCGTGGCGGCGGATGAGGCTGGAAATGGTCGAAAATGCTGAAGGGAGCCGTCAGGCTCGTGCGGGGCGCGTTTAATTTCCCGCAGCGGAGATCAGCGTTTTGGCACTGTTCCCCCGGCATCTTTTTTCGGCGCGGAGAAGCTCGGCAATCGCATAGGCGATCACCGTGAAACCGATGCGTTCACTCCGGCGAACGGCATAAGGCACCTTCACGCACGCTTCGATGGCGCGCGGGATGAAAGAGTCTTCCGTTTGGGTGGCGTCCAGTTCGACTGAGCCCATCCCCAATTGGAAGAGGGCGTCGTGTGACATAGCGTCCTCCCCAACCAGCAGATGATGCCTGCACCAGGCAGGGGCCTTATAGCAGCCTCCGCCGGGAATTCAACCGGGCTGGGGCAAGTTCCTCCCTATATGCTATCCGTTCAGCGCTTGCGGAACGTGGAAGCATCGATCCGCAAGCGCTGCAGGCGGGCGTAGAGGCTGCGCCGGGGCAGTTGCAGCTGTTCGGCGGCAAGGCCGACATCGCCGCGGCAGCGCTCCAGCGCGGCGCGGATCACGCCTTGCTCGAACCGGTCCATCTGTTCGGAAAGCGGCAGATGGTCCGGTTCGGCGGCAGGGTCGGGATTGAGGCCCAGCACGGTCTGCTTGGCGAAATTGCGCAATTCCCGCACATTGCCGGGCCAGTCATGGGAATTCAGGCGGGCCTCGACCCTTGCGTCGATGGCAGGGCGCGGCTGACCGAATTGCGACGCCGCCTCCTCGAGAAAATAGGCGAAGAGCAAGCCGATATCCTTGCGCCGTTCCCGCAGGGGCGGGACGCGCAGGCGCACGGTTTCGAGCCTGTAGAGAAGATCGGAGCGGAACCGTCCTTCCGCCACCGCGCTATCCAGATTGCCTTTCGCGGCAGCGATGATGCGCAGGTTGACGGCGCGGGGTTCGCCATCGGGGGAGGGTAACTCCCGCTCTTCCACCACGCGCAGCAGCTTGCCTTGCAGGGCGGGTGACATGCTGTCGATCTCGTCGAGAAACAGCGTGCCGCGATCCGCCTCGGCGATCCGGCCCCGCTTGACCCGGCTGCCGAACAGCACTTCGTCCGCCACGCTATCGGGCAGCGCTGCGCAATCGATGGCGATGAAGCTGCGCGAATGCCGCGCGCTCCAGCGGTGGAGAAGCCGGGCGGCAAGCTCCTTTCCCGTGCCGGTTTCGCCCTCGATCAGCACGTCCACATCGACGCTCGCCAGTTGCCGGATCGTCTCGCGCAGCCGCAGCATGACCGGCGTTTCTCCCAGGAGGGGATAGTCATGCTCGGCCTCGGCCGCGGCCTGGCGCAGACGGCGGTTCTCCAGCACGAGGCGGCGCATTTCCAATGCCCGGCGCACGCTTGAAATCAAATGATCCGCCGAAAACGGCTTGGCGATGAAATCGAACGCGCCCTTTTTCAGCGCCGACACCGCCATGCCGATATCGCCATGGCCGGTGATCAATATGACGGGAAGTTCGGGATCGCGCGCCAGCAGCGCTTCCATCACCGCATGGCCGTCAATCTTGGGCATGCGGATATCGGTGACGACGATGCCCGGATAGTCGGGTGAGAGGCTGGCAAGCGCCGACTGGCCGTCGCCATGGGCTTCTATGTCGATGCCGGCAATCTCGAACGAATCCGCCAAGGCCGTGCGGAAAGCCGCGTCGTCATCGACCAGCATGACCCGTAACGTCTCATTTTCCGCCATGATTTGCCTCCCCCTCTGCCCGTTTCACTGTGGCGGCAAAGGCTGCGCCGCCGAGCGGCGAGGGAACGATGGTCAGGCTTCCCTCCAACTCCGTCATGATGTCGCGCGCGATGCCAAGCCCCAAACCCAGCCCCTCCGGCTTGCCTGTCACGAAGGGGTTGAAAATCTCCGCGCCAAGCTCAGGGTCGATGCCGGGGCCGTTGTCTGCCACAATAAGCGACACATGATCGCCGGTCTCGCTGACGAGCAATGCCACATGCGGGTCGGGCCATCCGGCCACCGCGTCGAGCGCGTTCTGAAGGAGATTGACCAGCACCTGCTCCAGCCGCACCCGGCTTGCCATGAGATGAAGGCTAGAAGGAGCGGGCAGGTCCAGCCGGACATTGGCGTTGCGGAAGCGGTCGCCCATGAGGAGCAGCGTGCCTTCGACCAATTCGGACAGGGCAATGAGCCTGATTTCGCCACGCCGCCGTCCCGCAAAGCGCCGCATTTCCTGCGTGATCGAGCCGATACGGGCCGTTAATTCGACCGATGCCGAGAGATTGGCGGCGACTTTATCCAGCTTGCCCGTTTCGAGATGGTGGCGCGCATTTTCCGAAAGGGTGCGGATGGTCGCGACCGGCTGATTGATCTCATGCACCAGCCCCGCGGTGATCGAGCCCAGCGATGCGAGCCGGTTCGCCTGCGCCAGTTCCTCCCGCGCCTCGCGGAAGCGCTTGTCGGCGCGGGCGCGTTCGGCCATCTCCGCGTGGAGCTCCGCCGTGCGGCTTGCTACTGCCGCTTCCAGCGCGGCGCGGTCCGCCGCGGCGCGCGCCGCCCGCGTCATCCGCCAGTATAGCGCCGCCGTCAGGCAGGCGAGGAGCGCCATCGCCGCCACGGTGATGAGACGCGCCAGATCGTTTGCCGTGCGGATGGCGGGCGCGGTCGCTGCTATATGGACGAGCTTCAATTCCGTTCCCGCAATCGGCTCACTCACGCCAACGAATTGCCGGCCATCCGGCCCGCGCATCCTGCCGCCGGGCTCGAATGCATAATGGCTCGGCTCCAGATTACCGGCGGTGAACTGGCCGCTCCCAATGATTTTCGCCCGTTCCGCCGCCGAAATCGGCTGGAAGGACCGCAAATCCTCGGCCTTGTCGGTCGAAGCCAGGATGATCCCGCGCGGATCGATCACGAAGGTCTGCCCCGGATCGTTCGACCAACTGTGCACAAGCCGGTGAAACTCGAACTTGATGACCACGACGCCGACGGGATCGGCTTCACCGCCGATGCGCCGGGCGAGGAAAAGGCCGAACCGCCCGGTCACATCGCCAATGGCATAATATTCGGCCACGCCGTTCTGGACCGCCATCTGAAAATACGGCCGGAAACTATAGTTGCGCCCGACGAAGCTTTCCGGCGTATCGGCATTGGAGGAAGCGATGGCTGTGCCGTCGCGGGCGATGACATAGATGATGGGCGAGCCGACCTGACGGGCGAGGAGGTCAAGCTTGCCGTTCAATCGTCTGGTGGCGTCGGGCGAGCCTGCGGAAAGCACGTCCTGAAGATCGCTATATTCTTTCAGCACCACCGGCAGCAGCCGGAACTTTGCCAGCTCGCTGTCGACCAGCCGCGTCTGCTGGCGCGCGATCAGCCTCGCGTCCTGCGTAAGCCGGGTCAGCGCATCGTTCTGCGCCCAAAGCGTGGCTGCCCACCAGACAGCCGAAGCCGACAGCAGGGCGATGAGGACCGCGAGGGCTTTGACGGATTTTCCAGATAGCTGCATTTGTGCAGGATTATGCAATCCACCGCATAAAGTCACGCAGCTTTTTGCATAAATGAAACCGCCACGGCACGGCCAAGACGGCGAAATTTCATTGATTTCAATTGCTTAAATATCAAGCGCTTAAAATCTGGAGAAATTATGTCCCAGGCTCTAGCGTCGCCCCAACCATGAAAAATTCATCAGGGAGGGAGACGCATGGTTTCCATGGCATCCGAACAAACCGGTGCGCAGAGCACCAATAGCCGGCTCAAATCCATCATCGGCGGATCGACAGGCAATCTCGTCGAATGGTTCGACTGGTATGTGTATGCGGCGTTCGCGCTTTACTTCGCCCCGCATTTCTTTCCGGCTGAAAGCCAGACGGCGCAGCTTTTGAGCGCCGCCGCCGTTTTCGCCGTCGGCTTCGTCATGCGCCCCATCGGCGCGTGGGTGATGGGCATTTATGCCGACCGAAAGGGCCGCAAGGCAGGTCTGGCGCTCTCGGTGACGCTGATGTGCGCGGGGTCGCTGATCATCGCGCTCACCCCCGACTATCAGACGATCGGCCTTCTCGCTCCGGCGCTCCTCGTTGTCGCGCGCCTGATGCAGGGGCTTTCGGTCGGCGGCGAATATGGCGCGAGCGCGACCTATCTCTCGGAAATGGCGGGCAAGAGCCGTCGCGGCTTCTACTCGTCCTTCCAGTACGTCACGCTCATTTCCGGCCAGCTTCTGGCGATCATGCTGCTGATCCTTTTGCAATCGGTCATGGAGAAATCCACACTCGATGCGTGGGGCTGGCGCATTCCGTTCGCGGTCGGCGCGGTGCTGGCGGTGGTGGTTTTCTGGCTGCGCCGCGGCCTTGCCGAAACCGAGAGCTTCAAGAATGCGAAGAGCACAGGCGCGCCGAAATCCGGCTTCTGGACGCTCCTCAAATACCATCCGAAGGAAACTGCGCTGGTCATGCTCCTGACCGCTGGCGGCACGCTCGCCTTCTATGCCTATTCGATCTACATGCAGAAATTCCTGGTCAACACATCAGGCTTCAGCCGCGAGGTGGCGAGCCAGATCAACGCGGTGACGCTGTTCATCTTCATGTGCCTGCAGCCCGTCGCCGGGGCGCTCTCGGACAAGATCGGCCGCAAGCCGCTGATGATCGCCTTCGGCGCGGCGGGCGTTCTCTTCACCTACCCGATCTTCGCCACACTCGAGCAAACGCGCGATGCGCTGACGGCGGGCCTCCTGGTCATGGCGGCGCTTATCATCGTCACCGGCTATACCTCGATCAATGCCGTAGTGAAGGCCGAGCTCTTCCCGGCGCATATCCGCGCGCTCGGCGTGGCGTTGCCCTATGCGCTCGCCAACACGCTCTTCGGCGGCACAGCCGAATATGTGGCGCTGAGCTTCAAGAATGGCGGCTGGGAGCGGGGCTTCTACTGGTATGTCACCGTCATGATCGGCATTTCGCTCATCGTCTATCTGCGGATGCGCGATACAGCCAAGGATAGCCTCATCAAGGAAGACTGAGCCCAGGCGGTCTGGCATTGCACGGCGGCGCAGTATATACGCCGCTCGTGCAGTGAGGTTTTGAACGATCATGGTCCGTATCGGCATCCTGACCATCTCAGACCGCGCCAGCCGCGGCGAATATGAAGACTTGAGCGGCGCGGCCATCGCGGATTGGCTTGCCCGCGCGCTCACGTCGGAGTGGGAGCCGCTGCGACGCATCGTGCCCGATGGGATCGAGCCGGTGCGGGACGCCCTCGTCACGCTTTGCGACGAGGACCATGCCGATCTGGTTCTTACCACCGGGGGCACCGGCCCTGCGCCGCGTGACCTGACGCCGGAGGCAATGCGGCTCGTGATGGAGCGCGAGCTGCCCGGCTTCGGGGAGCTCATGCGCCGCATCAGCTTCGAATCCGTGCCCACCGCCATCCTGTCGCGCCAGACGGCAGGCACGCGGGGACGCACGCTGATCGTCAATCTTCCCGGCAAGCCCCGCTCGATCGATGTGTGCCTGAATGCGGTGTTCCCGGCGATCCCCTATTGCCTCGACCTGATGGGCGCGGGCCGGATAGAGACCGATCCGCAAATATGCCGGGCGTTCAGGCCGGCTTGACCGCGCGCAATTGCTCTTTCCCCTCTGTCGTTTAAGCTGGGCCCTGTCTGTAACGAGAGACGGAGGCCCTCAATGACTATCCGCAATCTCGAACATGCCGTCGCGCCCCGGTCGGTGGCGGTCTTCGGCGCGTCGATCCGGCAGGGATCGGTCGGCTGCACCATCATGGAAAATATCCTGAAGGGCGGATTCGAAGGGGAGGTCTGGCCGGTCAATCCGAAATATGGGGAGGTTCTGGGACGCCCCTGCTATGCGGACGCGGAAGCGCTTCCCGCCGCGCCTGATCTTGCTGTCATCGCGACGCCGCCCGCGACGGTGCCTGATATCATCCGCGCGCTCGGCGAGAAGGGAACGCGGGCCGCCGTGGTCATCACCGCGGGCCTGACGAGGGAAAACGGCCTGCGGCAGGCCATGCTGGATGCGGCGCGGCCCCATCTCTTCCGCATCATCGGCCCCAACACCATCGGCCTCCTCGCTCCCTCGGCAAAGCTCAATGCGAGCTTCGCGCATATCGACCCGCAGCCCGGCGGCCTCGCGCTCCTTTCGCAATCGGGCGCGATCACCACCTCGCTCATCGACTGGGCGGCGGATGAAGGCATCGGCTTTTCCAACATCGTCTCCCTTGGCGACATGGCCGATGTCGATGTCGGCGATTATCTCGACCTGCTCGCGGGCGATGCCAGGACACGCGCGATTCTGCTCTATCTCGAAAGCGTTCCCGATCCGCGCAAATTCATGTCGGCTGCGCGCGCCGCCGCGCGTATCAAGCCGGTCATCGCGGTGAAGGCGGGCAGGCACGCCACCGCCGCCAAAGCCGCCGCCACCCACACCGGCGCGCTTTCCGGCTCGGACAAGGTGGTGGACGCGGCGCTCAGCCGGGCGGGCATTTTGCGTGTGCGGGGCCTCGGAGAACTCTTCGATGCCGCCGAAACGGTGGCACGCTTTCCGCGGCTCGACCGCTCGCGTGTCGCCATCGTCACCAATGGCGGCGGGGCGGGCGTGCTCGCCGTCGATACGCTCGCCGATCTCGACGGCGAATTGGCAGAATTATCCCCTGCTACCATCGAGCGCCTCAACAGGATATTGCCCGCCGCCTGGTCGCACGCCAATCCCGTTGATATCATCGGCGATGCGCCGGCCGAGCGCTACAGCGCGGCGGTCACCGCCGTCGCCGCCGACGCGAGCGTCGATGCGCTGCTGGTAATCAACTGCCCGACGGGCCTTGCTTCCCCAGCGGCGGCCGCACGGGCGGTCGCTCAGCTGACGAAGGCGGGGATGATCGACGGCAAGCCGGTGCTCACCTGCTGGCTGGGAGAGAAGACGGCGCGGGAAGGCCGCCACATCCTGCAGGAAGCGGGCCTTGCCAGCTTCGAGACGCCCTCTGCCGCAGCAACGGCGGTCTCTTACCTAAGCGGATGGTCACGCGCGCAGAAGGCGCTTATGCGGGTGCCGTCGAGCCGGGGAGAAGACATCAATGCCGACCGGGAGGCGGTTCTTGCGATTTTCCGGCAGGCGGCGTCCGAGAACCGGCGGATGCTTACCGAGCCGGAGGCAAAGGCGGTCATCCGCGCCTATGGCATCCCCGTGCCGGAGACGGTGACGGTGCGCACGGCCGATGAGGCGGCAAAGGCGGCGGAAGGGCTGCTGCAAACGTCGCGGGTGGTGGTGAAGCTGCTTTCCAGGGAGATCACGCATAAATCCGATGCCGGCGGTGTGGTGCTCGATATCGACACCCCGCAGGGCGTAGCCGAAGCGGTGCGGCATATCGAAAGCCGGCTGCGCGAGGCAGGGAACGCCGATAAGATCGACGGCTTCGTAGTGCAGCCGATGATCATGGGAAAGGGCGCGCAGGAGCTGATCCTGGGCGTCAGCCGCGACCCCGTCTTCGGGCCGGTCATTCTGTTCGGCGCGGGTGGCACCGCCGTCGAAATCCTCGACGATACGGCGATTGCGCTTCCTCCGCTCGACAGCGTGCTTGCCGGGGACCTCATCGACCGCACCCGCATCGGACGGCTCCTGGCCGGCTACCGCGACCGTCCGCCTGCCGACCGCGAGGGCATCGTCCGGGCGCTCAATGGCCTGTCGCAGCTCGTCGTGGATTTTCCCTGCATCGTCTCGATGGACGTCAATCCGCTTCTGGCGGGAAGCGACGGCATCGTCGCGCTGGATGCCCGGATAGAGATCGCGCATGACGATGTCGAAATGCCGGGGCCGAACCCCGGGCTTGCCATCCGGCCCTATCCCGCCGCCTGGGAAAAGGAATTCAGTCTTGCGGATGGCGACTACCGCCTGCGTCCGATCAAGCCGGCGGATATCAGGTTCTTTCCGGAATTCCTCGCGAAAATCTCGCCCGAGGATATCCGCTTCCGCTTTCTGGCGCCACGGCGCCATTTCCCCGACGAAATGCTGCTGCGGCTCACGCAGATCGATTATGAGCGTGAGATCGCTTTCCTCGCCGAGCGCAAGGACACCGGCGAAATGGCGGGCATTGTCCGTCTCCTGTCCGACCCGGACAAGGAGAAAGCCGAATATGGTATTCTCGTTCGCACCGACCTGCAAGGCCATGGGCTCGGCTGGACGCTGCTCCGGCATGCGGTCGATTATGCGCGGGCGGAGGGGCTTTCGCAAATCGAGGGGTTCGTCCTCAGCGAGAATATCAGAATGCTCGCCATGGCCGAGGAATTCGGCTTCAAGCTCGCCCCGCATCCGCAGGAGGCAGGCGTGGTCATCGCAACGCTGGCCCTCTAGAATCGCCCGCCCCACAAAAAATTTCACCGGAGCGGGATTAAGATCATGATCGGCTCCGTATATAGGGCATGATCAGATCCAGAAACCGTTTCGATATTGTCGGACAGCTCGGCTCGCTGCGGCGCTATGCGCGTTCGCTGACGCGCGATGCCACCGAGGCCGAGGATCTGGTGCATGATGCACTGGTGCGAGCCTATGAGCGGCGCGCAACTTGGCACTCCGGCGGCAATTTGCGCGCCTGGCTGCTTTCGATCATGCACAACACATTCATCGACCGCGCCCGGTCGCGCCGTGCGGAAGCCGGGCGCATGGACGTTGTTCAGCAATTGGCTGACGTCCGGACCGACCCGCCGCAGGAGCACGTCGTCCGGCTTGCGCAGGTACGGCAGGCCTTTTTCGACCTGCCCGAGGACCAGAGGGCGGCGCTGCATCTCGTCGCCATCGAAGGGCTGTCCTACAGCCAGGCGGCGGATACGCTGAAAATACCGCTGGGCACGCTGATGTCCCGGATAGGCCGGGCCCGCGCGACCCTGCGCGCCCTGGAGGCGGACGGGCCGTCACAACCAAGAACCCATCTCAAGATCATCGGAGGCCGCGATGAGTGAGCCGCGCGATCCCATTCTCGATACCGACCTTGACGCCTATGTCGATGACCAGCTCGACGTCTCCCGCCGCATTGCCGTCGAGGCCTGGCTATCCGGCCATCCGGACGCTGCTGCCCGGGTGATGGCGGACCTGCGGACACGGGACGAATTGCGGCTCGCGCTTGCCGGCTCGAAGAGCGCGGCGCGGCCCGCCACGGCCGATGCCGCCCGCCGGCTGGAGCGGGGGCTTTCCTATGGTCGCTTGTTCGCGAGCCTTCAGCGCGTCGCCGCCATCGGCCTACTCGTCACCGCCGGCTGGCTGGCGAACGAGGCCTTCGGGCCGCTGAAGGTCAGGGAAAGCGTCGCCTCCACGCCGCCGCCCGCCTATGTCGAGGATGCCGTGCGAGCCCACAGGACCAGCATGGTTCGCGCCGAGATGGCGTCGCAGCCGGAAAGCCGCGACCTCGATCCCGGTGAAATCCGCGCCGCCACCGCCATCATCATGCCGGACCTGCCGAATGACTGGCGCGTGAAGGATGTACAGATCTACCCCTCGCAATACGGCCCCAGCGTGGAAGTCTCCATCGGTAGCGAGGATCTGGGCGACCTTTCGCTGTTCGCCGTCCGGCCCGGTGTTTTCGACGTCGTCTCGCCGAAGACGGCGACCATCGACAGCGCTTCGGCCGCCTATTTCCAGATCGGCGATGTCGCCTACACGCTGGTCGCCAAGCCGGAGGCCAAAGATCTCGAACGTGCAGCCGAAAAGCTCGCGCGGTCGCTTCATTAATCTCATCAACCCCCGAGAGGATGTTATGAACACACCAAACTTCGGATACCAGACGGCCCATGCGAGGGCCGACGCCGCTCTCTTCGATGAGGGCCTGCGCCAGCATATGCTGCGCGTTTACAACTATATGGGCCTCGGTCTCGTAGTGACAGGTCTCGTCGCCTTCGCCGTGGCTTCGACGCCCGCGCTTTATGTGCCGATCTTCTCCACCCCCCTCAAATGGGTGGTGATGCTCGCGCCGCTGGCCTTCGTGCTGTTCTTCTCGTTCCGCATCCAGAGCATGTCGGCTGCCAGCGCGCAGATGATGTTCTGGGCTTTCTGCGCGGTCATGGGCCTGTCGCTTGCGTCGGTGTTCCTTGTTTTCACCGGCACCAGCATCGCACGCACCTTCTTCATCGCCGCTACCATGTTCGGCGCGACCAGCCTTTATGGTTACACGACGAAGCGCGACCTGACGCAGTACTCGTCCTTCCTGATGATGGGTCTGATCGGCGTGGTCATCGCGGGTCTCGTGAACATGTTCATCGGCTCGTCGGCGCTGCAGTTCGCCATCTCGGTCATCGGTATCGTCGTCTTTGTCGGCCTGACCGCGTGGGACACGCAGAGCATCAAGGAGCAATATGCCGAAAACTTCGACGCGGAGTCCCGGCAGAAGCTCGCCGTGTTCGGCGCGTTCTCGCTCTATCTTAATTTCGTCAACCTCTTCCAGTTGCTGCTGCAGTTCACCGGCCAGCGTGAAGAGTAAAGGGTTCGCTTGACTATGGACAGAAACGATCAGCAAGCCATCCAGGGGCTGTTTCAAAAACTCGCTGAGGTCGAGCGCCAATCCCCGGAGCGGGATGGCGAGGCCGACGCCTATATTCGCGAACAGATCGCGCATCAGCCCGGAGCGCCATATTATATGGCGCAGACCATCGTCGTGCAGGAGCATGCGCTGAACGCCGCCCAGGCGCGGATCGATGAGCTGGAACAGGAGCTGGCCTCGAGACCCGCCTCCGGCGGCGGGCTTTTCTCCGGCCTGTTCGGCGGCGGGGCACGCCCGGCGCGGCCCTCGGGCGCGGTTCCACTCACCGGCGGATCGGCGGCCATGGGCCAGCAGCCGTTCCAGCAGCAGGGCTATCCGCAGAGAGCGGGTGGCGGTTTCCTCGCCGGAGCGGCGCAAACCGCTATGGGCGTCGCGGGCGGCATGCTGCTCGGCAACGTGGTCGCCGGCATGCTCGGTGGTGACGAGGCGAAGGCCGCGGAGCCGCAGGCTGAAGAGCCCAAGGCCGAAAACACTGGCTATGAGGATGACGAACAGGACCAGGGCGGCTTTGACGATCTGGAAATCTAAAGCATGATCCCGATGGCGCGGGGCCTTCACGAGGCTCCGCGCGACATGCCGCTCTGTCGCGTCATTCTCAGGCTTGTCACGAGAAACTGCCATAAGAATGATGGTCGGAAGCATTCGACATAGTCCAGCAGGCGTGGGGCAAATTCCCGGAAGCAAGGCAACGCATTTATTATGCCAGACGAAGAGCCATCGAGTATGATCGTCCGCGCACGGCCCCGGAAGCGGGCTGGGCGCGGACGCAGCTTTTCCGAAATATTGCGGTCGCTGGCCGAGGAGCCGTCCCGCGAGCGAATCTCCATTCAGGACATGCTTTCGGCGATGGGCGACCGCGCCTTCGGTCCGCTCATGCTGCTTTTCGCCTTGCCGAACCTGCTCCCCACGCCGCCGGGCACATCCGGCGTGCTCGGTATTCCGCTGGTTATCCTCGCCGCCCAGCTGATGCTTGGCCGCAAGCCATGGCTTCCGAAGTTCATCGCCAACCGTTCCCTGCCCAGAAGCAGTTTCGCCGCGCTGCTGGAGCGCGCCGGCCCGTGGCTCGCGCGGGCCGAAAGGCTGGTCAAGCCGCGGCTGGCGCTGCTTGTCGCGCCCCCCGCCGAATATGCCATCGGCGCGCTCTGCCTCATTCTCGCTATCCTGCTGGCGCTCCCCATTCCGCTCGGCAACCTCCTGCCCGCTTTCGCCATCTGCCTTTTCTCCTTCGGCATTCTGGAGCGGGACGGCGTCTGGGTGATCGCGGGCTTCATCGCCTTCTTGGTCTCGGTTTCAGTCGTGGCCGGGGTGCTGCTCGCGCTCCTCAAGGGGCTTTTCTTCATCATTGAAAAAACCTTCAACTAAAAGGGACGGCGGCTGCTTGGGCTCGCCGAAAGATACAGCTAATGTTATTTGAATGGATGGCCGATCCCGCAGCCTGGGCTGGACTGGCAACGCTTATCGTCCTCGAAATCGTTCTCGGCATCGACAATCTGGTTTTCATCGCGGTGCTCGCGGACAAGCTGCCGCCGCACCAGCGGGAAAAGGCAAGGCTCATCGGCCTGACGCTGGCGCTTCTCATGCGCCTTGTGCTGCTGGCTTCCATCGCCTGGATCGTCACTTTGACGAAGCCGCTCTTCAGCATTGCCGGGCTCGATTTTTCCGGTCGCGATCTCATCCTCATCTTCGGCGGCATTTTCCTGCTCTTCAAGGGCACCATGGAGCTGCATGAGCGCCTCGAAGGGACGGCGGGGCATAAGGAGGGCAAGGTCGCCCATGCGATCTTCTGGCAGGTCCTCGTTCAGATCGTCGTGCTCGATGCCGTCTTCTCGCTCGACAGCGTGATCACCGCCGTCGGCATGGTCGACGACCTCATGGTGATGATGATCGCCGTGGTGGTCGCCATCGGCGTGATGATGCTGTCGTCGCGCCCGCTGATGAACTTCGTCTCCAGGCACCCCACCGTGGTCATCCTCTGCCTGGGCTTCCTGATGATGATCGG
Organism: Brucella sp. IR073; assembly: GCF_049065735.1. NCBI lineage: Bacteria > Pseudomonadati > Pseudomonadota > Alphaproteobacteria > Hyphomicrobiales > Brucellaceae > Brucella > Brucella sp. IR073. The sequence goes on from NZ_JBAKHD010000007.1 coordinate 33,521, forward strand.
CTTCTCGCTGGTCGTGGAAGGCTTCGGCTTCCACATTCCGAAGGGCTATCTCTACGCGGCCATCGGCTTTTCGGTGCTGATCGAGGCGTTCAACCAGATCGCCCGGCGCAACAAGGAGCGGCTGGTGACGACCGGCGACCTCCGGGAGCGGACCGCCGATGCGGTGCTGCGCCTCCTTGGCGGCAGGCGCAGCGGCGAGATGGGCCTCGGCGAAACCGCCGACGCCATCGCCGAGCGCGCCGAGGAGAACCAGCTCTTCGCGCCGCAGGAGAAGGAGATGATCCAGGGCGTGCTGACGCTGGCCGAGCGGCCCGCCGTCTCGATCATGACACCCCGCACGGAGATCGAGTGGCTTGACATCAACGAAGACCCGGAAAAGCTGAAGGCCAAGATCCTCGACCTCGGCCACTCCCGCTTCCTGATCGCGCGCGACACGCTGGAGAACCTCGTCGGCGTGGCGCAGGCCAAGGAATTGCTGCGCGATCTCCTGGAGGAAGGGCGCATCGATATGGAGCGCTCGGTGCGCCAGCCGCTCATCGTCCATGAGAGCGTCAACGTGCTGCGTCTGATGGAGCAACTGCGCAAATCGCCGCTGCAGATGGCCGTGATCGTGGACGAATACGGCACGCTGGAGGGCATCGCCACGCCGATCGATATTCTCGAAGCCATCGCTGGGGAGTTCCCGGACGAGGGCGACGAGGCGCTGTTCGCCGAGCAGGCGGAGGACGGCTCATGGCTGGTGGATGGCTGGATGGATGTGCGCCGGGCTTCCTATCTGCTTGAGGCCGATCTCGTCGACGACACCGACCGCTATTCGACCATCGCTGGTTTCATCCTGTGGCGGCTCGGGCATTTCCCGAATGCGGGAGAAACTGTCGTCGCGGGTGACCTCACCTTCGAGGTCGTCTCGCTCGACGGGCGCAACATCGACAAGGTGCGGATCAGGCGGACGGATGCGGCCACGCTGGATGTCTCCTGAGACGCAACAAAACTTAACGCGATAGAATAACGGCACCTCTGCCGCCCGCTTAACCTGCGGTCAGAAATCCCGCCTTGCGCGGGCAGGAAGAGGTGCCGTTTCATGAAGAAAAAAGCCTGGGCAATCGCCGGGTTCCTTGCAATCGCTGTTGTCATGCCGGTTGCGCAGGCCCGTGAGCCTATGCCCGTCACTGTCGTCGTCGCCAAGCGGGGCGATGTCACGCAGCGCGTGTCCGTGGTAGGCACGCTGGCGGCGCGGGAGGAGATTCAAGTCTACCCTTCGGTGCCGGATAAGGAAATCCGGCAAATACTTGTCGAGGCCGGGCAGCGTGTCACGCGAGGAGAGCCGCTCGCCCGGTTCGACATGGCCGATGCGCAGCTTGCGCTCGACAAGAACACGGTCAGCGCGCTGCGTGCCAAGGCCGCCGTGGCGGTGGAGAGAAGCAGGCTCGATGTCGCGCTCGTCGCTGAGCGAGAGGCCCGGCAAAAGCTTGAGCGCAGCCAGACATTGCGAGCGAAAGGGATCAGTTCCGAGCAGGTGCTGGACGAAAGCCGCAATGCCGTCGATCGCGCGGTCGCGGAGACCGAACTTGCGAAACAATCGCTGAGTTTGGCCGAGGCGGACGAGCAGTTGATTGCGCGGGAGCGCAAGGAGATCGAGCTGACGGTCGAGCGCAGCACCCTGCGCGCTCCGGCGGCGGGGATCGTCCTGACACGCAATGCACGGATCGGCGCGATGACGTCGAATTCGGCGGGGCCGCTTTTCGTCATCGCCGGAGATGGCGAAATCGAGTTCGTCGCCGATGTGACGGAGACGGATTTCGTGCGCCTGTCCGAAGGAATGCGGGCGGAAATCATGCTTCCCGGACGGGACCGTCCCGTTACCGGCGCGTTGCGGCTGAGCGCCGCGCAGATCGACCCGAAGACGCGCAGCGGCAAGATTCATGTCGCGCTCGATAAGAGCGAAGGGCTTATTCCCGGCGTGTTTGCCAAGGGAATGATCGATACCACGACGAGGACGAATGTCCTGGTGCCTGGGACGGCTGTCCTAAGCAGCGGCGGCTCGCACAGCGTCTATGTGGTCAAGGACGATCTGGTCGAACGGCGCAATGTCAGGACCGGCGCGCGCCAGAACGATTTCGTCGAGATCGTCAGCGGCGTCGCCGATGGCGAGATGGTCGTTCTCAAGGCGGGCGGTTTCCTGAAAGATGGCGAGCGCGTCGCGCCTGTTGTCGCTTCGGCCGGCGCTGCTTCGGCTCCCAGGACCGCTTCTCTCATCGATAAAGATGAGGCGGCCGGCCGATGAATGCGAATATCTCTGCATGGGCCATCCGCAATCCGCTGCCCTCGGTTCTCCTCTTCGTCATCCTGACGGTGGCGGGGCTCTATAGCTTCTCGCGGCTGCCCGTCACCTATTTCCCGGCGATCATCACGCCGCTGGTCAAGGTCACCATCGAACAGTCAGGCGCGACGCCGGCGGAACTCGAAACCGAGGTGACGCGGCTGGTGGAAAATGCGGTCGCGCCGCTGGCGGACATCAAGAGGATCACCTCTACCATCGGCCAGGGCAAATCCGTCACCAATGTCGAGTTCGAGTTGGGCAAGGTCACGCCTGACCGGGCGATGGCCGATGTCCGCGATGCGGTGGCGAAAATCCGCTCCGATCTGCCCGGCACGATCGATGAGCCGATCATCGAGCGGGTCGAGGAGGAGGCTCAATCGGTCGTCACCTATGCGGTCAGCAACCCGAACATGACCGTTCCCGAGCTCTCCTGGTATGTGGATGACGTGGTCGCCCGCCATCTGCAGGGCCTGCCGGGCGTGGGGCGGATCGAGCGCGTCGGCGGTGCCGACCGGGAAATCCGGGTCGAGATCGATCCCGCCCGCCTGCAGGCGCTTTCGCTGACGGCGAACGTTATCAATGAAAATCTTGTGCAGACGCAGGTCGAGAATTCCGGCGGCAGAAGCGGTCTCGGCGGGCGCGAGCAGGCGCTGACAACGGTGGCGGCGGCCAAGACAGTGGCGGAGCTTGCCGACCAGCGCCTCGCGCTTTCGCCCGACGCGTCCGTCCGGCTGGGGGATATCGGAACGGTTGAGGACAGTGCGGCGGAGCCCCGCGCCTTCGCGACGCTCGACGGCGCGGATGTGGTGGGGTTCGCCGTCTATCCCTCGCAAGGGGCGAGCGATATTTCCGTCGCGGAAGCGGTTTCCGAGGCGCTGGCGGAAGTCGAAAAGCGCAATGCGGAGGTGCGCTTCCGCCCGGTGGATGACAGTTTCACCTATACCGCCGGAAATTACAGCTCGGCCATGCACACGCTTCTCGAAGGCGCGGCGCTTTCCGTCATCGTCGTCTTCCTGTTCCTGCGCGACTGGCGGGCGACCATTGTCGCGGCGATTGCGCTGCCGCTCTCGATCATCCCGACCTTCTTCGCGATCGATCATCTGGGCTTCTCGCTCAACATATTGAGCCTGCTCGCCGTCACGCTGGTGACGGGCATTCTCGTCGATGACGCCATTGTCGAGATCGAGAATATCGTCCGCCACCGCAATATGGGCAAGACCGCCTACCGGGCGGCGCTCGACGCATCGGACGAAATCGGCCTCGCGGTCATCGCCATCTCGGCCACGGTGATTGCCGTCTTCGCGCCGGTCGGCTTCATGAGCGGCGAAGTCGGGCTTTATTTCCGGCAGTTCGGCCTGACGGTCGCCATCGCCGTGTTCTTCTCGCTGCTGGTGGCGCGGCTGATAACGCCTGTTCTGGCGGCCTATTTCATGACCGAGGCCCATATGCATCAGGAGAAGAAGGGCCGCTTCCTCCTCGCCTATGAGCAGTTGCTGCGGCTAAGCCTGCGCCGGCGCTGGGCGACCCTCGGCCTTGCCGCCGGTTCCTTCGTACTGGCGCTGATGGCCCTCATGTCGCTGCCCACCACCTTCCTGCCGGAGGAAGATACCGGCCGCCTGACGCTTACCGTCGAACTGCCGCCCGGTTCCACGCTCGATCAGACGCGCGCGGTATCGGATGAAATCGCTGGTCGCATCCGGCAATTCCCGGAGGTGGAGGGCGTATTCACCCGCGCCGGCGCGAACAATTCGGGGCTGGAGGATGTGCGCTATGCGGTGGTCCTCATCGATCTCAGACACAAGAGCGAGCGGGAGCGTTCATCCTTCGCGCTTGAGGCGGATATCGAAAAGACCCTTGCCTCCATTCCCGACGTGAAACTGCGCTTCCTCAACAATCGCGGCGGGCGCGATGTATCCTTCGCGGTCCTCGGCACCGATGGAGAGGCTGTCGAGAATGCCGCTAGGGTAATTGTGGCGGAGCTCGGCATGGACGGGATGTTCATCGATCCCGGCATCGACAACACCGCCATGCGCCCGGAATTGAAGATGCAGGTGCGCACCGAGAAGGCGGCGATGCTCGGCGTATCCCCGGCGGCGATAGCGGATGCCATCCGCGTTTCCACCATCGGCGATGCGGACAGCCGCCTGCCCAAATTCACCGAAGGCGCGCGGCAAATCCCTATCCGCGTCGCGATAGCGCGCGAGGCGCGGGACGACCTCGCCACGCTGGAAATGTTGACTGTCGCGGGGCGGGATGGGGTGCATATTCCGCTGTCGGCTGTGGTCGACATGCGCTTCGATGAGACTGTCTCCGCCATTGAGCGGCTCGACCGGGAACGGCGGATCGAGATCGGAGCGGATCTCGCAGACGGATTCACCTCGGGCCAGGGGATGGAGCGGCTTCGCCAATTGCCGGGCGTCAAGGGCCTGCCTGACGGTATCCGCATTCAGGCGACCGGCGATTCCGATACCGAAGGCGAGGTTTTCGCCAGCTTCGCCGTGGCGATGGGCGCGGGCATCATGCTGGTCCTCGTCGTGCTGATCCTGCTCTTCGGCAGCGTGCTCGCCCCATGGACGATCCTCGCCTCACTGCCCCTCTCCATCGGCGGCGTCGCGGCGGGCCTCTGGCTTTCAGGGAGCGCCATTTCGCTTCCTGTAGTTATCGGCATTTTGATGCTGATGGGCATCGTCACCAAGAATGCCATCATGCTCATAGACTTCGCCATGGAGCGGGAGGCGCACGGGCTGTCGCGGATCGAGGCGATCATCGAGGCGGGCTCGGAACGCGCACGTCCCATCGTCATGACGACGCTCGCCATGGCCGGTGGCATGGTTCCCTCCGCCCTCGGCGCCGGCGATGGCGGGGAGTTCCGCTCACCCATGGCCATCGCCGTCATCGGCGGATTGCTCGTCTCCACCCTCCTGTCGCTGGTGGTGATCCCGTCGCTCCACCTCACCGTCTCGAACCTTGGCGACCGCATAAGCGCAATGTTGAAGCCGCTCTTTCAACCCGAAGGCGCAAAATCGCCAAATTCGTGAGGGAGCGTGCCGCCGCTGTAATAAACCGTAACAAAACGCAACATTCCCACGCGCGTCCCTATGCATTATGCAGCGGGCCAAGGGGACGCCATGCAACCGAATTCCACAAATGCCCGGATATTGATCGTCGAAGACGATCCGGAGATCGGCGAGCTCATCGCCATCACCATGCGGGAGAACGGGATGATCCCAACCGTTGCGGAGGATGGCCGGGTGATGCAATCGCTGCTGCGCCACAATGCCTATGATCTCATCATCCTCGACGTCATGCTGCCGGGCGAGGATGGTCTCAGCATTTGCCGGAAAATCCGCTCGGAGAACACGATCCCCATCATCCTGCTGACGGCGCTGGGTGAGGAGGTGGACCGGATCGTCGGGCTGGAAGTGGGCGCGGATGATTACATCACCAAGCCGTTCAGCCCGCGCGAAGTCGTGGCGCGGGTGCGCAGCCTGCTGCGGCGGGCGTCCTATGGCCTCGTCAAGAATGTCAGCCAGCGGCGGCTGCGCTTCGACGGCTGGCTCATCGACCCGATGCGCCGCCAGCTTCATGACCCGAGCAACGCCCGCGTCGCGCTCACCACCACGGAATTCGACCTGCTCCTCGCCTTCTGCCGCAATCCGGGCCGCGTCATCACCCGCGAGGAGCTGCTTTCGCTTACCCATTCGGGGCTAGCCGGTCCAATCGAGCGCAGCATCGACGTCCATATCAGCCGCCTGCGGCAGAAGATCGAGGTCAACCCGAAGGAGCCGTCGCTTCTGCAGACGGTCCGGCTCGGGGGGTATACGTTTACGGCGAGGGTTGAGGAGGCGTGAGGCGCCCTTTGACCGTCATTCTCGGGCTTGTCCCGAGAATCTGCCAACGCTGGAATTTGTCAGTACGGTAATTGCTCATCTTTTTCTTATGGCAGATTCTCGGGATAAGCCCGAGAATGACGGATTTCCGGGCCTTCACACATCGCAACAAAACGAAACGCCCTGCCGTCGCGCGGCGCGCTACTCCGTGACTTGCAAAGTCATGAGGAGCGCCAAATTGCCCGATATCCAGGCCGTTCAATCCCATCTCAACCGGGTGCAATTGCGCCGCAAGGCCGCGATCTGGTGGATCAGCATATGCTTCCTGCCGGCCATTTTCTTTACCACCGCCCATTTCAAGGCCGGAACATGGCAGCGCGACTGGATCGAGGATTTCGGCGCGCTCCTGATCTTCGTCGCCATTCTCGGCCGGGCCTGGTGCACCCTCTATATCGGCGGGAAAAAGACGGTGGCGCTGGTAAAGTCAGGGCCTTACTCGATTTCGCGCAATCCGCTTTATTTCTTTTCCTTCGTCGCCGTCGCGGGGCTCGGGCTGCAGACGGGCAGCATCAGCATGGCGGCGTTCATGACGCTCATGGCCTATCTCATCTTCTTGCCGGTGGTGCTGAGCGAGGAAGCGGGACTGTCATCCGCCCATGGCGCGCAATACGAGGCCTATCGCAATGCTGTTCCCCGGTTCTTTCCGCGCCCAAATCTGTGGCAGGATGGGGATAGTATAACCGCGAACCCCGGCATGCTGCGGCGGACGATTGCTGATGGTATGGTCTTCGTCCTGCTGGCGTTTCTCATCCGTGGCCTGTTGCGGTTGCTGCCCGATTTGCCGCGGGTGACGCTGTATTAAGCTCCAACTATCACATGGGCAGGGTGAGCCGCACGATGAGGCCGCCCTGTTCCCGGTCAAGGAATTCCAGCGTGCCGCCATGGGCCTGCACGATTTCCGAAACAATCGAAAGCCCCAGCCCGAAACCTGTATTGCCGCCTCTTGCCGCGTCGATCTTGAAGAACGGCTCGAGGACCCGCTGCCGGTAGGAAGCGGGAATGCCCGGCCCATCATCCGCAACGTCGATGATCATCATTCCCGCATCCGTCCGCAGTTCGACCGCAACCTTCTTCGCGAACTTCGTGGCATTGTCGCATAGATTGGTGATGGCGCGGGTGATGGCGAGCGGCTTGCAGTTTACGATGAGCCGGTTCGGCCCCCGATAGGTTACGTCGTGGCCGACATCGGCAAATTCGCTGCAGATCGTCTGGAGGGAGCTGGCGATATCCGTCCGCTCGAAATCCTCCCTGCGGTAATTGTCGCGCAAATAATCCAAGCTCTCGCCGAGCAGCCGGTCGAGATGGTTGATGTCCGACAATATCGCTTCGCGGCTATCCCCCGAAGGCAGTCGCTCCGCCTTGAGGCGCAAGCGCGTCAGCGGGGTTCGCAGGTCGTGGCTGATGCCGCGCAGCATGCGGGTGCGGGACTCCACCATAATCGCGATGCGCTTGCGCATGCCGTTCAGCGCCCGCGCCAGAGCGACGATTTCGATGCTGCCGCGCTCCTCGAAAACCTCCTCGTCATTCGAGATGTCCGCACTCATCGCCGCGCGGGAAATGCGCCGCAAGGGCAGCATGATCGCCCAGATGGCGAAGGCGAAGAAAAGAAAGATCAGCGTGATCAGCGCCACAAGATAATAAGACCCCCGCCCGACGAAATCGCTCGTCAGGAAAGGGTCGGAGGAAACGGGACTGACCAGCATCGTCGAGCCATCGACCTGGACGGCGACAACGCGCCTGCCGTTCAGAAATGTCCTCCAGCCGCCCAGCGGAGAAATGGCATTGTCGGGCGGAAACAGCCATTCGACGGCCCGGCCCCAGGCCGGTTCCTCGCTGGAGGAGGTAGTGAATTGCATGCGGATGGATAAGGGAAACAAAGTCATGTCCCAACCGGACCGGCGGGCGGCGTCGAGGATGGTTTCTCTCTCGGCCGGTGTCGCGGCGGCTTCCAGCAAACGGCCTACCGTGTGGACATGCTCGGTGACCTGCTCGATGTCAGGCGGCCTGTGGTCGCCGCTGACCCAGCGCTCGAGGAGCGGACCGGCCAGCACGACGACGATCAGCAAGGCAAGGAAGACGAGAGCAGTAATCTGCCCATAGATGGTCCTGAGACCCAGAAGCACGCGCAATCTCCTAATCCTCCCTCCGGTTCTCCCAAGGGCTTTGTACCATGATGGCCGCGCTTCGGACGGGGAGGATTGTTAAGTTTTATTACGGCTGACGCCCTGCGGCAGGCCCTGCTCGCTTCGTAACAAAGCTTAACATAACGACATGCGCGGGGCGGGCCGTCCATGGAAAGTAGCGTTGTCCCCGGTCGCGCTGCTGGTTTCATCATGCGGCGCCGGCAAATCGCTCTGGAGCCTTCATGTCCTCGATATCTCAAACCAACCGGCTTGTTTCGCCTCGTTTTCTCGGCCTTGCATTGGGCATCATGGGGATGGCCGCCAGCGCATCCGCCGCCGATCTTTCGCCCCCCGAACCGCCTTCCGAGCCTGCCCTGGATCAGGAGCGCTTCAACGAGCGGTTCGAGCCGAAGCGGAACTGGAGCCTGATTATCGGCGGCGGCGCCATGTACAAGCCGGAATATGAAGGCAGCGAGGACTTCAAGGTCAGCCCCATTCCCTTCGTCAGCTTCACCTATGGCGAGTGGCTCGAAATCAACCCAAAAGGCGTGACCGTCACCGCGCTCAACCACAATGGCTTTTCGCTCTCGGGCAATGTCGGTTACGAATCGGGCCGGGACGAGGACGATCAGGACAGGCTTCGCGGCCTCGGCGAGATCGATCTGGCGGCGACCGTCGGCGCCGAAGCGGCATACGAGCTGGGCCCGGTCGAGCTTTACGCAGCGATCGATCAGACGATCGGCGGCAGCGAAAGCCTCATCGGTACGTTCGGCGTCGGCTATTCTGCGCCGGTGACCGAAAGGCTCATCCTCGGCGCGAAGGCAGAGGCCATCGTGGCGAACGACAAGCATATGGAAGCCTATTTCGGCGTCGATGCCACCCAATCGGCGGCCTCCGGCCTGCGTGAATACAAGCCGAAGGCAGGGCTCAAGCGCGTCAACGTCTCGGCCAACGCCACCTATATGCTGACCGACAACTGGCTCGTCCGCGGCCAAGCGGAACTGGGCATATTGACTGGGGACGCCGCGGACAGCCCCATCGTCCAGGAAAAACTGCAGCCCTCGGTTTCGCTCGGCCTCGGCTATAAATTCTGAGGCTGAGGAGGGAGTGCTGCGGTTGGCTTGTCCCCCGCCTGGCGCGGCACTCCCCTCTGAAGTATTTCTCCTTGATCGATTAGAGCAAATTGCTTTCAGAAGGGATCACTCGAAACCGTTCTGAACCGTAGTCGCCATGGAAATGTTGAGGCATGGATTCCTGTGACAAGCACAGGAATGACGGAAGTGGTGATGGCTTCTCCCACGAGAACCGTTGTGCAGGCCGCGCGGGTGAAGATTATCAGCGACATCAAAGCAATCCGTCATTCCTGTGCTTGTCACAGGAATCCATGCCTCAACGTTGCCACCGATGCGAGGGCGAAGATACGTTTATTGCTTCGGTCTAAAACAAACTTCTCCAGAAGATCAGCTTGGAAGATGACGTAATTTCAGCAGCGTTATAAATACAGTTAATACTTTTATTATTGTGACTTAGTAAGTATATTTATAGTATAATTTATGTAAATCATGAGATAAAGCTCATTATTATCGCTTCCGGAGAAGACAATGCAGCGAAATATAAATCCGCCTCTTCGCCGGCGCGATTTATTGTCATTGATCGGCGTGGCGGCTGGCAGCGCGGCCATGTATCAGGCGATGACCAGCTTGGGCTTCGCCTCCGAGTCCGGATATAAGGGGCGAGTCAAGCTGGAGGGGGATCCGAAGGGCGCCACGGTGCTCATCCTGGGGGCAGGGCTTGCGGGAATGACGGCGGCGCTGGAGCTGCGGCAGGCGGGCTATAAGGTGCGGATTCTGGAGTATAACCAACGCTCCGGAGGGCGTAACTGGACGCTTCGCGGCGGTGACAGCTATACCGAGCTGGGCGGCGCCACCCAGAAATGCGGGTTCGACGACGGGCTCTACATCAATCCCGGTCCATGGCGCATTCCATATCAGCACAGCGGCCTGCTCGATTATTGCAAAAGGCTGGGTGTCAAGCTCGAGCCGTTCCAGCAGGCGAACCACAATGCCTATCTGCATTCCTCCAAGGCGTTCGGCGGCAAGCCGCAGCGCGTGCGTGAAATTCAGGGCGATTTCCAGGGCCATATATCGGAATTGCTGGCCAAGGCTGCCCAGAAAGGCAAGCTTAACGATGCGGTGGCAACCGAAGACCAGGAAATGCTGCTGGAGGCGCTGAAATCCTGGGGGATGCTCGACAATAATTATGCCTATAAGGCCAGCGTAACCCCGAACACCGTACGGGGCTGCGAGAAGGACCCGGGCGGCGGTATCGGCGCCGCACCCATAGCGGGACAGGTGCTCGGCCTCTCCGATATCTTGAGCTCGCGCCTATGGATCGCCCTTCGCTCCTATTTCATCTACGAGCTGCAGGCGACGATGTTCGAGCCGGTCGGCGGCATGGACATGATCGGCAAGGCATTTACCCGCGAGGTCGGCGATCTCATCACCCATAACGCCAAGGTCACGAAGATCCAGCAGGACGGCAAGGGCGTGACCGTGACATACGAGAACGTGCAAAATCCCGGTGAGACGCAGCAGGCGACCGCGCAGTGGTGCATATGCACGATCCCGCTGACCATTCTCAGCCAGATCGAGATGAACGTCAGCCCATCCATGCTGGCGGCGATCAATGCGGTGCCTTACGCGGCGTCTGTCAAGGTCGGGCTGCAGTTCAAGCGCCGCTTCTGGGAGGAGGACGAGAATATTTTCGGCGGGGTCAGCTATACCGATCTGCCCATCAGCCAGATTTCCTATCCCAGCACCGATTTCAATACCGGCGGCAAGGGCGTGCTTCTCGGCTGCTATACCTGGAACGGGCCGGACTCCTACGAACTGACCGCGAAACCGCCCGATCAGCGCGTAAAGCTTGCTGTCGATTATGGCGCGCAGATTCATCTGCAATATAAGCAGGAGTTCGAGAACGGCATCTCTGTCGCCTGGCATCGGTCGCCCTTTACGCTTGGCGCGGCGGGTGACTGGACCGATGAGGCGCGCAAGCAGCATTATTACCATCTGTGCAAGATCGATGGCCGCATCGTTCTGGCAGGCGAGCATTGCTCCTATCTGCCGGCGTGGCAGGAGGGGGCAATCCTCTCGTCGCTGGATGCCATCACGCGGTTGCATAAGCGTGTGTTGGCAGGATGACCGCCATGCACCGGATCAGTCCAACAAGGCGCCTCACCATGAACATGCAACCCCTGAGACTTTTCCGCCTGTCATTCCTGATCATGGTCGTCATTTGCGCGTCCGAGGCTGCGGCGGATAGCCGGAAGTCGAACAACGCATCCCCCGATATCAGCGGGCAAACCGATTTTCAGGAGCAGGCCGGTGCGGCGCTCTATGCCGATTCCTGCCAGGCCTGTCATATGGACAAGGGGCAGGGCGCGGCCGGAGCGGGGCGATATCCTGCTTTGGCTGACAATCCCAACCTCGCGGAAAGCAGCTATCCCGTCTATATCGTGCTGCATGGACTGGACGGTATGCCGCCGGTCGGGCAGATGATGAGCGATGCGCAGGTGGCCGCGGTCATCAATTACGTCCGCACCCATTTCGGCAATAATTACAAGGATGCGGTGACGGCCAGGGACGTGGCCGCCGCCCGGTAGGCAATCCCGGCCAAAACGCTTCGACCGGTTATTCCTTCACCGCGCCCGTCATCGAAGACACGTAATAATCGACGAAAAAGGAATAGAGCAGCACCACCGGCAGCGAGCCGAAGAGCGCGCCGGCCATCAGCGAGCCCCATTCGAACACGTCGCCGCGCACCAGCTCGGTGAGGACGCCGACTGGGATGGTCTTGTTCTCGGAGGACTGGATGAAGGTCAGTGCGTAGATGAACTCGTTCCACGACAGCGTGAAGGCGAAGATGCCGGCGGAAATCAGCCCCGGCACGGCCAGCGGCAGGATGATCTTTATGAGGATCTGCCAGCGCGACGCGCCGTCGACCAGCGCGCTTTCCTCAAGCTCGAACGGGATCGAGCGGAAATAGCCCATCAGCAGCCAGGTGCAGAAGGGGATGAGGAAGGTCGGATAGGTGAAGATCAGCGCCAGCTTGGTATCATAGATGCCGAAATTGAAGACGAGCACCGCCAGCGGGATGAACAGGATCGACGGCGGCACGAGATAGGCGAGGAAGATGAGCAGGCCCACTGCGCGCGCGCCTGTGAAGCGGATGCGCTCGATGGCATAAGCGGCGAAGACCGATGCGGCGAGCGACAGGAATGTCGCTGAGACCGCCACCACCATGGTGTTGAGAAGCCAGCCCGGATAGGACGTCTCAAAAAGCAGATATTTGATATGGTCGAGCGTCGGCCCGACCACCCAGAACGGGCTGTAATTGCTGTAATCCGTCAGCTGCGAATTGGGTTTTACCGCCGTGATCGCCATCCAGTAGAACGGGAAGAGCAGCACGAAGACGAAGACCGCCAGCGGCAGGTAAAGCACGACGACCCGCCGCGGCAGGCGGTTCAAATAGCTCATACCCTCCGCGTCGTCGCGCAAGGTCGCGGGGGCGGTATCGGTTTGCATGGTCATGGGATCACCTCTCAATCCTGGCCGCCCTGCTGCCATTTGCGGCGCTGCAGACCGAAGAAGCTGAACATGATGGCGGCGAGCAGGAAGGGGATCATCGCCACTGCGATGGCCGCGCCTTCGCCAAGCTGGCCGCCGGGAATGCCGCGCTGGAAGGAAAGCGTCGCCATCAGATGGGTCGCGTTGACCGGGCCGCCCTTGGTCAGCACATAGATCAACTGGAAATCGGTGAAAGTGAAGAGCACCGAGAAGGTCATTACCACGGCGATGATCGGCGTCAGCATCGGCAGCGTCACATAGCGGAAGCGCTGCCAGCCCGTCGCCCCGTCGAGCGAGGCGGCCTCCTGCAGCGATTGCGGAATGGTCTGCAGCCCCGCGAGCAGCGATATGGCGACGAAGGGAATGCCGCGCCAGACATTGGCCGCGATGACAGACGCGCGGGCGTTATTGGGGTCCCCAAGGAAATTGATCGGCCGGTCGATGAGGCCGAGTTCCATCAGCGACCATGAGAGGATGGAAAATTGGGAATCGAAGATCCACCAGAAAGCCAGCGCCGAGAGCACCGTTGGCACCACCCATGGCAGAAGCACGATGGCGCGGAAGAAGGATTTGAACGGCAGCCTCTCGTTGAGCAGCAAGGCCAGCCAGAGGCCGAGCCCGAATTTCAGCACCGAGGCGACGATGGTGTAAAGCAGGGTGTTGAAGACGGCGAGCCAAAAGACCGAGTCCTCTGCCAGATATTGATAGTTTTCCAGCCCGATGAAGATTCCGGGGCGCCCGATGCGCGTATCGGTGAAGCCGAGCCACACGCCCAGCCCCAGCGGATAGGTCAGAAAGCACAAGAGAAACACCGCCGCCGGCAGCATGAACAGAAAGGCCAGCATTTTGCCGTTCTGCATCAGGGCGGAGAAGGAAAAACCGGTCTTCTCGGATGGTAACGTGGTGATCGACGACATCGGATATCTCCGGTGAATTTCGTGGGGACATCTGCCGGGGCCGGTCGGCTCGCACCCTCCTTCCCCCCTGCGGGGAAGGTGTCCGCGTTAGCGGACGGATGGGGGTGGTGGCGAATGCGCTTTTGCTAGAGACCTTGGCGCAAACGTCACCACCCCCACCCGACCCTGACGGGCCACCCTCCCCGCAAGGGGGAGGAAGGGGTGCTAGACCTTTACACCCGGTAATACCTGTTCGCCCGCCGCTCCGCCTCAGCCGCCGCGTCTTCCGGCGATTTCTGGCCCGTCACCGCCTGGGCGAACATATCCACCAGCACGTAATCGGCCATCGTACCCGCCGAGGCGTAGCCGAGCGGGCCGGCATAACCATTGGGGCGCAGGGTTTCCGAGGCGCGGGCGTAAGGGGCGTGGATCGGGTCGGCCTTCCACACCGGATTGTCGGCGAAAGCCTTGAGCGGCTGGCAGCAATAGGCGCTGGAGCCTTCGAGCCAGGCATTCATCTGGTCGGCTTCCATCATGAATTTGATGTAGGCCTTGGCGGCTTCCGGATATTTGGTGTGCTTGAAGGTGAGGAGCGAGCTTGTCTGGGCGAGTTCCACGCTCTTGCCGACCGGGCCGACGGGGAAGTTGGTCGCGCGAATGTCGGTGGCAAGCTCCGCCAGCGCCGGATCCTTCTTCGCCGCGTAGTAGAGCGACACGCCATTGGCCGTCAGCGAGACCTGCCCCGCAAGGAAGGCGCGGTTGTTGTTGATGTCGAGCCAGCTTTCCGTGCCGGGGATGAAGGTGTCATAGAGCGCCTTGGCATAATTGATCGCGGCGATGGTTTCGGGGCTGTTGATGGTGACCTTGCCGCTCTCGTCGACCATCTGGCCGCCATGGCTCCAGAGCAGCCAATGGGCGTAATTGTTGCCGTCGCCGACCGCCTTGCCATGCGGGAAACCGGCAGGGGTGCCCTTGGCCTTCAACGCCTTGCACAGTTCGAGGAAGCCCGCCGTATCCTTCGGGAATTCGCTGAACCCCGCCGCCTTCATTTGGCTGTCGCGATAGCAGATGGCATTGCCGATCGTGGTCAGCGGAACGGCGATGAACTGGTCGCCGCGCGCCGCATAGCCGCGCAGGCCGTCATACCAGCCGCCATATTTATTGCCGAGATAATTGGCGAGCTCGGTCATATCGATGAGCTTGTCCGGATATTGATGCGCGTCGTCGAACCAGCACATCACGATATCGGGTCCGGAGCCGACATTGGCGGCAACGGCGGCTTTGGGGCGGATATCCTCCCAGCTTTCCTTGTCGATGCGCACCTCGACGCCGGTCGCGTCGGTGAATTTCTTGGTATTGGCGAGCCAGGCGTCCTCGTCACCCTTGACGAAAGGCGTCCAGCGCAAAAGCCGCAGGCTCGCGCCTTCCTCCGGCTTGTAACTCGGCTCGCTCTGCGCGAATGACTGGCGTAGTCCCAGCGCATTCATCCCGGCAAGACCGGCAAAGCCCGCCGAACCGGCGATAAAATCACGTCTCCTGATTGGCATGATATTCCCTCCCTTGATCGCGCATGGTCCCGAAAAGGATCAAGCCATGCGGCTAAAAACGGGACCCGATATCTCCAGCAATCACCGTCCCGGATGTGACTGCCGCCTGTTGGACCGGCCAGCGTTCAGGAACACCCTCCTCGTGTTCTCTGATTGCGGACCGACAGATTTGAACCACTTTATGCTTTGACGGAATCGCTGGATATATCCTCTCATCCGTCGACGCTGGGCAGGTTGGCGCCCTCCTTCCCCCTGCGGGGATTGAGGAGTGTCGGCCGCAGGCCGAGGAAAAGCCAACGATTTGGCTTTTCCAGCGACGAACGTCCGCGTTAGCGGACGGATGGGGGTGGCGACGTGCCTCAACGGGCAATTACATCGCGCTGCCTTTACTACCCCCACCCGCCCCTATCGGGCCACCCTCCCCGCAAGGGGGAGGGAGGGCGCTAGTCGCCCGGCGCTTCCATCTAACTCGACAACCTCTCCCCCGTTTCCGCATCGAACAAATGCACATGATCCGCGTCGATGGAGACATGGATCGTCTCGCCCGGCTTTGCCTGCACGCGCTCGCGGAACACGCAGGTCACATCGCTGCCGCCAAGCCGGGCGATCATCTGCGTTTCATAGCCTGTCGGCTCGATCACCACGGCTTCGGCAGGTAGCCCCGCCGGATCGAGATGGATATATTCGGGGCGCAGGCCGTAGATCAGGTCGCGCCCCTCCGCCCGTGCCGAGGGGTTGGCGACCGGCAATTGCGTTCCGTCCCTGGTCACGAATTTGGTGCGGTCGTTGGGGCTGAGCCTGCCCGGGATCATGTTCATCGCCGGCGAACCGATGAACCCGGCGACGAACAGATTGGCCGGCCTGTCATAGAGATCGAGCGGCGCGCCGATCTGCTCGACGATGCCGTCATGCATGACGACGATCTTGTCGGCCATGGTCATCGCCTCGATCTGGTCGTGCGTGACATAGACGGTGGTGGTCTTCAGCCGCTGGTGCAGCTCCTTGATCTCCGCACGCATGGCGACGCGCAGCTTGGCATCGAGGTTGGAAAGCGGCTCGTCGAAGAGAAACACTTGCGGATCGCGCACGATGGCGCGGCCCATGGCGACGCGCTGGCGCTGGCCGCCCGACAATTGCCGGGGATAGCGGTCGAGAAGCTTGGCAAGGCCCAGGATTTCCGCCGCGCCGTTGACGCGCTTGGCTATTTCCTCCTTCGCCGTGCCCGCCAGCTTCAGCGAAAAGGCCATGTTGTCGGCAACCGTCATATGCGGATAGAGCGCATAGTTCTGGAACACCATGGCAATGTCGCGGTCCTTGGGCGGGACGGTGTTGACGACGCGATTGCCGATACGGATTTCTCCGGCGGAAATGTTTTCGAGCCCTGCCAGCATCCGTAGCAGCGTCGATTTCCCGCAGCCGGACGGCCCGACCAGAATGACGAACTCGCCATCGTCGATATCGACATTGACACCTTTGATGACGGGCACCGCCCCGAAGGACTTCCGCACATCGACGAAATTTACCGCTGCCATTTCCGCTCCTCCCAGAGTGCCTGTCTATATGTTCGATTGAACCGTTTGCGGGACAGTACCCCCCTCTGGCCTGCCGGCCATCTCCCCCTCAAGGGGGGAGATTGGCTGACGCGGCTGTCTGCCCTTGTTCCGCAACATATGCGATTGGTGCCGGACGTCTGTGAAAGCGTAATCTCCCCCCTTGAGGGGGAGATGCCCGGCAGGGTAGAGGGGGGTGCCTGTGCCTCGCGCTTCCATCACCCCTCTATCCCCGCCCCACCAACGGCATCTTCGTCGCCATGACCGTCATATCAAGCACATTCGCATCGAGCGGCAGGCTCGCCATGTAGATGATCGCGTTGGCGATATGTTCAACCGCTATCGTCGGCTCGCTGGCGATTTCGCCATTGGCCTGCATGACGCCGCTGCTCATCTTCGAGGTCATGTCGGTGGAGGCATTGCCGATATCGATCTGGCCGCAGGCGATATCGAAGGGTCGTCCGTCGAGCGCGGTCGATTTCGTCAGCCCCGTGATGGCGTGCTTCGTCGCCGTATAGGGCGCCGAATGCGGGCGCGGGGTCGTCGCAGAAACGGAGCCATTGTTGATGATGCGCCCGCCGCGCGGTGTTTGCGACTTCATCAGCCGCATGGCCTGCTGCGTGCAGAGGAAAGCGCCGGTCAGATTGGCCGAGAGGATGGCGCTCCATTGTTCGAAGGTGATTTCCTCCATCGGCACCGCTGGCACGTTGATCCCGGCATTGTTGACGAGGAGGTCGAGCCGCCCGAAACTGCTCTCGATCTCATCGAAAAGCGCCTTGACCGCTTGCGGGTCGCCGACATCCGCAATGACCGGTTTGACCGTGCCGCCGGTCTTCGCCGCCATTTCGCGCGCGGCATTATCGAGCACGTCAGCCCGCCGCCCGCTGATGACCACGGTATAGCCCTCCGCGCTCAGCGCCTCGGCGATGGCGCGGCCAACGCCGGTGCCTCCGCCGGTCACCAGCGCGATCTTTCCCTCTCCCGATCTTCCCTTTGACGCCATGTCAGACCTTTCCGCCCAATTCGTCCTCGATATGGATCTTGATGATGTCGTCGAAACTCGTCTCGGCCTTGAAGCCGAGCGCTGCCGCCCGCGCGGCATCGAAGCGGGTGGGCCAGCCGGCGACGATCCCGGCGATGACAGGATCAGGCTCGCGCCGGATCAGCCGGACGGCCTTTTCCCCGGCAATGCGCCGCAGCGCCTCGATCTCCTCGCCGACAAGAGCCGAAAGGCCCGGCATTGTCAGGTTGCGCCGCGGCCCGATTTCGGCCAGGTCCAGCCGCGCGGCATGGAGGAAAAAGCCGACCGCCGAGCGCGGGCTGGCGAACCAGTGGCGGACATTCTCATTGACGGGAAGCACCGCTTCCTTGCCGGCGAGCGGCTCACGCAGAATATTGGAGAAGAAGCCCGACGCCGCCTTGTTCGGCGCGCCAGGGCGGATGCAGATGGTCGGCAGGCGAATGCCGATGCCGTCGAAAAAGCCGCGCCGGGAATAGTCGGAGAGAAGCAGTTCGCAGATGGCCTTCTGCGTGCCGTAGCTGGTGAGCGGCGTGGTGAAGAAATCGTCCCCGATGGTGTCAGGGAAAGGCGCGCCGAAGACGGCGACGGAGGAGGCGAAGATCAAGCGGGGGCGATAGGGCTCCTTCTGCCCCTCCAGCCGGATCGCCTCGAAAAGCGCCCGCGTGCCGTCGAGATTGACCCGATAACCCTTCTCGAAATCCGCTTCCGCTTCGCCCGAGACGATGGCCGCCAGATGGATGATGAGATCGGCGCGCAAGGCGGCGAATTTAGCCGCGCTCTCGGGCGCGGAGAGGTCCAGGGCAAGCGCTGTCGCGATGCCCGCCAGGGCCGGGGGCACTTGCGGCTCGGCCATATCGGCAAGCCAGATATGATCAATGGAACGGCCCATAACGCCGTCCTCCGCGGCGATCCTTTCCACCAGCTTGCGGCCCACCATACCGGCGGCGCCAATTACCAGCACTTTCATTCGCGGTCATCCTCCCTTGCCCGCTTCCCGTCAGGGAATGTCTACTCCGTCGTCTCGCATCTCCTGCTATTGGCGCATTCCGGTAGTAAGGCCCGAAGCGGCGCACATTGCAAGCTCATATCCGCTTGAGCCAGCCGAGCCCTGCCATTGTTTCCCCAGCCGGGCGGTATTCGCACCCGACATAACCCTGATATCCGAGCTGGTCGAGCGCCTGCAAAACCTTGAAATCATTGAGTTCGCCGGTGCCGGGCTCGTTACGGCCGGGCACGGAGGCGATCTGGACATGGCCGATCAGCGGCATCATCTCCCGCAGCGCGGTCAGCACGTCGCCGCGCATTACCTGCCGGTGGTAGATGTCGAATTGCAGCTTGAGATTGGGGTGGCCGAGGCTGGTGATGATGTCAGCCGCGCGGTCGAAATCGTCGAGGAAATAGCCCGGCATGTCGCGCCCGTTGATCGGCTCGATCACCAGGCCGATCCCTTCAGCCCCTGCGCTATCCGCGGCAAAGGCCACCGCATCGCGATAGCTGCCTTGCGCGGCTGGATCGTCAGGTGAGGCGATCCCCGCCATCATATGCAGGAGCGGGGTTCCGATCACCCTGCCATAGTCGATGGCCTTTTTCACCGATTGCCGGAACTCTTCCTTGCGCTCCGGCAGGGCGGCGAGCCCTCGCTCACCCCTGGCCCAATCCCCGGGCGGCAGGTTGAAGAGCGCCTGTTTGAGCCCGGCTTCCGATAGTTTTTCGGCAATGAATTCAACGGGATAATCATAGGGGAAAAGATATTCGACGGCGGAAAAGCCCGCAGCCGCCGCAGCCCCGAACCGGTCGGGGAAGGGGTGCTCGTTGAACATCATCGTCAGATTGGCGGCGAAGCGGGGCATATCAGGCTTTTCCCTCCATGCCGGGAAGGGCGACGCCTGCAATCTGCGCCAGCAGCCTTGCCACCGAGGCATCGTCATCGCCGCCCATGCCCGCCGCTTCGGTCATGACGAAAAGCTGCAAGGCGGCGCTGGCGATCGGAAGCGCGAATTTCTGCATCCTGCCGAGGTCGGAGACAATACCCAGATCCTTGGTAAAGATCGAAACGGCGCTGCGCGGGCTATAGTCGCCGGCGAGCACATGCGGCACCCGGTTTTCGAACATCCAGCTGTTGCCGGCCGATCTGGTGATGACCTCGAAGACTTTCGAGATATCGAGATCGAGGCTTTTGGCAAAGGTGATCGCCTCGCAGGCCGCCGCGATATGCACGCCCGCCAGCAACTGGTTGACGATCTTGAAGGATGAGCCGACGCCCACCGCATCGCCCAGCTCATAAACCGTTTCGGCCATGGCATCGAGGGCGGGTTTTGCCTTGGCGAATGCTTCGGGCGAGCCGGAAGCCATCACGGTCAGCTTTCCCTGATCGGCCTTGGCCGCCCCGCCGCTGATCGGCGCATCCAGGAAAAGGATGCCTTTCTCCGCTGCCCGCGCCGCGAGGCCCCGGGCGTGGGCGGGCGACATGGTTGCCGAGGAGATGATGACCGAACCCGGCTTCATGACGGCGGCGGCACCGTCAGAACCGAAGAGCACGCTTTCGGTCTGCTCAGCGTTCACTACGACGACAACGGCAATGTCTCTACCTTCGCAGGCTTGTGCCGGTGCCGGGAAGGGACGCCCTCCGCTCGCCTTCAGCTTTTCGAGTGCGGCGGGGTTGATGTCGCAGCCGGAAACATTCAGCCCCGCCCGCAATAGGGAACGGGCCATGCCTAGCCCCATGGAGCCCAGTCCGATGACGGCGATTTCCGGCTGTTCCATAATCTCCTCCCGGCTGCCGCATTATTGTCTTATGACAGCGCTAACATCAGTTATAGACACGGAGGCTCAGATGGTGCAAGAGGGGATGTTAGCGCTGTCAATTATTTAAACAGAGAGGGGATTTGCCCGATGCGGCAGGGTGCGCCGACATTGGCCGATGTGGCGAGGCTCGCCGAGGTGAGCGAGATCACCGTCTCGCGTGTCGTCCGCAACAAGGGCCCGATTGCCGAGGCGACGCGCGTCCGCGTGGAGGAGGCGATTCGCCTGCTGGGCTATGTGCCCAACCGCGCGGCGGGAGCGCTGGCGTCGGCGGGCTCGCCCTTGATCGGCGTGATCTTGCCATCGCTCTCCAACATCGTTTTCCCGGAGGTGCTGCGCGGGATCCACACCGCCCTTGCCTCGACCGGCTACCAGCCGCTGGTCGGCGTCACGGATTACGATCCGCTGAAGGAGCAGCATCTCGTCTCCTCGCTTCTGGCCTGGCAGCCCGCCGCCATCATCACCACGGGTTTCGAGCATACCGAATCGACCTGGCTGATGCTCACCGACAGCAGGATTCGTGTTGCGGAATTGATGGATATCGACGCCGAGCCGATCGATATCGCGGTCGGCCTGTCGCAGCAGGGGGCGGGCTACGAAACCGGCAGGCATCTGGTAGGGCGCGGCTACCGGCGCTTCGGCTATGTCGGCCATGACTGGAACGCGGACCGCCGTGCGTACCTGCGCTATAAGGGCCTGCGGACCGCGCTCGCCGAAGCGGGCCTCTGCCTCGCCGCCGAGGAGCGGTTCGACGGCCCGAGCTCGACCATGGCCGGCCGCGAGACGCTCGCCGTTCTCCTGTCCCAAAAGCCAGATCTCGATGTCGTGGTGTTCTCGAATGATGACATGGCCGTGGGCGGCTTCTTCCATTGCCTGAGCGCGAACATAAGCGTCGGCAAGGAGCTCGGCCTTTTCGGCTTCAACGGCCTCGATATCGGCCAGGCGCTTCCCTTGCCGCTCTCGACCATCCGCTCCCACCGCTTCGACATCGGCAGGATCGCGGTGGAAACACTTCTGGAGACGAGCGAGCGACCGCCTGAAAAGAAGATCGTCGATACCGGCTACGAAATCATAACAGGCGCAACGGCGTAATGACATGACAGGGAGGAGTTGAGGGACATGCTTCTGGGTGCGATTGCCGACGATCTGACCGGCGCGACGGATCTCGCGCTGACGCTTTCACGCGAGGGAATGCGCGTGGTGCAGGTGGTGGGCGTGCCGCCTGCCGGCTTCGATTTCGGCGACGCCGATGCCGTGGTCGTGGCGCTGAAATCGCGGACGATCCCGGTGGCGGAGGCGGTCGCCCAGTCGCTTGATGCCGCCCGCGCGCTTCTTGCAGCCGGGGCAGGGCAGATCTTCTTCAAATATTGCTCGACCTTCGATTCCACGCCTCAGGGCAATATCGGCCCGGTCGCGGAAGCCCTTGCCGATCTTCTGGAGGCGCCGCTCGCGATTGCCTGCCCGGCCTTTCCCGCCAATGGCCGCACCGTCTATCAGGGCCATCTTTTCGTCGGCCCGATGCTGCTTTCCGAAAGCCCGATGAAGGATCATCCGCTGACGCCGATGCGGGACGCCAATCTCGTCCGGGTGCTGCAAGAGCAGACGAAGCGGCGCGTCGGCCTCGTCCCCTTCGCTGCCGTCGACCGGGGTAGCGAGGCGATTGCCGCGGCTTTCACTGAGGCGACGGCAAGGGGCGAACGGTTCGTCATCGTCGATGCGGTCACGGACGGGCATTTGCGCGCGATCGGAAGGGCGGCGGCGGATATGAGGCTCATCACCGGGGGATCGGGCGTCGCGCTCGGCCTGCCCGAGAATTTCCGCCGGGCGGGCAAGCTCGCTCCCGAAGCGGTCGATACGGCGTTCGCCGCCCCTGCCGGGCGCGCCGCCATCCTCGCCGGCTCTTGCTCGGCGGCGACACGGCGGCAGATCGAGAACGCCATTGCCGCCGGTATCCCCGCGCTGAAGATCGATCCGCTCGCCATCGCCAGGGGAGAAATCACTGCCGCCAGCGTCGCCGATTGGTTCGCATCTGTAGGTCACTCCAATCCGCTTGCCTATTCGAGCGCGGACCCCGATGAGGTGCGCGCCGCACAGGAGGCGCTCGGGCGCGAGCGGGCCGGGGCGCTGGTCGAGCATCTCCTGGCGGAGGTTGCCGCAAGGCTGCGGGACAGTGGCTTCACCCGCCTCATCGTCGCCGGAGGCGAGACGTCGGGCGCGGTGGTCGGCGGGCTCGGTATCGCCGCGCTCAGGATCGGGCCGGAAATCGACCCCGGCGTTCCCTGGACACGGAGCCTCGACAGGGACAAGCCCATGGCGCTCGCCCTCAAATCCGGCAATTTCGGCGCGGACGATTTCTTTCTCAAGGCATGGGATCTGCTGCAATGAGCGCCATCCTCTCCGAAACAACCAGAACCCGCGATGAGATCATGCGCGTCGGCAAATCTCTCTTCGACCGCGGGCTGACATCCGGCTCCACCGGCAATATCAGCGTCCGGCTGTCCAACGGGGAAATCCTGATGACGCCGACCAATGCCTCGCTCGGCGGTCTCGAACCGGAGCGCCTGTCCCGCTTTTCCGCCGAAGGGGTGCATATCGACGGCGACAAGCCGACCAAGGAGGCGTTTCTCCATCAGTGCATGTATTGCAAGCGCCCGCAGAGCGGCGCGGTCGTGCATCTGCATTCGACCCATGCGGTGGCGGTGAGCCTGCTGGCCGACATCGATCCGGAAGACGTGCTGCCGCCCCTGACCGCCTATTACGTCATGCGCGTCGGCTCGCTGCCGCTCGTTCCCTATTTTCCGCCGGGCGACCAGGCGCTGGCCGAGGCCGTGGCGGCAAGGGCCGAAAAAAGCCATGCGGTGCTCCTTGCCAATCACGGTCCCGTCGTCGCTGGCAAAACGCTTCTCGACGCGCAATATGCGACGGAAGAACTGGAGGAGACGGCAAAGCTTCACCTCCTTCTGCAGGGCCACCGGATCAGGCCACTGACACCGGAGCAGCGCCGGGGGCTTGGCTGAATTTCAGAGCATTCCCTTTGTTAATGGAAGCGCCCGGCATATCGCTCATCCCATTCCGCTGTGCCTGGCGCTTCCATCAACGAACGAAACGCCTCACTCCAGGAAAGACAGCGCTGGGGTTTTTGGGCGTTTCCGTCAAAAAGTGGAATACTCTAAAGTGATCGGTCAGCCCTTGAATGTCTCGAAGATCAAGCCTCGCAACCACCGATGCACCGGGTCCGCATCCATCCGCGGATGCCAAGTCTGGGCAATGGTGAAGCCGGGGGTGGCGACTGGCAGCTCGAAGATTTCGGTGTTGCTCGCCGCGGCGAGCGGAAGGCAGGAGCGCGGCACCAGCCCGACGAGGTCGGACACCGCCGCGACGGCGATGACGGCCGGATAGCTTGGCACCATGAGGCTCACCTTCCGCGACAGTCCCACCGCTGCCAGCGCCTCATCGACCGGTCCGTGAAAACGCCCGCGCCTTGACGAAATGACATGTTCGCAGGCGGCGTATCGCTTGGCGGTGATTGGCTTCTCCGCCAGCAGGGGATGTCCGGCCCGCGCGACGCCGGCGTAGGTGTTTTTAAAGAGCGTCTGGCCGCGCAGCTCCGCCCCGTCGCCGGGAATGACGCCTATGTCCAGATCGATCATCGCATCCCGCAGGGGCTGGATTTGCTTGTCCGGCTTGGGCGCGAAGCACAGCCGTACGCCGGGCGCGGCGCTGGAGACAATAGCACTGAGCCGCGCGGCATGGAGCAGCACGAAGGCGTCGTTTGCGCGGATCGTGAAATCCCGTCCCACCCGCCGGATATCGATGGCGGGCGAGGGGCTGAGCACCGTCCGGGCCGCCGCGGTCAGCGCGTGAACCTGTTCAGCGATGGCTTCGGCGTGCGGCGTGGCGCGCATGCCGCGCCCGGCCTGTACGAGTATCGGGTCGCCAAGCGCCGCCCGCAGCCGCGACAGCGTCCGGCTCATGGCGGAGGTGCTCAAGCCCAGCTTACGCGCCGTCCCCGATACGCTCCGCTCGTTGAGCAGGGCATCCAGGGCCACAAGCAGGTTCAGGTCGATATCAGGCATGTTCTATCCGGTCGAGCAAATTGCTTTCAGACGGGATCACTCGAAACCATTCTAAATCGTTGTCGCGATGGAGATGTCGAGGCATGGATTCCTGTGACAAGCACAGGAATGACGGAAGTGGGATGGCTGCTCCTCAATGAGGACCGCCGTGCATGCTGCGGGGTTGAGATTATCGGTGATATCAAAGCAACCCGTCATTCCTGTGCTTGTCACAGGAATCCATGCCTCAACGTTGCCACCGACACGAGGGTGAAGATACGCACATTGCTTCCGTCTAAAAACAAACAACTCAAGAACGTGATGCGATTAAGCCCATGCGGGCATCCTACTCTAACGAGATATGGCGTCTGGCGCAACGGTGGTTTTCCGGCCTTGCGTCTGGCGCAAATTGCGGACCGGGAATATCGATGGCGCAACGCATAATCGAACAAGGTGATTTCCCATGTCCGTCACATCGGTGGCGAGCCAGGCCCATGACGGGCTTCCGGCTCCGCGGCGCTATCTGGCCGTCGGCCTTTTGCTTCTGACGCTGGTGCTCGTCGTCCTCGACGGCGCCATTGCCAATGTCGCGCTGCCATCCATCGCCGCCTCGCTGGCGGCCGATCCCAGCCGCACGGTCTGGGTCGTCTCAAGCTATCAGCTGGCCGTGCTCATAGCCCTTCTGCCCTGCGGCGCTTTGGGGGAGATTCACGGCCCCCGGCGTGTTTACCTCCTCGGGGTGGCGCTGTTCACGGTCGCTTCCGCGGCCTGCGCCTTTGCCTGGAGCCTGCCCTTTCTGGTGGCCGCGCGGTTCGTGCAAGGGCTGGGCGCGGGGGCCATCATGGCTCTGGCGGTCATGAACCTGCGTTTCGCGGTGCCGCAGCGCATGCTTGGCACCATCATCGGCTTCAATGCGATGACGGTTGCGATTTCCTCTGCCGCCGGTCCCGCCGTAGCCGGGGCGATCCTGTCGATCGCCAGCTGGCCATGGCTCTTCGCCGTCAACATACCGCTTGGGATCATCGTGGTCGTCTGCGGCCGGGTTCTGGGTCCGGTGCCGGGCATCCACCGGCAGGTGAACGCCAAGGTCTTGCTCGCCAACACGCTGATGTTCATGCTTTTTCTCATCGGGGCGGAGCTGATGGCCAAGTCTCCCGTCGGCGGCGTCATCCTCATTGGCGGCTCGGCCCTGTGCCTCCTAGCCTTGCTGCGTCTCGAGCGCGGCAGTCCCGCCCCCATCGTGCCGGTGGATCTTTTGGCCGAGCCTGCATTCCGCGTCGCGGTCATCGCCTCCGTTACCTGCTTTACTGGCCAGATGCTGAGCTATGTGGCCCTGCCATTCTATCTGCAGCATACGCTGGGCATGACACCGGCCCTGACCGGGCTCTACATGATACCCTGGCCTGCGGCGACTGCCATTGTCGCGCCAATCTCGGGGCGGCTTGCGGACCGCTTCAAGACGGCCTGGCTCTGTGCCGGGGGCGGGGCGCTGTTCGCCTGCGGTCTGCTCATTGCAGGCCTCTGTCCGCCCGATCCGCGCGGCATCGCCTTTCTGGCGGGCTCGGTTCTCGCGGGCGCCGGTTTCGGCCTGTTCCAGACACCGAATAACCGGATTCTGCTTCTTTCGGCCCCGAAAGCCCGTAGCGGCGCGGCGGGCGCGATGCAGGGAACGGCACGCCTGCTCGGGCAAACCCTGGGCGCGATCTCAATGTCGATCATCTTCGCCGCCACGCCTGTGACGCGCGCACCCTCCGTCGCGCTCGTTCTCGCCGGCATTTGCGCAGCCATCGCCAGCGTCGTCAGCTTCAGCCGAGCCCGCTACGAGGGTGTGGGGGATACGGGGGAGAGCGGTTAAAAGCGTCGCGAAGGAACTCGCAGATGTAGGGAAAGCTTACAGCGGAAGGATCGAATGCCGCGCATCAAGCAAAATGAGCTGGCGGCAGGATCTATAGCCCTCACTGGTCGGAGTGAGAGGATTCGAACCTCCGACCCCCTCGTCCCGAACGAGGTGCGCTACCAGGCTGCGCTACACTCCGTGACCAGTGAGGCGGCTTATAGCGCCGTGCTTTTTCCGCTGCAAGACGTTTTGTCAAAAAACGCGCGCAATAATAAGTGGGCGATGTCCACATCGGAAGGCGATAATTTTATGTCCGTTGTTCACAAATGGACTTTAATCATATAGGTTCCGCGCAAATTCAAGGCCGCCGCATGTGGCGGCAAGCGGAAAGAGAAACAGGAAACGTATGGCGAAAGAAGAAGTCCTCGAATTTCCCGGCGTCGTGACGGAGCTGCTGCCCAACGCGATGTTTCGGGTCAAACTCGAAAACGAACATGAGATTATTGCCCACACGGCCGGCCGCATGCGCAAGAATCGCATTCGCGTCCTGGCCGGCGATAAGGTGCTTGTCGAGATGACGCCTTATGACTTGACCAAAGGGCGCATTACCTACCGTTTCAAATAATCCGTTTCGCCTGGCATTTCGGCAAGGGATGGACCCAATGAGCGCTCAACAGAAGCTTGTTCTTGCCTCCGGGTCTCCGCGCCGGATCGAGCTTTTGGAGCAGGCGGGCATCGAGCCCGATTTTCTTTATCCGGCGGATATTGATGAAACGCCGCTGCGCGCCGAGCATCCCCGCTCGCTGGCGCGCCGTTTGTCGCGCCTGAAGACGGAAAAGGCCGTCGAGAATCTCCGGGGAGACACCCAGCTGGCCGAAGCTTATGTGCTGGGGGCCGACACGGTGGTGGCCGTCGGCCGCCGGATTCTGCCGAAAACCGAGCTGCAGGACGAAGCGCGGGAATGCCTGCGCCTGCTTTCCGGGCGGTCGCATAAGGTCTTCACCGGCGTTTGCCTCGTCACGCCGAAAGGCCGCGTCCGGCAGACGCTCGTCGAAAGCCGTGTGCGCTTCGAACGGCTGACCCGCGAGCAAATCGACAGCTATCTTGCCTCGGGGGAATGGCGCGGCAAGGCGGGCGGCTATGCGATCCAGGGCTTTGCCGGAAGCTTCGTCGTCAAGCTCGTCGGTTCCTATACCAATGTCGTCGGTCTGCCGCTGCACGAGACGGTCAGCCTTTTGACCGGCGAGGGCTATAAGGTTTATACTGCCTGGACGACGGGCAAGCACTGAAGATTTCATGAGCGGCAAGAAAGCAATATCGGCGGCCCCCGGCGCCAAGGTGACACCTCTGCGCCCGACGCGGCCCTGCCCGGAATGCGGCAAGCCTTCGAGCCGCGATTCCTATCCCTTCTGCTCATCGCGCTGCCGCGATATCGATCTTAACCGCTGGCTGTCGGGCGCTTATGTGATTCCGGCAGTGGAAGGTGCCGAAGATAGCGACGATTCGGATAAGGGCGAGGAATAAGGATCAGGTGGCCGGGTCCGCTTCGGGTATTGGCAAGCGGGAAAGCACGATCCCGATGGCGCGCAGCACCGCGACGCTTTCTGCAATCGGCATCGCAGGCGATTGCGTTTCGCCTGAACGTAGCGCATCCATGACCGCGATTGCCTGGAACTGCAGCCCGCTGCCGGCAAAGGGATAATGCTCGATCTGGCGTCCCCAGAGGCGGCTCACGGATGAGGGAAGGCGGGAGAGAAGTTTTGCCAAAGGCCTCTCACCATCAGCCAGCGGCCCGATGAGCGAGGATTTCATCGCTGATTGCGAATAGACCGTCAGGCGCTGGGCGCTCGGAAGCGGCCCCTCTATCCGCAGCGCGCCGGTAGTGCCTTCGATGAAGAAATGATTCGCTCCGTCGCGGTCGAACCCGCAGGAAAGCTCCGCGTCGGCGTCCGCATAATGCAGATTGATTTCACTGCGCATGTCGACGCCGGTTTTGGCGCTGAACCAGCGGCCCGAGACCTGGTCCGGCTCGCCCAGGAAATACATCGCCAGCGATACGGGATAGACACCGAGATCGAGTGCCGCGCCGCCGCCCATCGCGCGCGAAAAGTACCGGCTTTCGGGATCGAATGCGCGATAGCAGGAGAGATCGGCGGTGATTTTGCGTATGTCCCCGATGGCTCCCGCCTCGACATAGGCCTTCGCGGCCTGGACGGCGGGGAGAAATCGCGTCCACATCGCCTCCATGGCGAAGCTGTTCTGCCGCGCGGCCTCGCGCTCGATCACTTCGGCCTCGGGCGCGGAGGGCGCGAGCGGCTTCTCCGTGAGGATGGCCTTGCGGCTGCGCAAGACCCGCAAGCTCTGTGCCAGGTGCAGGGAATTGGGCGTGGCGATATAGACCGCCTTGATACGCGGGTCGGACAGAAAGTGCTCGATGTTGGAATAGGCTTCCCTGGCGCCGGTCTCGGCGCGAAACTGCTCCGCCTTCTCAGGGTCGCGGGACAGGACCGCTTGCAATACGGCGCCGGGCACGAACGCGAGATCGGAGGCAAAGCGCCGCGCGATTTCGCCCGTCCCAACGATTCCCCACCCGATTGTCTTCACCGCCAGCACCCATCCTCGTCATGCTATAACAGCATGGGAATGGAAATGCGGGGAAACTAGAGCAATTTTAATCATTTGCGCTGCTTTTCCACTGAAATTGGTGAAGAAAATCCTGCCGCCGGCTAAAATCACGCCGCCGAAAAAATCATGAAAATTTTCTGATACGGGTGCTGGACAGCGGGGAATTTAGTGTTATAACCCACGCGCTTCCGGCGGATAGCCACATTCGCCAGCCTGCTTCGGTAGGGAAGCAAGGGATGCCTAGGTAGCTCAGTTGGTAGAGCAGCGGACTGAAAATCCGCGTGTCGGTGGTTCGATTCCGCCCCTAGGCACCATTTGTTTTTCAACAGTATTTAGCGAAACCAAAAGCCTCGGCGCGCATTCTTACAGTTCCACTGTTCGAATCGTTGCTTGATGAGGTGTTAAATTGGAAAGAGCTTTCGGAAGGATCGCGAACACGGTTGCCACTCTCACAGGTCATCCGTTTACCTTTCTCCTCTGCGTGCTTGTGGTGGTCATCTGGGGGGCAACCGGGCCACTCTTCCATTTTTCCGACACGTGGCAATTGATCATCAATACCGGAACGACCATCGTGACGTTCCTGATGGTGTTCCTGATCCAGAACACGCAGAATCGCGACGGCGCGGCGATCCAGGCGAAGCTCGACGAGCTTATCCGCGTGAGCGAGGCGCACAACAGCTTTATCGGGATCGAGCACCTGCCCGTCTCGGAGGTGGAAGAGTTCCGCCGCAAATGCGAGGACGCGGCGAAAATCTTCCGTGAGGCGAGGCTATAGCTCGCCTTACTTCCTGTACTTGCGATGCACCGGCTTATGCTGCGGCGCGGGCGTATCCGCGGCCTGTGCCACATTCTGCCCGGCGCTCTGCGTCGCGTTTACGGCATTGGCAGTGTCCTGTCCGACGCCGCGAATGGTATTGGCGCAGGCCGAAAGGGTGAAGAGCGTGACGGCGAGGGTCGCAATTGTCATGGTCGTTTTCATCGAATCCATCCCATTTTCAAAAAATGTACGCCGGATGAACGTCGGTACCGCTTGAAATGTTCCAATAGCGAATCGGAACCTTTGCCGCACTCCTTATAAGCTATTGGGAACGAAGGGCCTTTTCCGCGCGTTTCGATTCCGGAACCAGTCGGGGAGACATATGATGGCCGGAAAGTCGATTTGGCGAAGCTATAGTTACGCGTGGATAACGCTTGGGTTCTTCATCGTCACGATCGCCGGACATTGGCTGTTCGGCTGGTTCGCCTTCGTGAATGAGCAGCACAGCCATGGCGAGCCGGCGACGTTCGGCCCGTTTTTCGTTGAGATGATGCGCGATACGCTGGAGAACTGGCAGTCGGAGTTCCTGCAACTGCTCTGGCAGGTCGGAGGCCTGGCCTTCCTGCTCTTCCTGGGCTCACCGCAATCGAAAGAGGGCAATGACCGCCTGGAAGCCAAGGTGGACGAGCTGCTCAGGCATCTCGACCCCAAGCGCGGCGAAGCCATTATCAAGGAAATCGACGAGCGCTATTCAGGGCGGCATACAGACAGCCCGCATGCGCACCGGTGAGGTTTATCCTTCCTCGTCGAGCTCAGGATAATGACGGAAGAGGCCGGTCTCGTTGAAGGCCAGCCGCCGCCCCGAAGCGAGATAGCGCTTGATGTTCGGGCGCTCTCTCACCGCGTCATGAATCCCCGCGAGAACAGGATATTGGCTGGCAGAGTCTTTCATGGCGCGGGGAAAGGCATAGCGCAGACCTTCGATCACCTGAAAGAGCGATAGGTCTACATAGCTCAGCCGGTCGCCGACGATGTGCTTGCTGCCCTGAGGGTTCTGCTGCGCCACGCGCTCGAAATAGCCCAGGAATTTCGGCAGGCGCTCTCTCAGGAACTGGATGGAATACGCCTTGGCCGCGTCCTTCTGGTCTTCGTAATAGAGCGAAACCGCGATTGGATGATGGGTGTTGTGAATCTCGGCGAGGAAATCGGTGATCGTCAGCTGCAGCCCGTTTGCAAAATAGCGCAGCGTCTCGTCCTCTGGAACAAGGCCAAGCTTCGGTCCGAGATATAAAAGGATGTTCGCCACATGCGAGACGATCACATCCCCGTCCTTCAGGAAGGGCGGGGCGAAGGGAGGCTCAACATTGCTTTTCATGATCTTCATCATCGCCGCAGTGCCTCCCGGCTCGCGGGCGAAGTCGACATAGTCAGATCCGGCCTCCTCCAGTGCCAACCGGATAAACTCGCCGCGGCCCTGCAGACCGTCCCAATAATAAAGCTGGTATGCCATGCGAGACCTCCATGCGATCAGCCGGCCTGTCAGGCGTGAACGCCGGCGTCGACTGCGTTGAGATAATCGAGAACGTCCTGCCCGCGTCCGCTGCGCACGAGCTCTCTCGCTGTCCGTCCCGAAAAGCCTGGCAGCGGCTGGGATCGATACCAGGCATAGGCCATGAACAAGGAGCCGAAGCGGGGCCTGACCGTCTTCACGATTTCGATCATCTTGCTTTCAACGAGCGCCATCTCGATCATCCCCGGAGCGCTGCCTTGGATAAAGCGATCATAGCGCCTGACAACGTGATGGCCAAGGCGTGATTGCGAGTTCTACCGCAGCGCCTTCCCCTCCTTGTTGAAAAGATGCAGCTTGGCCGGATCGGCTGTCAGGCGCACCTTGTCGCCGCGCTTGAAAGGCTGGGTGCCCGGGAGTTTGGCGATCAGCGGCTCGCTGCCATGGTCGACATCGATATAAAGGAGCGTGACTTCGCCCAGCGCCTCGATGATTCCAATCGTGCCTTCGATGATGAAGGTCCCCCCGTTGGCGACGCTCAGATCCTCGGGCCGTACGCCGAAATGGACGCTTGCGCCTTTTTCGGATTCCGGCGTGGGGATATCGAGCGTCACACTGACGCCTTGCGGCAGCGAGACGGTGGTCTTCGCGCCAGTGGCCGTGATGGTCGCAGGGATGATGTTCATCGCGGGAGAGCCGATGAATTGGGCGACGAACAGGTTTGCGGGCCGCTCGTAGAGTTCGAGCGGCGGGCCGGCCTGCTCAATGCGCCCGCTCGAGAGGACCACGATGCGATCGGCCAGCGTCATCGCCTCCACTTGATCATGCGTCACATAGATCATGGTGGTATCAGGCATCGACTCGTTCAGTTTGGCGATCTCGATGCGGGTTGCGGCGCGTAGCGCGGCGTCGAGGTTTGACAGAGGCTCATCGAACAGGAACACTTTCGGGTCGCGGCAGATGGCCCGGCCGATGGCGACGCGCTGGCGCTGGCCGCCGGAAAGCGCTTTCGGCAGGCGGTCGAGATATGGGGTCAGCTGCAGGATCTCCGCAGCGGACCGCACGCGCCGGTCGATCTCCGCCTTCGATTCCTTGGCGATGCGCATGCCGAAGGCCATGTTGTCGTAGACCGACATATGCGGATAAAGCGCATAGGACTGAAACACCATGGCGATGCCGCGCTTCGATGGCGGTACGTCGTTGACGACCTCGCCGCCGATCTCCAGCGTGCCATCAGAGATAGTCTCGAGCCCGGCGATCATTCGCAAAAGGGTCGACTTGCCGCATCCGGACGGGCCGACGAAGACGACGAATTCGCCTTGCTCGATTTCAAGGTCGATCCCGTGGATCACCTTGTGCGTACCGTAGGACTTTTCGATATTTTTCAGCTTTACGGTTGTCATGCGCCGTTCCCTTGGCTGTTTTGCCGCCCGTCTGTCATCCGCCCTTCACCGATCCGGCCAGAAGGCCGCGCACCAGAAAACGCTGGAGCGTGAAGAAGACGATCAGCGGAACGATGATGGTGATAAAGGCCGCGGCGGTGAGAATTTCCCAATTGCTGCCGCGCGATCCCAGGAGATTGACGAGACGCCCGGTCAGCACCAGCTGGTCATTGCCCGAGCCCAGGAAGACGAGGGCGACGAGCAGATCGTTCCAGGTCCACAGAAACTGGAAAATCGCGAAGGAGGCGAGCGCGGGGAAGGAGAGGGGCAGCACGATCTTGACGAAGATCTCGAAATCGCTGGCGCCGTCGACGCGCGCCGATTCAATCACTTCCCGCGGCAAGCCCGCCATATAGTTCCGCAACAGATAGATGGCGAGCGGGAGGCCGAAGCCCGTATGCGCAAGCCAGATGCCGAGATAGCCTTTAGACGAAAGGCCAAGCGCGGCGCCGATATCATTATACAACCGCAAGAGCGGAATCAGCGACATCTGCAAGGGAACGACGAGCAGCCCCACCACCAGCGCAATGAGAAGCGCGCGCCCGGGAAACCTCATCCACGCCAGCGCATAGGCCGCGAACGCGGCGATGAGAATGGGAATGACGGTGGAAGGGATCGCGACCGTCAGCGAGTTCAGGAACGAGCGGCCAAGCCCCTCGGCAGAAAGCACCTCGCGGTAATTGTCGAGGGTGAACTGCGGCGGCACCGAACGGGTGTAAAAGATGCGCTCGCCACGGTTTCCCTCCATACGCTCAGGGGAGGAAATGATGAAATCGCCGTTCTCCTCCACGGTCAGCGAGACACCCTCGTCGAGCGGCGCGGTCTCGCCTGCCTTGAATTCGTCGGGCGCCTGAACGGTGTCGCCAAAGGCCGAAACGGTGCCTTTGCCTCCGTCGAAGACGTTGCCGCGAATGACGTAGCGGCCATTTTCCTCCACCTGCGTTTCCGGAGAAGGCGCGCGGTAGACGGCATTTTCCTGTGACGGACTGAGAGCCGTCCACCAGCCGGAAACCGCGATCTGCTCTCTGTCGCGGATGGAGGAGATGAGGAGGCCCGCCGTCGGCAGCGTCCATAAAAGGACGATGGCGAGAACCGTGAGATGAACGGCGAGGGTGAGAGGCGAGCGCCGGCTCGAGGTGATCATGTCAGCGTCCCTCCATCTCTTTGGCCGCGTTGCGGATGTTCCAGATCATGATCGGCACCACGAGCACCATGATGACAATGGCGATGGCAGCGCCGCGCCCGAAATCGCCGCCGCCCCGGAACATCCAGTCGAACATCAGATTGGCGAGCACCTGCGTGTCCCATTGGCCATTGGTCATTGCCAGCACGATATCGAAGACCTTGAGGACGAGGATGGTGATGGTGGTCCACACCACGGCGATGGTGCCCCAGATCTGCGGCACCATGATCTTGAAGAAAATCTGCAGGGAATTCGCGCCGTCGATGACCGCGGCCTCGATGGTTTCCTCGGGAATACCGCGCAGCGCCGCCGCGAGGATGACCATGGCAAAGCCGGTCTGGACCCAGATGAGGATGACCATGAGGAAGATGTTGTTCCAGAAGGGCAGCGTGATCCAGGCTTCGGGCATCCCGCCGAAATAAGTGACGACCGCGTTGAGAAGGCCGATCTGCTCCGCGCCTTCCGGGCGGTAATCATAGACGAATTTCCAGATCACCGAGGCGCCGACGAAGGAGATCGCCATCGGCATGAAGATCAGCGACCGGGCGATGTTGCCCCACCATATCCGGTCGGTCAGCGCGGCGATGATGAGGCCCAGAAAGGTCGCGGCGGTGGGGACGATCAGAAGCCAGAGGAAATTGTTCAGGATCGATTGGCGGAATTCGCCGTCCCTGATCATCCACTGGTAATTGGCGAGGCCGACGAATTCCTGGCCATTTTTGCCATGGAAGCTGAGCCAGACCGATTCGATGACGGGATAGATGAGGTAGAGGCCAAGCGCGAGAAGGGCCGGACCGAGGAACAGCCAGGGCCGCACCATATTGGCGATGCGCAGGTTCCGCACCGCGTTTTTGCCGCCACGGCCCTTGGATGGAAATATCCGGTCGAGAATCCAGTTGCTGGCGAAGAAATAGAGGGCGCAACCGGCAACCCCGGCTGCCATGGTGATCAGAGCGAAAAGAAGCTGCTGCATTCGGGTTCCTGCCTTGCCGGATTGAGCGCCCTCCTTCCCCCTTGCGGGGAAGGTGCCCGCGTAGCGGGCGGATGGGGGTGGTAAAGGCAGCTCGCCATGACCTCATAGCTCGCAAATGACGCCACCACCCCCACCCGGCCCTTCGGGCCACCCTCCCCGCAAGGGGGAGGGGAGGCGCTCCCTACTTGATCGCGTCCCAGGAGGACTGCACGTCCTTGGCTGCATCCTCAGCGGATTCGCCGCCGACGAAGTCGATCATGGCTTTCCAGAACGCGCCAGCGCCAATCTTGCCGGGCATCAGGTCGGACCCATCGAAGCGGACGGTGGTCGCATCGAGCAGGATCTGCCCCTGTTTTTTCAGGGTTTCGTTGGCATAGGCGTCAGGATTCACAGCCTTATAGGGCGTGAGGAAGCCGGATTGCGCCATCCAGATTTCGTGGGCAATCGGCGTTTCCAGGAAGTCGATGAAGGCGCGAGCGGCGGGGCTGTCCTTGGTGATCATGGCCAGCGTGCCGGCACTGAGGACCGGCTTGCCGAGCTCCGGCTTGCTGGCATAGGGCGGGAAATAGAAGAAATCAGCATCCTGGCCGAGTTTCACATCCTTCGGGAAGAAGGACGAGATGAACTGCGCCTGGTGCTCGAGATAGCATTGCGGCGGCAGCGTGAAGAGGCCCTTCGCGCCTTCGCGGAAATCCGTCGTGACGACGCCGGTTGGGCCGCCCGCGGCGAATTTCGGATTCTTGGCGAACCAGCCGAATTCATTGATAGCGTTGACCACGGCCGGGTCGGTGAAGGGGATCTCGTTCGTCACCCATTTATCATAGGTTTCCGGCGAGGCGGTGCGCAGCATCAGGTCTTCGACCCAGTCGGTCGCCGGCCAGCCCGTGGCGCCGCCGGAGCCGAGCGCGATGCACCAGGGCGTTCCGCCATCGGCGGCGATCTTCTCGGTGAGTGCCTTCAGTTCCTCCATGGTCTTGGGAACTTCATAGCCCGCATCCTCGAAATTCTCCGGCGAGTACCAGACCAGCGACTTCAGATCCGCCTTGTAGGGAAAAGCGTAGAACTGTTCCTTGCCGTCCTTCCCCTTATACATGCCGAGCTTCACCCAGGAATCGCCAGCGGCATAATTGTCCTTGACGAATTTCTCCGTCTCGTCGCCGAGCGGGGTGAGAAAGCCCTTGGACGCGAGATCGGCGATGAGGCCGGGCTGCGGCAGGATGGCGACATTGGGCGGGCTGCCCGCCTGTGTGTCGATGACGATCTGCTGCTCGTAATTTTCCGATGAGGAGTAATTGAGCTTCGCACCGGTCGCCTCCTCGAAATAGGCGGCGACGGACTTGAACAGCGTCTCGTCCTCCCCACGCCATGGGCCGAACACCGTCAGGGTCTGGCCCTTCAGGTCGTGACCGGCCTTAAACTCCTCATAGCTCTTCCAGTTGAAGCGCTGGTCCTCGCCGGGCTTGAATTTGAGGTCTGCCGCGTGAGCCGAAACAGCGGTCATCAGAGCCGCCGCGATTCCCCAGAGAATTGTTCTTCGCATCGAATGTCCTCCCTCTTCGATCCACAAGATTAAGGACATATTGTCCGCAACCGCAAGTCAATGCAACGGCCAAAGAATGGTTCCCAAGCGAAGCCAACATTTTGCGGCGTTGCAAAAATCTGTAACGTTACAGATTCCAGAGCAGCGCATGTGCAGAAAATTGCGCTGAAAAAATTATCTAATAATTTCAACATATAATGGGAAAATAGCGTTAGAAACGCCTTTCAAAGCTATTTCGGCTCTTGCATGTGCGGCTGTTTTGAATACGATGATCTGAAACGTTTCAGATTTTGGGAGGAACATCGGATGCGTTATGGTCTGATTGCGGCTTTGTCCGCTTCGGTTGCATTTTCCAGCATTTCGCTTGCGCAGGCCGCCGACCTCGAGGTCACCCATTGGTGGACCTCGGGCGGTGAAGCCGCTGCCGTCAAGGTGCTGGCGGAAGAGTTCAACAAGCTCGGCGGCGACAAATGGGTGGATGGTGCGCTGGCCGGCAGCGGCAGCGGCGCGCGCCCGATCATTGTCAGCCGTATCCTCGGCGGCAATCCGATGGGCGCCACGCAGCTGAACCATGGGCGTCAGGCGGAGGAACTGGTGCAGGCGGGGCTGATGACCGACCTGACCGAGCTTGCGGAAAAGGAAGGCTGGAGGAATTTCATCCGTCCCGCGAGCCTGCTCGACTCCTGCACGTTCGAGGGCAAGCTGTATTGCGTGCCGCTCAACATCCATTCCTGGGACTGGATGTGGACCAACCCGGAGGCGTTCAAACAGGCGGGCGTCGAAGCTCCGAAGAATTGGGCGGAATTCGTCGCCGCTGCGCCGAAGCTGAAGGAAAAAGGCATCGTCCCGCTGGCCACCGGCGATGGCTGGCAGGTGAGCGGCATGTTCAACGTGATGACAGCCTCGCTTGGCGGCAAGGATCTTTATTTGAAGGTCAACAAGGACAGGGATAGCGAAGCCTTGCGCGGGCCGGAATTCAAAAAAGTCTTCCAGGCGCTCGCCGATGCGCGTTCCTTTGCCGATCCCGGTTATGTCGGCCGCTCCTGGAACGAGGCGACCAACATGGTGATGACCGGCAAGGCCGGCGGCCAGATCATGGGCGACTGGGCGCAGGGCGAGTTCACCGCGGCCGGCAAGGTCGCGGGCAAGGATTATGACTGCCTGCCGGGGCTAGGCACCCATCCCGTGGTGGAGTCGGGCGGCGATGCCATCTATTTCCCCAAGAACACGGACCCTGAAGTCACCAAGGCACAGCTGAAGCTCGCCAGCATGCTTGTGTCGAAGCAGACGCAGGTCGCCTTCAATCTCGCCAAGGGATCGATCCCGATCCGCGGCGACGTGGACCTCGATACCGCCAGCTCCTGCATGAAGAAGGGCATCGAGCTTCTCAAAAACCCCGATCACATCATTCCCTCAGCCGACCAGCTGCGCGCGCCCGATACGCAGGGCCAGATCGAAGGCCTGATGGCGGAGTTCTTCTCCAATCCCGACATGAGCGTCGATGAGATGCAGGAGCGCTTTGCGGAGATTATGGAAGCGGCGCATTGAGCACCGCCGCCTAAACCCTCCCCGCAAGGGGGAGGGAAGGGCGCGAGCCATCCGCCCGCAGGGCGGTTGGCGGAGGGTAATTGAGCTGTGTGGGACATCCTCACACATTTGGATTTCGCAGGAAACACCATCCATGCCCGGAAAGCCCCCACGCTTTTTCCGCAACCTGAACGCCAAGGTCGCCGCGCTGCCGATGATTGCGACGGTGCTCGTGGTCTTTATCGGCTGCACGCTATGGACCGTGGTTTATTCCTTCACGTCCTCGCGCTCGCTGCCGATGCTGAATTTCGTCGGTTTCGACCAGTATACGCGGCTGTTCGGCGCGTCGCGCTGGGAAGTTTCGATCAAGAATCTTGCCATCTACGGCATCCTGTCGCTGATTTTCTCCCTCGTCATCGGTTTCCTCCTCGCCGCGTTCATGGATCAGAAGATCCGCTTCGAGAACGCCTTCCGCACCATCTTCCTTTATCCCTTCGCGCTGTCACACATCGTCACCGGCCTCGTCTGGCAATGGATATTGAACCCGCTCGGCATCGAGAAGGTTGTGCGGGACTTAGGCTTCGAAAGCTTCAGCTTCGCGCTTCTCTCCAATCGCAGCCTTGCGATCTACGCCATCGTCATCGCCGGCCTGTGGCAGGGGACGGGTCTCGTTATGGCGCTGATGCTGGCGGGGTTGCGCAATATCGATGAGGAAATCTGGAAGGCGGCGCGGGTCGATGGCATCCCGACCTGGAAGACCTATGTCTTCGTCATCCTGCCGATGATGCGCCCGGTCTTCGTCACCACGCTGGTGCTGATCGCGACCGGCATCGTCAAGCTCTACGATCTCGTCGTCGCCATGACCAATGGCGGGCCGGGCATCTCGACGGAGGTTCCGGCGAAATATGTCTACGATTTCATGTTCGGTTGGGCCAATCTCGGCCAGGGGCTCGCCGCCTCGACCGTCATGCT
The DNA here is from genome assembly GCF_049065735.1 of Brucella sp. IR073. NCBI lineage: Bacteria > Pseudomonadati > Pseudomonadota > Alphaproteobacteria > Hyphomicrobiales > Brucellaceae > Brucella > Brucella sp. IR073. The sequence continues at coordinate 72,713 of NZ_JBAKHD010000007.1, forward strand.
CACCACCGTGCTCATCATCCTCGTTCCCTGGGCGATGATCGAATTCGGCGGCAAGAAAGGGGAGAGGGGCTGATGGCGAATGTGGCAATGGCCGAGGGCTCGGCGCGCTCCCATGCGGAGCCTTGGGGCGCGCGGCCGAAACGGATGTTCTCGCCCCGGACCATCATGGTCTATGGCGTCCTGATCGTGTCGGCGCTCTATTATCTGCTGCCGCTCTATATCATGGTGATGACGTCGCTGAAGGGCATGCCGGAGATACGCCTCGGCAATATCTTCGCCCCGCCGGTCGAAGTCACCTTCGAGCCTTGGGTGAAGGCGTGGAGCCAGGCCTGCACCGGGCTTTATTGCGAGGGCATCCGCACCGGCTTCTGGAACTCGGTGAAGATCACCATCCCGAGCGTGCTGATCTCCATCCTCATCGCCTCGGTGAATGGCTACGCGCTCTCCAACTGGAAGTTTAGGGGATCGGAAGTCTTCTTCACCATCCTGCTTTTCGGCGCGTTTATTCCCTATCAGGTGATGCTCTATCCGCTCGTCATCATCACGCGCGAGCTCGGCATTTTCGGCACGCTCGCCGGGGTCGTCGTCATCCACACCATCTTCGGCATGCCGATCCTGACGCTGCTCTTCCGCAATTATTTCGCAGCGCTGCCGCCGGAACTCTTCAAGGCCGCGCGCGTGGACGGAGCGGGCTTCTGGCGCATCTTCCTGCAGATCATGCTGCCGATGTCGCTGCCGATCTTCGTCGTGGCGATCATCATTCAGGTGACCGGCATCTGGAACGACTTCCTCTTCGGCGTGATCTTCGCGGGCACGCAGAATTTCCCGATGACGGTGCAGCTCAACAACGTCGTGAACTCGGTTCAGGGCGTCAAGGAATACAATGTCAACATGGCCGCGACGATCCTCACGGGCGCGGTGCCGCTCCTCATCTATTTCTTCTCCGGGCGCTATTTCGTCCGGGGCATTGCGGCGGGAGCGGTGAAGGGATGATGCTGATGAAGACCGATACACACGCAGACACGAGCGTTTCGATCAGAGATCTGTCGCTGAATTTCGGCACGGTCAATGTGCTGAAAAAGCTCGATCTCGACATCCGCGAGGGCGAATTCCTCGTGCTGCTCGGGCCATCCGGCTGCGGCAAGTCTACGCTTTTGAACTGCATTGCCGGGCTCCTGGACATTTCCGAGGGGCAGATCTTCATCAAGGGCAAGAACGTCACCTGGGAAGAGCCGAAGGACCGCGGCATCGGCATGGTGTTCCAGTCCTATGCGCTTTATCCGCAAATGACGGTTGAGAAGAACCTGTCCTTCGGCCTGCGCGTCGCGGGCGTGCCGAAGGACGAGATAAAGGAGCGCATCGCCCGCGCCACCGAAATTCTGCAGATCGAGCCGTTCCTGCAGCGCAAGCCCTCCGCGCTCTCCGGCGGTCAGCGGCAGCGCGTGGCGATCGGACGCGCGCTGGTGCGCGATGTGGATGTCTTTTTGTTTGACGAGCCGCTGTCGAACCTCGACGCGAAACTGCGCTCCGAACTGCGCGTCGAGATCAAGCGCCTGCATCACAAGCTCGGCAATACCATGATCTATGTCACCCACGACCAGATCGAGGCGCTGACCTTGGCCGACCGCATCGCCGTCATGAAGGGCGGGGTTGTGCAGCAGCTGGACGACCCGCTGACGATCTACAACAAGCCGCGCAATCTTTTCGTCGCAGGCTTCATCGGCTCGCCCTCGATGAATTTTATCTCCGGCGCGCTTGGGCAGAAGGACGGTAGGCCGGTCTTCCGGTCGGACGCACTTGAAATCCCGCTCGACGGCTATGAGCCAGGCGAGGCGCTGACGCCGGGGCGCGAGGTCGTGCTGGGCGTGCGGCCCGAGCATATCCGCATTGGCGGGGAGGGGGACGGTCACGACGCAACCGTCGATCTCGAGGAGCCGATGGGCGCGGATAGTCTCGTCTGGCTGAAAGCATCAGGCAAGCCGCTCTCCGTGCGCGTGGAATCCGGCAAGCGCTACCGCGCGGGCGATCAGGTCAAGCTGCATTTCAATGCAGGGATGGCTTCGCTGTTCGATGCGCGGACTGAGGAGCGGGTTTAGGCGGATTGTGTTTTGATGGCATCGCGAGGCGCCCCCCTCTGTCCTGCCGGACATCTCCCCCGCAAGGGGGGAGATTGGCTGACACGGCTATCACCGTCCATTCTGCATCGCTCGCGATTGGTGTTGCGCGTCCATGACGGCGTAATCTCCCCCCTTGCGGGGGAGATGTCCGGCAGGACAGAGGGGGGCGCTGTCCYGCCGACCCATTCATTTAAAAAGAATCCAGCATCGTGAACATCCCCACCCACCCAAGCCCCGAACACACCATCGACCTCGCAGGCAACTGGCGGCTGCGCGATGCAAGGGGCCGTCATGACCTCTCCATGGCAGTGCCGGGCGACGCCATATCCGCGCTGCATAAGGCAGGAGCGATTCCCGATCCCTATTTCGGCCGCAATGAATATGGTCTGCGCTGGATTGCCGAAGAGGACTGGCGGATCAGCCGCACATTCGAAATACCCGCAAATGCGCCGCTCGATGGCTGGGTGCTCGATCTCAACTATCTCGATACGGTCGCCGAAATCAGCATCAACGGCAAAACCGTGCTGGAGGCGGCGAACAGTTTCCGGCGGTTTCGCGTCGATGTTTCCCATGCGCTGCAGCCGGGCGAGAACCGCATTGAGATCCTTTTCCGCTCCAATGTCCGGGCCGGGCAGGCGCTGCAGGAGGCGCAGCCTTTCTATGTGCCTTATCATGCGAGCAATTCACCGATCCCGAACGGCAATATGCTGCGCAAGGTCCAGTGCCATTTCGGTTGGGACTGGAACATCGCCATCGCGCCCTTCGGTCTTTACGGGCATATCGAACTCACACGAGCCGAGAATATCCACATCGCGCGGGTTCTGGTTCACCAGCATCATGAGGGTGGGGCTGTCCGCCTCGACGTGGAAATCGACATGGAAGCCCGGCGCGGGGAGACCGTGCCATACGCGATTCACTTCGATGGGCAGGTCCTGTCCGGTGAGGTGACCGTTTCCCCCGGCACTAACCGTCTCACGGAAATCGTTCATATCGATGCACCGAAGCTCTGGTGGCCGGCGGGCAGCGGCGAGCAGCCGCTCCATCGGCTCGATATCCACATCGGGAACGCTACCCAAACCCGCCGCATCGGCCTGCGCCAGATCGAATTGGTGACGGAGCCGGATGAGGCGGGCAACCGCTTCCTTTTCCGTGTCAACGGGCGGGAAATCTTCTGCCGGGGCGCGAACTGGATTCCGCAGGACGCGCTGCCCTCGCGCATAAATCCCGAGGCGACCCGCGATCTCCTCCAATCCGCCGTCGACGCCAACATGAATATGATCCGCGTCTGGGGCGGCGGCTTCTACGAGCCGGACTGGTTCTACGATCTCTGCGACGAGCTCGGGCTGATGGTCTGGCAGGACTTCATGTTCGCCTGCAATCTTTACCCCTCGACGCCGGATTTCCTAACGGAAGTGGACGCGGAAGTGCGCTATCAGGCGGCGCGGCTGTCGCACCACGCCTGCATCGCCCTCTGGTGCGGTGACAATGAGCTCATCGGCGCGCTTAACTGGTTCGAGGAATCGCGTGATAACCGTGATCGTTATCTCGTCAGCTATGACCGGCTCAACCGCGCCATCGAGCGCGCGCTGAAGGAGACGGTGCGGGACGCCGATTGGTGGCCGTCGAGCCCTTCGCCGGGGCCGATGAGCTTCGGCGATGCCTGGCATGACGATTCCTCCGGCGACATGCATTTCTGGAGCGTCTGGCACGAGGGGAAATCTTTTCACGAATACCGGAACGTCAATCCGCGTTTCTGCTCGGAATTCGGTTTTCAGTCCTTCCCTTCGATGTCCGTGATCCGGACATTCGCGGGAGCGCAGGAGATGAACATCGCCTCGCCTGTTATGGAGGCGCATCAGAAGAATGCGGGCGGCAATGCGCGCATCGCCGAGACGATGTTTCGCTATTTCCGCTTCCCCGATGGATTCGAGAATTTCGTCTATTTGAGCCAGATCCAGCAGGGGCTGGCGATCCGCACGGCTGTCGAATATTGGCGCTCGCTGAAGCCCCATTGCATGGGCGCGCTTTACTGGCAATTGAACGACACCTGGCCCGTGGCTTCCTGGTCGAGCCTTGATTATGGCGGGGGCTGGAAGGTGCTGCATTATATGGCGCGGCGCTTCTTTGCGCCGGTGGCGGTGAGTGCGATTCCCGATAGGAGCGGGGCGGACGTCGTCTTCTATGCCGTTAACGACACGTCGCAGCCGGTCGATCTCGGCCTGGAAATCCTCGCGCTCGACATGGCCGGCAAGGTCACACCCTTGCAGCGCGCGCAGGCAACCGTGCCGCCCGACCGCGCGGTGGACATTGCCCGTGTCGCGCTCGATGAGATTCACGAAGGCGCGATCCTTTGCTACCGCTGGTCCGCATCGGATGGCGGTGCGGGCTTGGATCATTTCACGCCGGTTCCCTATAAGGCGCTCGCGCTCGAAAACCCCGGCATCAATATCTCCGTGACGCCCACCGGCGAAGGGCTGTCGATCTCTCTCGAAGCCTCGAGACTGGCGCTGTTCGTGACGCTGGAATGCGAGGCACGGGGCCGATTTTCTGATAATGCGCTGACGCTCTACCCCGGACAGGGCGCGAGCCTCACTTTCACCGCCAGCCCGGAAGAGGCGGCGAAGGCCGCCGCCACATTGCTGGTGCGCGATCTCTATTCGAGCTCCCGAAATCCATCTCATCCAGAAGGACGTGACAAATGACGGAATTTTCCTATCAGCTTTATAGCTCGCGCAATTTCCCGCTGGGCGAAACCTTGTCGATGCTCGCCAAGGCCGGTTATCGCAATGTCGAGGGCTATGGCGGGGTTTACACCGATCTCGCCGGTCTCAAGAAAAGCCTTGATGAAAACGGCCTTGCCATGCCGACCGGCCATTTCGGCATCGACATGCTGGAAAACGAGACGGACCGCGCGCTCGAAATCGCCGGGACGCTCGGCATGAAGGCGATCTATTGCCCGTATCTGCTGCCGGATCTCCGCCCCGTTGACGCTGCGGGCTGGAGCGCCTTCGGCGAACGGCTGCAGAAAGCCGGAGAGCCCTTCCGCAAGGCGGGCTATATTTTCGGCTGGCACAATCATGAATTCGAGTTCCTGCCGCTTGCGGACGGCTCCGTGCCGCAGCAGCGCATCTTCGAAGCCGCACCGGACCTTTCCTGGGAGGCGGATATCGCCTGGATCATTCGCGGCGGCGCGAACGCTCTCGAATGGATCGCCGCCTATGGCGACCGGATCACGGCTGCCCATGTCAAGGATATCGCCCCGGCGGGCGAGAACACGGATGAGGATGGCTGGGCCGATGTCGGCCACGGCACCGTCGACTGGGCCGGCATCATGAAGGTGCTGCACAAGACCCCTGTGCAATATCTCGTCATGGAACACGACAATCCCAGCGACGCCACGCGCTTTGCCACCCGCTCGCTCGAGACGGCCAAGCGCCTTTGGGCGGCGCCTCACTGAACCGGCAAAGGAGCGGTCCAGGATAAGGCCGCTTCATAATTCTGAAATCTGGAGACTTAAATGCGAAAGACCCTCGGTGTCGGCATTATCGGCTGCGGTAATATCTCGACCACCTATCTGAAACTGGCGCCGCTGTTCAAGCGCATCGAGATGCGCGCCTGCGCCGACGCCAACCCCGCTGCCGCGCAGTTGCGGGCAGAGGAATTCGGCATCAAGGCGCAGAGTGTCGATGAGCTGCTCGCGAATGACGAGATCGACATTATCGTCAACCTCACCATCCCCGATGCGCACTACGCGGTGACGAAGCGGATTCTCGAGGCCGGCAAGCACGCCTATTCGGAAAAACCGCTGGTGCTGTCGCTGGAACAGGGGCTGGAGCTCAAGAAGCTCGCCGACGAGAAGGGCCTGAAGGTCGGCTGTGCGCCCGACACCTTCCTCGGCGGCGCGCACCAGCTTGCCCGCAAGGCGATCGACGAGGGCAAGGCCGGCACGATCACGTCGGGCACCTGTCATGTCATGAGCCACGGCATGGAGCATTGGCACCCCAATCCCGACTTCTTCTTCAAGCCCGGCGGTGGCCCGATCCTCGATCTCGGGCCTTATTACATCGCTAATCTCGTCAACCTGCTCGGCCCCGTGAAGCGCGTGGCGGCGGTCACGTCCATGGGGACGCCGACCCGCACCATCTCCTCCGAGCCGCGCAAGGGGGAGACGATTACGGTCGAGACACCGACCACCATCCATGCGATCCTTGAATTCGTTGAAGGCGCGACGGTCACGCTCTCGGCGAGCTGGGATGTCTGGGCGCATCGCCACGGCAATATGGAGCTTTACGGCACCGATGGCTCGCTCTACCTGCCCGACCCGAACTTCTTCGGCGGCGACGTGTTGTTCGTCGGCTCGGATAAGGCGGAACCGACACCTCTCGAAGTATGGGAGCATCCGTTCGGCGTCGCCAATCAGGAGCATCCGCAAGGCGCGATGGCGAACTACCGCACGGCAGGCCTCGCCGACATGGCCGCAGCCATCGTCGAGGGCCGCGACATGCGCTGCTCGCTCGAGCGCGCGCTGCATGGCGTGGACGTGATGCTCTCGATCCTGCGCTCCGGCGAGGAAAAGCGCTTCGTCGAGGTCGAGACGACCTGCACCCGGCCCGAAGCGTTGGGGATCGAAGAGGCGAAGGCGCTGCTGCAGTAATGAAAGCTGGGGACGCATCGGGCGATGCCGGTGCGTCCCTTCATACCTCTTCAGTACGCTCAATCCCAATAATCAGCTTCCGCAATAGCCCGGCCAGCGTCTCACGTTCCCCTGGGGCAAGCGCCTGCAAAAACCGCGATTCGCTGGCCATATCCGCGCGGAAGGCCTTTTCTGCGAGCGCCGCACCTTCTTCTGTAAGAACCACCTCGACGCTGCGTCCATCACTCGGTGATTTCTCGCGCCGGATCAGCGCCGCCTTTTCCAGCCGGTCGAGCCGGTGGGTGAGGCCGCCGGAGGAAATCATCAGCGACGAATACATCTCCGTCGGAGTCAGGCGATAGGGCGGGCCGGAGCGCCGCAGGGTCGAGATCACATCGAATTCGCCGCGGTCGAGCCCCAATCCGGCGAAAGTTTCCTCGATGCTGGGCCGCACAAGGTTCGTCAACCGCAAGGCGCGGCCCAAAATCGCCATCGGCTCGGTATCGAGGTCAGGCAATTCCCGCGCCCATTGCCGCCGGAGCCGGTCGACATGGTCTTCTCCGGCGCGCTTCCCATTCTCATCGGTTTCGTTCGTCATTCTGTCCTCAATAGTCAGCGGGCGGACCATATAGAAAGCCGCAGCGTTCGCAAAGATATCTCGGTGTGAAGATATTTATCTTGACGTGAAGATAATCATATGAAATATCTTCACGTGAAGATAGTCTGAAGTCGAGGAGAGCGACCGCTATGTACAGGACGCTACGCAATAAGCAGCCGCAGCACGGCGACAGCCGCACGGTCCGCTTCGAGGGGCGTGAACTGGGAGGGCCGGTCTCGTTTTTCCTCATCGACGCCGCGCCGGGCAGGGGATCGGCGCTCCATGTCCACCCCTATCAGGAGACATGGATGGTGCGGGAAGGCGAGGCGGAATTCACCGTGGGCGGGGACAAAACCCGTGCCCATGCGGGGGATATCGTCGTCGCGGCGGCCAATGTTCCGCATCGTTTCGAGAATGTCGGCATCGGGCGCTTGGAAATGATCTGTATTCATCCCAGCGACACGATCAGGCAGGAAAACCTGTAATTGAACTTAACCTAGGGAGCCAAGGAGAGCCCAATGTCAAAGATGATTTTCGTTAATCTGCCGGTGAAGGATCTCGCCGCTGCAACCCGCTTCTATGAGGCGATCGGCTGCACGAAGAACCCGCAATTCAGCGATGAGAAAGCATCGTCGATGATGTGGTCCGATACCATCATCTTCATGCTGTTGAAGGAGGAGTTTTTCGCGACTTTCACCACCAAGCCTATTGCCGATGCCCATGAGGCGACGGGTGTGCTGATCGCGCTTTCATGCGACAGCCGCGAGGCGGTGGACCGCATCACCGAAGCCGCGGCTGACGCCGGAGGCAAGGCCGACCCGCGCGCGCCGCAGGATCTGGGCTTCATGTATGGGCGTTCCTTCGAGGATCTCGACGGCCATGTCTTCGAGCCGGTGTGGATGGACATGAGTGCGGCCCCCGCTGCAGGCGAGTAAACATCGGCTCGGCTCCGCGCGCTATTTCGTCAGCTCCCGGTAGATCGCCGGGAGCGCCGAGGGCAGGCGGGTGATCTTGCCGACGATGGCGTAGCCGCCGTGGCCGAAGAGGGTGGGGAAATAGTTTTGCGCCTGCGCATCGATGGTGACGCCGAAGACGGCAATGCCTGCCCGCCGTGCTTCGGCCACTGCGCGGCGCGTGTCCTCGATGCCGAACCGGCCTTCATAATGATCGACATCGTTCGGCTTGCCGTCCGTCAGCACGATCAGCAGGCGTTTGCGGTTTGCTTGCGCGGCGAGCCCCGCCGTCGCGTGGCGCAGGGCCGCGCCGATGCGGGTGTAATAGCCGGGCTTCAGCGCCTCGATGCGCCGCTCGATGCGGGCGCTCATCGGCTCGCCGAAATCCTTCACCGTCTCGACCCGCACCCATGAGCGGCGGCGCGAGGTGAAGGTGAGGATGGAACTGTTGTCACCGCAGGCGGCAAGCCCGTGTGCTAGCGTCATGAGCGCTTCCTTCTCCACGTCGAGCACGCGGTGGCCGTCCACCCAGGCGTCGGTCGAAAGCGACACATCGACGAGCAGCGTCACCGCCAGATCATGCCGCAAGGGCCGGCTCATCTGATGGACGCGGTCGGAACCGGCGCCGCCGGCGCGGATTTCGCTCAAATGACGCACCAGCGCATCCATGTCGATTTCCTCGCCATCGGTTTGCGCCCGCAAGCTCTCGCGGCGGGGCCGCAGCGCCTCGAACTGCCGCCGTACGCGGGCGATGCGCCGCATGGCCGCCGGGTCGGGTGACCATGTTTCTCCTTCCTCGCTTGCCGGCGAGGCGAGGACGCGGCAATGGGCGGGGAGATAGGCTTTGCGCGTATAGTCCCACTCGGGATAGGTCAAAAGGCCGGTAAGAATAGCCGTGTCCACTGCCTCGGGCGGCAGATCGAGATCGAATTTCAGCCGCGCGGCGGGCCTGCTCTGATGACGGCGGGAGATGGTCAGATCCTCGATATCGTCGGCGGCCTTCCGCGCATTCTCATCCTCGTCATCGTCGGACGGGCGGTTGACATTCACCATTTCGGCCAGACTCAGCATCTTTTCGAAACGGTTGAGCACGAAGGGATCGCGCCTTTGCGCCTGATCGTCCTCGCGGCGATGCGCAAGCCGCTTGCGCATATCCACGACCGGGGCAAGCCTGCTGGCCTCCGCCGGCTCATCGCCTTCCGCCGCTGCCTCTGGCGGGCGGTGCGCGACATCGGTCCAGAGCGGCACGGGCAGGAAGGGCTGGTAGCCGAACGGCGCGGAAAGCCGTCCGGCGCGCAGGGCCTCGGAGAGGTCATCAAGGCCGGGCGTATCCTCGCCCCGCAGAAGGCCGGTCACGATGCGCTCGATTTCATTTTCCAAATCAGGCAATTTGCGCTCCGGCCGCGCGGCGGCGAGCGCCGAGGCAAGCGCGCGATAGCAGGGAACAAGGCCCGGACAGGCGGCGATCACGCGGGCAACGGTGTCCCGCGCGGTCAGAAGCGCCGTCACATCGCGCGAGAGCGGATCGGTGTGGCCGCTCGTCGCCGGCGGCACATGGGCGGCGTAGGCGGCCAGCCAGAAATAAGCGAGCCGGTTCAGCCTTTGGGAGGGGAAAAGATCGATCCGCGCGGGCAGGAACAGCGTGCTGGAATCGCGGCGCGGCTGCTCCAGCCGTTCCTCGGTCATGCCGATGCGCTGGCGAAAATTCAGCCGATGGCGAAACGACCGCGCCGCGCTGGCTGCAAGCTGCACCCCCGCCTCGCCGCCCACGCCGCGAAAGAAGACGGCCAGCGGGCCGCGCATCTCTTCCAGCGCTACGCCATGTTCCAGATGGCGCGGATAACTCGCCGCATCGCCTACCAGACGGTGCCAGGCACGGCCGACGGTTTCTTCCAGTTCGAGGAAATCAAGCATGAATATCTCTATGGATGGACACGTTGGCGGAACCGGCCCCCCTCTGTCCTGCCGGACATCTCCCACCCCTCCGGTCGTCATCCTCGGGCTTGACCCGAGGATCCACGGCTGAGGGGCACTGACACTTCAACCGTGTCAACGGGTTCCAGCTAGTAGTGGTGGCCAATATCAGTCGTGATCATTTTACGATCCCGTTGCGAATGATAGTACCATTTCCGCCCCCTTGCCGTGGATCCTCGGGTCAAGCCCGAGGATGACGACCGGAGGGATGGGGGAGATGTCCGGCAGGACAGGGGGTGGCCTCGCACCAACGCTTCCCTCACCCCACCACCGCCCGCGCAATCTCGCTCAGTGCCTCGCGCACATCCGCTTCATCCGTCAGCGGCTCGATCATTGCGGCGCGGATGGCTTCCGCCATGTCCAGCCCGGCGGCTGCCAAGGTGGCGCAGTAGACGATGAGGCGGGTGGAGACGCCTTCTTCCAGATCTTGCCCCTTCAATGCACGTAAACGCCCCGCCAGCCGTACCAAGGGGTACACCTTCTCTTCCGCCAATCCGCCCTCGGCGGCGACGACAGCCACTTCCTGCTCAGGCGGCAGGAAGCTAAACTCGATGGCGATGAAGCGCTGGCGGGTGGAGGGCTTGAGCGCTTTTAACAGGTTCTGGTAGCCGGGATTGTAGGAGACGACGAGCATGAAGCTGTCAGGCGCGCGGATTTCCTCGCCCGTGCGCTCCAGCGGCAGGATGCGGCGGTCGTCGGTGAGGGGGTGGAGCACCACCGCCACATCCTTGCGCGCCTCCACCACCTCATCGAGATAGCAGATGGCGCCCTCCCGCACCGCTCGGGTCAGCGGCCCGTCCAACCATGCCGTCTCGCCGCCCTTCAGGAGATAGCGGCCGGTCAGGTCGGCGGCGGTCAGATCGTCATGGCAGGAGACGGTGGTGAGGTTCAGCCCCAGCCGCGCCGCCATATGGGCGACGAAGCGGGTCTTGCCGCAGCCGGTCGGGCCTTTGAGCAGCACGGGCAGGTTCCGCCGCCATGCATGCTCGAAGAGCGTACATTCATTGCCGGCGGGGACGTAATACGGAATGTCGGGCATGGGACTGTTCATATCCGACTCCTATTCCGCCGCTTGCAGGGCCGGGGTCTGGCGCGTGGCCGAAGCCTTGCCCGGCACGAGCAGCGCCCACAGGAACATCAGCACCGAGACGAGCACCGCCACGCCGGAGCCGAGCCTGATCCAGTAGAACAGCGCGAGCTGGTCCTGCACATCCATGTAGCTCTCGCCCAGCACGCGCTGGAGATGCACCTGCACGACACCGGCGAAGGTGAGTGCGAAGGTCATCACCATCATCGCGGTACACATGATCCAGCAGCTTGCCATGGACAGCCATTGGTTATAGGGCGCGCGGCCTTTCAGCTCCGGCCAGGCATAGGCCATGACGGCGAGGTTGAGCATCACATAGGCGCCGAAGAAGGCCAGATGCCCATGAGCGGCGGTCACCTGCGTGCCGTGGGTGTAGTAATTGACCGACGAAAGCGTGTGCAGGAAGCCCCAGACGCCCGCGCCGAGGAAGGCCATAATCGAGCAGCCGACCGACCAGAGCAGCGCGGCCCGGTTGGGATGGCGGCGTCCGGCCTTCCAGGTCGTGGTCACGGCGAAGACGACCATGGCGAAGAAGGGCGCGACCTCAAGCGTCGAGAACAGCGAGCCGATCCACTGCCAGTAACCGGGGGCACCGATCCAGTAATAATGATGGCCGGTGCCGAGAATGCCGGAGAACAGCGCCAGCCCGATGATGACATAGAGCCACTTTTCCACCACCTCGCGATCGACGCCGTTCAGTTTGATGATGAGGAAGGCGAGGATGGACGCCATGATCAGTTCCCACACGCCCTCGACCCAGAGATGGATGACATACCACCAGTACATCTTGTCGAGCGCGAGATTGGCCGGATTGTAGAAGGCGAAGAGGAAGAACAGCGCCATGCCCCACAGGCCGAGCAGGAGAATGTTCGTCACCGTGGTCTTGCGGCCTTTGAGTGCCGTCATCGTCACGTTGAAGAGGAACATCAGCGCCACGACGACGATGCCGACCTTGATGGCAAAGGGCTGTTCCAGAAACTCCCGCCCCTCATGGATTCGGAAGAGATAGCCCACCACCGCGACGCCCGCCGCCGCGAAGAACAGCCAGAATTGCAGGATGGCGAGCTTGGGGCTGTAAAGCTCCGTCTCGGTTTCCTCCGGCAGCAGATAATAGGTGGAGCCCATGAAGCCCATCAGCAGCCACACGACCAGCGCATTGGTATGGATCATGCGCACGATGTTGAAGGGCAGGAGTTCGGACAGCGTGTTCGGCAGGACATAGATCGTCCCGGCCAGCACGCCGAACAGGATTTGCGCAAGGAACAGGGTGAGAGCGCCGTAGAAATAGAGCAGCGCGATCCGTTGGGTCTTGTACTTCATGATTATCAGCCCGCGTTGTTGGGAGGCCATTTCTGGGTGTTAATGCGGCTCGTCCATTCGAGGAAATCGGCGAGGTCCGAGACTTCGGCGTCCGTCAGGTGGAACTGCGGCATCTGCCGGCGGCCCTCGACGCGCGAGGGCTGGGAGTCCATCCAGGATTTGAGCATCTCCCGCGCTGCCGCCGGGTCCTTGTCGCCGCCCCAGCGCACCCAGAGATTGCCGAGTTCCGGCGCGAAATAGGCGCCTTCGCCGAGCAGCGTGTGGCAATTGATGCAGGCGTTCCTTTCCCACACATGCTTGCCCCGCGCCACCGAGGCGGTGAGCGTGGTTTTGTCCGTGGAAGTGTTGACCATATAGAAATGGCTATGGGCGGTGAGCCCGACGAAGATGATGAAGAAAAACAGCGAGCCGCCGTAAAAGACGTTTCTCGCTGCCGATTTGGTGAGGCTTTCCGCCATCGCGACCCTCTCCGAGGTGATGAATTGAAGCTCGGGGAAAGTAGCGGGGGAAAGGCCGGCGCTCTTTGTTGGCCGACAAGCTGAGGGGGGAAAGGGGGGCACCTCCCTACGTCAAAAAGCAATTCCATACATACGCCAAAAAGAAACTCCCACCCCCGCCCCGCAGACCAGCGCCAGCCACCACCAGAACAACGTCCGCCACATCCGCGGCACATGTCGCAATTCGAGGAAATCGAGGAGGATGAACCGGGCCTTGGCGATGGCGATGAAAAGGACGGTGGTGTTGGCGGCAAGCGCCGGCCAGCCGGCGAAACCCGTGAGCAGCGTCGCGAGGCTCAAGACGACGAGGACAGCCCAGACACGCGCGAGATCGAACGGCATCAGCGCACCAGATAGATGAGGGGGTACATGACGATCCAGACGAGATCGACCATATGCCAGAAGGCGGCCCCGGTCCGTACATTCTCGACCGCGCCCGAAAAGGCGACGACGCCGAGGATGACGATCCCGAGCAGGACATGCAGGAGGTGGAACCCGGTCATGAGAAAATAGAGGGTGAAGAAATTATCGGTTTCGAGCCCGATACCCGCTTCTAGCTTCGTCGCATATTCGAATAGCTTCACCGCCACGAAGACGAGGCCGAAAAACATCGCGCCCGCAAGAAGCAGCCGCGCCGATGACGCGCACCCGTGTTCCCGCGCGCGGACGGCCCAGGTGGCGAGCCAGCCGCTGGTCAGGAGCACGATCGTGTTGAGGCCGCCGATGGCGGGGTTAAGCCTCGCCCGTCCGGCCGCGAAGATATCGGGATAAGCCGCCCGCGCTATGGAGAAGGCGATGAGCATCGCCCCGAAGGCGACGATCTCGCTGAAGATCAGCACCCACATCATCGGATGGCCGGGCAGCTCCGATAACGCGCCCCATCCGCCTGTTTCCGCCGGGCTTTCCGTCTGCGTCCGTTCGCTCATAGGGGTGTGATAGGTGAGGCAAGCGCGTTCTTCATTGTCACGGCACAAACAGCCCGCATTTGCTTTCGGCGATAATGCTGGCATAGACCAAAGGAGGCGGCGTTATTTCATGAGTGAGGCACAGCTTGGACTGACGGTGGCGGCGCCGCTCATCGCTATCTTCGCGCTCGCGATGCACCGTATGGGCGTCGTCAGCACGACAGGCACGGTGACGGCGGTCATCTGCTCCGTCGCGATTGCGGCCGTTCTGTTCTTCACTCAGTAAGGAGCCGCTCGGGCAGAGGGTCGCCCTTCGCCAGCGCGTCGGCGAAGGTGTGATTGATGTCGCGATGGATCGCTTCGTCCTCGCGCATGGCTTTGATGACGTCCCTCAGACGCGCTTCCGGCTCCAGGTCCCAATAGGCGATGGCGGCGGATGGAGCGGGAATGTCCACCTGCTCGCCTCGTTCGATGCAGCCGAGCAAATGCGAATAACCACGCACCGCCGCTTCCGAAAGATAGCCCGCCAGCCGATGGGCGGTGCGCGGAGAGAGAAGATAGAGCAGGAAGAAGGCGTTGTAGAACGCGCCCTGCGCGAGAACGATCAGCAGCCGTTCTAGAGGGATCGGACGGCGAATCGCGACGAAGACCATCAGATGGGCGCGTTGGTTCTCGGCCTCTTCCATGAAGACCCGGACCCAGCCCCGGTCGTCGATCATCCGGCGCAGGCATTTCAGATGCAGCAATGTCGCCGCCACCATGCCGGGCACAGCGGAGATCGTCTCCAGAACGACGGCATGGCTGCCATAGCGCCGTCCGAAAAGTACGCGTGCGGCGGCGGACATCATACACGAAATTCCCGCTGCCGCCCGGTCGGCGAAGGTCGCCGGTTCGCGGTGGCGGACAAGATCCAGCTTGTTGACATCAAGCATCATGGCACTCCGTTCGGATCAGGCTTTGCAAATCAAAACCTACCCATCCTTTTCTTTGAGTCTTTGCCCGGAGACAAAGAGGAAGGTGGGCGTTGATGCCATGTGTATGCCGAACCCTGCCGGTGGGGGCAGGGATGGGGTATATGGGGCGCAGATGGAGCGTCGTTCAGCTCTCGACATCCTAGGAGAGGCGGAGCTTTTCCGGAATGTTCCGGAAGAAGCGCTTCAACGCCTGCACGCGCTCGGATTCTCCGTTCACGTCGCTCAGCATGAGCCGCTGTTTCACCAAGGCGATGAAGCGGCGAGCCTCTATATCGTGCTCGACGGCTATCTGCGGACGACGCAGATGACCCTCTCCGGCCATCAGCTGATTCTGCGCTATCTCGGCCCCGGCGGACTGGCCGGCCATGCCGCCCTCAGCAGCGATCCGCATCATCCCGCCACCGTGGTGGCCGTCCGTGAAAGCCATCTCATTGGCTGGTCCCGCAAGACCATCCGCCAGATCATGGCCGATCATCCCCCCATCGCCATGAATGCCCTTAACATTCTCAACCAGCGCTATCAGGAGATGCAGCAGCGCCTCACGGAGCTTTCCGTCGAAGGCGTCGAGCAGCGCATCGCCCGCACCGTCCTGCGGCTGATCCGCCAGGCAGGGCGGCGCACCGCGCGTGGTATCGAACTGGCCTTCCCGCTCTCCCGGCAGGATCTGGCGGAGATGACGGGGACGACGCTCTACACCGTCAGCCGCACCTTCAGCACCTGGGAGGAGAGGGGCTTCGTCGCCAGCGGCCGGCGGAGGATGATCGTGCGCGAACCGCGCCATCTCGCTACCATCGCGGGTGAAGACGCCTGACTATTCGATCCTCGGCCATTCGTGCCATGAGCGGCTCCCCCTTACGCTCGCCAGCAGGCGCGAGAAGAGCGAGCCTTCGTCATCGTCCCGCACCAGCCTGAAACCGAGATTGGCCGGCGGCGTGCCGACCGAGCAGCCGCCCGAGCGCGGGTCGCGGATGAAATCGGTGATGTAGGAGCGATGCTCGCCCGCCACGACACGCACGCCGCAATTGACCGTCAGCTCACCCTTCGGCGCGCCTTCCGGCCCAAGCGCCTGCCGGGTGAAACAACTATCCGTCCATTCCCAGACATTGCCGGCGATATCGAGCAGGCCGTTTTCATTCATTCCGAAGGAGCCGAAAGGACGCGGCGCTTTTTCCGCCGTGGTCTTGCGCAGCGCTTCCTGATCGTATTTCGCAAGCCAGCGTTCGGCAAAGCCGCCATTGGCGCTTACCCCGAGCGCTTCGTCCTTCGCGCGCGAGCCGGCGGCGAGCCACCATTCCTCATCCGTCGGCAGACGCCAGCGCTGGCCGGTTTGCCGGGACAGCCAGTCGGCATAGGCTGTCGCATCCTGCCAATTGACGCCGACCGCCGGAAAGTCCGGGCGGCTCCCGCCGCCGTCGCGCGCCTGACATGCGCCATCCGCGACGCAAGCGGCATAATCCGCCTCGCTCACCTGCGTTTCCATGATCGAAAACGGCCGCTTTATCTTCATGCGGATGAGGGGGCCATCGACCGGCTGTCCCTCAACTGTGAACTCGCCCGCGACGCGGTAGCGGAATTCGCCCGGCTCGATACGCACCAGAGCGGGTGCCAATGGCGCTGCGGTCGAGGATTTGTCCAGGCCGGATGGAACGCCTGCGCCGAGCAGTGCCGCCGAGCCGAGGGCCAGCAGGGAAATGGGAATTGCGCGCATTGCCGTTGCTCCGTAACCCGCTCTCTCACCCTCGTCCTTCGAGGCTCCGCTTCGCTGCGCACCTCTGGATGAGGGCAAGAGAGCTGCCGTCGCTGCACTTCATCGTCGGGGGAGGCGCCACCGCACTCAACCTCATGGTGAGGTATGGAGCGAAGCGGAGCCTCGAACCACTACATCGTACCGTTTTTAGCCTCGATGGGGCCTGCCGGACGCACCTGCTTCATCAGATCGTCATTCCAGGTGCCCTCGACCTTGAAATGCGCCGCCGCGCCCAGTTCGAAGGCCTCGATGAGGTTGTGGTTGACATAGGCGTAGACGCCGGGCTGCAGGAACGTATAGAGCGCCGCTCCTGCCGAGCCGCCCCGGATGAACCAGGTCTCCAGATCCTTCTCAGGCGGGTTGTTGAACTTGCCGGTCTCCCACACATAGTCGCCATGGCCACCGATCAGGTGGGGGCGCGTGTCGCGGTTGGCCTGCGAATGGACCACGAGGACCGTCTCGCCGACCTTCGCCTTGAGGGCATTTTCGCCGGTCAAGGCCCCGACCTTGCCATTGAAGACGACATGGGTGGGTGTCAGCTTGCGCATCACCTCCAGCGTGTCCTCATAGGCCTCGCCGGGCGAGCCATAGGTCTTGTACTTGCCGTTCTCGTCCTTGGGGACATAAAAGTCGTTCTCGCCGACATAGTAGACCCGGTCATAGCGCAGCGGATTGCCCTTTTCGTCCTTGAGTCCGTCTCGCGGCAGGACCATGACGGTTCCGCTCATGCCCGAGACTACATGCCAGGGCACCATGCCTTCAGGCGCGCAGTGATAGACGAAGGTGCCGGGCCGCGTTGCCTTCCAGCGCAGCACCACCTGCTCGCCCGGATGAACGACCGTCAATCCGCCGCCACCGAGCGCGCCAGTCGCCGAGTGGAAGTCGATATTGTGCGGCATGGAGTTTGTCTCGGGATTGACGAGGGTGAGCTCGACATAATCCCCCTCATGCACCACCATCATCGGGCCGGGGATCGAGCCGTTGAAGGTCATGGCTTGAAGCTTCGTGCCCTCCTTATCGATGACGATTTCCTTTTCCTGAACCGCCATCTTGAACTCCACAATCTTCGGGCCGTCCTTGGCCACCTGTTCGTGCGGGTGGACGAAAGGCGGAACCGCCAACTCGACCTTCTGCCGCGGCAGGTTTTCCACCTCCGCAGGGGTTGCTTCCGCCATGGCGGGCAGGCTCCCCGCCATGAGCGGCGTTGAAATCGCGAGGGCCGCAAGCGCCGAGCTTGTGAGTAGATTGCGCCGGTTTAACATAGGTCGCCTCCAGTCGTTGTTGATGCCTGGAGCATGCACCCATCCCGGTAAGGTATTTTTGCGGGCCAGCAATTAACGGGGGTAAGAAGGCGGAATTTTATATTGGCGCGGCGGAAGCAGCCAAGCTGCTTCGGATAGGCCAAATTGGGCTTTGACGCGTGGAGAGATTCTCCATAAACACGAATCCGGGAAAATGACCGGGAATTTCAATAATGAACATATCGATGATCGGGACGGGATATGTCGGGCTCGTCTCGGGGGTTTGCTTCGCGGAATTCGGCTTTCAAGTCAGTTGCGTCGATTTGAACGAAGCCTTGATCGCAAGACTCTCCGCGGGCGAAGTAACGATCTATGAGCCGGGGCTGGATGAACTTATGGCGCGCAACATGCGTGACGGCCGGCTCTCCTTCACCACCGATCTTGCCGCCAGCGTGGCTGATGCCGATGTCGTTTTCATCGCGGTGGGAACCCCGTCGCGCCGTGGCGACGGCGAGGCGGACCTGCAATATATCGAGGCTGCCGCCGACGCGGTGGCGGCCGCGATGAAGCCTGGCGCGGTCATCGTCATCAAGTCGACCGTCGTGGTCGGCACCAATGCGCGCATTCGCGACCGCATCCGCGCCGCGCGTCCGGGCGTCGAATTCTCGATGGTTTCCAACCCTGAATTCCTGCGCGAAGGTTCCGCCATCGAGGATTTCATGCGGCCCGACCGTGTGGTGGTAGGCGTCGAGGATGCTCGCGGCCGCGAGGTGATGCAGCGCGTCTACAGGCCGCTCTACCTGCGCGAGACGCCGATGGTGGTGACGACGCTGGAGAATGCCGAAATCATCAAATATGCCGCCAACGCCTTCCTGGCGATGAAGGTCACCTTCATCAACCAGGTGGCCGACCTTTGCGAGAAGACAGGCGGAAACGTCCAGGAGGTGGCGAAGGCCATCGGGATGGACAATCGTATCGGCTCGAAATTCCTCCATGCGGGCCCCGGCTTTGGCGGCTCGTGCTTCCCCAAGGACACGCGCGCCTTTGCCGCGACGGGACGGCGTTTCGGTGCGCCCCAAACCCTGATCGAGGAGGTGGTTGATGTCAACGAGGCGCGCAAACAGGCGATGGCTGCGCGAATCGTCGAGGCCGCGCGGGAGAAGGGCGCAACGACCGTCGCCGTGCTCGGCATTGCTTTCAAACCGAACACGGATGATATCCGCGAGTCGCCGGCGCTCGATATCGTGCCTGCGATCCAGAAAGCGGGGCTGACGGTGCGCGCCCATGATCCCGAGGCCATGGAGGTTGCGAAGGGCACGCTGCCTGATGTGATCTGGTGCGCCTCGGCCTATGAGGCAGCGGAAGGCGCGGGCGTCGTTGCGCTTCTAACCGAGTGGAACGCTTATCGTGCGCTCGATTTGAAAAAGATAGCCCGCCTTATGGATGGCAATGTGATGATCGACTTGCGCAATGTCTACAAGCCGGAGGATATTGAGGGCACCGGCCTCGATTACCGGTCGGTGGGCAAAGGCGCGGTTCGTTCGGTCGGAGTCAAGGCATAGCAGGGTCGCGGTGGCATGAGCGGTCTGAAATTCGGAACAAGCGGCCTGCGCGGGCTGGTGACGGAACTGGGCGACGATGTCTGCGCGGCCTATACGGCTGCGTTCTTGAACCATCTCACCAACGGTCACGCCGTTCCGAAAGACGGGCTTCTCCTGATCGGGCATGACTTGCGCGACAGCAGCCCGCGAATGGCCCGCGCCTGCATTGGCGCGGCAAAAGCATTCGGCATGCGGGTGGAAAATTGCGGCCCCTTGCCGACCCCGGCGCTGGCGTTCCGGGCCCTGGAGCTGGGCGCTCCGGCCATCATGGTCACGGGCAGCCATATTCCAGCCGACCGCAACGGCTTGAAATTCTATCGCCCGGATGGCGAGATCGACAAAGCGGACGAAGCCGGCATTCTGGCACATCTGGATTTCAAAGAGCCTGCACGCGCCGGGAATGACGATGAGCCCCGCTCGGGCCGGGCCCTGGAGGACTATGCCGGGCGCTGCGTATCGCTGCTTCGGCCCGGCGCGCTCCGGGGCAAGCGGATCGGCGTTTATCAGCACAGTTCCGTTGCCCGCGATCTTATGATCGATCTTCTAAAAAGCGCTGGGGCGGACGCGGTCGCGGTGGGACGCTCCGATGTCTTCGTGCCCGTCGACACGGAAGCGCTTCGCCCCGAGGATGTTGCCTTCGCCAGGGAAGCCTGCCGGGATTTGCAGCTGGACGCGCTCGTCTCCACGGATGGCGATGCCGACCGGCCGCTTATCGCCGACGAGGCGGGGGACTTTTTGCGCGGCGACATGGTCGGGCTGCTGACGGCCCGCTTCCTTGGCGCCGACGCGGTGGTGACGCCGGTTACCTCCAACACCTCTATCGAGCAATGCGGGCTTTTCGCGCGTGTCTACCGTACGCGTGTCGGCTCCCCCTATGTCATCGAGGGGATGAACAAGACTCGCGCCGAGGGCTGCAGGTGCATCGTCGGGTTCGAGGCGAATGGCGGTGTCTTGCTTGGCTCATCGGTGGATGTGGAAGGCTGCGAGGTCAAAGCCTTGCCGACGCGCGATGCCATGCTGCCGATTTTAAGCGTGCTGGGCATGGCGGCGAGGGAGGGCGCATCGCTGTCGCAGCTCGTGGCGCAATTGCCCTCCCGCTATACCGGCAGCGGGAGGCTCGAGAACATATCCGCTGAAAAGAGCGCTTCCTTCCTGAAAAGCCTTGAAGACGGCCAAGCCATGCAGGCTTTCTTCGCCGATATGGGTTCCGTGCGCGACAGCGACCGTATCGACGGCACGCGTGTTGTCCTCGAAAATGGCGAACTCGTGCATTATCGTGCCTCGGGCAATGCGCCGGAATTGCGCTGCTATACGGAAGCCGGATCGCGCGAACGCGCTGGCGAGCTTCTCGCATGGGGGCTGGAAAGGGCGGCGCGTGCATTGAGCGGCGCAAGTCTTTCTTAGTTACCTGATCTTATTCGTAGGTCAGCATTTGTTCGGGACCACGCTTAGGGAGTTCCACGATGACGAAGATCATACCTGCGATCATGAGCGGCGGCGTTGGTGCCCGTCTGTGGCCCGTTTCGCGGGAGGCGCACCCGAAGCCCTTTATCCGTCTTGCTGACGGAAAGAGCCTTTTGCAGCACACCTTGCTGCGCGCTGCGGCTCTGCCCGATGTCGAACAGGTGCTGACGGTGACCAATCGCGAGCTCTTCTTCAAGACGGAGGACGAGTATCGTGAACTCGACATGCCCCGTGCCGGGTTTACCTATCTTCTGGAGCCGGTCGGTCGCGATACTGCTGCAGCCGCTGCCATCGTGACGCTGCATGTGCAGCAAACCTATGGGGACGATGCCGTCATCGTCCTCTTTCCAGCCGATCACATGGTCACGGATGTGGCGGCTTTCCGCGCCGCGGCGGAAAAGGCGGTCGCGCTTGCTGAAACCGGGCGGCTGGTGACCTTCGGCATCCATCCGGAATATCCGGAAACCGGCTATGGCTATATCGAGGCCGATGGCGAGGATGTCATCCGCTTCGTCGAGAAGCCGGATCTCGGGCGCGCCAGGGAATACCTTGCCTCGGGCCGATTCTATTGGAACTCGGGCATGTTCTGCTTTTCTGCCGGAACGATGGTCCGGCTCATGGAGCAACATTGCCCCGAGATCCTTGCCAGAAGCGGCGAAGCGCTCGCCGCTGCCCGGCAATCCGCGGTCGCGAGCGGCACACGGATCGAGATCGATGCCGAAGATTTCCTGCAAGTGCCGAAGCAATCGATCGACTATGCGGTCTTGGAAAAGGCCAGCAATATCGCCGTTGTCGGCTGCGATATCGGCTGGAGCGATATCGGCTCGTGGAATGCAGTGGCGGAACTGACCGCCCCGGACGGGACGGGCAACCGGATCGTTGGCGATGCGGTCCTTCATGATGTGAAAAATTGTTACATCGACAGCACGGAACGGCTCGTCGGCGCTGTCGGTGTGAAGGACCTGATCATTGTCGATTCGGCGGATGCCTTGCTGGTTGCGCACAAAGATGAGGCGCAGAACGTGAAGCACCTCGTCAAACAGTTAAAAGCGGCCGGTCATGAGGCGTATAATCTTCACCGGACAGTACATCGGCCGTGGGGCACCTATACGATTCTCGAGGAAGGCGAGCGCTTCAAGATTAAGCGCATCGAGGTGAAACCCGGTGCAAGCCTCAGCCTGCAGATGCATTATCACCGCTCGGAGCATTGGGTCGTGGTCAGCGGCACCGCAAAAGTCGTCAACGGCGACCGCGAGCTGATTCTCGGGACGAATGAATCCACCTATATTCCGTGCGGGACGAAGCACCGCCTTGAGAACCCCGGCATCATGCGGCTCGTCATGATCGAAGTGCAAAGCGGAGAGTATTTGGGGGAAGATGACATTGTCCGTTTCGATGATGTTTACGGACGCCGTTGATCGGTGCATATAACGGGCCGAATGCGCCTGATGTCGTGGGGACATTTTAGTTTAGTCGAGGGAAATATACTGTCGTTTCGTTGGCGCTGCGAAATGTGGTCCATCTGCCATCCTTTCGGTAAAGGCGGCTCCGTGGAGGAGTGCGGCCTTCAGAAAATGGTTGAGGCAGGCTGAGCAACTCTTTTCCAACATGACCGTCGGGTCTTGTTTGCGACGTTTATCGAAATTGTGCGGTGCGATGTTTTTCACTAAGATATTTCAAGTTCAGCTTGAGCGTGCTAACCATCATATCTCGTGGGAATGGGTTCATTTGGCGCCCGAGAATCGGGACAAGCCAGCCTTGCACAGAACCGGCGGGGATTCTGTGCGGGAAGAACGGAGTGTTGTGTAATGCCGACGCAGGCCCTCGTCGTCTCGATACTCGCGCTTCCACGCTTGGCAAAGCGGCTGATCGCGCTGATGGTGGACGCCAGCTTCTGCGTGCTGACAGTCTGGCTCGCCTATTGTTTCCGCCTGAATGACTGGGTCGTGCTTGAAGGGGTGCGGTGGCTGCCGGTCGTCGTGTCGCTTTGCCTTGCTCTGCCGATTTTCGTCGTCATGGGCCTCTATCGGGCCATCTTTCGCTATGCGGGCCTCTCGGCATTTATTACCGTCCTGAAAGCGGTGGCTATTTACGGCGTGGCTTTCATGGCGGCGTTCACCGCCATCAGCATTCCCGGCATTCCCAGGACGATCGGCATTCTGCAACCGCTTCTCTTGCTGACAGCCATCGGGCTGTCACGACTGGGAATCCGCTATTGGCTGGGCGACGCTTACCAGCGTGTCCTCAAGAAAAACGCTCTCGCCAAGGTGCTGATCTATGGCGCAGGCTCAACCGGGCGGCAATTGGCCGCAGCGCTGGCGAACAGCGCGGAGCTCAATGTCGTCGGCTATCTCGATGATGACCCCAAGCTGAAGGGCGGAATCATGGGCGGGGTGCCGATCTACGATCCTGCCGATCTGCCGACTCTCGTCGAAACCAGAGGAATCCGGGATGTCCTGCTCGCTCTTCCGGCGGCGAGCCGGCAGCGGCGCAATGAAATCCTCGATGAAATGCGCAAGGCGAGGGTCACGGTCCGCACAGTGCCCGACTTGACGGCGCTGGCACAAGGGCGCGTCACGGTTTCCGATATTCGCGAGCTCGATATCGAAGATCTGCTGGGGCGTGATGCCATCGAGCCGTATCAGGCGCTGCTTGAAAAGAACACCCGCAACAAGGTCGTCATGGTGACGGGAGCCGGGGGATCGATCGGCAGTGAACTCTGCCGTCAGATTTTAAAGAGCGGCCCGTCGCATCTCATTCTCGTCGAACATACGGAATTCGCCCTCTATTCCATCGATGCCGAACTGACAAAGCTGGCGGACGTCTATGGTCTTGGAACGACGCAGATATTGCCGGTCCTCTGCTCGGTGCGTGATGGTCGCCGTATGGCCCAGATTATGCGCGCCTGGCGTCCGCATACGGTCTATCACGCCGCGGCCTATAAGCATGTTCCGCTTGTTGAGCACAACCCCACCGAGGGGATTCGCAACAATGTCTTGGGAACTTTGGAGACTGCGCGCGCGGCGCAGGAGGGCGGCGTTTCCAATTTTGTGCTGATCAGCACGGACAAAGCCGTCCGGCCGACGAATATTATGGGCGCGAGCAAGCGATTGGCGGAAATGGTCCTGCAGGCGCTGGCTGCCGACCAGGCCATTGGCAGGACACGCACGAATTTCTGCATGGTCCGGTTCGGCAATGTGCTCGGCTCTTCCGGGTCGGTGGTGCCTTTGTTCCGCCAGCAGATTCGCGAGGGTGGCCCGATTACGCTGACGCATCCGGAAGTGACACGCTATTTCATGACGATTCCCGAGGCCGCCCAGCTCGTCATTCAGGCTGGCGCCATGGCTGAAGGTGGCGATGTCTTCCTTCTCGATATGGGAGACCCCATCCGCATCGCGGATCTCGCCCGGCGCATGGTAGAACTATCAGGCCTGACGGTGCGCGAAGAAACCAATCCCGACGGCGATATCGAACTTGCCATTACCGGCCTTCGGCCGGGCGAAAAACTCTATGAAGAACTGTTGATAGGCGACAATCCCGAGCCCACCGAACATCCCAGAATCATCAAGGCAAAAGAGGATTTTCTCCGTTGGCCGGAATTGTCGAAACAATTGAAATTGCTCGATGCGTCGCTCGATCGCAACGACATGGCCACTGTTCGAAACATGTTGGCCGATCTGGTATCCGGCTTCAACCCTACCGCTATTGTCGGGAACAGCGCGCTCTGCGCGTCACCGCCCGACTTGCCGAATGGACTCCCCCACGAGGCGCGAATAGTGGCGTAGCCCGGGCAACATCGAGACGGTCGTTCACGTTTCAAGCCTTATGCCGCCCCAAGAAAAACGTGAGCAGCTAACCTAACAGCTGCCATACAGGATGACGCGTTTTCGCTGAGATGCTATGCGCGAAGGCAATTTGGCAAAAAGGGGGGCGTTGATATTGCGTCCCGGGCCAACAGCTTTGGGGATAGGCAGGACAGTTGTCATGTATGAAGTGGGCGGAAAGCGCGTCTTTGATATCGTATTGGCACTCCTTCTTGCCCTGCCTGCACTTTTGCTCTGCGTAGCCTGCATCGTCGCTATCCGGATGGAGCGCACGGGACCGGCAATCTTCCGCCAGGTGCGTGTCGGCCGCGACCAGCGCCCCTTCACGCTCTACAAGCTGCGTACCATGTCGCAGGGCACGGGCGACCGCGCCAGCCATGAGGTGGCGGCGAGCCAGATTACGCGCAGCGGACATTTCCTGCGCCGCACGAAGCTCGACGAGCTGCCGCAACTCATCAACGTCCTTCGCGGGGATATGAGCTTCGTCGGGCCGAGGCCC
This sequence comes from Brucella sp. IR073, assembly GCF_049065735.1. Lineage (NCBI taxonomy): Bacteria > Pseudomonadati > Pseudomonadota > Alphaproteobacteria > Hyphomicrobiales > Brucellaceae > Brucella > Brucella sp. IR073. Next base: position 98,147 of record NZ_JBAKHD010000007.1, read on the forward strand.
TGCCTGCCGAGCCAGACTGAACTTATCGCCGAGCGGCAGAAGCGTGGCGTTTTCAAGGTGCGTCCGGGGATTACGGGGCTCGCGCAATTGCAGGGGGTCGACATGTCTACTCCGGCGAAGCTTGCCGAGGTCGATGCTGAATATGCTGCGCATCTGACGCTGGCGCAGGATCTGCGCCACATCGTCAATACGGCTCTCGGAAGGGGCAGCGGAGATGCCGTCAAGGCCTGACGATGGTTCCGGGATCACTCCAGACCCATGGGAGCCTCTTGCACATCGTCCCGCAAAGGCCGTTCTTCCATAGCGATGACAGCCAGGATCGCCAGGAAGAGTCCTGTTGCTGCAGCGATGAAGATCCAGCGGAAGACCAGCGCGATGTCGAGCCCGTGCGATACAAAGCTCTGAGCGAGCGCCTCCATTGTCATATGGCTCGCTGATCCGGATGGAAGGCCCCCCATGAGGATCGCCCCGAAACCGGCCACCAGGAGCGCGCCACCCAGCGAACGGAAGAAGTTCATGGTTGCGGTCGCCGTGCCCATCTGATGCGGCACCACCGCATTCTGGATCGATACCGTCGCGACGGGCAGGAGCGTGCCAAGCCCAAGGCCGGTAATGGCGAGAAGGAGTTCAAGCGCGAGAATGGGCAGGTCCTTGGGGAAGGCGGCGAGGACGGCGAGCCCGGCGATTGCGACGGCGAGGCCGATGATCGGCGTGCGCTTGTAATGGACGACCTTCAGCATCATGCGCCCTGCGGCTGTAGCGCCAATCATGGTGCCCAGCATCAGCGGCATCATAGCCAGACCGGAATTGCTGGCGCTGAAGCCGTACACCGTTTCCAGATAGATCGGTAGATAGATGATGAGGCCGATGAAAGTGCCCATGCTGAAGCAGGCGGCAATGGTTCCCATGGCAACGATCGGGTTCGAAAGGATTTCGGCGGGGATCAGGGGTTCGGGCGCCGTCATGAGCCGTCTGATGAAGGCGACCCAAAGCAGCGCGGACAAAGCGAAAAGTCCGAGAATGACCGGCGAGCTCCAGGGATAGCTGAGGCCGCCCCAATTGAGCGCCAGCATCATCGAGACGGTGGCCGATGCCATCCACGCCGCCCCCCACCAATCGAGATGATGCGGACGCTCGTAGCGAGGCAGCTTCTTCAGGAGCGTGCTGGTCATCCAGAATGCAAGAAGCCCCAGCGGCACATTGATCCAGAAAATGGCCGACCAGTGCAAATGCTCAGCGAAAAAGCCGCCGAGCAGCGGACCTGCGATACTCGAGGTGATGAAGACGGCGGCAATATAGCCTTGATAGCGTCCGCGCTCCTTGGGCGAGACGACATCGGCGATGATCGTCTGCGGCAGCGCGATGAGCCCGCCGCCACCCAAGCCCTGCACGGCACGGGCGGCAATCAGCGTCAGCATATCGGGAGAGAGGGCGCTGGCGACCGAGCCGATGATGAAGAGGCCAACCGCGACGAGAAGCGTTATCCGCCGCCCCGCTATATCGGCCATCTTGCCATAGAGCGGGGTCACCGCCGTGGCCGTTAGAAGATAGGCGGTGACGATCCATGACAGGAGATGAATGTCGCCAAGGTCCCGCCCGATGGTCGGCATGGCGGTGGCCACGATGGTCTGGTCGAGAGACCCGAGCAGCATCGCCAGCATGATGCCGAAGATGATGGATCGCGTCTCTGAATAGGTGAGTGCGGTCTTCGCGGAGGGTTTCGATCTGGCAGCATTCATGAAGAGGTGTTTTCCGACATAATATATTGGTCATCTGCGTTACTAACGTAGTGAGACTTATTACTAAGCGTAATCGATTTGATTCAATTTATATTTTACGCGACTCTATATGTATAGTTAAATATATGTCATAATATTTCTACGACGCGGAAGATGCAGTACCGAAACCTTGCATGCCAATTCGAAGCAGAGCGAGCATCAAGCAGGCATGCGCGGGATGCTGGCGAGCAGGTTGCGTGTATAGGCATGGCGCGGGGCGGCGAGGATGTCGCGTGTCTTGCCGCTTTCGACGATCTTGCCGCGCTCGAGGATGATCGTTTCCTCGCAGAGCGAGGCGACGAGGCCGAGATCGTGCGAGACGAGCACGAAAGTCACGCTCTGCGACAGTTCCTTTAAAAGCTCGACGATGCGGATGCGGGTCGAGAGATCGAGCGCGCTCACCACTTCGTCTGCGAGGATCACGTCCGGCCGCGAGACGATGGCCCGGGCGATGGCGATGCGCTGGCGCTGGCCGCCGGAGAACTCGTGCGGATATCGCGTCGCCGCATCCGGGGCAAGGCCGACCGAGGCGAGGGCCTCCGCAACCGATGTCTTCGTGTCACGGGGGATTTTCAGCGAGCGCAGCGGTTCCGCGATGATATCGAAAACCTTCTGGCGCGGATCGAGTGAGGAATAAGGGTCCTGAAACACCGCCTGCACCGTCCGGCGGAAGCCATGCATGAAGGCGCGATTGCGCGGGTCGAGCGGTGCGCCGTTGACGGTGATCGTTCCCTCGGATGGACGGTTCAAACCGAGCAGCAGGTGCAAGAGCGTCGTCTTTCCGGAGCCGGATTCCCCGACAATGCCGAGATTTGCACCTTGGCGCAGCGTCAGGCTGACATCATCAAGGGTTTTTTGCCCGGACGTATAGCCGAAGGAGACGTTGCGGACGTCGATGAGGCTCATGGCGCGATCTCCAGTGCCGCGTCGAAGGCGCGGGCCGCCGCGACGAGGCTGCGGGTATATTCGTGGGCAGGCTCACGGAAGACGCTCGCGACCGCGCCTTCCTCAACGACCCGGCCATGCCGCAACACGATGACGCGGTCGACGGTGCCAGCGACAACCGGCAGATCATGGCTGATGAAAAGCAGCGCCATATTCCGTTCGCGGACAAGTTTCCCTAGGAGGTTCAGAATTTCCGCCTGCGTGGTGACGTCGAGGGCCGTCGTCGGCTCGTCGGCGATCAGCAGCTGCGGCTTGCAGGCGAGCGCCATGGCAATCGCTGCGCGCTGGCGCTGGCCCCCGGAAATCTCGTGCGGCCAGGATTGGGCAATGCGCTCAGGCTGCGGCAAGGCCACCTGCTCGAGGAGTTCAAGCACCTCGCGCCTGACCGTCGCGTTGTCAGCCGGGCGCCCGTCGCGCCGGGCGCGGCGGCGGAGGGCCTCAGTGACCTGATCGCCGATTTTCATCAGCGGATCGAGCGCTGTGAGGGGTTCCTGAAAAATGGTGGCGGTGATCGTTCCGCGCAGCGGCACGAGATCGCGGTCGCGCGCGCCGATGACCTGTTTGCCGCCGAGGAGAACGGAGCCGCTGGCGTTGAGACTGTCGCCGAGGAGGCCGATGGCGGCGAGCGCCGTCAGCGATTTGCCGGAGCCGGATTCGCCGATGAGGCCGAGCCGCTCGCCGGGCGCGACGGAGAATGACACATCGGAGACGAGTGCCTTGCCGCCCGTATGGACGGAGAGGTTTTCAATGGCAAGAAGGGGGTTCAACGGCGTTTCCTCCTGACCGGGTCGGCAAGGTCGCGCAGGCCATCGGCAAGGAGATTGATGCCGATGACGAGCGAAACGAGCGCGATGCCGGGCGCGATGGCGCCGAAGGGTGCGGTGTAGACGGTGCCCTGAGCTTCCTGCAAAAGCCGCCCCCATGAAGCATTCGGCGGTGGTGTGCCGAGCCCGAGATAGGAGAGCGAGGCTTCCGCGATGACCGCCAGCCCGAATTGCAGGGCGAGATTGACGGTGAGCGTCGGCCAGATGTTCGGCAGGATGTGGATGGCCACAATGCGCGGCCAAGAGGTGCCGGAAATGCGCGCGGCGGTGATGTAATCCATCCGCAGCACCCGCTTGGCGAGGATGCGCGTCAGCCGCGCGACGATGGCCGAATTGGCGATGCCGATGGCGACGATGGCGGTCCAGAGGCTCGCGCCATCACTGGAAGCGACGATGAGCATGGCGAGCAGCAATGTAGGAAAGGCGATGAGGATATCGAGTCCGGCGGCGAGCACATCGTCGAGCGTCTTCGAGGCGAAGGCGGCCAAAAGGCCGATGGTGATGCCAATGACGCCGCCAATGACGACTGCGCCGGTGCCGACGATGAGCGCAATGCGCGAGCCAATCATGATCAGCGTGAAGAGGTCGCGGCCCAGCCGGTCCGTTCCCGCCAGATGGGCGAGGGAGGGCATTGCCAGCCGCCCACCCGACATCGCAGCCGGATCGTAGGGCGTCCAGAACAGGGTGGTTAAACCGGCTAGGAGATGCAGGCCGACGAGCCCCAGCCCGATGATGAAAAGCCACGACAGGCGGTTGCGCGACACGGACGGAGAAATGGCGAGATCAGTCATTTGCCCGCTCCCACCCGCCCGCGCAGCCGCGGATCGATCAGCCGCTGTGCGAGATCTGCGGCAAAGCCGACCAGCAGGACGATCAGCGTCGAGATGAAGAGCACGCCCTGCACATTCGGATAATCCCGCTGCTCGATGCCTAGAAGCAGCATGGAGCCGAGGCCCGGCAGCGAGAAGACACGCTCCACCACGACCGCGCCGAGCAGGGTGGAGGCAAGCTCTATGCCGAGAATGGAGATGACCGGCACGGAACCGTTGCGGATGCCATGGCGGATCAGCGCCTCCGGAAAGCTAGCGCCGAGCGCGCGGGCGGTGCGCAGGTAGTCGCTGCCGAGCACGTCCTGTGTGGCGGAGCGCACATAGCGGATCAGCGAGGCGGACATGACGAGCGCGACGGTGACAACAGGCAGCACCAGCGCCTCCATTGCCGCATCCGGCCTTTGCCAGCCGCGCGAGGGGAAGCCGCCCGAGGGGAAGAGCCGCAAATTCACGGCAAAAAGCGTGACGAGCAGAATGCCGATCCAGAAAACCGGCACGGCAATGCCGAGCTGCGAGACGACCGAGATCAGCGAGCCATACCAGCGGTTCGACTTCACCGCCGCGATGATTCCGAGCGGCAAGGCGATGAGGATCGCCAGGAGAAAGGACATCAGCGTTAAGGGCAGGGTGACGGTGAGCCTCTTGGCGATTTCCGGCAGGACTGGGGCGTGGCTGACGAAGGACTGGCCGAGGTCGAACCGGGCGAGGCTAACGACAAAGCGAATGAATTGCTCTGACAGCGGCAGGTCGGAACCCACCTGCCGGCGTGCGGCCTCGATCTGTTCGGGATCGGCGCCGACCGAGACGAGCGCATTAGCAGGGTCGCCCGGCAGCAGGCGCAAAAGCAGGAACAGCACCGCCGCGGCGATCAGGATCGAGACAAAGAGAATAGCCAGCCGGCGCAGGAAATAGGAAAGAATGGTCACACCCTTTAATCGACAAACCCGCCCGGCGGAGCCGGGCGGGTGAGCTTATAGCGCAATTTTTCGAATTGCCGATGGCTGAATCAGTTCAATCCGCCTTCTTGATGCCGGAAACGAAGAACTGCGAGTTGAGGCCGTTCACGGGATAGCCGGTCACGGATTTCGCCGCCACAACAATCTGCGGATAGAGATAGAGCCAGTTGCTGGCGGCGTCTTCGGCAATGATCGTGTTGGCTTGCTTGAGCTTCGCGGTCTGCTCGTCCGTGGTGGCGCTCTCCTCGGCCTGTTTGATGAGATCCACGACCTCAGGATTGTTGTAACCCCAATAGAAGTCCGGATTGCCGTAAAAGACGATGTCGCGGTGGTTGACATGCTCCTGCAAGGTCGCCTGGAAATCATGCGCCTTGTAGACCTTGGAGTACCATTCATTGGCGGTGATGACATTGATGTTGACCTTGACGCCGACCTTGGCAAGCTCCGTCTGCAGGAACTGCGCGGCGATCGGGTGCGGGTCATAATTGGGCGTGTCGAGCGTAAAGGTGAACCCATCCGGATAGCCGGCCTCGGCGAGCAGCGCCTTGGCGCTTTCCGGATCGTAGGCATCGACCTTGGTAAGGTCCACATACCACGGGTCGGTCGGCGGCACCATCGATCCGATCAGCGTGCCGTAATCGCCCCAGACGGCCTTGAGCAGCTTGGCCTTGTCCACCGCGCGGGCCAATGCCTTGCGCACCTTGACATTGTCGAAGGGCGCGACGCAGTCGTTATAGGCGAGCAGCAGCTTGGTCGTGGATTGGCCTTCAGCAACTGTGAAATCCGGGTTGTCCTTGAACTGCGCGAGCGAATCCGGGCTCTGGACGGAGGTGATGATATCGACCGAGCCGGTCAGCAACGCATTGTTGAGCGCCGTCGCCTCGGTGAAATATTGGAAAACCGCCGCGCCATTGTCCGGCTTTTTGCCCCAATAACCATCGAAGCGCGTTAGTTCCAGCGACGAGCCGCGCCGCCAGTCCTCCAGCTTGTAGGGACCGGTGCCGTCTTCGGTCGCGGTCAGATTGGTGGCCGCGTCGTTGACGATCCAGACATAGGTGAGATTATAGGGCAGCGAGATGGAGCGGGACGAAAGCTTGACAACCACCGTCGCATCGTCAGGCGTCTCGATGCCCGCAATCGGCTTCAGGCTGTTCTTGCGCGAGCTTTTCGATTCCGCCGAAACCACCCGCTCTATGGAAAACTTGACATCCTTCGACGTCAGCGGGTCGCCGGAGTGGAATTTCACGCCCGGCTGAAGCGTGAAGGTGTAGGTGAGGCCGTCGTCGCTCACCTTGTAATCCCTGACAAGCACCGGCTCGACCGTGCCGGAATCGGTGAGGCGGAACAGCGATTCATAGACATTCCCGTTGAACGCCTCGTTGATGCCCTGGCCCGCGCCGGCGGTGTTGTCGAGATTTTGCGGCTCGTAGAGCGACCCGATATTGATGGTTGCGTCGGGGTCGAAATCCTGCGCTTCGGCTGATCCGGCGGCTAGCGCACCGAAAAGCAACGCCGCCGTCATGACGCGGGCATTCAGCCGGCTGGACTTCAGGACTGCGCCGGTGCGGGTCATCAAACCGCTCATTCTCGATACTCCGTTCAGTGGCCGTTGCGGCCATGCAATTACCGGCCCGGAGAATAGCCGGGACACCGTTCGCTTGATGAGAATGGAAGCGCGATTTTATCTGGTGAGGTAGAATTTTTTCCTCTCACATAAGCGTCTGCAACAAAACAATTCCATGGCTGGCGCTTCGCCGCCGATCCGCATAAATCCTTCGTTAATGTACAAACGGAGCGGGCCATGAGCGATATCGACCGGAAACGTGCAGAACAATTGATGCGGCAGGCGGGGCTCGACGCGCTGGTGCTGTTCCAGCCCGAAGCGTTTCGCTACGCCATCGGCGCCCCGGCGGGTGTCGCGACCATGTGGGGCAGGGCGGGCGCGGCGATTGCGCTGGTGCCTGCCTACGCGGCGGCGAGCCTTGCAGCGGTGGTCAGTGACCATGCAGGCGCGGCGATCCGCAAGACCGCGCCGGATGTGGATTTACGCACCCACCGCATTTGGATCGATATGCTTGATATCACCGGCGCGGGCAGCATCGGGGCGATCAACGAAGCCTATCGGCGCGCGGGCAATACCAGGCCGAGGCCCGAGACATTCGACCGTTCCGCCGCTTTCGGGCTGCTTGGCGACATCTTGAAGGAGCGCGGCCTCGACCGGGCGAGGATCGGTGCCGATCTCGAATTCGTCCCCGCCGCCGATTTCGAGGCGCTGAAACGGGCGCTTCCCCATGTCCTATGGGTCGACGGGTCCGAAGTGCTCCGGCGTCTGCGGGCCGTCAAGACGGCGCGCGAGATCGAACGGCTCCGCAACGCTGCCCGGGCTGCGGAAGCCGGCCTCGTTTCCATGGCGGCTGCGGTGAAGTCAGGCGTATCGGTCGGCGAACTTTCTTCCGCTTGGAAAGAGGGCGCTTATGCCGCGGGCGTCCGCTTGAGCGGGCATTGGGATTATATCTCGGTCGGTCCCGATCTCTCAGACATGTCCGCCAGGGTCACGCCCGGCGCGTTGATCAAGGCCGATGTCGGCACGCTTGTCGAAGGCTATTCCTCCGACGGCGCGCGCACCTTCACCTACGGCGCGGCGCCCCCGCTCGCCTGCGATATCTTCAAGGCGCTGGAAAACGCCTTCGCCGCCGGTCTCGAAGAGATCCGGCCCGGCAATTGTTTCGGTGCGGTCTATGCCGCCATGCTCGCCTCGATGCGCAAGGACGGCTTCAGCGAATATTACCGGGGGCATTTCGGCCATTCGGTCGGCGGCAGCGTCGGCATCGAAGAATGGCCGTTCTTTTCCGCCGGTAATCCCGAGATTATCCTGCCGGGCATGGTGGTTGCGCTGGAGACCCCTTTCTACGGGCAAGGTCTCGGGGCATTGATGATCGAGGACCAGTTCCTCGTGACTGACAACGGGGCAGAATGCATGAACACCCTGCCGCGTGGTTTGATCGACGTCACCGCGCAAGGGAGCGCTTGAAACGGGCTTCGAGGTGGGCCTGGCCATATTCGAGCACGACGGAGAGAGCCCAGTAGATCATGGATGCGGTGATGAGCATCTCGATATGCCTGAACTCGGTCTGGCCTTGTGTGCGGGCGAGATACATCAGTTCCCAGACTCCGATCACCGAGACGAGGGACGAATCCTTGAGCATGGCGATGAACTGATTGCCCGTTGGCGGGATGATGACGCGCATCGCCTGCGGGAGGATGACCAGCCACATGATCTGCGTCGGCCCGAGGCCGAGGGCTGCGGCGCCTTCCTGCTGGCCGCGCGGAATGCTCTCGATGCCGGCGCGGAAAATCTCCGTCATGTAGGCGCCATAGCAGAGGGAAAGCGCGAGGACGCCTGCGGGGATGGGGCCGATGACATAGCCCACCTGCGGCAGGCCGAGATAGATGATGTAGATCTGCATCAGGAGCGGCAGGCCGCGGAACAGCGATGTGTAGAAGGTGGTCAAACCGTAGATGACGCCATTCTTGGAAAGCTTCGCCACCGCGCCGATAAGGGCGATGATGGTGGCGAAGAAAATCGAAATCGTCGAGATATAAAGCGTCGTCACGACGCCCTGGCTGATCAGGAAGCTGATCTTCCGGCCTATGAACGCGAACGACAGGTCGAAGGAATAGAAGAAGATCATGAGGAGCAGAAACAGCTCCAGCCACACCGCGGCGATCTGCGCCCGGCGCGGCAGCAATTTCAGCGCATACCAGTTGGCGAAGATGACGATCGTCAGGATGAGGGACGACATCAGCGTCGCTCTGGTGAAGCCGGTTTTGGCGATCTTGGGATCGATGCCGAACCAGCCGGTTACGCTAGAAAACCGCACATTCAGAAAGCAGAACAAGGCGGTGAGGAGAATGAAAAACGCAGCCTGAACGGTACGCCGCGCCGCCTCCGGCCGCGTCAGAAAGAACCTCCCGATCATATTCCCCTCCCTGTTAGCGGGCTTTTCTCTCGTTGAGCCAGTCCTGCATCTGCAGTTTCCAGTATGTCAGCTGTGCGGCGGCAAGTCCGGCGGCTCCCCCCGCCCAGACGAGGCCGAATTTATCGAACAGCCGGTAGCGGTCGCTCTGTCCGCAAATCGCTTCGGCCACCACCTTGCCGCCTATGGCGGTGGTGTTGAGCCCATGGCCGCCAAAGGCGGTGCAATACCACGTGGAACGGTCCAGCTTGCCGATCTGAGGCATGAGATGCCTTGCGTAGGACATGAAGCCGGACCAGGCGAGTTCCGTCTTCAGGGATACCAGCTGCGGATAGGTTCCCACCATTTCGCTGCGCAATTCGCTGATGACACCAGGCGTATCCGCCGCGCGCGTGGTGATGCGTCCGCCCCACAACAGCCGCCGGCCATTGTCGACGATCCGGTAATAATCGCCCGCCCGGCGGTTGTCGCCGATGGCGCAGCTGGTGCGTATGGCCGATGCGATCAGGTCGGGCGCTTCCTCGCTGACCATCACATAGGTGACGATCGGCAGATATGCGCGCCGGAGCTGGGGCACCAGCCCATCGGTATAGCCGCCCGTGGCGATGAGGACCGTTTCGGCATCGACGCCGCCTTTGGCGGTTCTGACGCGCTTGCCGGAGCCTCGATCATCGAGCCCGACGGCGCGGCTATGCTCGAAGATGCGCCCGCCCAGCCTTTCGATCTCGCGGCCCAGCGCCCGCAGATAATTCAGCGGATGGATGTGAAAAGCGCTGGGGTCCCTGACTGACTGGAAATAACGCTTCGAATTCAGGATATTCCGCGTCTCGGCGGTTTCCAGAAAATCGATCCGGTAGCCATAGTCCCGGTATAACTGTTCGGCAAAGCGTTTGAGGTTGTCACCATCGTCGTAGCGGCGCACGCTCATGATGCCCGGCGACATCTGGGCTTGCGCGATGCCGAGCGCTTCGATGTTCTGCCTGACGAAATCGACGCCCTCTATCGATAATTTATGGAGCGCCTTGGCGGCATCCATCCCGGCCCGAGCGGCAATGGCTTCGCTGCTCGTCGAAAAGCCCAGGCTGACGAACCCGCCATTGCGGCCGGACGCGCCGAAACCGATGCTTTCGGCTTCCAGCACGACGATCTTCCTGCCGGCGCGGGACAATTGCAGTGCCGCGGAAAGACCAGCCAGGCCGCCGCCGATAATGGCGACATCAGCGCTGATTTCCTCTTCGAGCGCCGGGCGCGCGAAATCATCCGCTTTGGTGTTGCTGTAATAGGTGGTGGGATAAGTCATCGAAACCCCCGGCAAAGCGCGCGACCGTGAGCCGCCACTGGGCGGCTCACATTTCGATTTGTTTTGACGCATAATCTTGACCGAAAAGTCTGCAACTTTTCGGGATCATGCTATGCGCGGATACTATCAATCCGCGCTATAGTCCTTGCCGTACCATTTGGACGTCAGCTTCGCCAAAGTCCCATCGGTCTTCATCTGCTTGATGATTTCGCCGAGCTTCGCGGTCCATTCAGGATCGTTCTTCTCGGCAATGACGACGAGCGGCTCGCGGAAGGCATATTCGCCTTCGATGATCTTGACCGGATATCCGTTCTTGATGGCGTTCTGCGCGGTCTGTTCTGGGGCGATGATCGCATCGAGCCGGACACCGTCGCCCAGCCGCAAATCGTCGAAGGGCAGCATAGAGTCCGCGAAGGTGCGGATTTCGCCCGGCTCCAGCTTGTATTCGACCGGCGGTAGGCCCGGCGCATCGATTGCCAGCTGACGGCGGGCATAGTCTTCCGACGTGGTCGCGGTCTCGACGCCGATGATCTTGCCCTTCAAATCCGCAGAAGATTTCGCCTGGCTGTCCTTGTGCACGACGAAGACATAGGGGCTGTAATAATAGATGCCGGCGAAATCGATGACATTGGCCCGCGCCTTGGTCGGCGTCACCGATCCAATGCCGACATCGTAGCGTCCCTGCCAGCGCCCGCCCGTCAATGTCGCCCAATCAGGCGTTTGAAATGACACTTCCGCGCCGAGGCGCTTGCCGATCTCGTTGGCCACGTCGATATCGAAGCCGACCAGCTTGTTGGAATCGTCAAGAAAGCTTTGCGGTGGCCAGGCGGCGTTCGTGGCGACGACCAGCGCCTTTTTGCTCATGACACGGTCAAGCGTCTCGCCCGCCTCAGCGGAAAAACCGGCGGCGAGAACCATGCCTGCGGCAAGTAATGCAGTGATGATTTTCTTCATTTTACAAACCCCTCCCTTGGCTTGGATGAAGATCATTGCATAAACCGCAAGAGAAGGGCCAGGCGCGAGTTACGGAGCGTTATGAAATTATTTCATCATGATATGCGGGTTTTGGGGTGAGTGGCGGATGAGAGAAGGCGGGATGACGGCAACCAGGCTTCGTCATCCCGCCTTCTCCGGCGTCAGATCCCGATGCCGCCGGATACGCTCAGGGTCTCGCCGTTGATATAGCCGGCATGGGGGCCGGCGAGGAAGCAGACGGTTTCGGCCACCTCTTCGAGGGTCGCGATGCGGCGGATCGGATGCATGTCGAGGATAGCATCACGGTTCGGAAGCTCGCCCGCCACATCCGCCGCCATGTCCGTGGGCATGATGCCGGGCTGGACGACGTTGACGGTGATGTTGCGGGGGCCAAGGTCGCGTGCGATGCCCTTCGCGTAGCCGGCGATCGCCCATTTGGTGCCGGCATAGTCGGCGACGCCCGAGAAGGGAACGACCGTGCCAAGGCGGGAGCCGATGAAAATGATGCGGCCGCCATCGCTCATTCTGGGCGCCGCCGCGCGCGTGTTGGCGATGGTGCCGAGCACGTTGACCTGCCACTGACGATTATATTTTTCTCCGTCAAGCGTGGGATCGTCCACCATCTGGCCCTGGATCGCAATTGCGGCGTTGTTGACGAGGATGTCGAGCTTGCCGAATTCGGCAATGACCTGATCGATCAGCGGCTTTGCGATGGAAAGATCGGCCTGGTCGCTCTGAATTGCGAGGGCCCGCACGCCCTTCGTCTTCAGCTTTTCCACCACAGCCTTTGCCTTCTCGCCCGATGCGGCATAGCTGATCGCGACATCAGCGCCGTGATCGGCAAGCGCTTCTGCAATTGCAGCGCCGAGGCCGCGGGAACCTCCGGTTACGAGGGCGACTTTGCCCGTCAGTGTTTTAGACATGGATATTCCTTTCGATATGGATCAGGCCGCCGCGCAACCCTCATTGGGGGAGGGGTATTTTGCGTAACGGGCGTTACGATAACGATTGGTATGAAATTTGACAGAGGCGGTCAAGCGATTTAATAATGCCCATTATGAAATCAGCCGGATCGATCTGATGGGACGCCATCGCGAGTTTGATGTTGAGAAAGCGCTCGACGCAGTGCTGTGCGTTTTCTGGCGCAAGGGCTATGAGGGCGCTTCCTACGCTGACTTGGTCGAGGCTACCGGCGTGGAAAGACCTGCGCTTTACTCGGCCTTCGGCAACAAGGAGGCGCTGTTTCGTCAGGCCCTGGAGCGCTATTCTGAACGGTATGCGGATTATTTTCCGCAAGCGCTTCAGCTTCCAACGGCGCGGGAGGTTGCGGCAGGCATCCTCTACGGCGCGGCCGACCTCAACACACGTTACCCCAATCATACGGGATGCCTGGGCATCAACGGCGTCCTGGCGGGGTCGGATGATGCGGAACCGGTGCGGCAAGCCCTCATCGATTTTCGCGCGTCCGGCGAAGCGCAGCTTCGCCAGCGCTTCGAACGGGCAAAGGCGGAGGGCGATTTGCCCGAGGCGGCTCGGCCTGACGCCCTCGCGGCATTCGTCATGGCGGTTACCCACGGCATGGCGGTGCAGGCCAAAGCCGGCTTCAGCCGCGAAATGCTCGAGGCCGTCGCCGAGCAGGCGCTGTCCAACTGGCCCGAGCATTCAGAGCGCGCTTGAAAACTTGCCACATTGCAAGCCATGGCCATGGGTGACATGATGCCCCCTTGCCGGGAGTCGGGCCTGCCCTCCTGGCAGGTCAATGACGACGCCGAATGCAAGGGAATGCAGCTTCGTGAACATCTATGGGAAAATATTGTCGGCCGCACTCGTGGCGACCGCGCTCAACAGCACTGCCGTGGAACAGGTCTTCGCCAAGACCCTCGTCTATTGCTCCGAGGCATCGCCTGAAAACTTCGATGCCGCGCAGACGACTTCAGGCGCGGTCTATGACGCATCGGCGCGCAACATATCGAACGGCCTCATCAAGATAAAACGCGGCTCAACGGAGCTGGAGCCGGGCCTTGCCGAGAGCTGGGAGGTTTCGCCCGGCGGCAAGGAATATACGTTCCACTTGCGCAAGGGCGTCAAGTTCCACACGACGAGCTTTTTCACCCCGACTCGTGAATTCAACGCCGATGACGTGATTTTCTCCTTCGAGCGCCAGAAGGACAAGAACAACCCGTTTTACAACGAAGGCACCTGGCCGCAATTCGGCGCCTATTCCTTCCCTTCGCTGATCGACCGCATCGAGAAGGTGGACGACCACACGGTCAAGTTCGTCCTGACCCATCCCGAAGCGACCTTCATTTCCACGCTGTCGCTGACCTTCGCCGTCATCCAGTCGAAGGAATATGCCGATAAGCTCGTTGCCGAGGGCCGCATTTCGGATTTGAGCCAGCAGCCCATCGGAACCGGGCCATATCAGTTCGTCGCCTATCAGAAGGATAGCGTCATCCGCTATCAGGCAAACCCGGACTATTGGGGCGGCAAGCAGAAGATCGACAACCTCATCTTCGCCATCACGCCGGATGCGGCGGTGCGTCACCAGAAGCTGCAATCGGGCGAGTGCCATGTGATTGCGGCGCCGAACCCGGCCGATATCGCCGAAATGAAGAAGGACCCGGCGATCACGATGCTCCAGAAGGAGGGGCTCAACCTCTCCTTCCTCGCCTACAACACGCTGCAGAAGCCCTTCGACGACGTGCGCGTCCGCAAGGCGCTGAACATGGCGGTCAACAAATCCGCCATCATCGATGCTGTCTATCTCGGTGCGGCGATTCCCTCGGTCAATCCGCTGCCGCCCAGCGTCTGGGGTTACAACAAGGCCGTCAAGGACGATCCTTATGACCCGGAACAAGCGCGCAAGCTGCTGGACGAAGCCGGCGTCAAGGATCTGACGATGAAGATCTGGGCCATGCCTGTCCAGCGGCCCTATATGCCGAACGCCCGCCGGGCGGCGGAACTGATACAGGCCGACCTGGCGAAAGTCGGCGTGAAGGTCGAGATCGTCAGTTACGACTGGGGCGAATATCTCAAGCGCTCGCTGGAAAAGGACCGTGACGGTGCGGTCATGCTCGGCTGGACGGGCGGCATCGCCGATCCCGACAATTTCCTCGCCGCGCTTCTGGGCTGCCAGGCCATCGGCAGCGCCAACCGCGCGAATTGGTGCAATCCGGATTTCGAGAAGCTGATCCAGGCGGCGAAGCTGACGCCCGACAGGGATGAGCGCACCAAGCTTTACGAGCAAGCGCAGGTCATCTTCAAGGAGCAGGCGCCCTGGCTGACCATCGCCCACCAGATCGTGGAGCAGCCGGTCAGCAAAAAGGTCAAGGATTTCCGCATCGATCCCTTCGGCGGCTATCTCTTCGAAGGCGTCGATATCGAAGAGTAATCCCGCGCTTAAAGCCAGACCACGGAATAGCGGGCGGCCTCGCCCGCTATTCTTCATTTTGAGTAAGGCCAAGAACAAGACCCATGGACATCGTAGAACGCTTCCTCGCATATATCAGCATCAACACCACTGCCGTACCCAATGCCGGACAGCTGCCGTCGAGCCCCGGGCAGACGGTGCTTGCCAAACTGCTCGCCGATGAAATGCGGGCCATGGGGATGAGCGTCGAGGAGCGCGATCATTCGATCGTGGTGGGCACCTTGCCCGCCAATGTGAAAAATCCCGACCATAAATTCCCGACCATCGCCTGGGTCGCCCATCTGGATACTTCAAGCGAATATACGACCGATACCCATGCGCATGTGGTCGAATATAAGGGCGGCGACATCCTGCTCAATGCCGCGACCGGCGCGACCATGCGCGTTTCCGAATTCCCCGAACTCGAGCGCTACATCGGCGACCGGATCATCGTCACCGATGGTACCAGCCTGCTTGGGGCGGACAACAAATCCGCCATTGCCGAGATCATGCACGCCATGCAGGTGCTGACCACCCATCCGGAAATCGAGCATGGCGAGGTGAAGGTCGTCTTCGTTCCCGATGAGGAAATCGGGCTGCTCGGCGCCAAGGCGCTGGACGTTGCCTCCCTCAATGCCGATTTCGCCTATACGCTCGATTGCTGCGCCATTGGCGAGATCGTCTATGAAAACTGGAATGCCGGTGAATTCCGCCTGAGCTTCAAGGGCCAGCCGGCGCATCCCATGTCTGCCAAGGGAAAGCTGCGCAACGCGATCCTCTATGCGCAGGCGTTCATCGGGATGATGCCCGGCGGCGAGCGCCCGGAATATACCGAGGGCACCGAAGGCTATTATTGGGCGAAGGGCATTCAGGGCACGGTTGCCGAAACGACGCTGGTCATCGATATCAGAGATTTCACCCGCGACGGCTTCGAGGCGCGCCGGGCCTTCATCGAAAATCTGGCGGCGAGCTTCAACCAGCTTTACGGCGCCGGTACCGTCCATGTGGATTTCAAGCCCGTCTACCGCAACGTCGCCGAAAGCCTTGAGGGCGAGAACCGCTATCCGGTCGATCTGGCGCTACGGGCGATGCGCGCCATCGGCGTCGAGCCGGTCCCCGTGCCGATGCGCGGCGGATATGATGGCGCGGTGCTCTCGGAAAAGGGCCTGCCTTGCCCCAATCTTTTCTGCGGCGCGCATAATTTCCATTCGATCTACGAGTTCCTTCCGGTCGGCTCCCTCGTCAAGGCATCGCAGATGGTGATCGAGATATTGAAGAGCGCGGGCGAGAAAAAATAGTCAGGCCCGGCGCGATGGAGTAGCTATTCCATCGCGCCGGCTGCGTGTGCTTGTCAGTGCGCCATCATCTCGCGCGCAATTTCCTTTGCGCTCAAAGCGGACGGATAATAGGTCGGCCAGTTCGTCACTTCCTTAAGAAGGGCGGCGCGGTCATTGCCCCAGTAGAGGTGATAGTGGTCGGCGGCTTCCGGCGCGATCTTGTGGTCGCTGAACTGGATGTATTGCGGCGCCGCCTCGTCGCCATCCACCTTCTTGAAAATAAAGCGAACGCCGCGATTGCCCTTCTTGTACGTCAGGATTTCGTAGCCGTCGCTGGCATAGCGGGCCTGAAGCGGCTTCCCGTTTTCATAGAAGGTCACGGTGTCGCCCTTGATCTCGATCCGCTCGACATTCGTCCGGTAGCCGATCTCGTAATAGGCCTTGTATTCCTCGGCGGACTGGTCGCCCTGCTTCGCCTTGTGTTCCATCACCGGATCGAGCGTTCCGTCCTGGAGATAGGGATAGACCGATTGCCAGTCACCGGCCCAGTCCGAAAGGGGGCGTTCCGTGACCTGGCTGTCCTCGAAATAGCCTTTGTAGACCGGGTCGTCATGGTCGTGAGAATGCCCGTGAGCCGCGCCTGAGCCGCCGACGGCGACGATGGAGAAGGGCTGGCCTTCGACCGGGATCGTGCGGATTTCCTTCACCGTTTCCGGGTCGATCACGCGGATGACGGAATGGCGCGGATCGGTGATGACTATCTCGCCATCGGCAACAGCCAGGCGCGGACGCGGATCGCGCCAATGACCGTCCTTGCTGTAGGGCTCCGTGACCTTGCCCTTGCGGACGATTTCACCCTTGATCACGTCAAGCACATGCAGATTGCCGTCTTCGGTGAGGATATAGGCATTGCGCAGTTCTGCCGGATCGAGCACGAAATCGATGCGCCGGGTCGGCAGCTCGACCAGCCGGTAGGGCTTCTCATTGTCCGGGTCGATGAGGACGAGTTTGTCCTCCCCGTAATTGCCGAGGAAAAATTGCATCGCCTTGCCGCCAAGGAGCGTACTTGTATAGCCCTTCGGGAAATCGGCGGGGTAGGGGAGCATTTGCAGCTTCGGGCCATCAATGCCTCCTGGGCGCGCGACCAGAACGCCCTCCTTGCAGCCGAAGGCGACGAGCCGCGCGGACATGGCTTCGCCGTGAAGGTCCGTGCAAGTGGCGATATCGCCGACCTGCTTGCCATCCTCGCCGACAACGCGCAGCCCGACGCGGGGCGGCAGCTTATCGGGCGGGGTCTCGGCTTTCGTGTCCGGGACCGATACGAGGACATGGCGGCCCATGGTCACGGCGACACCGTGGTGAGGCTCTGTCGTATCGACGCTGCGCACCTGCGCCTTGCCTTCCAGAAGGGCCGCTTCGTCGATAATGTCCGCCTTGCCGCCATGGTCGTAGAAAAGCACCGCATGATCGTCATGCGGCACCACATGGCCGGGGCGCGCGCCTTCAAAGGTCACGGGAAGAAGTGCAGCATCCGAGACGTTGAGATCGCGATGATCGCCATGATCTGAAAATTCGATGCCGGTCTTAATGACATGCGTGATGCCATGGTCCGGCTGCGTCGCAAAAATGGTCTGGCCGGAGGCGCTGGCGGTCAGCGCCGCATGGCCCTTGAGCTGATAACGGCCAAGCTCCTTTCCCGTTTCGAAATCGATGGCGCGCACGACCGGCTGGGTATGGTCGGCGACGAATAGCCGCCAAGCCTTCTCCGTATCGCGATCATCGGCCAGCGCACCCGGCGTGGCCAGGGCGAGTGCCGCGGCCACGATGGCCGTCATGCGGTTTCGGGCGGGGGATATATTCATGGTGTCCCTTTCTTTCGTAGCGGGGTGGCAGGCCCGGTTGTGATGGCAGATGTGGTGGACGGTGCCTCACGAGCCTCATTAATGTTATTACATATCATATCGTAATAACATTACACAGATGCCATCTGTCAATCCCCGCAGCCCGGGCAAAATAAATAGACGAGCGCGCCCTCCGCCGCGCTCGTCCTTGTCGGCAGTTACCGGGTAATCTCCACTTTGGCCGTCCAGTCGCGCCCCTCCGGGACGGCGAGGACCGCTTAAATCTGCGCTATGCCGCCGTCGACAAATAGCTCGGTTCCCGCAATGTAGCTGGCATCGTCGCTCAGCAGAAACACTGCCGCCGCCGCGACTTCCTCGGGACGCGCCATGCGGCGGAGCGGAATCTGGGCGATGATCGCATTGCGGAATTCCTCTGACGTAGCCGCCATCATCGCCGTGTCGGTGGGACCGGGGCTGACGACGTTGACGCGAATGCCGCGCGGGCTCAACTCCGCCGTCCACGTCCGCGCGTAGGAACGCAGCGCCGCCTTGGTGGAGGAATAGACGCCGCGCTCCGGCACACCTGCCACCCCCGCGATGGATCCGACAAGCACCACCGACGCGCCTTCGCTCAAATCGCCAAGCGCCGCCTGCATGGCAAAGACCGGGCCACGGACATTGACCGCAAAATGCCGGTCGAAATGCTCCTGCGTCATCTCGCCGAGAGCCGCCGGCTCCGAAATGCCGGCATTAAGCACCAGCGCATCGATGCGGCCATGCGCGTCCCGGATGCTTGCGACCGCCCGTGCCACGTCATCAGGCACGCTCGCATCCGCGACAATGCCCCGCGCCCCTTGCCCCACCTTCGCCGCAGCCTCCTCCACTTCATCCGCGCGCCGCCCGGTGAGAAACACCGTCGCGCCCTCGGCGGCCAGCCGCTCAGCGATTGCGAGGCCGATACCCTTCGCTCCGCCGATCACCAACGCCACCTTGTCATCCATTCGAGCCATCGTCGTCTCCTTTGATTTAACGATGGCAGGATAGGTATACATCGTGTATCTGATATCAAGAACGCACTTTGGATAGCCTAGATATGACCGACGATACCGATCTCGAAACACTCTCACAGCGCGCATGTGCCGACATGGCGCGGGTGCGCCTCGTGCTGGACAAGATCGCGGACAAATGGACGATCCTGATCCTTACCGTGATCTGCCCGAAACCGGCGCGCTTCAACGAAATCAAGAGGCGCCTCGGCGGCGTTACGCACAAGGCGCTGGCAGACGCGCTGAAACGGATGGAGAAGAACGGGCTGGTGACGCGGACGGTGCTGCCGACTGCGCCCATCGGCGTGGAATACGCCATTACACCGTTGGGCCACTCACTGCGCCAGCCATTCGAGGCCCTTTGCGCCTGGGCGCTCACCCATGGCGATGCCATGGCAGCAGCATCGTTGCCGCCAGCGGAAGCCGAAACCAGCGGGAAGGAGCGGTAGCCGGGGCTATCGCATCATCGCTGCGACATTGCCGCCATCGACTGTGATGACCGCGCCGGTCGATGCCCGTGCCTTCACGAGATGGAGGACGGCTTCTGCCACGTCATCAGCGGTCACCTCGCGCTTCAGAAGATTGCCGCGCATGTATATGTCGGGCGTTACTCCCCGCGCGCGCGCCCGTTCCTCGACCATTTCATCCGTCATCAGCCCGGTTCGTATCCGGTCGGGGTGAACTGCGTTCACAGTGATGCCGTCACCGGCATGTTCCAGAGAATATTGGCGCATCAAGGCCAGAAGGGCGGCCTTGGACGTGCCGTAAGGACCGAAATCGGAACCCGGATTGACCGCCTGCTTGCTCACATTGAACACGATTGAGCCGCCCGTTCCCTGTTTTTGCATCACCTTCACCACAGCCCGTGCGATATAGTGATGGCTCCAAAAATTGAGATCGAACGCGGCCTTGAACAGCGCATCATCGACTTTGATCAAGGCTCCCTGAAAGGCCGCACCGGCATTGGAAATGAGGATGTCGATGCCGCCAAAATGCCTGACAATTTCGGCGACGGCATTCTCGGCCGCGGCAGGGTCGGTCAGATCGCAGGCGACGGCGAAGCCGCCGAGGCGCTTTGCTTCTGCTGCGACCCGCTCAGCATCGATGTCGATCAGGGCGAGCTCGGCGCCTTGGCTTTTCAGATTCTCTGCAATCGCAAGCCCAAGGCCACCGGCTGCGCCCGTCACCACAGCGATTTGCCGGGTGAGCGGCTTTTCCGTCTGCTTGGTCAGTTTCACCTGTTCCAGAGACCAATATTCGAGGTCGAAAAGATCTTCCTCCGGCAGGGCTTCGAACCGGTCGATACCCTCCGCCCCGCGGATGACCTCGATTGTGGCTTCCGCGACATCAGCGCAGATGCGAGCCGATTTTTGCGTCGCTCCCGCCGCGAAAAGTCCCACGCCTTCC
This sequence comes from Brucella sp. IR073, assembly GCF_049065735.1. Taxonomy (NCBI): domain Bacteria; kingdom Pseudomonadati; phylum Pseudomonadota; class Alphaproteobacteria; order Hyphomicrobiales; family Brucellaceae; genus Brucella; species Brucella sp. IR073. The sequence continues at coordinate 118,712 of NZ_JBAKHD010000007.1, forward strand.
ACGTAAAAGACCCGGGGCATCGGATCGAGCATTTTCTTCCTGCCGCCGGCACGCGCATTGTTGCGCTCGAAATAGGCTTTGTATTCAGCGGCATAAGCCGCCACCGCCTCTTTCACACCCTCGGCCCATGTGTCGAGGCTGCCAATTTCGGGCCTCGGCAGGGCAATCCCATAGCGCTTGATATGGATGACATGCTCCGGCGTCGCGTTGCCGCGGCGCACGAGATCAGCAACATTGGGCGCGCCGCAGAAGTCGAGGATCTCGTCATTCACGCGATGCTCCAGGATGAAGCGGCGCGGGCGTCCTTCCTGCGATCCCGCCATGGCAATTGCACCGCGCAATACCGGCGCGATATCGCTGGCCGATGCGGAGGATGGGGGGATGGGGTTAGCGCTGGCGTTGCCGAAAGGATGCAAATTGCCCCTCATGATCCGCTGCTCCGCCCGGTCGATTGCGGCGATCATGTTTTCATAGGCTTCGCGCGGGTCTTCCGACCAGGTGAAGATACCGTGCTTCAGCAGGATCATGCCGGGAGCATCCGGACGGGCCGAAAAAGCCTTCAGGCAGGCTTTGGAAAGATCGAAACCCGGCATGACATAGGGAACGACGATCATTTCCGGGAAGGTTTCCCTGATAATCTCCTCGCCACGCGGCTGATTGGTGAGCGCTACGATGGCGTTGGCGTGGGTATGGTCCACATGCTTGAACGGCAGGATGGCATGAAGAATGGCCTCGACGGAAGGGTTGGGCGCAGCCGGATCGAGCAGCAATCGCCGCTGCAGCATGACCATGTCGTCATCCGACAGCGTCTCGTAATCGACCATTCCCCTCAAGGGCTCGAGGCGCAGCGCCGGCAAGCCGGCAGGCTCGATCGTGCCCATATCCCAGCCGCTGCCCTTGACGCAGAGCACGGAAACCTCGCTCCCATCATGGTCGGTCAGGACTGTCTTGACGGAGGTATTGCCGCCGCCATGCAGGACGAGCTTCGGCTCGGAGCCAAGAAGCCGTGTCGTATAGGTCCGGATAGCGACATCGCGGTTAACGCCCGCTTTTTCATATGCGCCGACGACCGCGTCGAAATCCGCCTGTGACCATTTTGATTTCATTTGTTGTTCCCCTAGCTGGCCGCCGCATATCCAAATGCGCGCACAAGACATGTTCCGGAAAAACTGGAATTTTCCGATTTAATGAAGCCTTATGAAGATCGCACTCCCTCTGTGCACAATTGACATATATATTTGACAATAGTCAACTGATAACGAGCCGAATTGATCGAATGGCATTTCTGTGCAACTCAGGAACGTGAGAGATAGTGGGAATCAATTATGAAATTGGGTGATTCATCGCCGCATGCCATCCCTGCGGAGTTCGACGACGCGGTGGTCTGGGCGGCGTGGCTTTATTACGAAAATCAGTTGACCCAGAACGAAGTCGCCCAGGAAATCGGGGTTTCGCGCGCAACCATCGTCAATTATCTTCAGGAGGCCCGGCAGAGGGGCGTGGTCAGGATTCTCATGAATCCTGACATCGTCGCGCGCACCGGCATCGCCCGCAAGCTCGCCGCGAAATTCGGCCTCACCGAAGCGCTTGTCATTCCGACCGAAAAATCCGTTACGCCGGAAGCGCGTCTGAAAGCGTTGGGCACCGGCGGCGCGCGGCTGATCGAGCGAATGGTGAAACCCGGTCAAACGATATGCGTGTCCTGGGGCCGCACCGTGCTGGCGGTCGCCGACGCAATCGCGCTGCCGCAGCCGCTGGAGGGGCTGACGGTGGTGCAGGTGACTGGCTCGTCTATCGGGAAGCGGGAATTCTCCGCCGAGCTGTGCACATCCATCATGGCCCGCAACATGGGGGCGACGAGCATCAACATGCTGGCGCCGGCGGTGCTGAGCACCGCCGCCCTTCGCGATGCGCTGATGGGCGAGCCGGTGCTCCAGCGGCAATTCGAGCTGATCGCAGAGGCCAGCATGATCGTGTTCGGTGTCGGCAGCCTTGCTGCCGAAAGTACGATGCGCATTGCCGACGTGGCGAGCAATGAGGAAATCGACGCCTATGCCGCGGAGGGCGCTGCGGCGGTCCTGATCTGCCGGTTCCTCGATCGCGAGGGCAACCAGATCGCCCGCGAGCTCGACCGCCGCGTCATTGGCATCGAGCTGGACGCGCTGCGCCGCGTTCCAAGCCGGCTTTGCGTCGCGGGCGGCGCGCACAAAGCCGAAGCAATTCGCGCGGTTCTCGCCGGCGGTTATGCCACGCATCTGGTCACCGACATGGACGCCGCTGAGGCGTTGCTTGCGAGTTAGGGCAATTTTATTTTTAAACGGAAGCGTTGGCGAGACAGTACCCCCCTCTGCCCTGCCGGGCATCTCCCTCTCAAGGGGGGGGGGGGATTACGCTTTCATCGATGCCCGGCACCAATCGCAAACGTCGCAGAATGAAGGCGGAAGATATTGTCAGCCAATCTCCCCCCTTGAGGGGGAGATGCCCGGGAGGGCAGAGGGGGGTTGCCTCGCAATTCCGCTAACTCAAATCGCGCTAGCAGCCCATTCCATCACCGTTTGACCGGCGCGCTGTTCATGAATGCGAGCGTCTCTTCGAACGAGCGGATACCCGCGTCGGATCCGAGTCCCGTCGCCACCAGCGCGGCTGAGGCCTGAGCGAAGTTCAGAGCATTCTTCAGATCCATCTTACGATGCAAGGCCGTAATGAACCCCGCATCGAAGGCATCGCCGCAGCCTGTCGTATCCACGACTTCGATCTGAAACGCGGGCTGGCGCATGATCTCACCGGACGCATCCATGAAACAGACACCGTCACCGCCGAGCGTGAACACGCAATGCTTTACGCCGCGCTTCAGAAAGAACGTTCCGGCTTCTTCCACGCTGGCCGCACCGGAGATCTGTTTCGCCTCCTCAATCGAAGGCATGAAATAGTCGATATGCGGGAAAAGCGGAGCGATGAGATCGAGCGTGCCCTCATTCGCGCCGAGCAGGTCGAAGGTTGTCGTCCTGCCGCGGGCTTTCGCTTCGGCGAGCAGTTTGCGGCTTGGCTCGCCGTCAAGCTTGGCCAGAAGTCCCGTGCCGCCGAGATGGATGATCGGTGGTGCCAAGACGGCGTCGAGCGCGCTGTCGGCGATCTCGAAATGATCGGACGCACCGCGCGCGTGCAGTGCCGGGCGGTCGCCATTGCGGCGGATATTCAGGATGGTGGAGGATGTGGGGACGCCCTTCAGCCGCTGCATCTGCGCCACATCGACGCCGAAGCGCTGAAGCGTCGCGATGACGAAATCCGCCTTCTCATCGTCGCCGACTGCGCCGACCGCAAGACAGTTGAGGCCGAGCTTCGCCAGATCCACGACGGTGCCGCCAGCCGTGCCCGCGACGGTCAGGCGGATTTCATCGATGAACTCGACATTGCCGCCCGGTGGAATGGCATCGACGGGCCTGCCGAGCACGTCAAGAATGTAAAGCCCGACAACCGACACGTCATGTGACATGAAAAACCTCCCAAAAAGATATGAAACCGCGCCTTCGAGCCTCCCGGAAAAGGCGCGCTGATTGTGCTCAGGCGCGATTGCGCAGGGCGAAAATCGTGCCGGCCAGCAGAATGAAGATGCCGACGATGGCAAGTTGCAGCGTGCTCGGAATGCCCACAAAGATGAGAACATTGCTGACGAGCGTTATCAGCAGCACACCGAGCAAGGTGCCGATGACCGAACCCGAACCGCCGGTGATGCGGGCGCCGCCGAGTACGACGGCGGCGATGATTTCCAGTTCCATCCCGGCGAGGTCGAAGGGATTGGCGAGGCGGTTGCTGGAGACATGCACCACGCCGGCAATCCCTGCCAACAGCCCGGCATAGGCGAAGACGAACAGCCTTACGCGAAAGAGGTTGATGCCAAGGCGCTCGGCAATGGCCGGATTGCCCCCTACGGCGAAAATCGCGCGGCCCATCAAGGTACGCTCTAAAATGAACCAGGTCACGAGGGCGGCTGCCGCGAGCACCAGAACCGTGGCGGGCAGAAACGATACGACGCCGTTCGACGCATGATGGGTGAAAAGCGAAGCCTTGCCGAAAGCGTCCATCGCCGCCGGAATATTCATGAACAGCGCCGTGCCCACGAAGGTCAACAGGAAGCTGCGGATGACATATTGCGTGCCGATGGTGACAATTAGCGACGGCGCCTGCAGTTTCTGCACCAGAAGGCCGTTCACGGCGCCGAAGGCAGCCCCGCCGAGGGCCGCAAGGATCAGGATAAGCGCCATCGGCATGTCCGGGAACCAGTTCGTGACGAGCATGGTGAGCGCGTACATCACGAAGGCTGCGATGGCGGTGAACGATACGTCGATGCCGCCCGAAGCCAGAACGACGAGGACGCCCATCGCGAACAGTCCGCGCACCACGGATGCCCGCAGAATGTCGAAAATATTGCTCATCTGCAGGAAATCGGGATTGGCGGCGATCACGGCGAGGCATGTCGCCACAGTCAGAAGCAGGGTGAACAGTTCCGGCCGGCGTCCCATCAGATCCCATAGGCGCTGCCCGGTGCCGCGGGGCGCCTTGCCGGGGATGGTTGCGGATGCGATCTCGCTCATTGAACGATCTCCTTCGACGCGCTGGCCATGGACTGATAGATGGTCTCTTCCGCCAGCCCCTCCGCCGGGTGAGCCGCAACGATGCGGCCATGGCGCATGACGAGAATCCGGTCGCAGTTCTGCAGGAGTTCGGGCAGGTCGTCGCTGATGATGATGACGCCCATTCCCTCATCGGCGAGACGCTGGATGATGCGGAAGATCGTATCCTTCGATCCCACATCGACGCCGACGGTCGGTCCATGAAGGATCAGCAATTTGGGGTTGATAGTCAGCCACCGCCCGATGAGGACACGCTGCTGGTTGCCGCCCGACAGGGATTGAACCGGAACCGAAACATCCGGCGCGACGATCTGCAAATCGGCGAGGCTCTGCTCCGCCACGCGCCTGGCGCGCCGGAAACTGATGACGCCCAGCGCGTTGCGCAGGCGGCCAAGGACCGGCAGGGTGATGTTGTCCTGGATCGGCTTTTCGAGGAAAAGGCCTTCGGTCAGACGATCCTCGGGTACATAGCCGATGCCGTATTGAATCGCCTCGGCCGTTGACCGGGGCGCTATTTCCTGCCCGTTGAGCCAAATCCTGCCTGCTGTCGCCGGTCTGACGCCCGCCAGCGCCAAGGCAAGTTCGTTGCGGCCGGAATCCATGAGACCGGTGATGCCGAGGATTTCGCCCTTCTTCAAGCTGAACGAGACGTTTTTGAACGCCACATTATCACCTAGATTTTCGGCCGAAATCATGATTTCGCCATGGTTCGGGTCGCTTCGATAGCGCGTTTCGCTGATTTCCCGGCCGGTCATGAGCCTACTGAATTCCGCCTTGCTATGCCCGGCGACCTCGAGCTCCGCTACCTTCAACCCATCGCGCATAATGATGGCGCGCCCGCCCAGCGACTTGCACTCATCGAGCTTATGGGTGACGAACAGGACGGCGACTCCCTTGCTTCGCAAGCCTTCGACGACACGGAGCAGATTGTCCACCTCCTGCCGCGTCAGTGATGTGGTCGGCTCATCCATGATCACGAGGCGAGCCTCGGAAGCGACCGCACGGGCGATGGCGATCAACTGGCGTGTCGCCAGGGCAAGCGTATCGGTCCTGCGGGAAAGGAATGCGCTGTCGGTAGGAAGATGCACCTCGGCCAGCGCGCGCCGGGCCGTTTCATAGAGCAGCGAGAGGTTCAGCCGCCGCGCCAGCCGACCGGACGCCGCGACAAGCTGTTCGGTAAAGGCGACGTTTTCGGCGACCGAGAGGTTGGGAAGCAGCGACAGGTCCTGATACACGGTCTCGATGCCTGCACGCAGCGCCCCGATGGCGCCGAGATCTCCGGCACGTTCGCCGGTCGCCTTGCCATCGATCAGGATCTGCCCTTCATCCGCAAGCTGCGCGCCCGAGAGTATCTTGATCAAGGTGCTTTTGCCGCAGCCGTTTTCACCCATCAGATGATAGATCTGCCCGCTTTCGATCGTCAGGCTGACATCCTTCAACGCCCTGACCCCGCCAAAGGATTTCCTGACGTTCCTGACCTCCAGAAAGGGGAGCGAAGCGTGTGACATGGCATCGGTGACGTGCATGGCGAATCCTTGGAAAACGCTCGAATATCCTTCCGGGGCCGTCGGGGGAGAGCGGCCCCGGAAGTTCTGGTTTGACGCGGTTTCCCGATCAGAACGGGAAATTCTTGTAGTTGCTCTTATCCGCGTCGACCCAAGCCTGTCCCTGGATGATGATGCCCTTGCCGGGTCCCTTGATGACGGTCATCTTCTCATAGCCGGGCACGCCAAGGTCCATGCCGTCCTTGATTTCCTCACCCTTCAGAACGAGATCGGAAACCTTGTTCATGACATAGCCCGCATCCTTCGGATCCCAGAAGAAAATCTGGTCGACCGCGCCGCTTTCGAGATAAGGCCCGGTATCCCTAGGCAAGCCCAGACCATAAACACAGGTCTTGTCCTGCAGACCGGCTTCCTCAACGGCGCGGCCAATGCCGATCACATCGATGGCCGACGATCCCTGAAAGCCCTTGATATCGGGGTATTTGCGCAAGATTTCCTTGGCCTTTTCATAGGCGCGGTTGGCGTCGTTGAACGACTCGTTCTTTTCGGCCACCAGTTCCATCTCAGGGTATTTCTTGGCGTTCTCCGCGCCGGCATCGACCCACTGATTGTGCGTCAGGCTGCCGAGCGATCCGACGAAGGAGGTCCACTTGCCGGATTTGCCCATGCATTCGGCGAGCTTTTCATTCATACGGGCGCCGAATGCCTTGTTATCGAAGGCTTCGATATCCACGTCCGTATTCTTGAGGCTGTCGCCTTCATGGGTAATGACCTTGATGCCGCGCTGGGAAGCGCGCCGCAGCACGCCTTCAAGCGCCGATGGGTCCATCGGAACGACGGCAATGGCCGATACGTTCTTGGCAACGAGGTCTTCGATGATGCGGGTCTGCTGCGCGGCATCGGCCTTGGCGGGGCCAATCTGGCTTGCACTGACATTGGGGTTGTCCTTGCCATAGGCATCGACCCCCTCATTCATGCGGATGAACCAGTTCTCACCGGTAACCTTGACCACGGTCACGATGGACGGCTTTTCCTGAGCGAAGGTGGTACCCGCCATCACGGCGCCGGCAAGCGCGGTCCCGGCTATCAGTTTGGAAAATATGCTCATATTTCTCCTCCATTGATATAAGCAGATGGTTTCTATTGTCGTTTTGGCCTGAGCCAGTAGCTGAGGTGCAGGCGGCCCGACGCCAGAAGCGCCAGCAGCAGGACACCCCAGGCGAGGTCACGGAAGAAGTTCGAAATATTCATGAAATTGAACAGGCTCGAGAGAATCTGCAGCGCCGTGGCGGCCAGCAGGACGCAGAGCACCTTGCCATAACCGCCCTCCGGTTTGACCCCGCCGAGCACGGCGATCAGGATCGCGATCAGCACGTATGAGCCGCCATAATCCCATTTCACCGATGAATTGCGCGCTGCGATGATGATTCCGGCGACGGAGGCGAGAAGCCCGCACAGCGTATAGGTGATCAGCAGCATCCGTTTTTCATTGATGCCGCCATAGCGCGCAGCCTTGGCGTTGCTGCCGAGCAGCATGAGTTTCACCCCGAAAGGCGTGAATTTGAGCAGGAAAGCCAGCGCCGCCGCGATGGCAAGAAACAGCGCGAAGCACATGGGAATGCCGAGAACGGGCATATTGCCGAAATTATCGAGCGGCTCGATATAGCCCATGCTGACGGCGGAACCATTGGTCAGAAACACGGCGATGCCCGTGAACAGAAGCTGGGTTCCGAGCGTGGCGATCAGCGGCGTGAGCCCTGCATAGGCGATCACGGCTCCGTTGATGAGACCGCCGGCCAGTCCGACGGCGAGGGCGAGACCCGCAAAGACCCATGAAAACAGCAGGGGCGCATCGTCCATCGAAATATACTGGCGCGTCAGCAGAAAGGCGACGATGCCTGCCAGATTCGCCAGCGCAATGCCTGAAAGATCGATACCGCCATTGCCCGAAATCATCGCCAGCATGACGCCCAGCGCGAGAAGGCCGAGTTCCGGAACCTGCGAGGCCATGGACTGCAGATTGTAGCTGTCCATGAAATTGGAGCCAGCCAACAACGCGCCCGCGGCCAGCACGGCAATGTTAATCAACGCAAGAAATAAGGTCTGCCAGTCCCGGCCATTCACTGCCAACTCGTCCTCCCTCGGCTGAAGTGCTTTGCGCTCTTCATCGGGCCCGCCGCCTCCACGGCCGTTGGCGATTGAAACCATCGCCACCCATTTTTGACATTTGTCAGGTTATTTTGTCTGTTGTCAATCCTGGTTTTGCGGTGAAGTGTAATTTGCGGTGGCGCCGCTTTCATTGACATTTGTCGAAAAGATATCGAACATTGTCAAGAGATAGATTGCGGGTGGCCTGGGAAGTGCCGGATAGCGGATTGTTTTTAGACAGAAGCAATTTGCATTTTCTCCAGCCTGGCGGCGGAGGCAGCGTTGAGGCATGGATTCCTGTGACAAGCACAGGAATGACGGATTGCTGGATTGTCTCTGATAACCTTCGACTTCAAAGCATGCACAACGGCTTACACTGGCGAACCGCCATCTCCACTTCCGTCATTCCTGTGCTTGTCACAGGAATCCATGCCTCGACATTTCCATCGCGACAACGGTGTAAAGGGTTTTGAGTCATTCCGTCTAAAAGCAATTTGCTCTCGATGGCCAACCCGCAGTCAGAACCTCCCGACGCATAGGAAGCCGTTATACAGGGATTCAACACGAGGCCCGCTGATCGCCGCGGACGGAAGCGTACGCTCAAGCCCCGCCCTCTTCAGCAAAAGCATCCCGCATGGCGCTAAGGATGATAATGGCGGAAGCCGAGCCGGGGTCGATATGTCCTAACGACCGCTCGCCCAGCCGCGCTGCACGGCCGCGCATGGCAATCATCGACCGCGTGGCATTGGCGCCGTCCTGGGCGGCAGCGAGGATGCTGTTCCACATTTCGCTTGGCGTCACCTTGCGAGCAGCCGCTTCCATGGCGGCTTCAGCTGCCGGAATCCAGGCATCGAGCATGGTTTTGTCGCCGCGCTGGCCCTTGCCGCGCTCCTTGATGCCGGCGGCTATGGCTTCGATAATGATGGCCTGGTCTGCCGGAGACAGGCTTTCCGTCGACGTCAAGGCTTGGGCGGCCTTGCGGAAGGCTGTGGCATAGAGCGGGCCGGTCGATGCGCCGGCGGCGTTCAGAAAGGCTGCGGCGGCTGTGGAAAAGACATCGGACGGCGATTCGCGGTCGAGGTCGAGCTTGGCGAGTTCACTGTTAACAGCGGCGAAGCCGAGCGACATGGTGATCCCATGGTCGGCATCGCCGATCGCGCCGTCGAGATCGGACAAATGATCCTGCTGCGCGTCGATGGCGATGGATATCAGCTGGAACATCCGGCTCAGGCGGCGCGCTGCATTTTCAGACATTGGATTTCCTCAACTCAACCACGAAGTCCTGCCGTTCGCCCCGGCAATTCAATTTACTTTTAGAAATGCAGTGTCGCATGGATGGCGAAGCAAGTCCGACAGCTCATTGTCCAGATGCAGGATCGAGATCGAAGCGCCCGCCATATCCAGCGAGGTGCAGTAATGCCCAACCCAGCTTGCCTCGATGCCGATATCCTTGGCCTTCAAACGCTGCGCGACGCGCCGGAACAGAATGTAGAGCTCCATCAGCGGCGTCGCTCCGAACGAGTTGACGAGAACGGCAACGCGGTCGCCCGGCACCGCCGTCATTTCGGAGAATATCCGGTCCATGATCCGGTCAGTGATTTCGTCCGCAGGCATCATCCGGTCGCGCACCACGCCGCGTTCACCGTGAATGCCCATGCCGATCTCGATATCGTCAGGCCCGATTTCGAAATTGTGCCGCCGGGTTTGCGGCAGCGAACAAGGCTCAAGCGCCACTCCGATAGTGAATGTCCTGTTGTTTGCCTTGCGCGTGACAGCTTCGCATTCAGCGAGCGAGAGGCCTCTGTCACAGGCCGCCCCGGCTATCTTGAAGACGAATATATTGCCTGCGACGCCGCGTCGTCCTTCGCGGTCTTCGACGGGTGACGAGGCGATGTCGTCGGTCGTCAAAACAGTGCGGACCTCTATGCCCTCCTCATGGGCCATTTCCGCCGCCATTTCGAAATTCATGACATCGCCGGCATAATTGCCATAGACGAAGAGGACGCCGTTGCCCCCGGACGCCGCTTTCGCGCATTCCAGAATAGGGGCAGGGGGAGGGGAGGAAAAGATATTGCCAATGGCGACAGCGTCGGCGAGCCCCTTGCCGACATAGCCCAGAAAGCAGGGCTCGTGCCCGGTGCCGCCGCCGATCACGAGGCCGACCTTGCCCTTTCGGGGGCCATGCTTTGCCACCAGACTCCGGTTTGAGCCTTTTACGGGCTGGATATAGTTGGCATGCGCCTTGGTGACTCCGTCAAGCATTTCCTCGACCACATCGTTGGGATTGTTGAGGAACTTCTTGATGTGCGTACGGAAATTGGCGGCAGGCTGGGTTGCGTCCGCAGCGCGCGAACGCTGCGATGCCTTTTGATCGAACTCTGTCACGCCATCGGCGTTCAATATGCCGCGCCCCGTCGCGGCGTCGGTGACAAGCACGTTTATATATCCGCCCCGAAGCGCGGCCAAGATTGCCTGTACCTTGTCGAATCCTCCGGCAACAGCGATGCGCGTTCCGATATTTTTCAGCATATCCAGGGAGATGCCGATGGTCCGCTCATCGAGGAGACCGGCTACGGGATGCCCGTGGGGATCGATGAAACGGCCGGCCACCACACCAACGGCTTTTTTTGCCAGATAGTCCTGGATAGAAACGGATTCGAAAAAGCCGCTGGTGTGAATGGTGGAATTCGGGCGAAGCGACGAAACACCGAACAGCGCCTTATTGGCGCGTGCCAGGACGGCGAACTGTTCTTCCAATAATGGTTCCTGCAGCAGTGCCGTGCGGACCTCCACGCTGGAGACGATTGCCGGCGCGGTGATGTTGACCAGCTTGGCTCCGACTGCCGTGGCAACCGCTGACGCACAAAGCTCCGGCGTGTAGCTGAAGGTGGCGCGGGTGCCGCCCGTCGCCTGGACCACCGTCATGTCCTGAAGGTTGGAAACCGACAGTTTTTCTGCAATCGACAGCGTCGTACGGCCCCAGGCGACCGCAAGCGTATCTCCTGACTTCAGGAGCTTCGCCAATGCCTGTGCGCCAGCGGAGCCGAGGCGGTCTATCAGCGCCCGCGATCCATCATCGCTCGGCACGACCAGGCAATCGGCAAGGCCGAAATGGCGCTTGAGTTCCTGCGCGATGGATAATGCGCTGAGCCGCTCGGGCTCAATGGAGATGTTGACGATACCCCGCTCCCGCGCTTCCGCGAGATAGCTGTTCACCGTCGCGCGCGATATGCCCATGATTTCGGCAATTTCGCCTTGGGTGCGGCCTTCCTCGTAATATAGCCAGCAGGCCCAGACATAGGGGTCATCGCCATAGCGAAGCGGCATGGCGCCAGTTTCCTCCGATAGCTCCGCTTTATTGACTGCTGCTTTCTTCGCTGATGACATCCGTCTGGCAACTCTGCGTTCGCGCCTGTAACGGCGTCGAAGATGACCGCGATATGGGGCCGGTTCAAGCGGTTTTCCGCAATAAGCGCATGGCCGGATCGAGCCCGGCCATGCAGATAGTGACGTTCGCTTGCAAAGCGCCGAAGAATTTGCGGTCAGCGAAGCTTGTGCGACGCGCCGAGCGACAGTTCCTTCAAGATGATGGCACAGGACGTGGCGCCCGCATCCAGAACGCCGAGCGAACGCTCGCCGAGCCGGCTGGCGCGGCCGATCTTTGCCACAAGATGGATTGTTGAATCGCGGCCCCGTTCGGCTGCCGCGATGAGCGCTTCGAGCGCATCGGAGAAAGATTTCCCTGATGCGATCGCCGCGTCGAACGCTTCGACAGCGGGCACGAATGTGTCGAGCAGCGTCTTATCGCCGACTTTCGCAGATCCGATCGACTGGATGCCGGCAAGGCCTGCATGAAGCATCTCACTGAACGCCTTCGCATCGATCTCTTCGACGCCTGCGAGCTTCTCGGCAAATTCGGTGAACATGACGCCATAGAGAGGCCCCATCGACCCGCCGATCTCCGTCATAAGCACGGTGCCCAGCGTATCGAGGGACTCGCTCAACGAAACGTTCCTGCCGCGAAGGCGTTCGGCGGCCATGCTGAAGCCCTTGGCCATGTTGACGCCGTGGTCGCCGTCGCCGATCTTGCCGTCGATCTCGCTGAGATAAGCCCGGTTCTCAATAATCCGGTCGGCTATAGCTAGAATGATGTCACCGGATGCGGCGTTGCTGAATGTCTGCATGTCTCAATTCTCTTACAGAAGCGCTGCGCACTGAACTTCCACGTCGAGAAGTTCTTTGAGTTCCGCGTCGAGCGCCATGACGGTCAATGTCGCGCCCACCATTTCAAGCGACGTGAAGTAGTTGCCGACATAGGTGCGGTAGATCTTCAGGCCGCGGCCGGTGATTTCCGCTTCGATCGTATCGTTGAGGATATAGAGTTCATTGAGCGGCGTCGCGCCGAGGCCCGAAACAAGCACGGCGACTTCGGTTCCCTCGGGGAGATCATGGTCGTCAAGGACGATCTTGCACATGTCCCTGGCAATCGCGTCGGCGGTCTTCAAGGGCTCGACCCGCACGCCGGGTTCGCCATGATGGCCAATGCCGACCTCCATCGTGCCCGGCTCGATCTGGAAGTTCGGATGCCCGACCGCCGGCAATGTGCAGGGGCCAAGGCCGACGCCGATGGAGCGGCAATTGTCGATGGCTTTCTGGGCGGTGGCGCGCACTTCTTCCAGCGACGCGCCGCTGGCGGCCTTGGCGCCGCCGATTTTCCACATGAAGATTTCGCCCGCCACGCCGCGGCGCTTTTCCCGCTCTTCGAAGGGGGCCGAGCATACGTCGTCATTGGCGACGACTGTGGCCACTTCGATCCCATCCTTGGCGGCCATCTTCACCGCCATCTTCACATTCATATTATCCCCGGCATAATTGCCGTAGAGGCAAACGACGCCCTTGCCGCCATTGGCTTCCTTGATGGCGTCATGAAAGCTCTTGGCCGTGGGAGACGAGAACAATTCGCCGACGGCGACGGCGTCCAGCATGTTCCGGCCGGTATAGCCGATGAAAGCGGGTTCATGGCCCGATCCGCCGCCGGTGATGACGCCGACCTTGCCCTGATAAGGCGCGTTTCTGGCAGCGATCACGCGCGGGTTTTCCGCGAGGCGAACAATATTGGCGTGGGCTTTCACAAAGCCTTTGACGGTATCTTCGACGACCTCATCGGAGTTGTTGATGAATCGCTGCATAATGTCTCCTATAAGCTTTGAGCCAATCGCTCACAGTATCGTATAGCCGCCGTCGATCAGGAGGTCGGCGCCGGTGATCATGTCCGCTCCGGCGGATGCGAGGAATACCGCCGCCGCGGCAATCTCCTCCGGATAGGCGAAACGGCCTGCCGGGATACGTTTTTTGGCGGCTTCGCCTTTTTCGCCCGCCCAAGCCTTTTTGCCGAGCTCGGTCAGGACGATGGTGGGGGAGATGGTGTTGACGTTGATCCCGTGACGGCCCCATTCGGCGGCGAAGGTTTTCGACATGCCGATCACCCCGAATTTCGAGGCGCAATAGGCGACATGCTCTTCGATGGCGACTGTGCCGGCCTGCGAGGCGATATTGATGATCTTGCCGCCCTGGCCTGCTGCAATCATGGCCTTGCCCACGGCCTGGGTGATAAGGAAGGTGCCCTTCAGGTTGATATCGATGGTTTTGTTCCAATGGTCGAGCGACAGCTCCTCCGCCGGCGCGAGGAACACGACGCCAGCGCTGTTGACCGCGATGTCGATCCTCCCAAAGGCGGAGATCACATCGGCAATGGCGTTATTGACCGATTCCGGTTTGGAAACGTCGCAGGCAAACGGCTTGGCACTGCCGCCGATTGCGTCGGCCTTGGCGGCGGCGATGGATAGGTCGATGTCAAGGATGGCGACCTTTGCGCCTTTCGCGGCGAAGGCGGACGCGATGGCCGCGCCGATGCCTGAACCTCCACCGGTCACCAGGGCGACCTTGTTCGAAAGCGGAAAATTAAGATCGATATGGGGCGTTGCTTCGGTCATTCTTTAAAGCCTCGGTTGGCGATGCGGGACGAATGTTCGCCCCGCATCGGTGTGGTTACTTCCGGGTTTCCAGCAGCTTATCGACGTTTTCCGCGGTGACCGGAGTCCAGGGGACGTTGTAGACCTTGTCCTTGCCGTCATTGAACGGCATGTCAGGATATTGGGCCCAGATGTCGGATTCCGGCTTGTAGTCCCCCTTTTTCGCGTGGAAGATCGCCAGATCGAGCGCGCCCTGCGCCTGGGCGCGGGCATCCTGCAGGATGCTCGTCATCGTCCCCTCCTTGACGGCGCGCAGGGCATCGGTGATGCCGTCGATACCGGCAATGGCGAAGTCCTCCGTTTTCAGATTGGCGGCCTTGATGGCCTCGATGGCACCGAGCGCCATTTCATCGTTCTGACCGATAACGCCGTTGATCTGGCCCGGATGGGCGGTCAGCCAGTTTTCCATCAGCTTCTGGGCTTCGGCTCGCGACCAATTGGCGGTCTGGTCTTCCAGCACCTTGACGTCGGGGCATTCTGCGAGCGCTTTCTTGTTGCCTTCCAGGCGCGAGATCTGCGCGGATTGGCCGATTGGGCCCTCCAGGATCACCACATTGCCCTTGCAGCCGATTTTGTCGAGGACGGTCTTGGCTTCCATGTAACCGGAGACAGTATCATCCGAACCGACATAGGACGCGAGAAGATCGGAGTTCACGCGGGTGTTGGAGCCGATAACGGGAATACCGGCATCATGCGCGGCCTGCACCGCAGTGGCGCCGGCTTCGATGTCGATGGGCACGAAGATGATCGCATCATATTGCTGCGTGATCATCGTGTTGAACTGCTCCTGCTGGACGAGCGCATCATAGCGCCCGTCGAAAACAGTCAGCTCGACTTCGCCCTTCTTGACGGCCGGATGCTCTTCGAGGGCCGCCGACCAAATCTGCATGAACTCCGCGTTTAGGCCGTAGACGGCGGCGCCAACCTTGATCTTCTTGTCCTGCGCCACCGCTGGCGAGGCCATCAGGGCTGTCGCCGCGGCAAGCGCGATCAGAAATTTCTTCATTCTTTCTCTCCTCCGTTGATTTCCCCGGCCGCCCGATGACGCCGGATATCGGGATGCGGCTCGCCGCCCCCCTCTGTCAGGGACTTCAAGCGCCCTGATTTCGTTTGTGGTCCAGCATGACGGCGCCGACGATCAGCGCGCCCTTCAGGACCTGTTGGTAATAGGATTGGACACCCATCAGGTCTAAGCCATTGTTCATGACGCCGATGATGAGGGCGCCGATAAGGGTGCCCGTGATGCGGCCGACGCCGCCCGAGAGGCTGGTGCCTCCGATCACGACCGCGGCAATGGCGTCGAGCTCGTAGGAAATGCCAGCCTGCGGCAGCGCCGAGCCTGTCCGGGCCGAAAGCAGCATTCCCGCCAGTCCGGCCAGACCGCCCGAGATGATGTAGACCAGCAGGCGCAGCCGCGAGACATTGATGCCCGAGGTGATGGCTGCATGCGGATTGCCGCCGGCGGCATAGATATAGCGGCCAAAGCGTGTCCGGTTCAGCACCCACCACGAGGCCAGAAAGACAATCGCCAGCAGCACCACCGGCATGGGGATGCCGAGAATATTGCCGGTGCCGATCCAGCGGAACTCGGGTGTCAGGGCAGGGACCGGACGCCCGCCGCCGTAAAGCAGCGTCATGCCGCGCGCCGCCGAAAGCATCCCAAGCGTGGCGACGAAGGCCGGCACCGCAAAGCGCGAGACGATGATGCCGACAATCGCGCCGCAGGCAATCCCGACCAGAAGCCCTATGGGAAGGGCGAGGAAAGCCGAGTAGGGCGCGCCCGGGACGCCTGATGTCGATGAGGTAGTGGCGAAACTTGCGCTGACAATGCCCGCCAGCGCCACAACCGAGCCCACCGAAAGGTCTATGCCGCGCGTCAGAATGACGAAGGTCATTCCGATGGCGAGGATGCCGTTGATCGAGGTTTGCAAAAGGACGTTGGAGATATTCCCGGCTGTCAGGAAATATTCGTTCGATATCGAGAGCACCAGCGCCAGCAGGACGAATGCGACGAAAATCCCGTATTCCTGAATGATCAGTTTGCCCTGTCCGGAGTGGAGCCAGGCGCTGAGCGAGTGATTCTGGGTGGACACGGATAACTACCCCTCTAATAGCGGCGATGCCGGGTGTTCAGGCTGACAGATGGACGAGCGATTGCGCGTCGGCCTGTTCCCGGCTGTAAATCCCTGCGGACCGACCGCGACGCATGACCATGATCCGGTCGGACATGCCCAGTACCTCATCGATCTCCGAGGAGATCATGACGACCGTGCCGCCTTCCCCGGCGAATTCGCATATGATGCGGTAAATCTCCCGCTTGGCGCCGACATCGACGCCTCGGGTCGGTTCGTCCAGCAGCAGAACCCTCGGCTTACGAAGAAACCATTTGCCGAGGACGACCTTTTGCTGGTTGCCTCCGGAAAGGCCGGAAACGGGCATCGTGTCGCGCGCTGCCTTGATCTGGAATCGCTCGATCATCCGCCTGGTGGCATCGGCTTCCATACGCCTGATCATATTGAAGCGGGGACTGAACGCCGGGAGGCTCGCCATGCAGATGTTGTTGCGGACGCTGTCGGTGAGATTGAGCCCTGTCAGCTTGCGGTCTTCGGTCACGAAGGCGATGCCATGCGCCATAGCATCGGCCGGCTTGGTCACCGCGATCTCCCGGCCGTCGATCCTGATGCTTCCTTTGGAGAAAGCATCGAGTCCGAACAGGCAATTGAATATCTCGCTTCGACCGGAGCCCATCAGCCCGTATATGCCGAGGATCTCGCCTTTATGGGCAGTAAACGACACATCCTCGATCTTGCCCGGCGCGGTAAGCCCGGCGACTTCTATGCCCGGCGTACTGCCCGGAACATTGGTCTTGATATATTCCTCGCCCAGTTCCCGGCCGACGATCATGCGGATCAGTCCGGCCCGGTCGATCTCTGCCAAGCTGCCGCTGCTGATATAATTTCCATCGCGGAATACAGTGTATGAATCGGCGATCTGGAATATCTCTGAGAGGCGGTGGGATACGTAGACGATGCCTTTGCCTTCGGCCTTGAGACGTTCGATGGCGGCAAACAGCTGTTGCGCCTCCTTCTCGCCGATGGCGGAGGTCGGTTCGTCCATGAAAATGACTTCGGCATTGTGACTCAACGCCTTGGCAATCTCCACTAGTTGAACCTGCGCTACCGACAGGCTCACCATCAGCTGCGACGGGCGGATGTCGAATCCGAGCCTGTCCAGCAAGACTTGCGCATTCCGGTTCATCGTCTTGAAATCGATGCTTCCGAAACGGCCGGACGGTTCACGTCCGAGATAGATGTTCTCGGCAACCGTCATATGCGGAACCGGGCTCAGCTCCTGCTCGATGATGGCAATGCCTGCGGCAAGCGCTTCGGCAGGGGTGGAATAGGTGACCTCCACGCCGCGGCGGCGGATGGATCCGCTATCGCGCGTGTAAATTCCCATGAGAATTTTCAGGAATGTGGATTTCCCCGCGCCATTGCCGCCGCACAAGGCATGAACCGACCCGGCCCGCAATTGGAGACGCCCGTTCGACAGGGCGGTCACACCGCCGAAGGACTTACGCAGCCCATCGACCTCAAGCAGATATTCCACGCTGAGCTCCTCCCCATTTCCGGCCCGCGCCGGGTCGTAGCCGAGTGCCCCTCCCTCGGCCGTTTTTTACAATATTCGGAGAGAAGATGACATTTGTCAATTGCCCGATTAGAATCATTTTCCCGAACGCGCGAAGCCAAAGTGACGCCGTTCGCCTTGCCCACTGAAATTGCGCCTACCGTCTTGCATTTTGATGGCCGCTTAAATTATCTAAGCAGCGTTCTCAGGGCGGGGTGGAATTCCCCACCGGCGGTATCGGGAGAGATCCCGGAGCCCGCGAGCGCTTTCGGGATGATCCCCGAGAGGTCAGCAGATCCGGTGCGATGCCGGAGCCGACGGTATAGTCCGGATGGAAGAGAGCAATGCTGTGGCTGCCGCCCCTCGTGCCGGCAGCGCGTGGCTTTGTTCGCCCAAGGGATATTTTGCGCTCGGTCACGGGCACGAAGATGCCGCCAGCCGGCTAACCCTTGAAAGGCTTGAAATGACTATCTCTAAAATCGAAGACGCAATCGAGGCGATTGCCCGTGGTGAAATGGTCATCGTTGTCGACGACGAGGATCGTGAAAACGAAGGCGATATCATTATCGCATCGGACAGCATCACGCCGCAGACGGTCGCTTTCATGATGAACCATGCCCGCGGACTGATCTGTGTGGCGATGGAAGGCGAGCGGCTGGACGCGCTCGATCTGCCCCTGATGGTGCCGCGCAACACCGAATATCATAAAACGGCATTCACGGTTTCGGTCGATTATATTCCGGGCACCACGACAGGCATTTCCGCCGCTGACCGTGCCAAAACCATCCGGGCGCTGGTTGACGATGGCGCCCGCCCCGAGGACTTCGCCCGTCCGGGGCACATCTTTCCGCTGAGAGCCAATCCCAAGGGCGTTCTCGGTCGTCCGGGGCATACCGAAGCCGCCGTCGATCTGTGCAGGCTGGCCGGGCGCTATCCGTCCGGCACGATCTGCGAGGTGGCCAATGACGACGGGACGATGGCGCGGCTGCCTGAACTCATGCTCTTTGCAAGGAAGCATGGTCTGTTGCTTGTCACGATCAAGGATTTGATCGGGTATATGGAGGAGCGCACCCATGTGAATGGGGTGTTGGAGATGGCGGGAACCGAGGAAAGCCGGAGATCAGGCAATCCCGCGCGCGTCTAGTGCCGATTGTGTTTTGATGGAATCGCGAGACACCCCCCTCTGTCCTGCCGGACATCTCCCCCTCAAGGGGGGAGATTACGCCTTCATCGACGCTTGGCACCAATCGCCAACCTTGCAAAATGGACGCGGACCGCGATATCAGCCAATCTCCCCCTTTGAGGGGGAGATGCCCGGCAGGGCAGAGGGGGGTACTGTCCCGCCGATGCTTCCGTTTAAAAACAAAATACCCTAAAACCCCATCAGCCCCGATGCTCGCCAATGCGGGTCGCGATGGCCTTGGCTATCAGGGCGAGCGACATGGCGCCCGGATCGGGATGGCCGATGCTGCGTTCCGCGAGCGGGCGGGCGCGGCCGAGGCGGGGGGAGAGGGGCGCTGTCGCCTCCGCTGCTGCCTCTGCGACCGCGGCGGCATTGGTCCATGCATTTGCCAGCGATTGCCCTTCCGATATGCCTTTTTCCAAGGTATCCACGAAGGGAATGAGGGCATCGACCAGCGTCTTGTCGCCTATTTTCGCGCCGCCGATTCGCGTGACGTCGTTGACCGCGGCGCGCGCGCCCTCAGCAATGGCGGACGCATCCAGACCGTCGGTATCGGAGAACGCGCTGCTCCACGATCTCAAAAGCAAGCCCCAGATCGCGCCCGATGTGCCGCCCGCCCGGTCCGCCCAGGCGTCGCCCGCTGCCGCGAGGGCCGATTTTGCCCCGGCACCGCTTTCGATAGCCGCATGGATCGCCTTGTTCGCCGCGGTGGCGCCCCGGCGCATGCCCTGACCATGATCGCCATCGCCGGCATAGGCATCCATCCGGCCGAGATCCTGCTCGCTTTTATCAAGCACATCGACGATTGTGCCGAAGAGGGCGGCAAGGCAGGCCGCATCGCGTCTGGAAACCTCCGACGAAGGAGGAAAGGCCGATGTTTCGTCTTCGGCGCTCGGAACCGCCTCAATTCTCTCAGTCCGGAAGGATTCTCCGCGCCGGAAGGCGGGTGTGTCGCAGGGGGCGAGCCATAGCTGTTCAAGCTCATCGTCTAGCCAGGTGATGGTGAGGGAGCAGCCCTGCATGTCGAGGCTGGTGACGAGTTCACCGACTTCGCCGCCCACGATCGCGACATCATGAGACCGCAGCGTCTTCTCCACGGCGCTCCAGAGGACGAACAATTCCTCATATTTGGTCGCGCCGAGGCCATTGAGCAAAATCGCCGCCCGTTTTGCGTTGGCGGGCCGTTCCTTCAGCAAGGTGCTGACGAGGAGGCTTGCGAGCTCCGTCGCCGAGACGAGATCGGTTTCCTGAATCCCCGGCTCTCCATGGATGCCAAGGCCGATTGCCATCCGGCCTGCGGGCACCGTGAAGAGCGGCTCCTTTGAGCCCGGCAGCGTGCATCCGCCGAAGGCGACGCCGAGCGAAGTGGTTCGCGCATTGGCATGGCGAGCCACGCGTTCCACTTCGTCAAGCGACATTCCTGCTTCGGCGGCGGCGCCCGCGATCTTGAACACGATGAAATCCCCCGCAATGCCGCGGCGCTGGATGTGACGGTCGGCGGGCGCGCTCGCGACATCATCGGTGACGGTCACGATCCTGATATCGATCCCCTCTGCCCGCAACCGCTCTGCGGCGACGCCGAAATTGAGCACGTCGCCGGCATAATTGCCGAAGCCAAGCAGGATGCCGCCGCCGTGATTGGCCTTGCGGCAGACCCGCGCGATGGCCGCGGTCGAGGGAGAGGCGAAGATCTCACCGGCAACCGCCGCATCGGCCATGCCGGGGCCCACATAGCCTGCAAAGGCTGGATAGTGGCCGGAACCGCCGCCGACGATCACGGAAACCTTGCCGCGCGGCACTCTGGTCGAACGGATGACACCGCCTGGAACGAGATGGACGTAGCGGCTGTAGACATTGGCAAAGCCTGCAAGGGCTGAAGCCGCAAAATCCTCTACGTCGTTGAGTATCTTGGTCATTCCGCTCTCCTCCATCCAGTGTGCTTCGTTCCATGTGAGCCTCCTGCTTACAGCGGAAGCAAGATTTTCGACAAGCGTTTCGTTGCTGATGCGTTCGACTGCTGGCTCAGGCGATCCCGTGCCGCTCTCGATAATGTGACACAAAATCATCATAAAAAATGTGATTTTGAGATTGATTGTTGTGATTTCGCCCCATTTGGCGTAATGAGAATCTGATTGGAGGAATTTCACATGCCCAAATCGACATCCGGCCTTTTCGAGCTGGCCAATTGCATTCGCGCGCTTTCCATCGATGCCGTCGAGGCGGCCAATTCGGGCCATCCCGGTATGCCGATGGGGATGGCAGACGCCGCTGCGGTGCTGTTTTCCAATCATTTGAAATTTGACGCCGCGGACCCGTCCTGGCCGGATCGCGACCGTTTCGTGCTGTCGAACGGGCATGGCTCCATGCTGCTCTACAGCCTGCTCCATCTGACGGGTTACGAAGGCGTGACGCTCGATGAGCTGAAGAATTTCCGCCAATGGGGTTCGAAGACGCCGGGCCATCCTGAATATGGGCATACGCCGGGCGTCGAGACGACGACGGGTCCGCTGGGGCAGGGGCTGGCTGGAGCCGTCGGCATGGCCATTGCCGAGCGCCATCTCTCCGATGTTTTCGGCGCGGGCCTTGTCGATCACCGCACCTATGTCTTCTGCGGCGATGGCTGCTTGATGGAGGGTGTCGGGCAGGAGGCCGTTTCGCTTGCCGGTCATCTCGGTCTCGGCAAGCTGATCGTCCTTTACGACGACAATTCCATTACCATCGACGGCCCCACCTCCGTCTCCTTCACGGAGGATGTGCCGGCCAAGCTGGCGGCGTGCGGCTGGCATGTGCAGCGGGTGGACGGCCATAATCACGCCGCCATTGACGCGGCTATTTCCCAGGCGAAGGCGGAGGAGAGCAAGCCGTCGCTGATCGCGCTGAAGACCGTCATCGGTTTCGGCGCGCCGACGAAGGCGGGCAAGAATTCCTCCCATGGCTCGCCGCTTGGGGCAGCGGAAGCCGTTGGCGCCAAGGCCGCCATTGGCTGGACCTCGGCGCCCTTTGAAATACCTGCTGATCTCTTGCAGGAATGGCGCGCCATCGGGCGGCGGGGGCAGACGGCGCGCAGTGAATGGGCGGATCGGCTGGCGGCGGCAGAGCCAACGCTCGGCGCGGAATTCCAGCGGCGCATGCAGGGATCGCTGACGGAGAGCTTCGACAAGGCCATTGCGGAAGCCCGGACGCGGCTTTTCGAAGCGCCGCAAGCCGTCGCAACCCGCAAGGCCAGCCAGATCGCGCTCGAGACGCTGACCGCCGCGCTGCCGGAAATGCTGGGCGGTTCTGCCGATCTGACCCATTCCAACCTGACGCGGGTGGCAGCTGTCGATACGGATTTCACCGCCAGCTCTCCTGGGCGCTATGTCAGCTACGGCGTGCGTGAGTTCGCCATGGCCGCGGCTATGAACGGGATGGCGGTGCATGGCGGCATCATTCCCTATGGCGGCACCTTTCTGGTGTTCTCCGATTACTGCCGCAATGCCATCCGGCTTTCGGCTCTGATGGGAACGAGGGTGGTCTATGTGCTCACCCACGATTCCATCGGGCTTGGCGAAGATGGCCCCACGCACCAGCCGGTCGAGCATATGGCGAGCCTCAGAGCCTTGCCGAACCTGCATGTGTTTCGCCCAGCGGATGCGGTCGAGACGCTGGAATGCTGGGAAATCGCATTGCGCGACGGTAACAAGCCCTCGGTCCTGGCGCTTTCCCGGCAGAACGTTCCGCAGCTTCGGCGGGAGCCGGAAATGGAAAACCGTTCCGCCAAGGGCGCCTATGTCATCAGGAACACGGCGGGTAAGCGTGACGTGACGCTGCTGGCGACAGGCACGGAAGTCGCGCTGGCCGTGTCGGCGGCGGAAGAACTCGCAAAGGAGGGGATCGCTGCGGCGGTCGTCTCGATGCCGAGCTGGGACCTCTTCGAAGCGCAGCCTCGGGAGTATCGCCGCGAGATTCTCGGCAGTGCGCCAAGGCTTGCCATCGAGGCCGCATCCAAGTTCGGCTGGACCCGATATGTCGAGAGCGAGGACGACGTCATCGGCATGGACGGCTTCGGCGCGTCCGCCCCTGCCGAAGTGCTTTATGAAAAATTCGGCATCACCAGGGAAGCGATCATCGAGCGCGTCCGTGAAGTGACAGGTGCGGTCCATGAATCCGTTGCCTGATCTGAAGCTCGAGCTGGAAGGCGACGTCAGCGCGCTGAACCATAAGCCGGTGGAGCGCTATCTGTCCGGCTGGGCGGGCGGCGACACCGACCGCCAAGCGGTCGCGGAACTGCTTAAGGCGATCCTTCGCGGTGCCGCGGTTTTGTCGAAGCGCATCGCGGCAGGCAAGCTTCCGGGCGATCCGGGCCGGCTGGTCGGCTCGAACACCGATGGCGACCGGCAGAAGAGCATCGACGTCGGCTCGCACCGGCTTTTCGTCGATCTGCTTATCGCTGCCGGAGCCGCACAAGTCTTATCAGAGGAAGCGGAACTGCCCATCATGGGGCAGGCCGGTGGAAACTATGCCGTCGCAATCGATCCCCTGGATGGTTCCGGCAATGTGGGGCTTGGCGCGCCCCTGGGGACGCTCTTTTCTATTCTGCCCAATCGGGCCGGGGTCGATCCCTTCCTGCAGCCGGGGCGCGAGCAGGTCGCGGCAGGTTATGTTTCCTATGGCAATTCCGTCGATCTTGGCTTCTCGGTGGGCGAGGGGCTGGTGTTTGCCACCATGGACCCTGAGAGCGGGCGGTTCTTGATCGTCGCGGAGAAGGTCATGCTTCCCCGCGAAACCGCCGAGCTCGCTTACAACGCCTCCGTCTACCGCCATCTGCGGCCGGGCATGAAAGCCTATGTGGACGATTGCCTGCAAGGCAAGGCCGGCCCGCGCGGGCAGGACTTCAACATGCGCTGGCTGGGGGCGGCTGTCGGCGAACTGCACCGGATTTTGCAGAAGGGCGGTTTGTTCTTCTATGTGGACGATCAGCGTCCCGGCTATGAGCAGGGACGTCTGCGCCATGTCTATGAAGCGAACCCCATTGCATTCCTGTGCGCTTCAGCGGGCGGAAAGGCATCGGACGGGCATCAGCCGATCCTCGAAAAGCAGCCGCAAACCTATCACGGGCGCACCAGCCTCATCTTCGGGTCGGCTGAGGAGGTCGACACGGTCTGCGATTATATCGCCCGCCATCAATAGCAAGGGACAACGTCATGGCACGTATTACGCTTCGCCAATTGCTGGATCATGCCGCCGAACATGGCTATGGCGTTCCGGCCTTCAACATCAGCAATATGGAGCAGGCGCTGGCGGTGATGGAAGCTGCCGATGCGACGAAATCGCCTGTCATCATGCAGGCCTCGCGCGGCGCGCGCAGCTACGCCAATGACATCATGCTCCGGCACATGATGGATGCGTGCGTCGAGATTTATCCGCATATCCCCGTCTGCGTTCACCTTGACCATGGCAATGAGCCAGGCACTTGCATGACTGCCATCCAGTCCGGCTTCACCTCAGTCATGATGGACGGCTCGCTGGAGGCGGATGGCAAGACGCCCGCCGACTGGACCTATAATGTTGATGTCACGCGGCAGGTGGCCACCATGGCGCATCTCGGCGGCATTTCCGTCGAAGGCGAGCTCGGTGTTCTCGGCTCGCTGGAGAGCGGCATGGGCGATCAGGAGGACGGGCACGGCGCCGAAGGCCAGCTTTCACACGATCAGCTGCTGACCAACCCCGATGAAGCCGCGAAGTTCGTCGCGGAAACCAAGGTCGATGCGCTGGCCGTCGCCATGGGCACAAGCCACGGCGCGTATAAATTCACCCGCAAGCCTGACGGCGATGTTCTCGCGATGCATGTCATCGAGGAAATCCATCGGAAGCTGCCGAATACGCATCTGGTCATGCACGGCTCCTCATCGGTGCCCGAGGAATTGCAGGAAATCATCAACCGCTATGGCGGCGACATCAAGCCGACATGGGGCGTGCCGGTGGAGGAGATCCAGCGGGGCATCCGCAACGGCGTGCGCAAGATCAACATCGACACGGATTGCCGCATGGCGATGACCGGCCAGGTCCGCCGCGTGCTCACCGAAAACCCGGCCGAGTTCGATGTCCGCAAATATATGAAGCCCGCGATGGCAGCGCTGACGAAGCTTTGCCGCGAGCGTTTCGAGCAGTTCGGCACAGCAGGGCACGCCGAAAACATCGCGCCATTGACCCTCGCCGAGATGGCCCGGCGCTACAAGACAGGTGAGCTCGATCCGGTTCTGGCCTGACTTCCCCCGAAGGCCAGCACGGCAGCACCGCACGTCCTTTTGATGTGCGGTGCTGTTTTTATTTGGGGGGTAGTGCGTTTTGTTTTTTGACGGAAGCGTTGGCRGGACAGCGCCCCCTCTGTCCTGCCGGACATCTCCCCCGCAAGGGAGGGAGATTACGCCTTCATCTGTGCTCGGCGCCAATCGCAAACGTTGCAACGAGCGGCGGAAGGCAGTGCCAGCCAATCTCCCCCCTTGCGGGGGAGATGTCCGGCAGGACAGAGGGGGGCGCCTCGCGATGCCGTTAAAACGTAAATTGCGTTAGAACCTCAACCCATGGCACGCTTCCAGCAATGACACCGTCCTCCCCACCTCCCCCCGCCGCCTTTCCTCGCTCCAGCCAAGAGCAGCTCCCGTTATCGCCGCAACTTCTTCCAGACCGGATCGCGACAGAAACCCTTCAATCGCAATAGTCGTCCGGCGCATCACGATATCAGCGAGATGGGTGACCATTTCCGACCGTGCAATCCAGTCGATCTCGCCTCTTGTATAACCGGGGATATGTTCAAGCGATGCTTCGCTTTGGAAGTTCTTGAGGTGGGCGAGAACGACATCGCATGTCGTGCCATAGCGCGCCAGCAGCCGGCCGACGAGTTCGGGATTGAGCCCGTAGGTGTTGCTCCGCGTCTCGATCCAGCTGTTGCGGCTTGTCTCATCAGCCGGGAATGCGCGCCCGCCGCCAATGGGTTCCATCTGCGTGCTTTGGCGACGCGGCGCGGCGAGCTGTTTTAAAAGCGTATCGGCGACTTCTTCCGCAAATCCGCGGAACGTCGTCCATTTCCCGCCGACGAGGGAGACGATGGAAAAGGGCCGCTCCGCCGTGGGAGGGAGGAGGGGGGCCGAATGATCCCGGCTTATGAGTCCGGGCTGCGCGGCGTCGGATGCCGGCAGGGGCCGGATGCCGCTATAGGTATAGACGATCTGGCTTCGGTCGAAATGCATCCGCGGCAGCAGCGATTTCAAGCTTGCGAGGAAATAGTCGACTTCGTTTTCCTCGCATTTGATGTTGTCCGGATCATCCGCCTTGATATCCGTGGAGCCGACGAGAGCAAGGCCCAGATATTCGTAGACCAGGCAGATGCGGCCATCGTCTGCTTCGAAATAGATCATCCTTCCTTTCAGGCTCTCGACCAGTTCAGGATGCCTCAAGAGGATATGCGAGCCCTTCGTCCCGCCGATCAGCTTTGTCGGCTCGCCAAGGCTGGCATTGATCCTGTCGATCCAGGGGCCACCGGCATTGACGACGATCTTGGGCCGGGCGGTAAAGTGATGGCCCTGATCGTCCTTGAAGGTGAGCACGCCGCCATCGCGGCTCTCCAGTTCGGCATAATTCCGGGCACGGGAACCGGGGCTTGCTGCCAGCCCGTCGTTGACGAGTTCCCAGACCAGCCGCTCGGGCCGGGCGATCCTCGCGTCGTAATAAATCCCGCCCGCGACGATGCGCGGTGTTATCGCTGGCATCTCCTTGAGCGCGGCTTTGCGGAACAGGAAACGATGTTTGGGCATGACGCGGTGACGCGCGCCGTAGACGTCATAGAGCCAAAGGCCGATCTTTATGAGGAGTGCACCTCGGCTGCGCGGCGCAGTGGTCGATCCGGCAAGGGTGCGCAGTGCCGCGAGCGCGCCCTTCGCATAGGAGAAAGAGGGGAGGAATGTCGGAAGCGGCTTCACGCAATGGGGCGCATTGCGCAGGAGCAGGTTGCGTTCGAGTGTCGATTGGGCGACGAGGCCCAACTCGCCGGTTTCGATATATTTGATCCCGCCATGGATGAGCCGGGAAGGGGCGGCGCTGGTTCCGGAGCCAAAATCCGCTTTGTCCACAACAAGGCATTTGACACCTTGCAGGCAGAGCTCCCGGAATAGACCGGCGCCATTGATGCCTGCGCCGATGATTACTACGTCGTAATCATCGGAGAAATCGGCGTCGGCGCTTTGCGCAATCTGATCGTTCATGATTTCATTCCATCGGCGGCAGGTGATCCCAGTTTCTGGAGCTTCGGCCAGACAGGCTTCATCGCTTCCGTCAGTTCAAGAAACACCTGGTATTTGGCTTCATAGGCCGCGCGGCGCTCCGGGTCCGGCTGGTAAACTGTCTCGATTTCGCTGATATCTCGGGGATCGTCCGTGGGCTTGGCGTACACGCCGATGCCTGCGCCGGCGCACAGCGCGGCACCCCAGGCCGCTGCCTCCTCGGTTTTCGTCGCCGCGACCGGCATTCCCAGCACATCGGCAAAAAGCCCGGCAACCATCGGGTTTCTGGAAATGCCGCCGGTCAGCCGGGCTGTTTGGGGCGAGAAGCCGTCGCGCAAGGCGTCAATATGAATGCGATGATTGAAGGCGATGCCCTCGATGATGGCCCTGATGATATCACCGCGATCATGCCATGCGCTGAGACCGAAGAGCCCTGCGCTCGACGCACCCGCGAAAGGCGAGCCGAAAAGATAGGGATGGAAGATGACGCTGGAGGCTCTGTCCGCCGAGGCTGCGAGTTCTTGCGCCATCAACGCATGGATGCTTTCGCCAGCCTCTTCGGCGGTTTTTGCCTCCTCGGCGCAGAGCCGTTCGATGAACCAGTCATAATTGGCTGTCGAGGCCGGCGATATCGACATATTGTTCCACTCACCGGGCAAAATCCCGTTGCGGCAGAACCAGCGGGCATCGATTTGAGGCTGGTCCGAAACCGTTTCGTTGATCGAATAGGTCCCGGCGACAACAGCCACCACGCCTTCGCCATAACCGCCGATACCGAGGGCGGAGGCGGTGACGTCATGGAGGCCCGCAACGACAGGCGTTCCCGCGATAAGCCCTGTTTCCTGCGCCGTCGAAGCCGTCACGTGACCGGCGACGTCCACCGACGATGCGATGGGAGGACGTTTGTCCCACAAGGCTTCGAGGCCGAAGAGCTCAAAGGCCGCTTTGCTATAGGCCTGCGACCGGACATCGGTGAAAGACGTGCTCGCCTCGGTGCGGTCGGTGCCGATGGTCCCGCAAAGGCGATAGCGCAGCCAGTCCTTGGCGGCCATGAAATGGGCTATGTCGGCAAAGCGGTCCGGCTCATTGTCCTTCACCCAGCGCAGGATCGCCGAAGGCGCGGAAGCATGCGGGCGTTGTCCGGTCAGTGAAAGGGAATGTTCGGCGACGTTGCCGCTGTTCCACCGGTCCGCGACATCGGCCGCTCTGGTATCCAGCGACAGGATTGCCGGCCCGAGGGGCCGTGTCTCACGGTCGAGAAGATAGATGCCGTCGCCATGGGCGGTTGCCGCGATTGCCATGATGTCACCTGCGGGCCGCCCCATGCTGGCAACGGCTTCACGGATCGCTTCAGCTGTCGCGCTCCACATGAGCTCCATGTCGCGTTCCACATGGCGCGGCCGGGGAATGATCTGCGGAATGCGGCGGCGGGCTACCGAGAGGACGCGCCCGTCAATATCGAAAATGACCGCCTTGGTGACCGTCAATCCGCTGTCTATTCCGAGAATGCTCGCCATTTTGTCTTCCTGTGCTTTGGAACCGGGCATCCGTCGGCTTATGCGCCTGACATGAGGTCAGTCCGGCTGTTTGCTGCCCGCCACGACCACATTGATCCCCTTCGAGCGCATACGGGACAGATGCTCGATGGGTGTATCTTCGTCGACAATGACAGCATCGAACTCTTCGAGCGCGGCAAACCGATGCAGCGCGCGGCGTTCAAACTTGGTGTGATCGGCGAGCAGAATCCGCTTGGCCGCGGACTCGAACATGGCCCGCTTCGTTTCGATGGTTTCAGGGGATTGGTGAAAGGCGCTATCGTCGATGATCGCGGCCAGTGACAGGAAAACCGTGTCGGCGCGGAGGCGCCGAACTTCGTTGATGGTGATATGGCCCATGAAGGCGTTGCACCAATTATAGAACTGCCCGCCGAGACTGATCAGGTTGAGATCGCGGATACCTTTGAGTTCATTGATGAGGATCAGCGAATTCGTGATGACCGTGAGGGGCACCTTCGAAGGCAGCAAAGCCGTCATCTGCTGGACAGTGGTGGAATCATCGAGGATGAGAGCCTGCCCGGTCTCGACAAACCGCAGCGCGGTCTGCGCGATCGATTTCTTCTCATTGGCCTGCCGGGTCGCGCGGTAGAGATCGCTCGATTCGATGAGGCTGGTAGGGGTGGCTGTGACGATGCCGCGCGTCTTGCGGATGATGCCCCGGCTGACGAGATCATCGACATCGCGATGGGCTGTCATGAGGCTGACGCCGAAGCGCTCCGTCAGGTCTTCTATTCGGATCGACCCCTCGGCAATCACCGTCTCGGCAATCAGCTGGCGGCGGGCCAACTGTCTGGCATGCCTGCTGTCGCTCGGCATTTCGTCCGACAGCATGTCTTTAACGTCGACTGGCTCTTTCATGATCGCCCTCTCCACGAAAATCTGCCTGTCGGGCTTCGTAACCGGTATCTCGCAGCGCGCAAAGGTCTCAATCGCCAATCCGGCAACCGGGAGGCGCAGGATCGCGCCTCCCGATTTTCCCTCATTATTCGCTCATAACGAACGGAGCGGTGTACTTATCGACATTCTCCTTGGTGATCAGGATGCAGTCGAACAGCTGCTTTTCGCGATCCACACCGGTTTTGCCGGTCTTGAGAAAGTTGTCCGCCTGCTTAACGGCGGCTTCCGAGAACACCGCCACGGGCTGAAGGACGGTGTACTGAAGTTCTCCGGCCTTGATCGCCGCGACGGCGTCGGGCGAACCGTCGAAGCCGCCGACCTTGACCTGGTCGAGCTTGCCAGCCTCCTTCAGCGCGGCGATTGCGCCGAGAGCCATTTCGTCATTGCCGCTGATCACGCCGATAATGTCGGGGTGCGCCTGCAGCATGGACTGCATCTTGTCATGGCCCTGGGTGCGGTCCCAGTTCGCCACTTCCTTGGCAACCTTCTCGAGGTCGGGATATTGCGTCAGAATGCTCTCATAGCCGTTGGAGCGGGTGGCCGCATTGTTGTCGGAGGGGCTGCCGAAGAGTTCGGCATATTTGCCCTTCTCGCCAACGACTTCTACCCACTTCTGGGCACCAAGGGCCGCGCCCTGCGCGTTGTTGGAGACGAGCTGCGCCTTGGCGAGGCCTTCCTGGTTGATTTCCGCATTGACCAGGAACACCGGGATGCCTGCGGCTACCGCCTTCTTAACCGCACCGATCGAGCCGTCAGCGTTGGCAGGGTCCAGAATGATTGCGGCGGACTTGTTGGTGATCGCCGTATCGATCAAATTGCTTTCCGTGTTGGTGTCGCCCTTGTGCGCGCTGACGACGGCCTTGTAGCCGAGCTTTTCCGCTGTCGCCTTGGCGACCTGGCCTTCCGTATACCAGTAGGGGTTGGACGGATCGTTGACGATGATCGTCATCAGCCCATCGGCCCAGGCTGCGCTGGTGAGCAATGGGACGGCGGCGATTGCCGCCAGAAGTATGCGCTTGCCTTTGTTGAACATAGTCTCACTCCCTTTCAATGAGTTGAGGTTGCGCCGGTTTCCGGCATTGTTCCCCGCGATCAGTCCCTTAAGTCGCCTCCTTGCCTCCCGCGGAAGAGCTTGGGTTCGCCGCAGCTGGGATCAGCGGCGGCCATATTTGATGCTGTTGAGCAGCACGGCCATGACGATGACAGCGCCGGTGAAGACGGTCTGCCAATAGGCGGAGACGCCGATGATCACGAGGCCGTCGGACAAAAAGCCGATCACGAACGCGCCGAGCATGGTGCCGATGACCGTGCCGCGACCGCCCGTAAGCGCTGCGCCGCCGATCACGACCGCGGCAATGGCCGTCAGCTCATAGGTCGTGCCGGCTGTCGGGCCTGCCGATGTGAGCTGGGACGAGAGGACGAGACCCGCCACCGCCGCGCAGATGCCCGAAAGCATATAGACGGCGATTTTGACGCGCTTGACGGGAACGCCGGAGAGTTCGGCCGCGCGCTCGTTGCCGCCGGAGGAATAAAGCCAGCGGCCGAAAGCGGTGCGCGAGAGGAGGATGCCGCATGCGATGGCGAAAACCGCGAGCACCAGCACGCCGATGGGGACCCCGGCAAGGCGATTGAAGCCGAGCCAGTCGAAACCGGTATTGCCGAGTTCCGGGCGTCCGCTCAGATTGTTGTAGGTCAGGCCGTTGGTCATCAGCAGCGCGATGCCGCGGGCGACATAGAGCACGCCGAGCGTCGCGACGAATGCAGGAACGCGCAAATAGGCGATGAGCACGCCGTTGACCGCGCCGACAGCAGCGCCGAGCAGGCAGGTCAAAATCACCACCACCCAGACCGGCGGATAGACGATGACGCCGAACTGGGGCAGGGTGACGCCCTGCATGAGAAACCCGGCCACGACACCGGCTAACCCCAGGGTGGAGCCGACCGAGAGGTCGATGCCGCCATTCAGGATGACCAGCAGCATCCCGATCGCCAACAGCCCGAAAATGGCGACATGGGATGCCATAATCAGGAAATTGTTGACGGTGAAGTAGTTCGGCGACATCGACGAGAAGACGATGATGATGGCGATCAACGCGAAGAACGCGCGGCCTTCGAACAGCAGCTCTATCAGGCTCTTCTTGCGCTTACCCTTCGCACTGGGTTTGCTTGTTTCCACGGAAGTGGTGACCGACATTTCCGGCTCCTTCACTCGGATTAGTGCGTGACTACAGCCTCACCCGAGGCAGCCATGATTTGTTCTTTGGTGACATCAGGGCCGAACTCGGCTGAAATGCGCCCTCGGCGCATGACGACGATACGGTGAGCGATGCTCAGGCATTCGCCGACTTCTGAGGTCGTGTAGATGACGGCGAGCCCCTGCCGGGCGCGCTCGGCGAGCAGCTTGAAAACCTCGGCCTTGGCCCCGATGTCGATGCCGCGGCTCGGTTCGTCGAGCAGGATCACCTCCGGATCGGTCGCGAGCATCTTGCCGATGACGACCTTTTGCTGGTTGCCCCCCGACAGCGAGCCGATGGCAGCCGCGCCGCCGTCGGTCTTGATGTGCACCCGCTGAATCGCATCGCTGATGAGCTGCGCTTCTCGGGCAAAGGAGGTAAAGAAGGCGCGCGTTATCGCGCCGATGCTTGCGAGCGAAAGATTGCGGCCAACGGTCATCGTCTGGACAAGCCCGTCACGCTGCCTGTCCTCGGGCACTAGAACGAGGCCGTTCCGAATGCACTCTGCGATGGATTGCCCCGTTACGTCCCGTCCCTTGAGGGTCACTTTCCCGGATGAAGGGGGAAGCCGCCCCGCGACAGCTTCGAGCAACTCCGTCCGGCCCGCGCCCATCAGACCATAGATGCAGACGATCTCGCCTTCACGGACAGACAGGCTCAAATCATCGACTAGATTATACTCCGCCCCGGTAGGGTCAGGCACCGTCAAACCATCGATGGATAGGGCGACATCGCCGATGGTGTAGCCAGTGGGAGGAGAGCCGAGATTGAAATTCTCGCCGACCATATGGCGCACGATCCATTCCAGATCGATGTCCTTGCGCTCCGCATAGGCGGTCATCGTCCCGTCGCGCAGCACCACGGCATGATGGGTGATCTGCAGCGCCTCTTCCAGATGATGCGAGATATAGACGATCGCCACGCCCTTGCTCGTGAGATCCCGGATGACCTTGAACAGCACTTCGACTTCGGAGGCGCTGAGCGCCGAGGTCGGCTCGTCCATGATCAGGATGCGCGAGTTGACGGAGAGCGCCCGTGCGATTTCCACGATCTGCTGCTGCCCAAGGCGGAGTTCCTCGACCGGCGTGAGCGGGTCTATATCCTCCTCGAGTTCGGCCATTAGCGCACGGGTCTGACGCTCTTCTTCGGCGAAATCCACGCCCGTTGCCGTCCGGATCTCGCGTCCCATGAAGATGTTGTCGCGCACATTCATGTTCGGCGCGAGACTGAGCTCCTGATGGATGATCGAAATACCCCGTTCCCGCGCATCCGTGGAAGAGGAGAAGGTAACAGGCTGCCCATCGAGCACGATCTCGCCCGATGTCGGCTTGACGACGCCGGAGAGGATTTTCATCAGCGTGGATTTGCCCGCGCCGTTCTCGCCGAAGAGTGTGGTGACCTGGCCGCGCCGGATCTCGAAATTCACGCCTTTCAGCGCATGGATATTGCCATAGGATTTCGCGATGTTGCGCGCGGCGAGCACAACCTCGCCCGCCTGTCCGGGGGATTGGGTGACGCTCATTTTACCTCGAGCCTCACTGGTGTCACGATCCAGCTCTTCGGGTTCACCAGCTTGAAGACCCCCACCACGGAGATCGTCTTGCCGGAGAGGGCGTTGGGATCGATGTTTGCCAGAACGGTCTTCTTGACCTCATTGTTGATGGCCGTCCCGGCGTCCTGATACTCGATCTGATTGGTGAACTGATCGAAATGAATGTCGCCGGTCGCATCCCGCAAATCCGTTCCCGTCAGGGCCGGGCCGGTCTGCACACGCACGGTGATCTCAGGCGGCAGGCCTTCAATCGAGACGGTGCTGTAGTTGGACTTGCGCTCACCCACAACGGCGGTGAACGACACGGGGAGCACCGGCCCTGTTGAGGTCGCTACGCCATATTTCTGGCCGGCTGCCTGCTTGTCCGCCTGGATCGCCTTTGCCAGCTCGACGGCATCGACGGCGCGCTTCGAGACGCTCTCCTGGATTTTCGGGAATTCCTGCGCGCCAAAGGCTTCCGGCGAGAATTTCTGCTCGCGCACGTCATGCTGGGAGCCGATCACGACGACTTTCGTGTCGAAGGCCATGGCGCCCACCAGGGCAATAGCGGCTACGCCTAATATCCACATATACCGTTTCGACGGCTTGGCGGCTTTTCGTCTGGTGCGTTCGGTCATGGGTGTGCCTCGGCAATTCCCCGAAGGGAGTGCTGGTGTCTGGTGTCAGGAATTGGAGCGTCGGTTTTCCGTGGCGGCGCGAGCATGAGCTGGCAGCGTTTCCACGCAGAAAAGCCGATCACGGGCTTCCGCCTCATGGCGGTTGATTGTGTTTGCCACGATTTCCTCCCATCAAGATGCCAAACGGAGGTCTCCCTGCTCCGTCCGGCCCAGCAATCATCACGATCACTGCGTTATGGTCGTGTTAATTAGTGCAATTGGTATGTTAAGTTCGTGGGCGCTGTCAACCGGGCATATTTCACATTCTGGGTAAAACATTCCGGTCTTATCGGAGGGCCGCGCCGCATTCCGTCCTTAATTCGTGTTTAGTCGAGGCGCCGCGCCCCTGCCGCTCAGTGCGAAGATAATTGGGTGCCGTGGAATATAAATCTGGGATAAGCTTCTGATATATATGTAAAAAATATCATGATCGCGCGCGGTTGGTCCGCGCGGCGCATAAGTCCCGATTTGTCGCGTCACTCGCGGGCTTCATCTGAGGACGAGGTCTCCGGCTATCGGAGTGAGTGAGCGTTTACGCTTATTGTATATGAAAAAAAATGCGTGTAGAGAAAAAAAATACAAAGCCTGTGTTATGTTTGTGGTATATATGTATGAGCGACCAACCGTGGCTCGAATACCAGGCGGAGCGGAGGCCTGAGGCGTCTTTGTGAGCCAAATGCAGGGAGGAGTGAGATGGATTTGATCGGTTTAGCGCCTCCATCGGGCGCAAATGTGATGCACCGCGAGGCCGGTCATGGCTGAAGCGCAGGATCTGATCATCGGAATCGATGCGGGCACCTCGGTCATGAAGGCGGTTGCCTTCACGCTTGCCGGACAGCAGATCGCCTCCGCGTCCGTCCGCAACAGCTATAGCGCCAAAGCCGATGGCTCGGTGACGCAGTCGCTGTCAAGCACATGGGAGGATTGCGTAAAGGCGCTGCGTGGCCTTTCCGAAAAAGTCGAACATCTTTCGCGAAGGGTGGCCGTCATCGCCGTTACGGGGCAGGGTGACGGTACCTGGCTGGTCGGCAAGGATAACCGGCCTGTTGCCGATGCCTGGTTATGGCTCGATGCGCGCGCTGCGCCCACAGTGGTGCGCCTTTCGGCCCTTGAGGCCGACCGTGCGCGCTTCGAGGCGACGGGCACCGGCCTCAACACATGCCAGCAGGGCAGCCAGATGGCGCATATGGACCGCCATTATCCTGAATTGCTTGATGGCGCCGAAGCTGCCATGCATTGCAAGGACTGGCTCTACCTGAACCTGACGGGCGTTCGGGCGACCGATCCGTCCGAGGTAAGCTTCACCTTCGGCAATTTCAGAACCCGCAATTATGATCCGATGGTTCTGAAGGCTCTCGGTCTCAGCCATCGGCGCAATCTCCTGCCCGATGTTCTCGAGGGAACGCAAACGACCCATCCGCTGAGCTCTGAAGCCGCATCGGCCTGCGGCCTGGCGGCGGGGACGCCGGTATGTCTCGGCTATGTCGATATGGTGATGACAGCGCTCGGGGCAGGGGTGCGAAGCGGCGGCGAAAATGCTGCCTGTTCCGCCATAGGCTCTACCGGCGTCCACTTGCGCGCCAAGGCGGTTGGCGATGTCACGCTCAACCAGGAGAAGACGGGCTATGTGATCGCCTTGCCGATCCCCGGCATCGTGACCCAGGTGCAGACGAATATGGGCGCGACCATCAATCTCGACTGGTTGCTGCAGGTGGGCGCAGACCTGTTGGCCGATTTCGGGGTCGAGGTGACGCTGGAGAATCTCATCGCCCGAGTGGATCATTGGTTCGCCGCGAGTAACCCGGGCGGCATCGTCTATCATCCCTATATATCCGAAGCGGGCGAGCGCGGTCCGTTCGTCAATGCCGAGGCGCGCGCCAATTTCAGCGGGCTCTCCAGCCGGCATCGCTATCCCGACCTGGTTCGCGCCGTCATCGAAGGCTTGGGGATGGCGACGCGCGACTGTTACGCGGCCATGGGCACCTTGCCGCCGGAAATCCGTATCAGCGGGGGCGCGGCCCGCTCCAACGCGCTTCGTCAGACGCTTGCCGCCGCACTCGATGCACCTGTGCGGGTGAGCTCGCGGGAGGAGGCCGGAGCGGCCGGCGCAGCCATGATGGGAGCGGTTGCCATCGGCGCCTACCGCAACATGGACGATTGTATCGCCGATTGGGTGGCGCCGTATCTGGGCAAGGCGGAGACCGCGGAGAAGGCGGCGACAGAGCGGATGCAACGGCTCTTCACGGCCTACCAGACCATTCGAAAGGGCGTGACGCCTGCCTGGAGCATCCTGGCGGGCCATTGAAATTAACCTGATGTGCAATATGCGGCGCGAAGCGATCGTGTCTACGGCGCGCCGAGGGAGTTGGCAGGAATGACGGAACCCGAAACATACGACCTCTTCGTCATCGGTGGAGGCATCAATGGTGCCGGCATTGCCCGGGATGCGGCAGGGCGCGGATTGTCGGTTCTCATGTGCGAGAAGGACGATCTTGCCGAAGGCACCTCTTCGCGTTCCGGCAAGCTTGTCCATGGCGGGTTGAGATATCTCGAATATTATGAGTTCCGTCTTGTCCGCGAAGCGCTGATCGAGCGGGAAGTGCTCTTGAACTCCGCCAGCCATATCATCTGGCCGATGCGCTTCGTCTTGCCCCACAGCCCGAATGACCGACCGGCATGGCTGATCCGCCTCGGCCTTTTCCTTTACGACCATCTGGGAGGGCGCAAGAAGCTGCCCGGCACCCGCACCATCGACCTGCGCCGTGATCCCGAGGGCGCCGCGATAGAGGACCAATACACCAAGGCGTTCGAATATTCCGACTGCTGGGTGGATGATGCCCGCCTCGTTGTTCTCAACGCCATGGACGCCGCTGAAAAAGGTGCGAAGATATTGACGCGCACGGCATGCACCAGCATCCGCCGCGAAAAGGGGATGTGGACGGCGCAGTTGCGGGACGTCAATAGCGGTGCTGTCACCACCATCCGTGCCCGCGCCGTCGTCAACGCCGCAGGTCCCTGGGTCAACGATGTGATCGGCAGGATCGCCGGGGCCAACAGCCGCCGTTCGGTGCGCCTCGTCAAGGGCAGCCATATCATTGTGCCGAAGTTCTGGAGCGGGCAGAATGCCTATCTGGTCCAGAACAGCGACAAGCGCGTGATCTTCATCAACCCTTACGAGGGCGACAAGGCCCTGATCGGCACCACCGACATACCCTATGAGGGGACACCTGAAACGGTTGCCGCCGACGAGGCGGAAATCGAATATCTCATCAAGGTGGTCAACCGCTATTTCAAGGAGAAGCTGCGGCGGTCCGATGTAATCGAGAGTTTCTCAGGCGTGCGGCCGCTTTTCGATGACGGCCAGGGCAATCCTTCAGCCGTCACCCGCGACTATGTCTTCGACCTCGATGAGACGGATGGCGCGCCGTTGCTCAACGTGTTCGGCGGGAAGATCACGACATTCCGCAAGCTCTCCGAGCATGCCTTGCAAAAATTGCAGAAATATTTCCCGAAAATGGGAGGGGACTGGACGGCCAGGGCCACTTTGCCGGGCGGCGACATCCCCAACGCCGATTATGTGGCGTTCTTCGAGACCTTGCGTGCGGCATATCCATGGATGCCGCGCCATCTCATCGATCATTATGGCCGGCTTTATGGAACGCGGTTGCGTGAAATCGTCGGCAATGCCGCCTCGCTGGATGGGCTTGGACGTCATTTCGGCGGCAATCTCTACGAGGCGGAGGTTCGTTATCTGGTCAAAAAGGAATGGGCGCAGACCGCTGAGGATGTGGTGTGGCGGCGAACCAAGGAGAGCCTGCGCATGACTCCGCAGCAGAAGGCCGAGTTTGCCGAATGGTTCCGGTCGGAACTGGCGAACGCTGCGTAACTTCCTCCCGAACTTATCGAGATCAGACATGCCCCTCACTCTGTCGCTGAACACCAATCCGCTCGTCAATCGCTTCGCTGAGCCCGACGACCTCATCGATATGGTCGCGCGCGATCTGAAGATCAGGGATCTGCAGCTGACCCATGAATTCATCAATCCGAGCTGGCCGGCACCTGTCATCAACCGGCTGACCCGCCAGATGAGGGGAGCCTTGCAACGCACGGGTGTCCGCGTCACCTCAGGCATGACCGGTCCCTATGGCCGCCTCAATCATTTCGGCCACCCGGAACGGGATGTTCGCCGCTATTACGTCGACTGGTTCAAGACATTCGCCGATATCATCGGAGAGCTTGGCGGCACGTCTGTCGGCACGCAGTTCGCCATCTTCACCTATCGCGATTATGACGATCCGGACCGGCGGGAAGAGCTCATCGACATAGCAATCGATTGCTGGGCTGAAGTTGCCGAGCATGCCCGTGCGGCGGGTCTCTCC
The DNA here is from genome assembly GCF_049065735.1 of Brucella sp. IR073. Taxonomy (NCBI): domain Bacteria; kingdom Pseudomonadati; phylum Pseudomonadota; class Alphaproteobacteria; order Hyphomicrobiales; family Brucellaceae; genus Brucella; species Brucella sp. IR073. Next base: position 157,370 of record NZ_JBAKHD010000007.1, read on the forward strand.
TATGTCTTCTGGGAGCCGATGAGCATCGGGCGCGAATTTGGCGAAACGATCGAGGCCTCAATGGCGTTGCAGGATCGAATTTCCGCGTCGAAAATGGCCATTCCCATGTGGATGATGGCCGATATCGACCATGGCGACGTCACCTCGGATAACCCCGATGATTACGATCCCTATGCATGGGCGCGCGCGGTGCCGCCTGTCTCGCCGATCATCCACATCAAGCAGAGCCTTATGGATAAGGGCGGCCACCGTCCGTTCACCGCGGAGTTCAACGCCAAGGGCCGGATACAGCCCGAGCCGCTATTGGAAGCGTTTCGCCAAGGCGGTGCGACGGATAACGAAATCTGCCTCGAATTGTCCTTCAAGGAACGGGAGCCAAACGACCGGCAGGTCATTCCGCAGATTGCCGAAAGCATTGCATTCTGGGCGCCCTATATCGACACCGGCGCATCGGAGCTTAATATCGGCTGAAGCCCTGTGGGGGGAGTCGCGGAGACAGTAGCATTCGTCATGTCGGATTATGAGAACTCGCTGGCTGTAAGGGCTGCCTGGCTGCATTATGTCGGCGGGTTGACGCAAGCTGCCGTGGCAAAAAGGCTCGGCATCCCCGGAGTGAAAGCGCACCGTCTGATTGCGCGCGCCGTCGCCGAAGGCGTGGTCAAGGTGAGCATTGACGGCGAGATCGCCGAATGCGCCGATCTGGAAACGCGGCTGTGCCAGCGTTTCGGCCTCGATTACTGCGAGGTCGCGCCTGAGATTGACGGCGACGATGGCCTCGCTCTCACGACGCTCAGCCATGCCGGCAGCCGTTTCCTGAGACAGGAGATCGAAACGGGAGAAAGCAAGGTCATCGGCTTCGGCCATGGCCGGACCCTTTCCGCCGCCGTAAGCCAGATGCCGCGCATATCCGCCGGCGGCAAGACGTTCGTTTCACTCCTGGGCGGCCTCACCCGAAATTATGCCGCCAATCCGCATGATGTCATGCATCGGCTGGCTGAGAAAACCGGGACGCAGGCCTATGTCATGCCCGTGCCCTTCTTTGCCAATTCCGAGGAGGACAGGGACGTCTTCCTCGCCCAGCGGGGGGTGCGGGAGATTTTTCAGCTGGCAAGCAGTGCCGATCTCAAGATCGTCGGTATCGGCAGCGTGGATGCCGACGCGCATCTCTTCAAGTCCGGCATGCTGGAAAAGCAGGAGATCGAGGAAATTGCCGCTTTGGGCGGTGTGGGCGAGCTCCTGGGACATTTTTTCGACAATAGAGGGCGGATCCTGCAAACCTCCGTCACGGCGCGCACATTGGCGGCACCGCTCGCGGAGACCGGCAAAGACCGGCTGGTGGCCATCGCGGGCGGCTTCATGAAGATTGCCGCGATCAGCGCTGTTCTGCACAGCAACAAGCTCCACGGGCTCATTACGGACGAGGCGACCGCCAAGGCGCTGCTCGGATAAAAGCCGATATCGAAATCACAGAAATTATGTGACTTTGTTAAAAAACGCTGTTATCTTCTGAGTGATCCCTCGGCGCGGAAAGCTTGACGATGAAACGCGAAGAACGCAGGCAGGAAATCATAAACCTTCTGGTCGAAACCCGGGCGGTCGACCTCGATCATCTGGCCGAGCGCTTCGCCGTATCGAAAATGACCATTCACCGGGATCTCGACGATCTCGAAGCTGCAGGCGTCCTGCGCAAGATTCGCGGCGGGGCGACCATCGATGCCGGTACGCAATTCGAGAGCGATTTCCGCATCCGGCAGATGCAGGAGGCCGAAGTCAAGCAGGCGATCGGGCGTGTTGCGGTCGATCTGGTCGAGCCGGGGATGACGATCATCGTCAATGACGGCTCCATGGCCGCGGTCTTCGGCGAAATGCTTCTTGAAAAGCGCCCGCTGACCATCGTGACCAACAATTCGGCGATCATGGAGAGGGTCAAAGGCGAAAGCGGCATCCGCCTGATTGCCCTCGGAGGCGTCTACTCGCCCAAATTCAATGCTTATCTCGGAATTATGACGGAAGAAGCTCTGTCGCGCTTACGTGCGGACATCGCCTTCGTGTCGACGCCGGCGGCGTCGGGCCGGTTTGCCTATCATATGGATGAAGACGTCGTGCGAACGAAGCGTGCGATGATGAAATCCAGCCGGCAGAGCTGCCTGCTCATCAACAGCAGGCGTTTTGGCCACACGGCGCTGCATGTGCTGGGCGAGCTCTCCGAATTCACCACAATCATATCGGACAAGCCCCTGCCGGAAGACATTTCGGTCGAGCTTGTCCGTGCCGGCACCATAATCAAAATCGCGAGACGGGAGGAAGACAATTGAGCCAGGAACGGCGCTATTGGGTTGGCACCAGCTGGAAGATGAACAAGACGCTGGCGGAGGCGTTGGCTTTTGCCGAGGGCTTGAAGGAGGCCGACTCCAACAGGCATCCTCAAATACAGCGTTTCGTCATCCCCCCCTTTACCGCGGTGCGGCAGGTAAAGGAAGCCTTGGGCGGTACGTCGGTCAAGGTCGGCGCGCAGAATATGCACTGGGCGGATCATGGCGCGTGGACCGGGGAGATTTCTCCGCTCATGCTGAGGGATTGCGGCCTTGATATCGTCGAACTCGGCCATTCCGAACGCCGCGAATATTTCGGCGAAACCGACGAGACGGTCGGGCTGAAAACCGAAGCCGCCGTCCGCCACGGCCTCACACCGCTCATCTGCATCGGCGAAACCCTTGAAGACCGCGAAAGCGGCAGCGCCGCGGGGGTATTGGCCCGGCAGGTGAGGGGGGCTTTGTCGCGTCTTGCAGGCGAGCAGAAGCAGGCGGAAGTCTTGCTTGCCTATGAGCCCGTCTGGGCCATCGGCGAAAAGGGCATTCCGGCCACCGCTGATTATGCCGATGCCCGCCATGCGGAAATTGCCGCCATTGCCGAGGAGGTTATGGGACGGAAGATTCCCTGCCTCTATGGCGGCTCGGTCAACCCTGAGAATTGTCAGGAACTCATCTCTTGCCCGCACATCGACGGGCTCTTCATCGGCCGCTCGGCCTGGCAGGTCGAAGGCTATCTCGACATCCTGGCGCGCTGCGCCGCAACCATCTGAGGAGACACAAATGAAACTTGCAATTGCCGGAGACAGCGCAGGCGAGGGGCTTGCAAAGATTCTCGCCGATTACTTGAAGGATCGCCATGAGGTCGCGGAAATCTCCCGCACCTCGCAGGGTCCCGACGCCTTTTACGCCAATCTCTCGGACCGGGTGGCATCCGCCGTTCTGGCGGGTGAATACGACCGCGCCATTCTGGTTTGCGGCACCGGCATCGGCGTCTGCATCGCCGCGAACAAGGTTCCCGGCATCCGGGCTGCCCTGACCCATGACACTTACTCTGCCGAACGCGCGGCGCTTTCCAACAATGCGCAGATCATCACGATGGGCGCGCGGGTGATCGGCCCGGAACTCGCCAAAGCGATCGCCGATGCCTATCTGGCCCAGACCTTCGACGAAAACGGCCGTTCCGCAAGCAATGTGAACGCCATCAACGAGGTCGACGCCAAGTACAACGCAAAGAAGGGCTGACGGCTCAAGATGGGTTCGCCAAGGGGATAGGCGAACCCATCTGCCTTCCTCATGTACCTTGCACCGACCAAATCACGACGCTGCCGGGAAATTTTCTCGAAAGGGCTATCGGGGCTTGACGGAAGCGAGGTGCTTGTGATTTGCCACACTGGCAAGTTCTATGGCCCGCATTGAGGGGAAAGACGGTCCTTGATGATCTATTCAAAGAGGAACCGCGCCGGGCCGTATCATTTTAAGTCGACCGCAATCCAGGTGCGAGCGAGTGGGGAATAGAATGTTGAATTTTGGACTTGTCGGATGCGGTCGTATTGCAAAAAGGCATTCGGAGCTTCTCGGTAACAATCAGATCGCGGGCGCAAGGCTTGCTGCGGTTTGTGATATCGTCCCGGCGAAGGCTGAGAAGATCGCGCGGCAGTTCTCCGTGCCTGCCTACACCGACATGCACCAGATGATGACGGACAGCGATATCGATGTCGTTGTCGTTCTCACGGAGAGCGGTCTGCATGCCCAGCACGTGGTTGAGTTGGCGCGTCACGGCAAGCACATCGTCGTCGAGAAGCCGATGGCGCTTACGCTTGAAGATGCTGACGAGATGATCCGCGCTTGCGACGAGGCGGGCATAAAGCTTTTCGTCGTCAAGCAGAACAGGTTCAATGTTCCGGTCGTCAAAATGAGGGAGGCCCTCGAGGCCGGGCGTTTCGGCAAGCTGGTTATGGGAACCATCCGCGTCCGCTGGTGCCGCGATCAAGGCTATTACGATCAGGACCCGTGGCGGGGCACCTGGGCGCTCGACGGCGGTGTGCTGACGAACCAGGCAAGCCACCATGTCGATCTGCTCGAATGGATGATGGGCGACGTCGAGTCGGTCTTCGCCAAGAGCACCACTGCCCTCGCGGACATTGAAGTCGAAGACACCGCTGTGGTCGTCCTCAAATTCGTCAACGGTGCGCTCGGCGTTATCGAGGCGACAACGGCCACACGCCCGAGAGATCTCGAAGGATCCATCTCCATGCTCGGCGAGAAGGGCACGGTGGAGATCGGCGGCTTTGCCGTCAACCAGATGAAAGTATGGAACTTCGTGTCACCGGAACCGGGCGATGACGAAGCCATGACGACCTATTCGGTCAATCCGCCCAATGTGTATGGCTTTGGTCACCAGGCCTATTATGAGCACGTGGTCGAGAGCATTCACCAGGGAAAGCGGCATCTGGTGGACGGTCTTGCCGGCCGCAAAAGCCTTGAGCTGATCACCGCTATTTACCAGTCGATCGAAACGGGCAGGGAAATTTTCCTGCGCCGGGCCAGGGACACCATTCGCCTGGGAAGACGTGACTGATGACACCGCAATTTCGATCTGTCGGTGTCGTTGATGTGGAATGCGGCTCCAATGTGGTTGTTGTCGAGCCGAGCAATCTCTACGGCTGTACGCTTCATGACGGCGTCTTCGTCGGACCCTTCGTGGAAATTCAGAAGGACGTGCGGATTGGTGCGCGCACCCGTATTCAATCGCACAGCTTTGTCTGTGAACTGGTGACGATCGGGCAGGATTGCTTCATCGGACACGGGGTTATGTTCATCAACGATACATTCTCGACCGGAGGTCCGGCCCGTGGCGACAAGACGAAATGGAAATCGACCGTCATAGGCGACCGCGTCTCCATCGGAAGCAATGCCACCATAATGCCGGTTACGATTTGTGACGACACGGTAATAGGTGCAGGTGCGGTCGTAACGCGTGACATAAGAGAGCCGGGCATTTACGCTGGTAATCCAGCCAGAAAGATCAGGTAATGGGTGGAATGGTTAAGTTTCTCGATCTTGCCGAACAATATAAGAATCTGAAGGCAGACATCGATTCTGCGATTGCGCGGGTGATTGCGGACTCCGCCTTCATAGGCGGTCCCTATGTGCAGGCATTCGAGCGGGAATTTGCCGCTTGGGTCGGCTCGCCATATTGCATCGGCGTGGGGAATGGAACGGATGCGATCGAGATCGCAATCGAAGCGCTCGATCTTCCCGAGGGCTCCGAGATCATCGTTCCCGGAAACAGCTTTATCGCCAGTTCGGAAGCCGTATCGAGAAGCGGGCATCGGGTGGTTTTTGCCGATGTGGATCCCGCCTGCTATACGCTGGACCCTGCCGATGTCGAGCGGCGGCTGACGCCGCGCACCTCTGCCATCATGGCCGTTCACCTCTACGGGCATCCGTGTGACATGGATGCCCTCATCGATATCGCGAAGCGAAACAATCTGCGCATCATCGAGGATTGCGCCCAGGCGCACGGCGCCGAATATAAGGGGCGGCGCATTGGCACGATAGGCGACGTTGCCACATTCAGCTTCTATCCGGGCAAAAACCTTGGCGCCTATGGCGATGCGGGCGCTGTTCTGACCGGTGACGCGGACTTGGCCCGGAAGATTCGCATGATCGCCAACCATGGCCGCGTCGCGAAATACGAGCATGAATTCGAGGGCAGGAATTCGCGTCTTGATGGCATCCAGGCGGCCATTCTCAGCGCGAAGCTGCCCTATGTCGAGGATTGGACGGCGCAGCGCATTAAAGTCGCTGACCGTTATCTCGAACAGTTGAGCGATGTGCCGCAGATCGTTCTGCCGCAGCGCAAGAACTGGGCGCGGCAGGTTTATCATCTCTTCGTGGTGCGCACCGAGCAGCGGGATGCGCTTGCCCGGCATCTCGGAGAGAATGGAATCCAGACGGGCATTCACTATCCCGTGGCGCTGCCCAAACTCCAGGCCTATGCAGCGCATGGTCAGGCTCAGGAAGACATGTTTGTCAACCGAAGCGACAAGACGCTCCTTAGCCTTCCGATAGGAGAGCATCTTTCGCTTGAGGATGTCGACCAGGTTTCGGGAACGATACGTACGTTCTTCGGAAGATGAAAGCTGCTCGAGCGATATTCAGCTCGGCAATGATTTATGCCGTCACCAATGCCATGGTCGGCGTGGTGCCGGTCGCGCTTCTGCCTCTGTTGACGCGCGAATTTACTCCGGACGAATATGGTATCGTGGCGATGTATACCGTATTCGTCCAGATGATGGGGTTGCTTGTCGGCCTGAGTGTCCATGGCGCGGTCGGCGTGCGGTATTTCGACCGCGAGGAACTGGATTACCCCCGTTTCGTCGGAACCTGTCTCATCATCCTGCTGGCCAGCTCGTCCGTCACATTTATTCTCGTTCTTCTGGCCGGACCTTTTCTGGAGCGCGTCATAGACATACCGGCTCCATGGATGCTGGTCGCCGTTGCCGCTTCCGCATGCGCCTTTCTGACGCAAATCAGGCTCGCAATCTGGCAATCGAGCAAGCACCCTGTCCCGTTCGCAGCCATGCGTATCTTCCAGGCGGGTGTGGACATCAGCCTTTCCTTGATTTTCGTCATCGTGATGAAGATGGCGTGGCAAGGCCGGACAGGCGGGATGGCCATAGCCTTGTTTTTCACCGGCATGGCATCATTGATTTCCCTTTGGCGGGGAGGGTGGATCACCTTTAAATTCGATCCCGGCTATGCCCGTAGCGCGCTGCGGTTCGGCGTGCCTCTGATCCCGCACGCGGTCGGAGGATTTCTCGTCGCGACCGTTGATCGATTCCTGATCACCAATATTCTCGATGTAGCCAAGACCGGCATATACATGGTGGCCGTGCAGGTCGGGATGATCGTGTTGATGGGCGTGGATGCGGTCGCCAGGGCCGTTTCGCCATGGCTCATTGAAAGCTTAAAGGCAAACGACGCCCGGAAGGACATCCTTGTCGTCCGGCTGACCTATGTCTATTTCATTGCCGTGCTGGGCGGAGGCTTTCTGCTCGGCATAATAGCTCCGCCTGTGCTTGCGGCCATCGTAGGTCCTCAGTATCAGGAGGCTGCCCCCATCGTCATCTATTTGGCGATAGGGCAGGCTATCGGCGGACTATATCTCATCATGTCCAACTATATCTTTTTTACGGGCCGGACAGCGCAATTGGCTGTCATTTCCGTTTTGAGCGGCGTGCTGAATACCGCGCTTTCTTACGTGCTCCTGAAGGCGATCGGACTTCAGGGCGCAGCGGTTGCGTTTATCGCGGGCCAAACCATGCTGTTTCTCGGAACATGGCGGCTGGCCGCACGCGCCCGGCCCATGCCTTGGCTAAAGGCGCTGGCCATATGACGGGCAATTCCTCCTTCCCCACGTTCCGGGATATGATTCTGATCGAAGATGACCCGGCCTTGTTCGCTGTGACCTGCGAACGCACGGGGATTCCCTATTGGGCGCTGATACGCAATGTCGTGTTCCGCGCCATGATGAGCGACTTCTTTTATGACGCGCCGATACCACCCGCCGGCGCCTCTCGTCGCGTTTCTGCGAAAGCTATCGTCACTCTTGCCAAAGGAACGGCCCATAATATCCGCTCCAGAGCTTCCGTTCCTGATGGCATCTGCATCATGGCATCCGGCATGGGCTTGCAGATCCGAAACGGCCGCTGGTTCAACCGGCTTTGCGATCATTTCGCATTGGCGGCGCCTGCAGAAACACTCGTAATCGAAGAGGGATTTCGCTGGAACTGGCCATTCCCCCGCGTGTTTGAACAGGTAGCATTCCATGCCCCGTATCAGGTGGCCGGTGAGCTTTCAGGGCGCGTCCTGGCGAGGTCCAGCCATCGCAAAAAAGCAGCTGAGATTATCGCGATTGCGGCGAGGCGTGCCAAGGAGCAGATCGGCTGGTCGCCGCCGCAGAGCCGAATAGCGCAAATCGAGAAAACTCTGGCGCGCCGCGCGGCAGCAGCGCCGTTCATGTATTCGATGTATCGTCAGATGCTGCGCGCCACGGGCGCGAAGCTTCTCCTGAAAGAGGAGGGCTGCTACAGCCGGTCGGCGGTAACAGTGGCCGCAGCGCGTTCCCTGGGCATCCATGTCGCGGAATACCAGCATGGAATGATATCATCGGGGCATGATTCTTACAATTTTGCTCCAGCGGCAATAGCGAACGAGGCGCTTCGTCGCTGCCTTCCGGACACGCTCCTTTGCTATGGCGACTGGTGGGCCGAGCAAGTCAACGCGCCGGTGGAGAAGATATCCATCGGCAACCCGCACCGGGAAGATGTACTCACCCATATCAGCCAGCCGGCGCGCAAAGAGACGTTTCTCGTCATCGGCAACGGCATAGAGACCCAGCGCTATATGGGGCTGGCGGTGAAGCTGGCGGAAGGGCTGGGAGGTACCGGCGTCAAAGTCGTATTTCGTCCCCATCCGTTTGAACGAGCCAGCGTCGCGGAAACCGCGCACCTTTATCCTACAGTCGAGATTGACACGCGTGCCGATATCTATCAATCACTCGCCGATGCCAGGTTCGTGATCAGCGAAGTGTCGACTGCATTGTTCGAAGCTGTTGGCCTGGCTGATTGCATATTCGTATGGGATACGCCGAAGTCGAGGTCCGGTTTGCCGAACCATCCATTTATCGATGTAGCCGATGCTGAAGATATTATCCGTCGCGTATGTGGGAACGATGTTTCGGGCAATAAATGTGATGAAGACGCGATATGGGCTAAAAATTGGCGAGAGAATTATCGCTCGTTTCTGACAAGACAGGGTGTAGCCGTCCATGGTCGCTGAACTGATAACCATCGTCGATTACGGCACGAGCAACCTTGGCTCGATGCGCAACATGCTGAAAAAAATCGGCGTTCGCAGCGAGATCGCCTCTACGCCGGAAGCTGTTTTGTCGGCGGGGAAGATCATAATCCCCGGTGTCGGTGCTTTCGATGCCGGCATGCGGAAGCTCCAGCAATCCGGATTGATTGAAGCGCTGAATCACAAGGCCCTCGTAGAGAAGGTGCCGATTCTTGGTGTCTGTCTTGGCATGCAGCTCATGACCGAGGGAAGTGAGGAAGGCGAACTCCCCGGTCTTGGCTGGGTGTCCGCCCGCACCGTGCGCTTCGATCAAAAATCCAATCCGAGCCTGCGGGTTCCCCATATGGGCTGGAACCTGGTGCGAGCCGTGAAGGATGCGCCTCTTGCCAATGGCGCAAAAGAGGACGCTCGCTTCTATTTTGCCCATTCCTATTTCGTCAGCCCCGGCAATCGCGATGACGTGGTGCTTGAAGCCACTTATGGAAACCAGAATTTCGCCGCGGCATTTCAGAAAGACAACATCATGGGAGCCCAGTTCCACCCGGAGAAAAGCCACCGCTACGGGATCGCCTTCCTCCGTAATTTTGTGGAGCTTTGATAGATGTTGCTGCCGCGTGTAATACCGACGCTTCTGCTGAAAGGCAGCGGACTGGTCAAGACCGTCCAGTTCAAGAACCCCACCTATATCGGCGATCCGATCAACGCCATTAAGATATTCAACGACAAGGGCGTCGATGAGCTCGTCCTTCTCGACATCACCGCCAGCCAGGAAAAACGCGAACCCTCATTCGAGATAATCGCGAAGATAGCCGATGAATGCTTTATGCCGCTCGCCTATGGGGGAGGGGTCACCTCCATCGAGCAGGTCAAGCGGATCTTCGGCATTGGCATCGAGAAGGTGGTTATCAACTCCGCTGCCCTGACCAATCCGCAGCTCATTACCGATATAGCGAGAGAGTTCGGAAGCCAGGCAGTCGTCGTCGCCATCGATGTGCGCCGGAAGCTCTTCGGACGATATGAAGTGGTGACCGCGCGTGGCGCAAAGGGCACGGGTCTCGATCCCCAGGCCTATGCGCGGCAATGTGAGCAAGCGGGCGCAGGAGAAATTCTGCTGACCGCGGTTGACCGGGACGGCACGATGACGGGGTACGACCACGCCCTGATCGCATCGGTTTCAAAGCAGTTATCGATACCTTTGATCGCATCTGGCGGTGCGAAGGATCTCGCCGACTTTGCTGAAGCCGTCAATAAGTCCGGCGCGGCCGCCGTGGCCGGCGGCGCGATCTTCGTGTTTCAGGGAAAGCATCGCGGCGTGCTGATCACCTATCCAGACCAAAACGCATTGTTCCAGAGCTTCAACGCATCGGGCATATCTTAGGGGTAAAGGAGTTCGTACCAGTGACAGCGCCATATAGAATATGCGTCCGTTGCGTCATGGATACCAGCGAGCCGCATATCGAATTCGATGAGCACGGCGTATGCAACCATTGCAAGCTGCATGAGGAGCGGGTTGCGCTTGCGCCTTTCTCCAAGCCCGATGCAGAAGCGCGTCTGGACCAGGTCATTGCCCAAATAAAGGCGGACGCCAAAGGTGACTATGATAGCATTGTCGGTCTCAGCGGCGGTGTCGATAGCTCTTATGTCGCTTACCAGGCGGTGAAGCGCGGTTTGCGTCCGTTGGCGGTTCATTTCGACAATGGCTGGAATAGCGAGCTTGCCGTCACGAATATCGAGAGGATGGTCAAGCGGCTGGGTCTGGATCTGGTGACCTATGTCATCGACTGGGATGAATTCCGGGACATCCAGCGGTCGTTCTTCCGCGCGGGCGTGATCGATATCGAAATGGTGACTGATCACGCGATCTTCGCGGCTATGTTCGGAATAGCCAAGAAGCATAAGATCAAGACGATCCTGTCGGGCACGAATGCCGCCACCGAATCCATCATGCCTGCCTCCTGGGCACATTTTAAGTTCGATCTGCGGAATCTAAAGGCGATACACGGCCGCTTCGGAAGTGTACCGATTTCCAACTATCCTACGATCAGTATTTGGAAGATGGCCTGGTATTACTATGTCCATGGTCCTAAAGCCGTCAGCCTTCTCAACTACATTCCGTATCGCAAGGATGAAGCGATGGCGGTCCTGGAAAAGGAGCTTGGCTGGGCTTATTATGGCGGAAAGCACTATGAGTCCGTCTTCACCAAGTTCTACCAAGCCTACATCCTTCCCCGGAAATTCGGTGTAGACAAACGAAGAATCCACCTTTCCGACCTGATCATGAACGGAGAGGTCACGCGGGAAGAAGCGTTGGCAGAGCTCAGCCGCCCCCTGCTGGAAGCGCAGGAGGCAGAGGAATTGCGGGAATATGTATGCAAGAAGCTCGGCTTCTCTGAGGCCGAATTTCAGGAATATATGACAGCGCCGCCAGTGAGCCATTTTGACTTTCCTTCCTATGCGAAACTGGCAAATTCGCTCGTCGCGATTCACAGGCGTAAGAGATATCAATAGTGCGTATCCTCGAACGGAAGTCGGCTCCGACCGCCGTAAATTTATTTCTCCCCTATCTCCCACCCTATCCAGGCGCTGGTTCGATCCGCGCCCTATCCTTCGTGAATGGGCTGGTGGCGGAGTCTCGCCGGCGCGGTCTGGAGATAAAAATTCGCGTGTTCACGGCGACGCGCAATCCGACTCCCATCGACGGCGCCGAAGTGCATCAGCTCAAATTCACGGCGCCTGAAAACAATCTGTCCTTTGCGAGACGGCTCTGGGGAGAGTTGCTGCTGGGGGGAGGAGCGGCCTACGAGATCCTGCAAAAGGGCCGAAACACCGACATATTGCTGGCGTCGTCACCACCCTTTATCCCGAGCTTGATGCTGGGGTTGCTCGTGTCGGCTTTCCGTCGGCGCTATGTGCTCGATATCAGGGATTTATATCCTCTGGTTTATGCCGACGCCAAACTGATCTCGAAAGACTCGCTTTTATACCGCTGGTTGGAGAAACTGGAGCACGCTTGGCTGGGCCGCGCCTCTCTTGTTTTCGGTGCGACTGGAGGGTTGGCAAGACATATACGTGCGACCGGGACGAAAGCGCGGGTTGAGACATTATACAACGGCTTTCCCGAGAAGCTTCGTGAGATCAGGACGGCCAAGAGAGAACGCTTTACAGCCTGTTTCCATGGCATCCTCGGGCAATTTCAAGATATAGAAGGTCTGGTAGAGGTCGCCAAGCGGCTGCTTCCCCATGGTATCGACGTTGTTGTCGTCGGATACGGTGCCAAAGAGAAAATTCTGACGGGCGCAATACCGGCGAACCTGCAATTTCTCGGGCGGCAAAGCTTTGAGGACACGATGAAAATCGTTTCCTCCTGCCATATTGGTTTATGTCTGCGCCGTGACGGCGAGATATCCCGAGATGCGTTTCCTGTAAAAGTCTGGGAATATGTCGGCCTCGGGCTGCCGGCCGTTGTCACGCCTTTTTGCGAGGCGGGCGAGTTTCTTGAGAGTAGGGAATGCGGGGTTCAGTTCGAAACCGGCGATCTCGATAAGCTTGTCCAGTGGATTGTTTCCATGAGAGACAATCCCGCGCAATATCGCGCGCATGTGGAAGCCTGCCATGCAGTTGGCACTGAATTCACCAGGGAAAGTGTCGGGATTGCAGCTGCGCGTATAATTCTGGATGGGCATTTCGAGCAGGGGCTCCACACGCTCTCCCGTTAAGCCTCGTCATTTCCCACCGCGTTTGGGCGTGCCCGATGTCACCAATTGCCGCGTGAAGCGGTAGAGGAACCAGACAATCGCGAAGAACAGGACGACGCCTGCGATCAGCGCAGGCTCGGCAAAGCTGTCGCCCACCAGAGCGAGCGGCGTATCCTTTCCCGAGCCGGCGACGATGCCGGCGAAAACGACGCCCCACAGGCTCTCGCCGACAATCAGTCCGGTTGCGGTAAGCACGCCCATGCGGCTGGCAAACTCGGCATTCGCCTGACCGGATGCCCAGCGTTCATAGAACCAGCCCAGCACCGCGCCGATGACGGTGGGCAGGATCACGCTCATCGGCAGGTAGATTCCCATGCCTACGCCGAGCGGCGGCAGGCGCAGCCGGCGCGTGTAGCCCAAGGCCTCGTCCAGGATCACGAAGCCCACCCCGGCGACAGCGCCCCAGCCGATCATCGTCCAGTCGAGATTGCCCCCGAGGACGCCCTTGGCAAGCGCGGAAATCAGCGCCGCCTGCGGTGCGGGAAGCGCATCGGGCCCAGCGCCCGGCGCACCGGCAAAGCCGAACGCAGTGTTGAGGAGATCGAGCACCGGGGGAATGATGAGCGATCCGAACACGACGCCAATGACCAGCGCAAGCTGCTGTTTCCAGGGCGTTGCGCCGACGAGCTGGCCAGTCTTCAGGTCCTGAAGATTGTCATTCGAAATGGAGGCGATGCCGAAGACGATGCTGGTGACGATCAGCGCATAGGCGATGAGCGCGCCTGTGGTATCGGCATTCTGGTGCCACCCGAACAGGCCGGCAAGCATGAGCGAAGCGGCGACGACGGAGAGAATGCCGACACCTGAAATTGGGGAGTTTGACGACCCGATCAGCCCCGCCATGTAGCCGCACACGGCAGCGATGATGAGGCCGATGACCAGCACGAAGGCCAGAGTGCCGGCGATGAGAATGATCTCCGAGCCCGCGAGCGGGCCGCTTGAGATGACGCTCCATAATAGGACGGTAATCGGCACAAGCATGGCCAGGCTGCCGATGAAGACGAGCGAAATCGGCAGATCGCGTTCCTCGATCGCCATGCTCTTTCCCGCCTGGCGAGCCCGGCTTGCGGCCATCGCAGAGCGAATGCCGCCCAGAACAGGCGAGGCGATGCGCAGCAGCGTCCAGACGGCGGCGACGCCGATGACACCCGCGCCGAAGAACCTGACGTCAGCGCTGAAAATATTGTTCGCCCATGCTTCCGCACCGCCGGCCATTGGATGGTATGCCGTCAGAACCGGGAGCAGAACCCACCAGCCGACGACGAGGCCCAGGAACATCGCCATGCCGACGGAAAGGCCGACAAGATGCCCGACCCCAAGCAGCGCCAGGGACAGGGAGCTGGAGATTCCAGTCGCGCCCGCGCCCGCACGAAACCAGACCGCCGCTTCGCCCACGACCAGCCGGGTCTGCGTCAGGATGGCGAAGGCGGTGGAGGCCACCGCGCTCCATACCAGCGCGGAAAGCCCCTTGCGGCTTTCCTCCGCCCCCTCGCGCGAGCCGGAGCCGACCTGCAGCACTTCGGCAGCGGCACGTCCCTCGGGGTAGGGGAGCGGCGCCTCGATGACGAGCGCGCGCCGCAGCGGCACGGAGAAGAGCACGCCAAGGACGCCTCCGGTACAGGTGATCGCCGCCGTGGTCCAATAGGGGAAGCCCTGCCACAGCCCGATAATGACGAGACCCGGCAGCACGAAAATAATCGAGGAAAGACAGCCCGCCGCGCTCGCGACGGTCTGGACGATATTATTTTCCAGAATGGTGGAATCCTTGAACCCGCGAAGGATCGCCATCGAGATCACGGCTGCGGGAATGGATGTGGCGAAGGTCAGGCCGACCTTGAGACCCAAATAGACATTGGCTGCGGTAAAGAGAAGCGTGATTATTCCACCCAGCAGCACGCCACGCAGCGTGAATTCAGCCACCGTTCCCCTTTGTACTTTCCTGCCGCCTGCCATCTTACGCCTTCGCTCAATAGAACACATTCTTTATATGCGTGCATGCAACAGCGTAACGTGCAATACACTTTTGCGTAAACAGATGGAAGTATTGGTGCGTCGAGGGTATTGCAGTCCTTTCGAAGTTAAATGGCTCCCGAATTTTCCGAAGCAAGAGGGTGATTATTAAATAGTTCGTCAGTTTTCCGTAAAGTTGTCTGAAGTACGCATGTTTTGCGCGGATTAGTCAGGCTGGTCTTAGTTAGCACTGAAGCGTTAGCCGTACATCGACGGTCCGCGCCGTCTGACAGCTGACTCCTTCCGTCACTTCCCAGGCCAAAAACGGCATCAGTCCAACACGCATCTTCGGGATTGGAAAGCTGGCGTAGCCTTTATATTCAGTTTTATAGACCCGGCCCATCGGACGGCCTTGGATATCCGGAAGTTGGACCGAAATGCTGGAAAACCACTCGCCGGTACCTGAAGCATCGCTGTTCCAGATGGGGAAGCCTATGAGATCCTTCAGCGCCACTTCCCAGTCCGGCGGCACCGGCGGCAAGACATAACGCGTTTGACTGTCCGGGTCGCTTCTGTCAGCGCTTGTTAAATACCATTTATAAAGTGTTTGCTTGCTCGGCAGCGCTTCTCCGCGGATCGGAGCCGGGGGCTTGTCATTCGACCAGACACGCACTGCTCCGGCTCGCAATATGCATGGCTTTGAGCCATGGTTCAGCACACCAAAGAAGGCGTGCGTCTGCATCATGCCTGGCGAGGCGATAGCGACCTGCCGCACTTCGAGCTGCCTGGCTGCGCAGTAGAGAATCCGGCCCGCCGCTGCGGTGGCCTCCGTTTCGACCGGCGCGTTGATCCCGGCAAGAGAGGCGCGGAGTTGCTCGGCCCGTTCACCATATACGGTCACGAGGCAGGCGAAATTATCCCTGCATTTCGCGCGCCGCTGCAACCATTCATGCTGGCTGACGGCCAAATCCGCCCGCCGCTTGCCAGACAGCTGTTTGCGGAGGCGAGCGTAAAGGCCCGCGAGTTGGTCGTCAGTGCTCGAAAGGCCGGCACCGGCGCAAATAGCGCGCTCATCCGGCGCGCTTGCTCTAGCACAATTAAAACTCGCCGCATCGGCTTGCCCCACCCCAAGGGAGACAAGGAGGCAGGAAGCCGCCAGTAATGAAAAAGCCAGTTTCATATTGGGTACAAATGGAGCAAGCGAACTGCCGGATAGCCGTTTCATTGCAGTCCCCGGTTTGGCAGACAGCCGTTCGACACCCCGCTGCAAAAATTAGCAAGGCCAAGACCGGCCAATTGCGACAAAATAATACGCGTCGCTGTTTCTTTCAATGAAGTTGATGTAAAGAGTAGCTTTGGACGTTAATTATTTATTTAAGTTTATAAATGAAGGTAATTTAATATCTATATCGTTCTCTCAAATCACGAATAGCCTTTGCGCAAGTCTCGGCGCCGGGAGCAAGAGCGGCGGGACCTTCCGACGAGCCGGCCCGCTCCTTCGCCGGCAGCCAATAGGTTAGATAACGCAGAACACCCGGATAAAGCCCGCTTCACGGAAAGCACTTTACCGTGATTAAGGCCCAATATGCGGCCATATTGCCCAATTGTTACAAGCTTGAATGTTTTTCGACACGAATCCGCCAGTTAGCTGGCTTATGTGCCCCCGCCCAAAGCACTGATTGCCCGTATCGCTGCGCAATCCCGTGCTGTCCAAGGTGCAAGGTGGGTTTGTTGAATGAAAGTTCTAACGGTATTCGGCACGCGACCGGAAGCCATCAAGATGGCGCCCGTCGTCAAGGCGCTGGCGGCGGAAGAGGGTATTCAGTCCAGCACATGCGTAACGGGGCAGCACCGCACCATGCTGGATCAGGTGCTGGATCTGTTTGACATCCAGCCCGATCACGACCTCTCGGTCATGGAGCCGAACCAGACACTCAACGGGCTCACCAGCCGGATCACAAGCCGCCTCGATGCGGTGCTTGCCGAAGTCGAACCCGACTACGTGCTGGTGCATGGCGACACGACTTCCGCCATGGCTGCCAGCCTTGCCGCCTTTCACCGCGGCATCAAGGTCGGCCATGTCGAGGCGGGGTTGCGCACCTATGATCTTGCCAAGCCATGGCCGGAGGAGTTGAACCGCCGCGTCATCGATGTCGCCGCCGACAAGCTTTTCGCGCCGACGCAGACCAGCGCCGACAATCTTCGCGCGGAGAGGCTCGGCGGTGAAATCCTCGTCACGGGCAATACCGTGATCGATGCGCTCAAGGAAACGGTTGACCGGATCGGCAAGGACGCGGGGTTGAGAGAGCGGCTCGACGCGCAATTCCCCTTTCTTGACCCGTCGCGGCGCCTGCTCCTCGTCACCGGCCATCGGCGCGAAAGCTTTGGCGGCGGTTTCCTCAATATATGCGAGGCGCTCGCCCGGCTGGCGCGGCGGGACGATCTGCAGATCGTCTATCCGGTGCATCTCAACCCGAATGTCAGCGGTCCGGTTCAGGAACTGCTCGGCGATAAGCCCAACATCCGGCTGATCCAGCCGCAGGAATATCTGTCCTTCGTCCACCTGATGAACCGGGCGGATATCGTGCTGACCGATTCCGGCGGCGTACAGGAGGAAGCGCCTTCGCTCGGCAAGCCGGTTCTGGTCATGCGTGACGTGACGGAGCGGCCGGAGGCGGTCGAGGCCGGCGTCGTCCGGCTGGTGGGCACGGATGCCGAACGCATCATAGGCGAGGTGAAACTGCTTCTGGAGGATGCGGCCCATTACGCCGGCTTTGCCCGTATCCTCAATCCCTATGGCGACGGCCTCGCATCGAAACGGATCGCCGCCGCGCTCGCGGGCCGGCCTGCCTCTCCCTTCGCAGCCTGAACACCCGATTCAGCAAACCATCCAAATAAGGTATATCATGGCTTCATTATCCTATCGCCGTCGCGTCATGCTGCTTGCTGCCTGCAGCGCATTCATCCTGCAAGGCAACCCGGCCCATGCGGGCGCGATTGGCGACACAATCAAGGCGCTTGCGGCCAACACCATGGTTCACGAGCGGGTCAGCCTCAGGGATCTCGGCCTCACCCAGCCCGTGGTGCTCGGTTCCAGCGACGCGCGGCGGGAAATCTACCTGCCGGTGCCGGCGAATGTGGCGCTTTCCAAGCCGAGCCTGGTGATCGATGGCCATTACTTACGTGCGGATGGCGGGCGGACGACTTATGCGCTTTCGCTGGACGGCAATGTGGTTGCCGCTCAGTCGCCGACGGACCCTCAAGGCAAGGCCAACATCAATATCGGCGTCGACGGTTCGCCGCGTCCTTCAGGCTTCGTGCGGCTCGGGCTTGCATGGTCGTCTTCGACCGGCCGATACTTGTGCGACGACGAGCGCGCCATCGGGAATGTGCTGCAGATATCGCCCGATTCCCATCTGGATTACAGCTATGATGCGTCTGAGGTGAAGGACCTCACGGCGGCCTGGTCCGCTCTGCCGCGCAAAGTCGTGCTGCTCGTCGCCGCCGACTCGCTCGAAAGCGGCAGCTACGACGCCGCCTGGCGTCTCGGCGTTGCTCTCACACGGGCCGGAAAGACGGTCGATGTGATAACGCTCCCCAGGAAGGGCAGCGAAATCGACACGTCCGGACTGGAGGTTCCGCCCGCGCTGGCGAATATTCCCGCATTTGCCGCGCTTGCCAGGGGCGGCAAGGTCACCCTCACCAGCGAGGCGGAAGTCGGCGCGTTGCTGCTGCTCGACGCACCGCAATTGCAGGCTCAGGTCGCGGTCGCCGGTCCGGCGCTGGCGGCGGAACTGAAGGGGGCGCTCGACGCGGTGTCGGCGCAACTGTCAGAGGCCGATCCGGCCGCCGTCGAAGCTTTGCAGGCGCTGACGGCGCGAAAGGACACGCTTCTCCAGCCTGTGGAGGCAAACAGCGTCGAGGTCCGCACGCTGGCCGGCCGTCCTGTCATCACCGTTTCCCCCGATGCCGCAGCCGCCGCTACGGGCCTCTTCGACGGCCTGTGGCGGCGCACGGCGGTGGCACAGCGCCTGATTGTCAACACCGTGGGCGAGCCGGATGCGGCCACGCACAGCGTTCCGCTCTTCTCGCTGGATTCGGCGGCCGGCAATCTCGATGTGGTTGCGCGCGGCGACTGGACGACGACTTTCGACCTTGGAACCGGCCTTCCCGAGGGCAAGGTGCCCTCGAGTATGAGCATCGACGTTGCAGCCGCCCCGGGAGCAACGGCAACGTCCCCCGTGGCATCAGTCTTCCTCAACGACCATCTGCTCGGCGCCAAGCGCCTCAATGCGGATGGCAAGCCGGAAAACATCTCCGTGGATGTGCCCTCCTATGTGCTTCTGCCGCGCAACACGGTGCGCGTGCAGTTCCAGCGCCAGGCGGCGAGCGACAATTGCCGCGAGGTGCCGCAGGCCTATCCCACCGCGGTGCTGCCGGAAAGCCGGATCGAGCTCAAGGATGCGCCGGCCGCGCGTAACTTCACCGGCATGGTCGCAAGGCTCGCAGGCGACGCCGTCGTGATGGTTCCCGCGGCATGGCGATCCCACGCCTCGACTACATTGCCGACCTTGATCCAGGTGGCGAATGCCGCCGGTATTTCGCCCTCCCGCGCCGAGCTGGCCTTCCACGGCGCCAATACGACGGTCACCCCGCAAAAGCCGTTCCTCGCCCTCGACGTGCCGGTCGCCGGCGCAGCCGATACGATCAAGGTATCCGGCGACCATGTGTCCATCGCGGACCGGAAGGGCAAGACCTTCTACGATGTCTCCGGTCTCGACCATGTCGCGGTGCTGCAGGCGGTCACGGATGGAAAGCAACCGGGGATCAGCTATCAGACGGTCGGCAAAGACCCAAGGTTCGAAGAGCCGATAAAGCTTCCTCAGGGGAATATAGCGGTGGTGGGCAATACGGGCGTCCTCGCCACATTGGATAAGAATGGCGCGCCGGTCTACCTCAATGCGGATGGCAGCCCGAGGAAGAGCGCGGAGCCCTTTGGCTGGCGCAGCCTACTCGAGCCCTCGTTCTGGGACGAGAATTTCTCATGGGTCGTCACGGCCTTCCTCGCCGCGGCATTACTCCTCCTCGTCCTGCTCGCCCAGAGGGCGAAGAAGCGCCGGAACCGCAACGGCGATCATGCATAGGCGGGAAATCCGATGTCGCTCTATTGGCCCTATTTCTTCGCGGATTATTACCGCTGGCTTGAATATGCCGCGGTTGTGGTTGCCTTCATCATTCTCCTTTCCAGCATCGATGATCTCTTCATCGATGCCTGGTACTGGGCAAGGGAAATCAAGCGCGCGCTGACGGTCAAGCGCCGTTACCAGCCGCTAAGGCCGGAGCAATTGCGCGACCGGCCGGAGCAGCATATCGGGATCATGATTCCGGCTTGGCTCGAATATGATGTCATCGCGGCCATGCTGGAAAACATGGTCAAGGTGCTGGATTACCGCGCCTATACGATTTTCGTCGGCACTTATCGCAACGACGCCGCGACGATCAAGGAAGTCGAGCGCATGCGGAGGCGGTACAAGCAGCTCGTCCGCGTGGAGGTGCCGCATGACGGGCCGACCTGCAAGGCCGACTGCCTCAACTGGATCGTGCAGGCGATTTTCCGTCATGAAGCCCAGCATGGCATCGAATTCGCCGGCGTGGTCCTCCATGACAGCGAGGATGTGCTGCATCCGCTGGAGCTGCAGTTCTTCAACTACCTCCTGCCGCGCAAGGATCTGATTCAAATCCCCGTCGCCTCGCTGGAGCGCGACTGGTCCGATCTCGTGGCGGGCGTCTATATGGACGAATTCGCGGAGTGGCACGGAAAGGATCTCGTCGTCCGCGAAAGCCTCGCCAGGACGGTGCCATCCGCAGGCGTCGGAACCTGCTTCTCCCGCCGCGCCCTGCTGACGCTCGCGGCGGAGACCGACAACCAGCCGTTCAACACGCAGACTCTGACCGAGGATTACGACATCGGCGTCCGTCTTGCCGCCCATGGCATGTACTCGATCCTCGCCCGGTTCCCGGTGGAGTATCGCGTCACCCGCGCCACCTGGTTCGGCTATGGCAAGCAGAAGGAAGTGATCGTGCGCATGCCGCTATGCGTGCGGGAGTATTTTCCCAATACGTTTCGCACCTCTTACCGGCAGAAGGCGCGCTGGTCGCTCGGCATCTGTTTTCAGGGCTGGGCTTATTTTGGCTGGTACGGCTCGCTCGCCGACCGCTATTTCCTGCTGCGCGACCGCAAGGGCGCCGTGACCGCTTTCGTCGCGATCTTCGCCTATGTTCTTCTGGCGCAATATGTCCTGTTCGAGATTGCCAAGGCGAGCGGGCTGTTGACGTTGAGCTATCCGCCGCTTCTTTCTTCGCATGGGTGGATAGGTGCTTTGCTCGGGCTGAATGCCATTGCGCTCGTCCTTCGCATCGGCCAGCGCGCCTATTTCACCGGCCGCGTGTTCGGTTGGGAGCATGGGCTTCTCTCCATACCGCGCATGGTGGTCGGCAATTTCGTGAACTTCATGGCCATGGCGCGCGCCTGGAAGCAATATCTGTCCCATCTCTTCATGGGAACGCGCCTCGTCTGGGATAAGACGATGCACGACTTTCCTTCCGCCGACGGGCTTGCCAGCGATGCTACCCGGCTCGGCGATCTTCTCGTGTCCTGGCAGGCGATCGACGAGAAGCATCTTACCGCCGCGCTGGAAAAGCAGAACATCCGGCACATTCCCTTCGGCCGTATTCTGCTACAGGAAGGATGGCTGAATGAGGAAGTTCTCGCCGAAGCCATCGCCTTCCAGTCGGGTCTGGAGCTCACCTCGGTCACCGAGGCGGAGATTGTCGCGGCCAAGGAACTCTTCCCGCTCGATCTCAGCATTCGCTGGCGTGTCCTGCCCTTGCGGGACCAGGATGAAAACCGCCTCCGTCTGGCCTCCGCCACACCGTTGCCTCCCGCCGCGGAAGATCAGATCCGCGCTGCGCTGGGCTATATGCCGCGTGAGTTCATCGTGCGCGACCGTGACATTGCCATGGGTTTACGCATTCTGACCAAGGCGACCGGCGGAGGGGCGAAGCAGAATCCCGCGCTCGCCACCGGCGTGCCCCTGCTCGGCGATCTTATCATTGAACGAGGATATATTTCCAAACAGGCGATTGACGAGGCCATGATGAAGTATTCTCCCCAGCGCGATGGTCTCGTTGGGAGTTATTTGGTTGCGAATCATGTTATTAGCGATGATATGCTTCAAGCGGCCCTTGAAGAGCAGAGGAAACGATTCGCGCAGGCGACGCCTGATCTTGGAGGGTACTTCCAATGAGGAAAGGCTTGCTTGCTTTCAATCCGGGAAAACATGAGCGCAGGGAGAGGTTGCATCTCAGCAGCCTGGCTGCGGTCCTGATGGTGGTGTATCTGGCGACGGGCGCGGCACATGCACAGACAGCAAAAGACGGCATGGAAGACTCCGCTCCGGTGGCTGTCCAGAATGGCGGGGAACTTCCCCTGAGCGGACCCGCCTATCGGATCGCGGCGGAGGCCTATGAAGCTTTCGAGCGGAAGGATTATGGGACTGCCATTGCTCAGGCCCGCGAAGCCATCCGCCAGCGGCCGGATGTCGGCCGGCTTCGTACCCTTCTCGTGCAGGCGCTCGATGCGGCAGGCCGCAAGGATGAGGCGCGTCAGGAGGCACAGCAAGCCGCCAACGACCCGGTTCTTTCCGCTGCTGCCCGTGACGAACTGAAAAAACTCGCCGCCGAGGAGCGCGCGCCGGAAACTCAGACCGCTCCCGCGCCCCCCGTGGCTCAGCCGCCCGCGCAACCCAATCCAGCCTATCGGGCGGCGGATACGGCCTATCGCGCCTATGACCGCCGCAACTACGATCTGGCGGTGCGCGAGGCGCGAAAGGCAGTGAAACTGGAACCCGCCAACGCCGGTTACCGCACCCTTCTTACCAACGCGCTCGCGGCGCAGAAACAGAAGAACCAAGCGCGACGAACTGCCCGCAGCGCGGCCCGCAATGCCGCAAGAGCGCGGCGCATAGCGGCAGCGACCTCACCTTCGCCCGGCGGTCCCGCCACGCCAACCATCCTCGACCGCGCCTATGCGGCGGTTCGGGCGGGGGACAACACCGCGGCCTACGCGGCTTTCGAAACGGCGAAGCGCCGGGGCGAACTGCACGGAACGCAGCTGATCGACGCCGCCTATGCGGCCAAGCGCGTCTATCGCAATGACGAAGCGGTCGCATTGATGCGCGAGGCGATCGATGCCGAAGAGCGGGGCGAATTCAAGTTGGCGCCGCAGGCGCTGTTCGGCCTGCGGCGTGAGGTCGCCGACATGACGCGCGAGTTCGGTGCCTCGGCCTCGGTGACCTATGGTTCGAGCGGCGTTTCCAACGCAGCCGCCTTGCCGTCAGGCAATCCGGGGCGCATCGCGCAGGCCGGATCGGAAGTCTACTGGCGTCCGCCCGGTATCGGTTATCGGAACGGCTCGACATTCGAGCTTTTCGCCCGGCAATTCACCACGCTGGGCGATTCGCGCGATGGGCCTACCGGTCTCTCGACAATGCAGGGCAGCGCCGGTGCGCGCTGGAAGCCCTTTCCGCACTACAATCTGGTGCTGGAGGCGAGCCGGCTTTTCAAGCTTGGCAAGCATGCCCGCAACGATACGCTGCTCCGCGCGGCGATCTCCGACGGGTTCGGCACGGATTTGCGTGTCGATAAGCCCTCCTGGTGGACGGGGCAATATTATGCCGAGGCCGCCCGCTATATGGAATCGAGGCAGAATGTCGCCAATGGAGAGGCCCGCATCGGCCGCAGCTTCCGCATGGACTCGATCGACAAACATCTGGTGCTGACGCCCTTTGTGGCCGTGGGGGCGAGTTACGACAGCGATCTGACAAAGGAATTCGCGCTCGGCGCCGGCCCCGGCATCAATGCGCGCTACTGGTTCCGGGAGGACAAATATACGGCGCCTCGGTCTTATGTCGATTTTACCCTCCAGTATCGCGTGAAGCTTGCGGGAGATGACCGGGCCAAAGGCCTCTTTGCCGGCATCAGCGTGAATTACTGATGGGTGGCAGGGCCGTTTTCATCATTCTCTTCCTTTTTCTTGCATTGGCGAGCCTCGCCGTGTGGATCATCCCAGGCCGCCATGCTTCGGAAGAATGGCGGGAAGGCCCGGTCAAGGGGATCGTCTGGCAGGTCGATAACGCCACGACCGATATCGCCGGTAACTGGCAGGAACTCGGCGTCGATCATTTGCTCATCCAGTGGAGCAAAGTGGACGGCGTCAGCTTCATAGGCCCTTCGGCGCTGCAGCCGCCCGACTGGCTGCGTATTTCGCGCGAGCCGTGGGCGAAACACGTCATTCTGGGCCTCGCCGGGATTTTCGACGAAAAGCAAGCAAGGGCGAATGCCGTGGCTCTGGCCCGGGATTCGGTTCCGCTCGCAAAAACACGTCTGCCGCTCAATATCGAGGGATATTATTTCCCCGTCGAAGTGGACCCGACCTGGAGCCGGGCGCCGGAAGTCATGGGCGAGGCGCTGGCATGGCTGCCGCGTCCCTTGTGGATCAGCGTCTATGACAGCGCCAATGTCGGCGCGGATACGCTCGCCAACTGGCTCACAGGCTGGCTTCCCCCGGATGTCGGCGTGTTTTTTCAGGACGGCGTCGGTGTCGAGGCAAGAACCCCCACCGTTGCCCGCCAATATGCCGATGCCCTGACGGACCGGCTTGGACAGGAACGGGTCAAGGTTATCGTGGAAGCCTTCAGGCCGGCGGCCGGCAAATTCCGCCCTGCGACCGCAGAGGAGCTTCTGCCGCAGATCCGGGCGATGCAAGATTACGATATCTACCTTTTCGACGGCCCGCATTATCTCGACGCCCGCCACGTTAAGGCCCTGGCCGAGGCGATTGAAGCCGAGTAGTTGCGGAATGTTAACGCCCCCAGCCTCTATAATTGATACTGTTATTCAACTATCAAGTATTATTGTTCAACCGTCACGTGCGCGTGAGAAAATATTGCTATTCCTCGCTTCGATCACACATGAGACCTCGACGACGACAGACTGCTGAAAGCCGCGTCGCCTGAGTGCGGCACGAAATGCCATCCGCGAACGGAACAGAAATCCAGTAGCGAACGGCAAATCGCTCTATTTTTCCGCGATCAACTGCAACAAGGAGAGCATAGCGTTCAATTTGAAGAACGCGGATGCCCGAACGCGCCGGGCGCCAAGGGCAATGTTGCGACCGAGGACCTTGTTTACATGCTGGAAAGGGAAGGTGTGAACACAGGAATCGATCTTGACCGGCTCATCACAATAGGCAAATGCGCCTGCGCATTCCTCGGGAGGGATTATAATTCTTACGTCGGCAATTTCGGCAAATATCCTCGCTATTGATCCGAACGGCCCCAAGTTTTCGGTGGCTCTGTCGAGCAAACGTGAATGATTTCCTAAGTCTTACACAATAAAAACCACAGATTGGCCACGGTTTGGGCCAGATCATTAAGAAAATTAACCTGCCTTCCAAATGACGGAAGGACTTTGCGGCCGCCCTATTGGAACAGATGTTTCTATGTCCGCGGCTGGCCAGCATGCCGCCTTGGCAGTTCATCGAATTCGCCATCGGCATGTGCTCAACCCCTGAAGATGGAGAAAGATATGATCTCGACAAAATTCAATGCACAGATGGCGGAGAGTGTGGTTGGCCGCCGTATGCAGATCGAAGCAGGCAGCTCGCTCATCACCGGCGGTTGCACCGAAAAGTGCGATTTAACGCTTGGACGTTGCCTCCCGCAGCAGATCGATGGAACAAACGCGGCGGCGTCGGACGCGGCTCATTGAGCGGATGACTGCGCCCCAGCGAGAGGAACCAGACAGGATCTGAACGGTGGAGCCTGTCTGGTTCCGTGCGACCGGATCGCCCGGTCGCATTTCAGATGACTTATGCCATGCGCTTTCTTTCTGCGCGCAAAGCCGTCTGCGCCTTCCAGGGGACGGTGAATGAGGGCAAAGCTGCCTTCAACGTCACCATCGAGATTTTCGGTTCACGCAAGTCACCGTGGAATATCGAAGAGAGCCGGCCCGAACCCGCTCTGTAAAGTTCCGTAGCGAGGGGGGAAAAGGAAAGGGCAGATGCCTTCTTTGGACTCTCCATCCGAACAGGAGGTCTTTTCCAGCCTCTACCACCATCTGATTGCCGATAGCTGCGGGCAACTCCGGCAGCGTCAGAGCCCGCATATTCCCGAAGCGACGCTGCAGGATTTTGCCGAGGCGGCTTTCCTCCCTTCTGCGCGCAGAGCCTGGGAACGCCTTTTCATGGTGGAGATGAATTTCGCCGACCAGGAGGGCCTGCTTCAGGGAAAAACGGAAGCCGAACGCTTCGAATTCTTCGTGACCGAAGTCATAAAGCCCGAAAACTTCACTCTGCTTTG
>NZ_JBAKHD010000008.1:0-165209 GCF_049065735.1 Brucella sp. IR073
GGCGTCTGCGAGACGCTCGCCGAAAGCGGGGCGGAAATCCTGCTCGTGCCCAATGGCTCGCCCTATTATCGCGGCAAGGTGGAGGTGCGCCATCAGACGGCGATCAGGCAGGTGATCGAAACCGGGCTGCCGCTCGTCTTCGCCAACCAAGTGGGCGGGCAGGACGAGCTCGTCTTCGACGGCGCGTCCTTCGGCATCGATGCCGACAAGTCGCTGGCCTTCCAGATGTCGGAGTTCGAGGAACAGCTCGCCGTCACCACATGGAAGCGGGAGGAGGGCGGCTGGGTTTGCATCGACGGGCCGATGTCGAAAATCCCTGAGAAGGAAGAGGCCGATTATCTCGCCTGCATGCTGGGCCTGCGCGATTATGTCAACAAGAACGGCTTCAAGAATGTCGTGCTTGGTCTTTCGGGCGGCATCGACTCGGCGCTGTGCGCGGCGCTTGCCGTCGATGCGCTGGGCGAGGAGCGGGTCCATGCGGTGATGCTGCCATACCGCTATACGTCGAAGGATTCGCTTGAGGATGCCGAGGATTGCGCCCGCGCGATCGGCACCCGCTATGACATCGTGCCGATCCATGCGCCGGTGGAAGGGTTCATGCAGGCGCTCGAGCCTTTGTTCGCGGGCACCAAAGAGGACACGACCGAGGAGAACCTTCAGAGCCGGGCTCGGGGCACCATCCTGATGGCGATCTCCAACAAGTTCGGCTCGATGGTAGTGACGACGGGCAACAAATCCGAGATGTCGGTGGGCTATGCCACGCTTTATGGCGATATGAATGGCGGCTTCAACCCGATCAAGGACCTCTACAAGATGCAGGTCTATGCCTTGGCCCGGTGGCGCAATGAAAATGTGCCGCCCACGGCGCTTGGGCCGTCCGGCATTGTCATTCCGCAGAATATCATCGACAAGGCCCCTTCGGCGGAACTGCGGGAGAACCAGACGGACCAGGATTCGCTGCCGCCCTATCCGGTACTCGACGACATCCTCGAATGCCTTGTCGAGAACGAGATGGGCGTGGCAGACATTGCGGCGCGGGGCTACGAGCCCGATTTGGTGCGGCGTATCGAGCATCTGCTGTTTCTTGCCGAATACAAGCGGCGGCAATCGGCGCCGGGGGTGAAGATCACGAAGAAGAATTTCGGACGCGATAGGCGTTATCCTGTTACGAACCGGCATAGGGATAAAGTTTAAGGGGCTGGCTCGGCGCAGTTTCGCCGGGCCAGTCCGGGGGGCTGTTCAAGGGGCGGAGCGCTATGATGCGGACACGGTGAATGGTCCGTCGTGGCGTTCCGCTGTGCTCCCGCTCTTTGCCCCCTCCGCCTAATGAATGCCAGTGACGAATATGCCGGCTGAGACTAGGGCCTGGTGCGCTTCCTCATCCGCTTCGGCAGAAATTTCGCGTTGAGCCATCTTTCAGTGCAAGCTTCTTTACTGACGTTACAAGCCGGTAGCTAATATTTAATTACTGGCCGACCATTTTTTCCTTATACATTATATTTAATTCTTCATTATCCCTCTTTGCCTCCAATTATTTCTAGTATATATTCAGTATATAAGCTTATCATGTAACTGCGTAATCCTCACAAAATTATGCAAGCCAATAATGATAATGCTTCAATGCGCAAAATATGGGAGGGTGTGTATTTCACGTTCGTTTATCGATAGTTCGTCTGATTAATGAGCGCTGGAATACACCATTGTATTTGCGTCGATAGGTTGCAGGAGGCCAAATTGACTGCTTTCGACGTTGGAGATGCATTTCGCGCGCTGAGGGTTCTACATGTCTATAAGACATACCTTCCCGACGATTTCACGGGCGTTGCTCGCGTTATATGGGGGATAGCCGAAGCGCTGGCGAACCAAGGGGTAGAAAGCCATGTCTTGTGCCTGTCGGAGATGCCGGCGGCTTCCCCCATAACCACCGGCCATCATGTGACGCATCAGGTCCGGCAGGATCTTTTCATCGCATCGACCAGCTTGTCATTAGCCTTATTCGGCAAGTTCCATTCACTGCTGAATACGGTTGATGTCGTTCATTATCATTGTCCCTGGCCGATGGCGGATCTGCTCCATCTTACGAACAGACGTATTCCAAGCGTCGTTACCTATCATTCCGACGTCGTAAAGCAGCGGTTCCTCAAGCGTCTCTATGCGCCCCTGCAAACTTGCTTCCTCGGAACGGTCGATCGCATCATCGCGACATCGCCGCATTACGCTGCCTCCAGTCCGATACTCCGACGTCATGCGGACAAAACATCCGTGATTTCAATCGGCATTGGCGACGAACAAACACCCCGATCCCAGACGGTGGCAAAATGGCGGGCGCGGCTTGGAGATAAATTCTTCCTGTTTGTCGGGGCGCTGCGTTATTATAAGGGACTCCCCTTCTTGATCGACGCCGCGCGTGCGACTGGTTTGCCGGTGGTTATTGCCGGCGATGGCCCCTGCAAGCCGGACGATGCCCCCGACAACGTCACTTTCCTTGGCCAAGTTTCTGAGGAAGACAAGATAGCACTGCTGTCCTTATGCCGCGGCTTCGTCTTCCCCTCACATCAGCGTTCGGAAGCCTTCGGTGTTGCACTGCTTGAAGC
Source organism: Brucella sp. IR073 (assembly GCF_049065735.1). Classification (NCBI taxonomy): domain Bacteria; kingdom Pseudomonadati; phylum Pseudomonadota; class Alphaproteobacteria; order Hyphomicrobiales; family Brucellaceae; genus Brucella; species Brucella sp. IR073. The sequence goes on from NZ_JBAKHD010000008.1 coordinate 2,595, forward strand.
CGCGCGCGCCGGAAAGCCCATGATCACCTGCGAAATCGGTACGGGCACGAGCTACGTCAACAACAATGGCGAAACCGGACTTGTCGTCCCACCATGCGACTCGGGCGCGCTCGCCGAGGCGATGCGGATCCTCGCCGAGGACGAAGAACTGGCGGCGCGGCTGGGCGCCAAGGCACGCGCACGCTACGAGCGCCTGTTCCAGGCATCGGACATGGGGGCCGCCTATCACCGCGTCTATAGGGAGCTGACCGCGCAACAAAAGAGCCGTGTGCCGAGCAGAACAATGATTCGACGAGCAGAAGCTTGAATTCGCGTGAATGAGTCAAAGTGAGGGAATGTGTTTATTCCAGTTATTATCTGCGGAAGCGAGGCAGAAGCGCGCCTATGGCCCCTGTCGCGCGAGGTTCATCCCAAGCCCTACATCGAACTGCCCAATGGGGGCACGCTCATTGGCCGAACCTATGCTCGTGCGGCCCGGCTTGACGGCGTGGCCCGGATTCTCACTGTAACGAACCGGGAGTTCCTGTTTCGCGCTGTAGACGCCTATGCTGAGGCCAAGGAGAGGGCGGCGAGGGAAAATACCTTTCTTCTCAAGCCGTTAGAGCGTGGTACTGCGGGGGCGGTCGCGCTCGCCGCACTCCACGCGGCCCAAACGGCCGGGCCTGAGGCCATCCTGCTTGTTCTGCCAGCAGATCATCTGCTTCACGACGAAGCGGTCTTCGCGCAAAGCGTAGCGCGAGCACGCGACCTGGCGCAGGATGGCCATATCGTCACATTGGGAGTTGCGCCGGATCGCCCCGATATGGATTTCGATTATCTCGAAACGGATGGTGAGAAGGTCATACGCATTGTCAAGAAGCCGGATCAGGAAACGACAGCTGCCTACATGGCGAGCGGGCGTCATTGCTGGAATTCGGGCATGCTTCTTTTCAAGGCTGGAAACATGCTGGAAGCCATGTCGCGGCATTGCCCGCAAATTCTGGACGCTGCGCGCGCGGCGCTGCAAGCGGCACAAGCTGGTATGCATGGCGGGCATGGGACTTTGGAAATCGCCCGCGAACCGTTCGCTGCCATGCCCGCAGTCTCGATCGAGCATGCGGTGACGGAAAAGGCAGGCAACATGGCCTGCGTAACCCTATCTTGCAGATGGTCGGACATCGGCTCCTTGATCGCGGTTTCAGAGCTGGTCGATGCGGACGGCGAGGGCAACCGCGCCATCGGTGATGTGGTGCTTGATGGCGCGCGCAACTGTTTCGTCCACTCGAAAGACCGCCTCGCTGGTCTAGTTGGAGTGGAAGATCTCCTGGTCATCGATACGCAGGATGCCCTGCTTGTCGCCCATAAGGACAAGGCGCAGGACGTCCAGATCATTTATAACCGGCTCAAGGCCGCAGGCCATGACGCCGCGCAATTGCATCGCACAGTGCATCGCCCGTGGGGCACTTACACCGTGCTTGAAGAAGGCGAGCGCTTCAAGATCAAGCGAATTGTCGTGAAGCCCGGCGGACGGCTGTCGCTTCAGGCGCATCATCACCGCTCCGAACATTGGGTCGTGGTTTCCGGCACCGCGCGGGTCGTCAATGGCGAGACGGAACTTCTGCTGGCGACCAACCAATCCACCTACATTCCCTGCGGCCACCGGCACAGGCTGGAGAATCCCGGTGTTCTGCCACTCGTGCTGATCGAGGTGCAGAGCGGAGACTATCTGGGGGAAGACGATATCGTGCGCTGGGAGGATATATATGGACGGGTATGAGAATGCGGCGGCGCTGCTGAAGCACGACGTCAGCGAAACGGTATCCGCCTGGCCGGCGCATGGGATCCGGCGTGACGATTGGCGGACGCTTCTGGGCCGCGAAATCAACGGAATGCTCAAGCGGCTGGACCTCGCGATCCATCTTGCCTGGAGCGATACGCGCGCACGCTATCGCCGTTCCGTGCTCGGGCCGTTCTGGCTGGTGCTTGGCACGCTGATCGGTGTGGGAGGACTCGGGTTCGTTTGGGGAGCGCTGTTCGATGTGCAGAGAGATATCTTTATCCCGACGCTCAGCATCGGGCTTGTAAGCTGGTATCTCCTGAGCGCGTGCTTTGTGGAAGCGGCATCCGTCTTCTATATGAACCGCGACCTTCTCCTGAACATACCGGTGTCTTCGCTTTTTGTCTCGACGCTGCTTCTGTTTCGACAGTTGATCAATTTCGCCCATAACTTCGTCGTCGTGGTTATCGTCCTGGCGATATACCCCCAGCATCTCTCATTTGCGGCCATCTGGATGTTGCCGGGATTGGTTCTTGTCGGCCTGAACCTGCTGTGCATCATACAATTGGTCGGCTATATAGGCGCGCGTTATCGAGACCTGGCGCCGCTGATTGCGGCAATTATGCAGCCTTTGTTTTTCATTACTCCCGTCCTCTTTCTCCCCAGTCAACTGGGCGCGCGAGCCTTCATCACGGAATTCAATCCGTTCACATACTGGCTCTCCCTTATTCGCGATCCCCTGATGGGGGTGGTCCCTCCTGCAACGACATGGCTGATCGTTATCGCCATGACCATCGCCGGGTGGTCCCTCGCGCTGATCTTGACCGCTTTGAAACGGCAACGTCTTGCCTATTGGGTGAACTAAATGGCTGCTATCGATGTCCTCAACGCCACGGTGGAATATCCGCTTTATCGCGGTGGCAGCATGTCCCTCCGCAACACGCTCGTTTCCGTCGGCACGGGCGGGACGATTTCGCGCGGGGTGCGCGACATTCTGACGGTCAAAGCGCTCGACAACGTGTCGTTTCACTTGCGCGACGGAGATCGCGTTGGTCTGGTCGGCCACAACGGGGCTGGAAAATCCACGCTTCTGCGCACGCTTGCGGGCATTTACACCCCTACTTCAGGAGCCGTGAGAGTCGACGGCAGGGTCTCTACGATCTTCAATCTGGGTGCGGGTCTCGATAGCGAACTTACCGGCTATGAGAACATCGTGCGCATGGGCATGTTTCTGGGAGCGACGAAGGCGCAGGCGCAAAGCTTCATTCCCGATGTGGAGGCCTTTACCGAGCTTGGCGATTTCCTGAATGTCCCCGCTTATACCTATTCAGCAGGCATGTTGACGCGTCTCGCTTTTGCAGTCGCCACAGCCACCAATCCGGAAATTCTTCTGATTGATGAAGTTCTGGGCGCCGGCGATTCCGGGTTTCAGAAAAAAGCGAAGGCCCGGCTGGAAAGCGTCATTAAATCCGCCAAAATCTTTGTACTGGCGTCTCACTCGCAGGAAATGATTGAACTATATTGTAACCGGGTAATACGGTTTGAACATGGGCGCATTATTGAGTTAAGTAAAACTACCAATGTGAACAATTAATATCCGAAAATTGAAATTTAACTCTTGAGCAGAAGAAAAATATTCAATAACATCTAAATAGTAGTAAAATTTTAATCATATGGAGAGGGTAGATGAAGACAGCATTGGTCTGCGGTGCAGGGGGATTCATTGGATCTCATCTTGTGAAAACTCTCAAGAATGAAGGGTTTTGGGTGCGCGGCGTCGACCTTAAATATCCTCCATTCAGCGCAACCGCTGCAGATGACTTCATAATCGCGGACCTTCGCGATCCATATACGTGCAGTCAGGCGGTGGACCGCCGCTTCGATGAAGTCTATCAGCTCGCCGCGGATATGGGGGGGGCCGGTTATATATTCACCGGTGAGAACGACGCCGATATCATGCATAATTCGGCGACCATCAATCTCAATATGCTGGATGCCTGCTATAAAAGAAATGTAAAGCGTATCTTTTATTCTTCTTCGGCCTGCATGTACCCGGCCTACAATCAAGAAGATCCAGATAATCCGAACTGTAAGGAATCCTCCGCTTATCCGGCCGCGCCGGATTCGGAATATGGCTGGGAGAAACTGTTCTCGGAGCGGCTTTATCTGGCTTACAACCGCAATTATGGCATGGAATGCCGTGTCGCGCGGTACCACAATATTTTCGGCCCTGAAGGGACTTGGGAAGGCGGCAAGGAAAAGGCGCCGGCAGCGCTATGCCGCAAGGTGGCCGAGGCGAATTCCGGCGACGAAATAGAGATATGGGGCGATGGAAGGCAAACCCGCTCCTTCCTTTACATCGACCAGTGCGTCAAGGCAACCCTAATGCTGACGCGCTCCGCCTTCGAGGGTCCTGTCAATATCGGCTCGGAAGAAATGGTCACGATCAACAGACTTGCTGAGATGGTGATCGGGATATCCGGGAAGCCACTTAGCCTTCGCCACGTCTGGGGCCCGCAAGGCGTACGCGGACGTAACTCGCATAATGCCCTCATTCGCGAGAAACTGGGCTGGGCTCCCGATGAGGCGCTCATCGAAGGTTTGACGCGCACCTATGCCTGGATCGAGACGCAGGTTGCTAGCAAGCGCGGGCGCAACACTCTTCTGGCGGCGGAGTAAAGTTCATGCCCGGAGAAGTAGCTTTAGAGCAACATCAGGGAAAGCATAAAACGCTTTTCCATCCAGACTTGCTTAAAAACAAAGACCAAACCTGGTTTTCCGATTCGGCCAAAGTACAAGCCGCACCGGCTAGGGACTGTCCGCGGCTGGCGATTGTAGTTCCCTGTTACAATGAAGCGGCGGTTCTGCCTCAGACGATAAGTGCGTTGCGTTCAAAACTGAGCGATCTGGTGAAAGCAAACAAATGTCAATTAGGCAGTTTTCTGCTATTCGTCGATGATGGTTCCCTGGACAGCACATGGGAGTTGATTGTCGCCGCGTCTGCCTCAGCGGAAGGCGTTCCGGTGCGGGGTCTGCGTCTTGGCGTGAATGCTGGCCATCAGGCTGCGTTGTTGGCCGGTTTGTTGAAAGTGGCGGAACATTGTGACGCCGCCGTGAGCATCGACGCTGATCTGCAAGATGATTTGGCCGCGCTTGATGGTATGCTGCCGGCCTATGCGAGTGGTGCGGAACTTGTACTGGGCGTACGGCGCAATCGTGAAACGGATACTTTCTTCAAACGGAACACCGCAGCGTTGTTCTATGCAGGAATGCGTTGGCTGGGCGTCGATCTCGTCGCCCAGCATGCCGATTACCGCCTTATGTCACGTAAGGCACTATCCAACTTGGCCTTGTTTCCAGAATACCACCTCTTTTTGCGCGGTTTGCAAAAGCGGTTGCACCACAAGGTTGCCCTTGTCCACTATAATCGTCTGCCGAGAGCAGCGGGAAGAAGTCAGTATTCCTTACGTAAGATGTTCTCTTTGGCATGGAACGGCGTTACCTCCTTTTCCATCGCTCCCTTGCGCATAATTGCTGGAATGGGCGTCGCCATTTTTCTCATTTCCTGTGTGCTCATGCTCCATGCCCTCCTTGTAACATTGGCCGGGTCTACGGTGCCTGGTTGGGCGTCTACCACCATACCACTCTACGCCATAGGGGGATTGATCCTGCTCAGCCTTGGCGTGGTAGGTGAATATACGGGGAAAATATACTTGGAAGTAAAAAAGCGTCCGCGTTATATTATTGATGACCAGGAGGGATGGAATGAATAGTATAGAAGAAAAAGTGGATTTTGATGATTACGTCGAAAAATACGAACAGCTACTTTCCAACCAGTTATCTTTTTTTGAAAAAGAAAGAGATTATTTTTCATCATACAAAATAGAGTTATGCGCCAGACTTATGCAGAAAAAACCGGCTTCAATTCTTGATTTCGGCTGCGGAATTGGTCTCTCGTTGCCTGAATTGCAGAGAACGTTTGCTGGAAGCACAATATACGCCAGCGATATTTCGGAAAAGAGTGTATTGGAAGTCACCAGGCGCAATCCTGCGGTGCATGCGCTGACGAATGGTGCGTTGGAGGCATATCGCTTCGATCTTATTTATGTAGCGACTGTTATTCATCACGTAGCTCCGCCGGAGCGCCCAGCGCTATTTCAGCGTCTCCGTCAACTGTTGAAGCCAGGTGGGCAACTGTGCATTTTTGAGCACAACCCTTGGAATCCGGTTACGCAACGAATGGTAGCGGACTGCCCTTTCGATACCGATGCGGTCCTGGTTTCTCTTCCCGCGCTGAAACGCGCATTGCATGATGCAGGATTCCGGCATTTCACAGCCGGATATTCCCTCTTTTTCCCTGGTTTTATCAAGGCGTTGCGCCCTCTTGAAAATTGGATGCGCTGGTTACCTCTAGGAGGGCAGTATTATGTCGTCGCCCATTGAAACCACAGTGAACTTACGCCAAAATGCAGGAACGCTCCCGCGCTTTCTCACCACTGGTCTGGCCGTAACTATTGTTGGCTTTGCCGTTATTTTCGCAGCCATGGGCGCTGGGCTTTCCCCTTATTGGAGTAACGCACTGGGTTATGCCGTAGGCTTTATCCTCTCATTTATTCTACAGAAGAACTGGGTTTTCAGTAACCAGGAAGGCACGCTGAACACTTCCGACCCCTCACACGAAGAAAACGGAAACAAAGATACATTTGGGCGATTTGTTATCGCTGCAGCGCTAGCCTACGCTGCCAATTTAGCCGTGTTGCATATCAGTCTGCGAATTGGCCTTTCCCCCGTTTCGGCGCAGCTAATTGCCGCGGTATTTTACACGGCCAGCGGGTATATCTTATCTTCCACATGGGTCTTTAACTCGCAAGCAGAAGGTAGATTTCTTTCTTGGGCGTCGCGAGTTATCACCGCGGAACGCTTGTTATTCGGCATCGCATTTGCCGTACCTATATTTCTTTATCAGATCAACTCCAACTGGCTATATTCCCCTATTGGCTGGATGGACACCATTATGTCGGTTTCAACCGGCTTATATTATTTCATTTTCCCGGATTTCTGGGATTGGCACTATAAGATTTCGCGTTTGCCGCTGATTTTTGTAGAATGGGGACTGCATTTCATGTTCCGCCCGGTTGTGGCTCAGTTGGTATGGAGCTTTGGGTGGATTGGGGCAAATCTTGCAGCAGGATTGTTGCTTTGGCGTCGTCTGTCCTTTCATCGACCTGCGGCATTGGCAATCGTTTTGCTACTGGCGGCCTTTCCGCTTACTACTTCGTCATGGTGGAACGGCGGGTCTGATTATCCCGTTGTAATGAATAGTTCAATTTTCTTGCTAGCATTGGCGCTTTGTGCTGGATGGCGTGGCATCGGAGATTACTGGAGTCCAGCTTTGGTTGGGGCTCTGCTGGGCGCATTGGTGGTAAATTACACAGTCAATCTCCAGATGCTTCCTTATTATTTTCTGTTCGCTGCTGCTGTCGTTTCTATGCGACCTGGCGCGTTTCAAGTAAATTTTCGCTATGCAATACTGTGGGGGGCGGTTGGCGTCGGAATATTCTTTTTGTGTGGTATGTGTTTTGCTGCTTTGGCCGGGCGAAATCCCTTCTTTATTTACCCAGGATTTGAAATCGCATTCCGTTTTATCACCACTTCAGAGGGTGAGATTTGGCATCAGCCATTAACTTGGGAGTTGTTCCGGCAACATGCCAATCTAGGGTTTCTATTCGCTTGGGTCGCACCGGCATTGCTAGAAGGGTTGCGCCTTTGGCGCGCCGGAGCATGGCGGACATCAGAGCGGCTCAAACTTGCGCTTCATTTCGGCTATGTAATGCAGTTACTCTCCTGGATATTCTGGCATTTAGAGGGACAGACAGCCTTAATCCCCAGCTATTATACCTACCCACTCTACGTGCCGGCTATCCTTTCCATAGCAGCTTTGATGGATAGCCATCTACCGCGTTTGGAATCGCGTGCAAGCCTTTTGGTACTTGCTCTTTTTGCGGCGGTAGCCATTCTCCTCGCGCTTCCTAATGCAGGTACGCTGCAAGAAAGACCTATGAAATTCCTTGGGTCGCCGGCCATTAACACAGCCGTGGCTTTCTTGGTTTTTGCTCTAGCTGTATGGCTCCTCCCGCGATTTCTGGGCAAGCGAAATCCGCTTTCCCTCTTCTTATCTATACTTGTGCTGGTGGCGGCTATGACTATGACCGCAACACCCTCGCAATATAGACCAACACAGTGCACCTTGTATCGGGATTTCACCAATCTTCTAGTTGAATCCCAGCAAAGCCTCATGCGACAGGTAGATCGCCCAAACAAAATCCTCGTCACAGTAGACCAAAATGAGAAGATGCCGGAGATAGAAGGTCCCTGTGCTATCCTCACAAAAGGAAGGTGGGAGGGGAAAGTTGTGACAGTTGCTCACAGTTTTCTCATGGCTGGGTGGACAAAACTTGGATCGCCGGAACGCTGGGGGCCGCCGTTTGATCAAATGGAAGATTTGCCGCTGAACATGCTACGCGAGAAGTACAGCGCAAACGACTTATTGATTGCTGCCGTCGCCGGCCCGCAAAGCAAAACGGTGGAACGATTGCAAGCCCGCTTCAAGGAGGCTGGTATCACCCTTACCCCAGTGGAACTGATCTCTGCCGGGCGAGATGTCCCACTGCCTTCCATCTATGTTTTTCGTCCGCACCTGAATTGACTTCAAATTTTACGAGAGGGTTATCATGCAAGAAGGTCAAAATCCGCGTCTTTCTGTCATCGGCCTTGGCAAGCTGGGCGCGCCCATGGCAGCCGTGTTCGGCGCCAAGGGATTTGAGGTCATCGGGGTCGATTTGAACGAGTCGTTCGTCAACGCCATCAATGAAGGGCGAGCGCCGGTAGAAGAGCCGGAACTACAGGAGTATCTCGACCGGGCGCAGGGCCGGGTGCGGGCAACGCTCGATATTGGCAAGGCGATACAGGAAAGCGACGCAAGCTTTATCATCGTGCCCACCCCTTCAGGAAGTGATCGTCTGTTTTCCAACCGTTATGTCATCGAAGCGGTTGAGCAGATCGGCAGCGCCCTGCGCCATAAGCAGGGCTATCATCTGGTCGTCGTCACCAGCACTGTGATGCCGGGCTCCACCGGCGGTCCGATCCGTCAGGCGCTGGAGCGTGCCTCGGGGCGCACGGTCGGGCAGGATCTGGGTTTATGTTATAGTCCGGAGTTCATTGCGCTCGGCTCGGTCGTGCGCGACATGCTCAATCCCGACATGCTGCTGATCGGAGAATCGGACGAGCGCGCCGGTGCGATGCTGGAGGCTATTTATCGCCGTTCGGTTCAGAGCAAGCCCGAATTTCATCGCATGAATTTCGTCAATGCGGAACTGTGCAAGATTTCGGTCAATACCTTCGTCACCACGAAGATTTCCTATGCTAATATGATCGCCGACATGTGCGATCATTTGCCCGGCGCCGATGCCGATGTGGTGACGCGCGCAGTGGGGGCGGACAGCCGTATCGGCCGCAAATATCTGAAACCGGCGATCGGCTATGGCGGACCGTGCTTCCCGCGTGACAACAAGGCTTTTGCCGCGCTGGGGCGCAAGCTTGGCGTCGATTGTATGCTGGCCGAGGCTACCGACCACATCAACGAACATCAACTCCAACGCTTGATGCGCGCGGTGGAGGCATCCGTCGAGCCCGCCGGGCGCGTCGCCATTCTGGGGCTGTCCTATAAGCCTCATACGGGCGTCATTGAGGAAAGCCAAGGCGTGATGCTGGCCGCGCGGTTATCCAAAGCCGGTTTCCGTGTGGCCGTTCATGATCCGCTCGCCATGTCGGCAGCGCATGCGGTGCTGAACGGAGCCGTTACGATGGCCGGGACGCCGGAAGAGGCGCTCATGGCGAGCGAGGCGGCAATCATCATGACACCCTGGCCGCAATTCAAGGAGATCGTCTGGACCGCGGGGCTGCCGACAGAGGCGCAGCGCACGGTCATCGATCCCTGGGGCATCGTCATGAAGACGGCGGGAATACGCCTGATCCGTCTCGGCACTGGCGATTGGCATACCGCGGACAATGAGCCGCCCTACCGCACAGAACGCGCCGAACAGCGTAACGAAGCGTAAGAAGGAAATTCAGCGTGCTGTCCATCGTACTTTATGGCCGCAACGACAACTACGGATACAACCTGCATAAGCGCGCGGCGTTGAGTCTCAATTGTATGGCGCAGATCCTCTCCGATCCGGACGATGAGATTCTGTTTGTAGATTACAACACACCCGACGACTTCCCCACTTTTCCCGAGGCGATCGCCGATACGCTGACGGAAAAGGCAAAGCAGCACTTGCGCATCCTCCGGGTGCGTCCCTCCGTGCATGAACGTTTTGCGGCGCGCACGCAGCTGAAAGCGCTGGAGCCTGTAGCGCGCAATGTCGCTGTGCGGCGCTCCAATCCGGCCAATCGCTGGATTCTCTCCACCAACACGGACATGATCTTCGTGCCGCGCCGGGAACAGACTCTGACCGATATCGTGCGCGATCTGCCCGAAGGCTATTACGGCATTCCTCGCTTTGAAGTGCCCGAAACCCTTTGGGAGATGCTGGACAGGCGCGATCCCGCAGCTGTGATTGAGAGTGTGGGGCGTTGGGGTTGGGAACTGCACCTCAACGAAATCGTCACAACCATGAAGCCGTTCCTATTTGACGGGCCAGGCGATTTCCAGCTCATGATGCGCTCGGATTTATTCTCTATTCATGGTTTTGACGAGAACATGCTGCTGGGCTGGCATGTCGATGCCAACATCGCCAGACGAATAAGCATGATCCGTGGCGATATAGGCGTTTTATCGGACCAGGTGTTCGGTTATCACTGTGACCATACGCGGCAAGTCACACCGATGCACAGAAGCAATGCCGCCCAAAACGACTACGATCGCTTTTTTTATTTGGTAAAACAACCGCATCTACCGGAACAAGCAGAAAACTGGGGTTGCGTCGGCGATGAGATCGAAGAAGTTCAGATTTCATCGCTGGAAAAGAGCAGCTACCATTTTGCGTTGGGGACGCTGCGCCAGTCGCCGCTTAATGTTCCATTGCAAAGCGCTTACGCGAGCGATACCTATAATTCGAGCGGCTATGTGCCGGAGCATGTACTGCCCTTTCTGCTTGATCTCTTTACTTCGGTGCCGCGCCATTGGAAAGTCGCATGGCTGGGCGCGCCGGGCAAGATGTTGTCCTTATTCGTCGAGGGATTGCGCACGCATGGCTTTGCTGCGCCGGTATGGGTGCATGCAAGCGTGGCAAAGGACTTGCCAAGCCACCTGGCCGATTTGGTCACGCCTTCCACATTCGATGATATCGCCTCGCAGGCCGATGTCTTCATCTTCGATATTTCTCAGGGCGATGGCGCGCCGCTTGCTTTATCGTCTATTCAGGGGCGGCTTCTCTCCCGCTTCTTGACCGAAGCCTTTCAGATTCTGATCGACGCGGAGAAAAGCCGGTTGGGTGAGGGGGCCGCGCCCCGGCGATTTGTTGGGATCAACGCGATTCACAATGCATTTGAGGGTTTGTGGAGCGAGCAGGTCAACTGCGCCAAAACCCCGTTCAGTGTCCGGATCCGGCACGGCTTCCTTTTCAAGACGGAGTTCGGGGCGCAACCAAGAGAGACTATCCCATTGCCGGGTGTTCTGGCCCGTTTTCCTTATGACAAACGGCATGACTTCGGAGCACAGATATCTGTCGATCCAATCGCTGAGGGCATCAGGCTTCAGCCGGCCGAAGCCGGCCTTCTCCAGGAGGGTGGCGCACTTCAACCTGTGGGTGCTGTCGGCCTGCTCGCACGTTCCGGTCCTTTTTCATTGCCGTCAGGGCAATACAGAATTGAGGTAGAAACCGCTGCTGTCCGCCCGCTGGAGCAAAAGCAAAATTGGCTTCAGCCGCGGCTTTATAAAATCATAATGCAAACTCGCCGTCTTCTCGGTCCGCGTCTCGAACGGCGCGTTCGGCGCACAGGAAAACGACTGTTGGGACGAAAGCTGGCGGGGGAATTCAAAGCTTTTCTAATGCGGCAAGTGTGGCCCCCGCGGATCCAGCCGTCGCAGCTGCCGTTCGCGATCATCGAGATGGATATTTCTGCCGGAGACAGACAACTGGCCCGCGCCCGCGTGATCGGGTCGGAGATTTTGAATTCTCCTCACATCCTTGATTTCGACGTCGAGGCCCCACCAAACGGGAAGATGTCGAATATTCTTTTTTCCATCAGAACAAACGGCCATGGAACGTTCTCCGTTACCGGTATCAATATTAAGCGCATGGCCGCTCTGCCCACTGAACAGCAGGATGACCTTCCGCCAGATAAGCAGGATGTCCGGCAATATCGAGAAGCAGTCAGTATCTGAAGCAGACAGTATTCAAAGAGTAGGGACTTTCAGCATGGCCTTAATCGAACGAACTGGCTTTGCAAACTATGCGGCGCCGATGGTCGAACGGTTTACACTTCTCGATATTGGCTGCTCCGGCGGCATTGGGGAATACTGGCGTGTGTTCGATAGCAAGCTGGAATGTCATGGATTCGACCCGAGTATAGAGAGCATCGAACTATTGCGCGGGTCGGAAAAATCCCCTCTCGTTCATTATCATTCCGGCTTTGTCATTGGTGATGATCCCGCGCAAGACAGTATGCCCGGCCGCAATCCATGGAATAATTTGGCGATTTGTGAAACGCGCCAAATAAGACTTAAGCGGCGCGAAGCAGCGGCGGATGTCGACAAGGCGACCTCTGGCGATTGGTCCCTTGCGGCTCTTTCATCCGATAAAATCCATTTGCCTACCTTTTTGCGGGAAAATTCTTTCAACGACGTTGATTTCATCAAGATCGATGTGGATGGTCATGACTTCGAAATTCTGAAATCGATGAAAGCAGCTTTCTCCGATTATCGAGTGCTTGGAGTTCGTATGGAGGTCAATTGGATTGGTTCCGGCAATCCAAATGAACATTCGTTTCACAATACGGATTGCTTTCTACGCAAATGCGGTTTTGATTTATTTGGTCACGAGACGCTCACTTATTCCATGGCGGCGCTGCCCATACGATATTGTCGTGCTCATCCCTCTGATAGCATTAAAGGGCGTCCGCTTCAGGGAGACGCTGTTTACCTTCGCGATTTAACTGCGCCTGAAATGGAAAAACTTGCGGAGAGTTATTCTGCTGATAAGTTGTTGAAGCTGGCTATTCTGTTTTCTATGGCGCATAATCCTGACTCGGCAGCAGCCATTCTTGTGAAATTCAGAGATCGTCTCTCTAGTCTCGTCGATATTACACAAGCGCTTGACCAGCTTGTGGTAGAGGCAGGCTGGAACAACTTAACCTACCAGGAACTTAGAACGCGTTTCGAGGAGGATTGGGAGGGTTTGTATAATGCGCGAACATAATCTCCCCCTCCTAATGTAAAATTAGAAGCCGCCAGACGCGTAGATCCCTTGTGAGTGCCGGTGAAGAGATGACGATGCAAAATACGACGAATTTACTTGTGAAAAAAGTGGCCACGATGCCGCTGAATAATTTCATGGTGCGTCCGGAATGGGCTGCCGCGGGGGCCCATTGCGCATATTCAGGCGATCAACTTGAAATAAGGGGAACGTCCGCTCCGTGGGAATACAGTGCCGCCATAAAATTTTATATTTCACCAGTCATACTAAAAAGTCACATAGATTTATTCCTGCGAGTCCGTATTTCGGATGTAAAAAATAATGGCAGCGTTGCTCTAATTGATTTGGAATCGAATACTATCTATGAGGAAATTTCTTTATGGGAAACAGAAGGGGAAGTCGACATTGATTTTATCATAAATCCGATATCATCCCTTCCGAGCCATTTACTTATACGAAATGGTTTCCTGGCGTCGTCATCGCTGGTTATTCATTCGTTGAACGTCATGGCATTCTCGGCTGGCCATACTTTTCGATTTTAGTAATGGAAAAACCAAGAAAAGAAGAGTAAATATTTATTGATATTCTTTGTTCGCAATCAGCGGGAGAAGGCGAAATGCTTATCGAAGCAACCAATGTGTTCGGGGCGCTGAAAGAGGCGGGGGGCGGCCGGATCGATAATACTGGCCTTATCCACGTGCCGTCTGAAATCTGGTCTTATGCGGCTTTATGGCCTGTTCATACGGCCAAATCCGGCCCAATGACCATCATGCTTGAGCTTGAAGAAGGGGATGGCGGCCATATCGGCTTGATGTGCGTCGATGAAACATTGAGCATAGCCGTATCAGAAGAAGTCTTTGTGCGGTCTGACAAGGCGCGGCGGGTAGAAATCAACGTTCCCGCGATCGAGAAGGTCAAGGCCCTGGTCCTGCGGAAGGGGCCCGGAGACGAGAAACCCACCAAGGTGCGCCCCGGCAGACCGACGCTGGTGAAAAAAACCGACTTGCGAGTGGAAAATCCGTCACTCGCAACTCCATCATCCCGCTATAAATTCGACAATCCCTCTGATCTTCGCGAGGAAATAAAATATCGCAACCTGGATACACAAATTTACCTTGAAACGCAGATAAAAGATATCGTTGCCGCCGTTAGCAGAGAGGACATCATTGCTGCCCTTCCAGACGATCTTTGGCAGCAAAATTATGCTCTCAACTGGTGGGAATATTATCACCGGAGCGACGTGTTGTCTTCTCGTCCCTGGAAGCTGATGCTGCCGATTGCGGATCTTTGCAATGCGCGCTGCACCTTTTGCAATTCGTGGCTTGACGGACGCAATGTGCTGACACCGGCCCAGCTGGAACGCTATGCCGAGATTCTTCCCTATGCACATGAGATCGGTATTGAAGGGCATGGAGAGCCGCTGGCCAACCCCCATATCGATACGATATTGAAGCGCGTCGCGGAATTGACGGACAGCAGGGCGCAATCCTACATTATTTCCAATGGCATGTTCCTGAAGCGCCGGCTGCAGGCTTTGCTGGATGCCAGGATTACCACGTATAATTTCAGCTTGAATGCAGCATCCAACGAGACCCATCATAAGGTTATGGGATTGGGTGAGGATGCGCTCGATACGGTCCTTGATGCTGTGCGCGAGATCGTGCGCCAGCGTGAGCGGGATCCGCGGATCCTGGTTACCGTTTCCATGGTGCTGACGCGGGATAATTTCCATGAGACCGCCGATTTTATTCGGCTGGCTAATGATCTCGGCGTCGATTGGGTCTATCTGCGAACCCTCATTCCAGCCCAGCATTTGAAAGCCGGCCTGAATTACCATCTCTTGCCGCCTATTCTGCATCCGGATTTCGAGAAACTGAAAGCCGAGGCATTGGCGGTCGCGGCGGAGTCGAAAGTGCACATCGAAATGCAGCCGGAGACATGGCATGTCGACGCTCTCCCGAAACAGATCCGGGCTGATGCGGCGGCCGGGCGTATTCCTTTCGTCACCAGAGAGCAGGCGCTGAAAGACAGGGATATCCGCAATACATTTAAAAGTGACTATGAACAGACCAAAGGCTATGGCCGTTACGTGCCTGAAGTTGAAAGTGGGTATTACGATCCATTTGGACGTTCTGCGCCGTTCAGCTGTCAGTTTATTTATCAGCAGTTCAGAACAAGCGAACTGACCTTTCGTGCCTCGCCATGTTGCTACATGACGCATGTGCCGGGCCATGAAAAGGTGGTCTTTGACGGCACACGCCCGTTCATGGACTATTGGAATTCCATCGCCTTCGTCAATCTTCGCCGCAGGCTGCGGGACGGGCCGCTTTATGCAAACTGCCTGTCCTGTCCGATGCAGGGGTAATGTGAAGACGTTCTGCCGCTGTGGATTACCGGCGCGGCGCGAGTAATTGTATTTGTGGAGAACTGAGTTATGCTCGACCAGCAAATGCACAAGACGGCCGATCTCTCTGCCTTTCTTCATCTGCCGGTCATTCATAGCCTGGTACCAAGCGGAGAACCTATTTCCCTCACCGCTTATTATCCGTCTTTTGCTGATTATTATCCCGAAGCGGAACTGCAAACGAAGCGCTGGTTTGTCGAGCATGCCAGTCGCGATTGGATCATTGCCGATATCGGCGCCAATGTTGGCATGTATACGCTGCTGTTTTCCCGCCTCGCGCCCGAGGGCCGCGTTCATGCTTTTGAACCGACACAGACAGCGGAGCTCTTGCGCCGCAATATCGAGGCAGCAGGGTGCGAGAACGTCTTCGTTCACCAGGTTGCGCTGGGCGCAGTGGAGGGAGCACGCGAAGAGCCGATTTATCGCCTATGGGGAAGCGCGCCGGAAAAGCAGGTCTACGACTTCATCACACTCGATGCTTTCGTCGCAGCACACGGGATTAACCGTCTGGATTGCATCAAGATCGATGTCGATGGATTTGACCTGGAGGTGTTGAAAGGTGCTGCCCAGACATTGCGACGGTTCAATCCATGGCTGCTGGTCGAGATCAATCATGCCCTTGCCACGCGCGGTCAATCTGTCAGCGAGGCGCTGCTATGGCTCGCCGGTCAGGGCTATACCTCGGCGCTGGTTCTAGATCAGGACAACTTTCTTCTGAAGCGCGGCGAGGGCGGCACGCCGGGAACGCTGAGCCTTACCTTCGACCGCGATCCGATCCTGATGCCAGCGGCCTTCGCACCGGGGAACCCATTGCCTGACCTGCTGAAAGAGGCGCCAGCCATGTGCAACGGCGCCGGATTTCGGGACGACGGGGTGTTGCGGGTGCCCGGCCCGAATTGGTCCTATGCAGCGTCCTGGCCGGTCACGGCTCCGCCGCCATTGGGGCCACTCGTCATAGACGTGACGCTTGAAGTTCTCTCGGGCACGGTGGGCATCGGCTGCCTTGCTGATATGACAACCTATCTCGGCAAGGAAGTGGCCGTTTCAATGGCTCCCGGCTTGCAGACCGCGCGGGTTACTGCGTTCGATGGCGCTGAGGTGCGGCATGTCATACTGCGCAGCAATGAGAGTGAAGGTCGCGAAAGCCTGGTGCGCGTCCATAGCCTGTCCGCCGCGCAAGCTATTCCCGCAACGACTGCCATGGCGCCGCTTCTGCGTGCCGGCATCCGGCATTTCAATCTTGATCAAGTGGCCGATCCGTCTACGTTAGCGACACCGGCGCGGGACATTTCTATTCTGCCGGTATCGGAACTCGGTGCAGCGCTGGGATTTGCCGCGCCCTATGTTCCGAAAAAAATGCTTTATCGCTATGCGCCGATGGAGCTTAACTCGGAAGTGGCTGACATTTATCGCTTTTTTTATCGTCAATTTCAGCCCAGCCGCCATTTGGAATTCGGTACACGAGAGGGAGTTGGTGTCGTCTTGTGCGCCGAGTCCTGCGATGCCGAAATCTGGACCGTCAATCTGCCCGGAGGTGAACGCGGTGCGTCGGGTGCCCCGCTTTATTCGGACCCTGGCGGCGATATCAAGGATGCGGGCCATTGGATCGGCTGGCGTTACCGGGAGGCGGGCTTCAGTGATCGCGTGCATCAGTTGCTGATGGACAGCCGCGATCTCCCGGTTTCTGAATTTGGCGAAGGTTTTTTTGACAGTATCCTGATCGATGGCGGCCATGAGCCGGACGTTGTGGCGAGCGACACAGATAAAGCGCTGAACCTGGCCAGAAGTGGCGGTCTGATCATGTGGCACGATTTCTGCCCCGAGCCGGAAACGTTTAAAACCAGCACTTCCGTAAACGGCGTGGTGCGCGCCTGGAACGCCAATTACGACCGCTGGCGCCCGAAGCTGGACCGCTTGTACTGGCTGCGACCGAGCTGGCTGCTTATAGGGATAAGAAAATGAATTTATCGATCAAGGCCGAGGGAACAGACGTCACGGCGGTTCACTCCGAACAATTGTTCATTTCCGCAGCGCCCATACCTGCGGGCTCCGGAGAAATCGACGAAACCGGAGCCGTGCGCCTTCCAGCCAAGGCTTGGGAATATGGCGCGTTCTGGCGCTTGAACGAGAGTGGCGAAGGACCCGCCGTCATTTCGCTTGAAGTCCAAGTCGAGGGCGGGGATATCGGTCTGCTCTGCGTGGATGAAACGCTCAGCAATCCCGTTGCGCCGGAAATCTTCGTGCAGCCCGGCGCTGGACAGACTCCGCGTGTGCTCGTGCCGGCGATGGAGAAAGCCGCAGCGCTCGTTATCCGCAAGGGGCCGTCAATTGCCCAACCGACGACAGTTCGCGTTGACGTTCCGCGTATCGAGCTTGATGTGGAAGATGATACGCGAGCAAACTCCTCTGGTAACGGCCATCACAATTCCGAAGCACCATTTCAGTCTCCATATCCCCTAGCGGCAAAATTCTGGAAGCCTTCCCTAAATGATACGCAGACGAATTTTCTGAGTGCCGCGCCCTTTGCTGGACACGCATTTGCCGTGGTGAGTTGGGGGTGCGCAGCAACACACTGGCTTGCTTGGGCACTGAACGCGCATCCAGACATTTTTTGCGAACATCATGTGAATCCCTTGATGACCGGGCTGGACATAATATCTCGTCCTCTTGACGGTCTGGAATATCTACGTCTCCTCCTTATCGACAAGCACTCCTATAAGGCTGTCGGTGACGTCCATGGCATCGCCCGGCATGAGATAAATGCTCTACGTGAAACGCTGGGCGATGATTTTGGATGCGCCATACTCGTCCGTGAACCTTTGGCGCGTGTGCGCAGCCAGTTAGCCCGATTCTCATATCAGGGGGGGGCAAATAACTCAGACTATGTTGATAGCCTCGCTGCTGCCGCCGATCTCGATCCTCAGGCACTGACGACCAAACAACTGGACCGCTTACATGGCATCAACATGCTAAACGCCATCATCGAGGAGGAAGCGACGGGAGCGCGCATTTTCCGCATGGAGGACATAACCCGCGATCCATCAGCCTTCACCGATCTGGTCACTGAAATCACCAAGGGCAAAATTGCCTGCGATTCCAGTTGGGTCGAGACTGTTCTTAATAGGCCGCGTCCTAATGTACATGGCCCGACCCCGGTGGAGCTTGATGACTGGACAATGACCATGCTCGGCCGGGTGGTCAAAAAGGAGGCGTGGGCCATCTACGCGAAACTCGGATATCCGGTCCCGGAAGCTGTCGTTTAAACGGCGCTCGGCTTGCATGCCAAACGGCCTCCCTTTGTAAAGGCGTCCAATGCAACGCAAACAATATAATTCCGGCTTCGTACGCTGGGCCTTGGCACAAGGCTGGCTCAACGGCAGTGATTTGTGGCTTGTCGATGTCGGAGCGAGCGGTGGGATCGACGCCTTCTGGCGGCAGTTTGAACCCCATCTGACCGCGGTTGGTTTTGACCCTCTGCTGAGAGAAATCGAACGGCTGAATGCCGCGGAAGAAAATCCGCGCGTATACTATGAGTCAGCATGGGTCGGAAACGGGCAAGAGCAACGTTCCCTTGATGATGACTGGTATCTCTTTAGCCGCAGTAGCGCGGTTGAGGCTGCCAAGATCGTTAACCTAAATTATGCTCAGACCCTTTTCAATGGCGGTCAGATGATTGAATACTCCGAGCGTCATGTGGCACTTGATCAATTTGTGAACGAAGAAAAACGTAAAGCCGTCGACGTATTAAAGATCGATACGGACGGTTTTGATTATTTTGTTTTGGAGGGGGCGACGGCATTATTGACCGAAGGCCAGGTATTGATGGTCGAGTGCGAATGCATGATGCATGAGCTTCGTCCGGGGTGGCCGTGTTTTGCCGATATCGATCATTTCATGCGCCAAGCCGGTTACAGGCTCGTTGATCTCGATACGTGGACTTATACCCGCGCCTGTTTGCCGGGGAAATTCCAATACGATATTTATGCTCAGACAGAAACCGGACAGGTTTTTTTCGCCGATACCCTTTATATGCTTGATCCGTCAATGGACGGAGCGACAATGCATCGTTTGCAGACGGATACATCCAAGCTTGTGAAACTTGTGTTGTTACAGGCCGCATTCGGTTATCCCGATTTGGCTGTTGCTACCATATTGGCGATGCGTGAGCATAATTTGCAGCCGGAAGGCATCGCTCTCGACGCAGCTCTCGACCAGCTCGTACTCACCGCTTCACCCAATTGGAAGAAGAGTTACGCGGATTATATTGCACTTTTTTCTCGCGATCCGAGTATTTTTCTGAAGAGCAACTGGCCGAGACACGATAGGCCGGACGCGCACCGGGCCAGACATTTGGCCATAATCCCGCTCGGCAAAGTCATGTCCGAACCAGGTTGGATACGAAATGGCGCCCGTTTGGAAGAGCTCGGCCCTGATGGGGTCCGGATCTGCACACCGGGCATGCCTTGGAGCTATGCGGCCAAGGTGCCCTTGGGAAGCGATGCCGAAGATCTTCAGCATCATGATAAGCATCTGCTTGTGCGCGTGAATCTCCGCGACAGTGTGGGCCAGCCAATGTTGTCTCTATTTTGCGAGGACACCAACACCATCATTCAGGAAGTTTCAGCGATACCGCAAGCCAATAAACAGACATTGGAGTTTATCATTACCCCGCAGACCGATAGCGGAGCCGACCATCTGTTAATCCGCAATGGAACGGGCAAGGAGCCCTCAGGCCTTGTGTTGGAAAAATTGGAGGTATTTGCCTTCAACGAATGAAGGGGCAAACTTGGGAACAATGACGGCGTCCCATTCAACTTGCACGCTGCTTGGAGACGTCTTGCGTATCCTACACCTAATTCGCAGGTAGGGATCGGCTGGCTTGTGCATTCGCCGTGCGGTCCAACGCCCCGTATTCCGCCAGTCACGTCCCTCGTCAACGGGGCTTATCCATTGCATCCTAAAGGAGTGATTCGTAGGTATTGACAATTCTTAATTGTATGTGAAACTCGATGAGAGATATCGATTTTGCATTTGCTGCAGTGGGATGGGAAGTCCTTCTCAACGCACCTGACGATATCCCAATATCATCTAATTAAGGATTTTACCATGACGCAAACTTACTCTTCAAACCCGGCAGATCGTAAGGCCAGCCCGGAAGGCATTGGGGCGGACTATACCAAGGTGCCGCTGGAGCAGTTGGTGCTTGCGCCCTGGGTGCCTGTGAAATCCATGACGCTTGCGTCTCCGCCCTCCAGCCCCGCTGAGGGCGACACCTATCTTGTGCCTGATAGCGCCACGGGTTGGTGGCAGGATTACACCGGCCAGCTCGCCCAATGGCACAATAATGAATGGAGCTTCAGCATCCCGGTGGACGGCCATGGCATTAGCCTGCCGGATGGAAGGGTATATGAGCGCATCGGCGGCGCTTATATTGAAAAGATCGCACTCGACGTGCAGTCGGGCACATGGACCTATGCGCTGGCGGGCGGCACGGCAAACGCGCTCACGGCAAGCCTGACGCCGCCGCCGGCCGCTCTTGCCGCCGGCATGATGATCGTTCTCAAACTCACCGCGACGAATACGGGAGCGGTCACCCTCAATGTCAACGGGCTCGGCGCAAAGAGCATTATTGGCCAGGACGGAAACGATCTATTGCCGGGCAGCCTGGTCAAAGGCACGGTGGCCGTGCTTATTTTTGACGGAACGGCATGGGAGGCGGTGAGCGGCGCCCTCCGCCCGGCGACGCCGCCGGTCATCTACGTCCGGCCGGATGGCAATGATGCTAATTCAGGCACGGCCAACACGCCCGGCGAAGCCCTTCAAACCATCGCCGCCGCGATCGACAGGCTCAACAACTATGTTCTGCCTCTCGAAGGCGGCATCATTCAGCTCGGCGTAGCGGGAACTTATGCCGCGCCCGGTGAGGTGTCCGTCAACGGGACGATCAGCATTGTCGGCGATGCCGCTGACCCGGAAGGGTATCTGATTGTCAATGACGCCAATACATCCTCCAGCGCTGGCTGGCCCGGAATATTGATTGTTTCTGCTGGAACGGTGATTACTCGAAACGTCCGGCTGAAAAATACGCTTGATAGCACATCTGTTTACATGGTTATGGGCCAAAATTTTAATGGCATTGTCAGATGCTTCAATACAATTTTTGAGACAATCCCCAATAACACTTATGTCACCTTCATGTGTGCTGCAAGGTTCGGCGGTTCGATGGAAATCGGGGCCAACTGCGTAGTGCGCGGCACAGCATCTGGTGCGTTCTGGGCAGTAAACAACGGGCAGATGGTCATCGACGGACCTGTCACGGTTGAAAACGCGCTCTATAGTGCTGCGTGTGCGACGGCAAATTCCTGCGCAACTATAACCGTAGGAATGAACTCAATATTTGGAAGCGCCACAGGCCAACGTTATATGTGTTCATCCAATGGGGTAATAGTAACACACCAAGGAGAAGATTATTTGCCGGGTACGATAGCCGGAATAACACTTCATGGAGGCCAGTATATCGGAGGCGCGACGTGAAGCAATATAGCAAGCACGGTTTGATCTCCTAAGGGAACGATAGCCTTGGCTTATCTCGCCGTTCATGGCGGCGGGATTTCCCTGTGACTGCGTCCTGGGCGGTAGCTGATCACGCGCAGATACTGCGCCGCATCGAGCGGTAATAGCGACACATCAAGACAAAGCCCCCTTCAGATCTGCGCTCGGGAACCATCATGGCAAGTGAACAGGCGGTAACTGCACATATCTACCTGAATCGGGAACTATATTCATTTTTAATCAATAAATCTGCGTAAATGTTTTTTGTAATATTGATAATATCATTATTATAATTACTATTTGATCTACTTGCTGTGGATCATAAAAATGTATTTAGAGTTTGATTCCATCATCAATGAAAGTACTCATGGAATCGTGCGGTCGCCCGCCGTGCTCTTCCATGATTACTTCGCCATTCGCGGGGGAGGGGAGCGGCTGGTTTTGACGCTGGCGCATGCGCTCGACGCAACGCTCGTTCATGGCTATCGAACGCATGAGACATATGATGAAGCGGATTTTCCCAAGCGGACGCGGAGCCTGAATTTTCCTTCGCTGCTGCGCCGGCCGGGCCTGCGCCCCTTGTCGTTGGCGGCGGTCTTTACCTTGCAGAGATACGATGCGCGGCGATATGCCGTGCGCCTTTTTTCCGGCGTTGCCGGCCTCTTTGCTGCGCCGCGAAAGAGCAAGCGGGGCATCAATGTCTTTTATTGTCATACGCCCCCGCGCTTTCTCTACGATCAGGCAGCCTATTATCTCCGCGGCAAATCGGTGCTGAAGCGGCTCGCCGCCTATGCCTTCGAATGCCAGTACCGCCGCGCTGTCGCGCGCATGGACATTATCGTCACCAATTCGCAAAACACGCGCGCGCGTATCCGCCATTATCTCGGGCGCGAGAGCATCGTCGTCCACCCGCCTGTCGAAACGGATCGTTTTTCCTGGCGCGGACAGGGCGATTATTATCTGTCGACCGCGAGGTTGACGCCCTTGAAGCGGGTCGACCGCATCGTCGAGGCATTTCTCGCCATGCCGGACAAACGTCTGATCGTCACGTCGGGCGGAGAGGAATTGGAGCGCCTCAAGCGGCTTGCCGCCAATGCGCCCAACATCGAATTTCGCGGCTGGGTGAACGATACCGAACTTCTCGACCTCGTCGGCAACGCCATCGCCACGATCTATCTGCCTGTCGATGAGGATTTCGGCATGTCTCCAGTCGAATCCATGGCCGCGGGCAAGCCGGTGATCGGCGTCGCCGAGGGCGGATTGCTGGAAACGGTTCTGCCTGACGAAACCGGCGTCCTGCTGCCGCCGCAATTCACGCAAGCCGATCTCATCGCGGCAGTCCGGTCGATGACACCTGCCAAAGCCGAGGCGATGCGCTATGCATGCGAGGCACGCGCCAAGGATTTTTCGCGCGGCAAATTCATCGCCACGATGAAACAGCTCATCGACGATGCCCTGGCCGGCCGGTCCGCACCGCGTGCAAGCTGAATATCCAGGCAAACGTCAGGAATTGACGAGCTCGCCCTGGCGCAATTCATCCATCGCTTTTTCGAGATCGTCTGGCCGGCCGACGTCCAGCCAGTATTCATGCAAGGGGAAGGCGGCGCGCTTCTCCGGACGGATACGCTCGAACAGCGCGGGCATATCGAAGAAATGGTTCTGCGGAATCAAATCAAGCGCAGCCGGGCTGATGACATAAATGCCTGCATTCACGAGAAAATCGAACACGGGCTTCTCTGAAAACCCTGCGATATGCTGGTTCACCACCTCAACGACCCCATACGGGATCTGGTATTGATATCGATTCAATCCCATGGTCGCGATGGCGTCGTTCTCATAGTGGAAGGCAATCAGCTGCAGGAAGTTGACCGAAGTCAGAACGTCGCCATTCATCACGATCAACGGATATTCGGGGCGTTCTTGCAGGAGCGAAAGGGCACCCGCGGTTCCCATGCGCTTGGTTTCCCGCACATAATCGATTTCCAGCCCGAATTTCGCGCCATCTGCGAAATGCTGCTCGATAATCTCCGCCAGATGATTGACGCAGAGGGTGATGCGCCGGAATCCCTGGGTGCGGAAGCGCTCCAGAATTCTCTCCAGGATCGGCTTGCCTCCGATCTCGATCATCGGCTTGGGGACTGTTTCGGTGATGGGACGCAGCCTTGTTCCCAATCCACCCACCATGATCACCACACGATGCGATGCCGGATCCGGCATGCGTGTGTCCTCGGCGAGGTGAAGCGAGACCACTCTGCCCTCGGAGTCGACCACGGGCATTTGCGCGATTTGGTGGCTGCGCAGTGTGGCTGCGATTTCCTCCAGGGAGGTTCCTATCGGAACCGTGCGGGGGGTCTTGTGCATGACCTCCCCGGCGGTTGAATCCAGAGTGGCGCCGCGCAATATCGCCCGGCGCACATCGCCGTCGGTGATCGTGCCGATCAGCACGCCACGCTCGTCCACGACAAGCGCTATCTGGCCGCCGCTGGCATCTATACAGGCAATTGCATCCGCCAAAGGGCGGTCAGGAGATAAGGATATCTTGGCCAATTGATGGTTTGTAATCATGGGTTTAATCTCTACACTTGCCACATCGGGGAGCCGTCAAATCATATAACCCGGGCCGGTGTGCCGACCAGTAGCTGCCGTTCCCCGCAATTCCTAACGACGGTAGCGCCGGCTGCAACGGTGGTGCCGGCGCCTACTCGCACATTTTCGATAATGACCGCCCCGGTGCCGATATGCACATCGTCGCCCAGACGAACGCCCCCGCTCAGAACGGCGCCCGGCGCGATGTGAACATTGGCGCCCACCTCACAGTCGTGATCGATGCTCGCCCTCGTATTGATAATCACGTTGTTGCCGATAACGGTTCGCGCCTGCACGACGGCCCCGGCCATGATCACGGTTCCTTCGCCCAGGCGGGCTGACGGCGCAACCACGGCATCCGGGTGAACCGCAGTCAGTGGCGCGAGGCCTTTTTCTGCAGCCAGGCGATAAAGACTCGCTCGTATATTTTGTCCGCCGCGCGTGCTTCCCACCGCGACGATAAAATGCGTGAGATCATGTTGCGCAATCAGGCGGCCCAGATCGCCATCGGCGCCGATGACGTCAACACCCAGCACCGGCGCGCCTGAACCATCTGGTGTCACCAGGCCGGCCAAGCTTATCTCGCTTCGCTCGGAAAGCCGCTGCAACAAGTCGACCACGACGGCGGCATGGCCACCGGCCCCAATACAGATTACGCGAATGGACATTGCAGCACGATCGCCTCCCGCTCCCCCGGCTCCAGCCTGTTTGCCGCAATGGACAACACGGTGGCCTGCGCCATACACCATGTATATCCTACATTCAAGAAAGCTTGGAAAACATGGTCCGGCAAACGGCGCTTATTGAATCGCCGTCTGCCAGCATTTCATTGAATCCCGCAGCGTTCAACCCTAACAGCAGATTATGACATTTTGTAATAGCGATAGCGCATGTAAATTTGTGAAATCGCTTTCAAAAAATATTCCGAAAACATTCGAATTAATGAAGAAAAACGCCCGTTTTTTCGAATCAATTCTTGCACACCTTGGTCGATCAGAATGCGAGTTCCGGTCAGCCGAGGGGAGGGTGCATGGGCCACACCGCGGCAGAAATCGGTATATTTTTAATACAGCCCGCAGATATATTATATTTAGTATAATCATGGAGATCATGGTTAACATTCTAGTATTGACATAAGTATTTCTTCATGATCTCCCTTTACTATACGGTCAGATATTGATTGGCGGGGCCGACGCAGGCGCGCGCCGCGCGTTGTCAGAAATTGAAGAGAAAACCATGCCGGGCGGTGAATTCTTGAACTTCCAAAGACAATGGAGTGACGACATATGAGGCGGGCAACAAGCGCTACCGGCCTGATCGCCCTTGGGGGTGCGGCGGGCCTGATCATATCCCTTATGGCCTATACGTCCCGATCCAGCGGAATCGACGGCTCCGGGGGCGCGCTCCTGGTCATTCTTTCATGCACGGCGATCCTGCTGGCCGCCCTGGCGCTGACCATCTGGGCGACGCGGCGGAGCTGGTGGACGGGGCTGCTGTATTTCCTGCTGATCCTCGGAATTCTGGGCACGGCTTTTGCCGGTTACATGCTCGACAGTCTTCCGCTCGTGCTTGCCATGGCGCTCAGCCTCATCGGCTGGCTCATCGCCACCACTATCAGGCGCAACACGCCGTCCCGTCCCACGCGCGTCACGCATAGAACAGCAGCCGCCAGGGTCACCAGCAACACGACCAGAACAAAGACAAAGACGACGGCGAAAAGGAAGGCATCCCGATGAAGCGCACTCTTTCCCTCTGCTCAGGCATCGCCCTTGCCGCCGCTCTCGGTTTCGCTCCCGCCATGGCGCAGGACACCACCTGGTCCACCTTCAACGGCGATCTGAAGGCGCAGAAATATTCCCCCGCGGACCAGATCACGCCCGAGAATGTAGCCAAGTTGCGGAAGGTTTGGGAAGTCCACACCGGCGACGTGTCTGATGGCAGCGGTAATATCCCCATGTCGGTCTGGTCGGCGACGCCTCTCTTCGTCAACGACACGGTCTATGTCGGAACGCCCTTCTATAACATCTTTGCCATCGAGCCCGACACGGGCAAAGTGAAATGGAAATATGAGAGCAAAGCGCCCCTGAAGGCGCTTACCCAGTCCGACATGAAGGGCCGTGGCGTCGCCTATTGGGAGGCGGATAATCCCGTTGCCGGCCAGCCCTGCCAAAAGCGCATCTATATCGGCACGATGGACGCCAAGCTCCATGCGGTGGATGCCGACACGGGCAAGCTATGCGCTGACTTCGGCGACAACGGCATTCTCGATGTCAATAAATGGAATACCGTCAACGCCATATTCCCGTTTTCGCTGTTCCAGCCGCCCACGGTCTATAAGGATAAGCTCTTCCTCGGCTGGGCCGGCCGTGACTGGTCGGACAGCGTCGATCCTCCGGGCGTGGTCTTCGCCCTCGATGCCAGGACAGGCAAGCTCATATGGAGCTTCGATCCAATCCCGAAAAATATGCAGTCCAAGACCGGTACATCCAATGTCTGGGCCAGTATGTCTGTTGATCCGGACCTGAACATCGTCTATCTGCCGGTCTCCTCGCCCAGCCCGAATTTCTATGGCGGGGATCGGCTCGATCCTATCCCGCTTGCCACATCCGTGACGGCGGTCGATGCCGACAGCGGCAAGGTCATCTGGAGCCGGCAGCTCGTCCATCACGATATCTGGGATTACGACACCAACTCGGCGCCGACGCTGATCGATATCGAGAAGGATGGGAAAAAGATCCCCGCGCTCGTCCAGACCTCCAAACAGGGCTTCCTCTATGTGCTCAATCGCTATACGGGCGAGCCGGTCTATCCGATAGAAGAGCGCCCGGTCCCGGCCTCCGATGTGCCGGGTGAAAAGGCGTCTCCCACGCAGCCCTATGTGGCGCGGCCCGAGCCCGTCATAGGAGACAGATGGCCTGGCGTGTTCTGGCTCGCCGACGCGCTGAGCTTCGGTTATTGCAGCCGGATGGCCAAGGAATTGCGCGACGAGGGCCGCTTCACGCCTCCCAGCCTCAAGGGAACGATTACGTCGCCGACCACTGTCAGCGGGGTGGAATGGGGTGGCGGCGCGGTGGACCCCGAAAGCCAGACCCTCATCGTCAACCATTCCCAGGTGGTGTCGATCAACCAGCTCGTTCCGCGCGCCGAATATGAGAAGCTCACGGCTGCCCCCGGATCGGAAGCCGCAGGCGGTTATTTTCCCCAGCGGGGCAGTCCTTATGGGCTTCGTCTGAACTTTTTCCTCAATCCGCTGGGAATGCCCTGCTGGAAACCGCCCTATGGCCAAATGTCTGCCTATGATCTGAAAACCGGCGATCTCCTATGGCGCAAGCCCTTTGGCGCCGTCCAGCAATGGGGCTTCTATATGCCTGACTCCTGGGGCTCGGTGACATTGGGCGGGCCTGTCATCACCAAGGGCGGCCTGGTTTTCATCGGCGCCTCCATGGATCACAAGGTCCGGGCCATCGATGTCAAGACCGGCGACGTTTTGTGGAAGGACATGGTTGACGCACCCGCGGTCGCCTTGCCTGCCGTCTATATGTATAAAGGCAAGCAATATGTGGTCTTCGTCGCCGGCGGCAATTCCATCCTGACGCCCCGCGTCAGCGATCAGGTCGTCGCCTACGCGCTGCCAGATTAAATATCTGGAGCATTTGTTTAAACGGAAGCATCGGCGGGACAGTACCCCCCTCTGCCCTGCCGGGCATCTCCCCCTCAAGGGGGGAGATTGGCTGACGCTATCCTCCGCTTTCCATTCTGCGACGCCTGCGATTGGTGCCGAACGTCGATGAAGGCGTAATCTCCCCCCTTGAGGGGGAGATGCCCGGCAGGGCAGAGGGGGGTGAACAGCGTTTCCGTCAAAACACAATTTTCTATAGGCCGCTGCCTCTAATCAACGCGCATTTCCGGGAGGGAGTGCGCGTTGACGCTTTTCTGTTCGGGCAAAATTGCGCTATTCTGTGATTCAGGCGCAGCCCACGCCTCCTCCCTCCGTCCGGGGAAGCATATGACATGCCGGGCTATCCGATCATCGAACCGACTGTTCGAGCGCCAGCATAAGGAGGGATTGCGGAACCTGCTCGCAATAGGAGGTTTATCGATGAAGCTGTCCGCGCCTATTTACCAATTAAAGCGCAAGGCCAGGCAATTATCCCGCCAGTCCGGCATTCCCCTGCATGAAGCGCTCGACCGCATCGCCCTTCAGGAAGGGTACCGCGGATGGAGCCTGCTTGTGAGCCAGGCATCCGCGCTCCCGGCCGCCGGTCAATTGTTCTCCCTGTTAAACCAGGGCGATCTGATATTGCTGGGCGCGCGGCCGGGGCACGGCAAAACCCTGATGAGCCTTGAGCTTGCGGTGGAAGCCATGAAATCCGGCCATCGGGGCGTGTTCTTCACGCTGGAATATACTGAAAAGGACGTTCTGGACCGTTTCCGCGCCATCGGCGTGGACTGGGCGCGATTTGCCGGATTGTTCGAAGCCGATTGCTCCGATGCCATCCATGCGGATTACATCATCGGCAAGCTGACATCGGTCCCGCGCGGAACGCTTGTCGTCATCGACTATCTGCAATTGCTCGATCAGAGACGGGAAAATCCGCCATTGCCGGATCAGGTGCAGGCGCTGCGGTCGTTTGCGCGCAGGCGAGGGCTGATCCTCGTTTTCATCTCCCAGATCGACCGGTCATATGATCCGTCAAAGAAGCCATGTCCCGATGCCGAGGATATCCGGTTGCCGAACCCGCTGGATGTGAAGCTGTTCGACAAGATGTGTTTCCTCAATAATGGGCTCATCCAGTACCAGGCTGCACATTGACCGACAAGAATGACGGTCGCGGGTCGATGCCCGCGACCGGTGCCGGAGCTATCTCTGGTTCTCGGCCGCCTGCAATATCCGGTATCCGGCCTTCACACGGTCCGCATTGGGATAGGCCTTGTTCGCGAGGATGACGACGCCGATGCGCTTTGCCGGAACGAAGGCAGCGTAGGCGCCGAAGCCGTTGGTGGAGCCAGTCTTGTTGATGAAGAGATCCTTCGTTGGTTCCTGCGGCGGGTTAAGACGCTCCGCCTTGTTGGCTTTGCGCGCCATGTCGTTGGAATTGCCGTCGAGAAGCCGGTCGAGCGTGACGGGGTAGGGATAGAGCTCCCAGCCGAGCCCCTGCGTCATCGGGCCGATCTTGAAATAGCCGGTATGGGTGGCGGCGATTGCTTTCTGCAAGGCGGGGTCGAGTTTCGAAGGGTCGATATTGGCATCGACGAATTTGATGAGGTCGGAGGAGGTGGTCTTCACGCCGTACATGGCCGAATCGAACAGGCCCGGATTGACGCGGATCGGCTTGCCCGCCTTCGAATAGCCATAGGCATAGTCGCCCATGCGGGCTTCGGGTACTTTCGTAAAGGTATTGGTGAGGCCGAGCGGGGCGAGGACGTTCTTTTGCAGGAGGCTGTCATAAACGCCGCCCAGGCCGCGCGCGGTCAGATCGCCGAAGAGGCCGATGCTCGGGTTCGAATATTGGCGGTGGGTGCCGGGCGCATAGGCGGGCTTCCAGTTCTTGTAATAGGCTTCCATCTTAGCGTCGGTCGTCACACCGTCCGGAAACTGCAATGGCAGGCCGCCCGCCGTATAGGTGGCAAGCTCGAGCAGGCTGATCTTGTCGAAGCTCGTGCCCTTCAGCGCCGGCCAATATTGGCTCGCCTTGTCGGAGAGGGAAATCTTTCCTTCCGCCTCTGCATAGCCACCGAGCGTGGCGTTGAACGTTTTGCTGATCGAGCCGATCTCGAAAATCGTGTTTTCGGTGACTTTCCGGCCGTCTTTCTTCGAGGCAAGGCCGTAATTGAAGAAATAATGCTTGCCGTCTACCGTCACCGCCACAGCCATACCAGGCACATCGTTCTTTTCCATCACCGGCTTTATCGCTTCGTCAACGGCCTGGCGAAGCGCGCTGTCATTATCGGCGGCATGGGCATATGCGCCTGAGAACAAGGATGCGGCGGCGACGAAGCCGAAGATCACGGAGCGGAGATTTTTCATGGCGGGATTGTCCTTCAGGAATGGGCAAACGGCGACAACTCAAGCCATGAGAATAATTCAGGCTTCTCAATGGCGGATAAGTTTCTTCCCAAGGATAATCGCAGGCCGGCTATTCGCCGAACGGCTCCGTAGGCCCCTTCGCCGGTTTGGTGAACCACTGCGGGCCGGAAGCAGTCATGTAAATGTGGTCTTCCAGCCGGATGCCGAATTGGCCGGGCACGACGATCATCGGCTCGTTGGAGAAGCACATGCCCTCGGCGAGCGGCGTCTTGTTGCCGCGGACGATATAGGGCTCCTCGTGGATTTCGAGGCCGAGGCCATGGCCGGCGCGGTGCGGCAGGCCCGGAAGTTTATAGTCGGGCCCGAGGCCGTGGCGCACCAGAACCGCCCGAGCGGCATCGTCTAGCGCCTCGCAGGGAACGCCGATCTCAGCCGCGTCGAAGACCGCCTGCTGCGCCTCGCGCTCGATCGCCCAGATACGGGCGAATTCCGGCGTCGGCTCGTCCAGCACATAGGTGCGCGTCAGGTCGGAATGATAGCCGTCGACGCGGAAGCCGGTATCGACCAGCACCACATCGCCGGGTTTATAGGTTTGATCGCCATCCGCGCCATGGGGAAGGGAGGTCGCCTCACCGAAGGAGACGATGCAGAAGGTGGACGCGCCGCCGCGCGCCCGGTGCTCGTCATCGATGAAGCGCACCACTTCGGAAGCGCGGATGCCCGGCTCGATCATGCCATGGACAAGCTTATGCACCTCCAGCGTCTCAGCCATCGCATATTTGATGATGGCGATTTCGGCGGGCGATTTTTGCAGGCGAAGCCGCCGGATGATCGGCCCGCCATCGGCAAGCCACTCCGGCCCCAGCACGCGGGCAAGCGCATGGTAGACGAAGAGCGCAACGCCATCATCGACGGCAAGCCGCCCGTTCGGGCCGAGCAGCGATGCGACGAGCGCGGCGCCGTCCTCTTCCTCCTGCCAGACGCGGATTTCGCCCGGCAGATGCGGCAGCGTCTCGACGCGGGTGCGCTCGAAGCCCGGCACGATGTAATAGAGCGCCGTCGGGGTCACCAAGGCCCCGAGCAGGCGCTCGCTTTGATGCCAGACGAGGCCGGTGAAATAGCGCAAGGATTCCGTGGAGCCCAGCAGCACCCCGCCGAGGCCCGCTGCATCGATCATGGCCCGCAGGCGCGAAAGCCGTTCGAGTCTTTCCTCATCGGTAATGCGGGGCGGGGTAACGGTCATCTGATCCTCCTGCGGCGCGCTCGGCGCTGATGTCACAGGTGGATAGATAATTGTGGGCAGTTTGTCGACATGGACATTCTCGGCACGGACAAAAATTCCCGCGCCCGCGATGCCGCCATCCAGACAGGATTATTGTGGTTCTTACGAAGAAGCCTGATTCTTCGTAAGGTTTTTCACCAGATTCTTGAGGTTATAATCGATCACGGCAATCGCCACTGCCATACTCTCCAGTGTATCGAGCGCTTGCTGCTCGAGCCGCAGTGTATTCTGCTGCTCGGCATTCAGATTCTTCATCCTGATGGAAGCGTTGGACGGACGCCCGCGCCTGCGTTTCAGTCTTTCTTCTCCAGACATGATGTCCCCATTCCCGAATTGAAACAATTTTAAGTAAACACATTTGAAAATAGTTTACAAGAAGTAAATTCGGCTATTTTATAGTTTATTACTTCTAAAACAATATAGTTAATGAACTTCCGAATTTATAATTCTGACGAATGCTTGTATGCCGAATGAATTACTGACCGTTTCGCTCCGGACGGCCTGGCGCGGAAAGCCGGCCGTCCAGAATACGCCTTACCGCGCCGCCCAGTTGGCCCCGCGGCGGAAGATGGTGCGCATCTGCGGCACATCGAACTCGCTCGCCACATGACCGAGCGAGGAATAGAAGACGCGGCCCTTGCCGTGCTTCCGCTTCCAGACGACAGGCATCGTCACGCCGTCGATCCACCAGGCATGATCGCCGTTGAAGGTGGTGGTTGCCAGCACCTCGTTCGACGGGTCGACATGCATGTAATATTGCTCCGAATGGTAGGAGAAATCGGTGATCCCCGCCATCAGCGGATCGTCAGGCTTCGTGATATTGACCGTATAGTCGATGATGTTGCCGGGATGGGCGACCCATTGGCCGCCGATGATAAACTGATACTCCACGCTCTCGCGGAACGCGTCGCCCGCGCCGCCGTGATAGCCGGCGATGCCGACGCCGTTTTGCACGGCCTCGGAGAGGTTTTTCACCTCCTCCTTCTCGATCTTCGACATGGTCATGATCGGCACGATGAGCGAGAGATCATGGATCGACGGGTCGGCGAAGGCCTCGGTCGAGTGCTCGAGATAGACCTTGAAGCCATCCTCTTCGAGCATGTCGCGGATGATGTGGGCGCATTCCTGCGGCTCGTGCCCGCTCCAGCCGCCCCAGACGATAAGTGCTTCACGCATGGTTTCCCTCCTCCTGAATTAACGACCGATGCGGCCATCGACCAGCGACTCCGCCAGCGGCGCCGGTCGTTCCGTTTCGGTGGTGATACGGATCGTTGTTCCCGCCTCCGCCGCCTTGTGAAACGCTTCCATCACCTCCAGCACATGCAGGGCAAGGCTGCCATTTGCCCGATGCGGACGGCCCGCGCGGATGGCATGGGCCATGTCGGCGACGCCGAGCGAGCGGTAATTGCCGTCGGCATAGGGCTCGCTCGTCTCCTGCGGCTCGAATGCGCCGCCTTTCTTGAGCAATTGGATTTCACCGCCGAAATAGTTCGGGTCCGGAACGATCAACGTTCCCTCGGTGCCGTAGATTTCAAGGGGCACATGCTTGTGGCCCGCCACGTCGAAGCTCATCCCGATCTGCACCACCGCGCCGTTCTGGAACGCCATGACACCTGCCACGTGGGTCGGCACATGCACAGGGATGCGCTCGCCATTGCGGGGCTGGCTGGTGATGACGCGCTCCTGGCGCGGCGTGGTCGCAAAGCCTGCGACCTGCGCGACAGGTCCCAGCAGGTTGACGAGATCGGTGATGTAATAAGGCCCCATGTCGAGCATCGGACCGCCGCCGATTTCGTAGTAGAAATCCGGGTTCGGGTGCCAGCGCTCGTGTCCGGGGCACATGAAGGTGGCGGTGCCACCCACGGGAATGCCCAGCGCGCCGGAATCGACGATGGCGCGCGCGGTCTGATGCGAGCCGCCGAGGAAGGTGTCGGGCGCCGCGCCGATGCGCAAATTGCGCGCGGCGGCGAAATCGGCGAGCTTCTTGCCTTCCGCGAAATTAATGCCGAGCGGCTTTTCCGAATAGGTATGCTTGCCTGCCTCCAGCGCCTGCATCGCCACCGCCACATGGGCCTTCGGCACGGTCAGATTGACGATGAGTTCGATTTCAGGATCGGCGAGAAGCTCGCTCACCTCGCGGGCGGGCACGTTGAACTCCGCCGCACGCTGTTCAGCCAGGCTACGGTTCAGATCTGCGATGCCCCTGATATCCAGAATGGGAAAGGACCCCATCGCCTTCAGATAGGCCGACGAGATATTGCCGCAGCCGATAATGCCTATGCCTAGTTTTTCCATCAGTCTCCTCCACTGGGAAGTTTAAAATAGAAGCGCCGGCGGGACCTAGAACCAACGGTTTCATTCATCTCTGCTCAAATCGCCGGGGCCGGCCCGGTCGTGCCCCAGGGTGACTCATAGAGTTCGCAGAGCGCCACCACTGCCGCGCCTTGCGCCCATGTCTCATCGGCGGATTCATCGAAGACGAGCTCGGCGACCGTCCGGATCGATGGGGGAATCGCGCGGCGGTAGGCGTCACGCAGGCTATCGAGAAACACTTGCCCCAGCGACAGGCTGGACCCGACGAGGATGACGCGCGGCGGCCCGAACAGCGTGACGATATTGGCGACCGCCAGCCCCACCGCCTCGCCCGCGCGGGTGGCGGCTGTTATGAGCGTGTTGTCATCCGCCGCGATCAATGTCTGCGCCATCGCCATGCCGCGCCCCAGCCGCATCGCTTCGGCCAAGCGGCCGCCACTGTCCGGCTGGTTGCAGAGAATGGCGCTTTCGCCCGCAAGTTCCGAGAGCCGCACGATATCCTCAGGGCCTATCCCCAGCACGAGATCCCCGAGATTGTGGCTGAGCCCCTCCGCGCCGCGGAAAAGCTGGCCGTGATGGAGGACGCCGAGGCCCAGCGTCTGCTCCAGCGAGACCAGCACCATGTCATCGAGGTCGCGCGCCTTGCCGAACCAATGGTGCGCCAGCGCAATGGCGTGGGCGTCGCTTTCCACAATAGTGGGCACGTTCAGGCGGCTCGTCATCTCCCAGGCGAAATCCACATCGGCCTCACGGAAGATCGGGCTGGAACGGACAATTCCGGAGCGGTGCTCGATGACGCCCGGCAGGCCGATGCAGATGGAATCGATGTTGCCGAGCGCGAGCCCGGCATCGACGACGCAACGCCTCACGCCATCCTCGATGAGGTCGGCGATGACGGAAATCGACTGCCTGACGACGCGGATGGGCAGCGTCAGCTGCGACAGCACTTCGCCGCAAAAATCGGTGACGACGAAAACCATGGAATGGGCAGCGATCTTGGCGCCCACCACGCGCGCGGCATCCGGGTTCAGTTCCAGCATCACACGCGGGCGTCCGCGCGCCGCCGCATTGCGTAAATCGCCCTCATGCCGCGTCAGGATCAACCCGTCGTCGAGCAGCGCGCCCGTTATCGCTGAAACCGTCGTCGTGGAAAGCTCCGAGCGCTCGCTGATCTCGACACGCGAGATCGGCCCGTGCCGGCGGATCGTATCCAGCACGTTGAAGCGATTGATCGCGCGCATGAGTTCGGGGTCGGCTGTCTTCATCGGCTGATTAAGGGAGTGGGGGAAATAGGGGAGTAAGTGAGTAGGGATGATTTACTCCCTTATTCCCTTACTGCCCTACTCCCTTTTTAAGCAGGGGTGCGAATTAAATAGCCGATAAGAATGCTCTTCTGTCAAGCGGATTGGCGAGAATTTCGGAAAGTACCGTTGACTCTTGCGAAACTGTCAGGTGAATTAATCCGCAGTGGGGAAAAATTGGTTGAGGAATTTCCCCCTGGGAGGAAATCGCAATGAACCATGGAAATGGGGAGGCGCCCCTTCGCGCCAGGAATTGGTGTGGCCTTGCCGGTGCGACCGGCATGGCTTTTCTCTTCTCGATTGCCAGCGCCAGCGCGGCGCAGACGGTGGTCAAATGGCTGCATCTCGAAGTCGTGCCAGCGCGGGTCCAGATGTGGGAGGAGATCGCAAAGAAATACGAAGCAGCGCACCCGGACGTAGATATCCAGCTGCAATTTCTTGAAAACGAGGCCTTCAAGGCCAAGCTGCCGACCCTGCTGCAATCCAATGATGCGCCGGATTTCTTTTATTCCTGGGGCGGAGGCGTCCTGAAACAGCAGTCCCAGACCGGGGCGCTGATGGACCTGACGGACGCGATGAACGCCGACAATGGCGCCTGGGTGAACAGCTACAATCCCGCCGCGGTGAAGGGCTTTACCTTCGACAACAGAATTTATGCAGTTCCCTTCAAAATGGGAACGGTCAGCTTTTTCTATAACAAGGCGCTTTTCGAAAAAGCGGGGGTGAAAGCCGAGGATATCAAGACCTGGGATAATTTCCTCGATGCCGTGAAGAAGCTGAAGGCGGCGGGGATCACGCCGATTGCCGGCGGCGGCGGCGACAAGTGGCCGCTGCATTTCTACTGGAGCTATCTCGTCATGAGGAATGGCGGGCAGCAGGTGTTCGAGGCGGCCAAGAACAAAGAGGGCGAGGGCTTCCTCGATCCCGCCATCATCAAGGCTGGCGAGCAGCTTACGGAGCTTGGCAAGCTGGAGCCCTTCCAAGGCGGATATCTCGGGGCGACATGGCCGCAGACCCTGGGGGTTTTCGGCGACGGCAAGGCGGCAATGATCCTGGCATTTGAGCAAACCGAGGGCGACCAGCGGGCGCAAGCCGGCGATGGCAAGGGGCTCGCGCCGGAAAATCTCGGCCGCTTCGCTTTTCCTGTTGTCGAGGGCGGCAAGGGCAAGGCGACCGACACGCTGGGCGGCCTCAATGGCTGGGCCGTCACCAAGAAAGCGCCGCCGCAAGCGGTTGATTTTCTTCGTTTCCTGACGAATGAGGAAAATGAGCGGCTTCAGGCGGCGGCGGGCCAGATCATTCCCGTGGCCAAGGGCGCGGAGGACGCAATCACCAACCCGCTGATGCGCGCATCGGCAGACCAGCTCGCCGCCTCGACCTGGCACCAGAACTTCTTCGACCAGGATCTGGGGCCTGCGGTGGGACGTGTCGTCAACGACGTCTCCGTGGCGATCCTCACCGGACAGATGTCGCCGGAAGAGGGCGCGAAGATGATCCAGGACGCGGTGGAGTTGGAGTAGTCGCAACGCCCTCCCTCCCCCTTGCGGGGAGGGTGGCCCGATAGGGTCGGGTGGGGGTGGTGGCGTTTGCGCGAGGTCGCCAGCAGTGGCAAAGCGTCACCACCCCCATCCGCCCGCTAACGCGGGCACCTTCCCCGCAAGGCGGAAGGAGGGCGCCCGCAAAGGAGACGCCCCACATGACCGACGCAACCGCCACGATGAGGGCATCAGCCACCCCGGCCACGGGACGAACGCACCACAAGAACCCCATGGTGCAGGGGCGCCTGCCGGTGCTGATTCTCTTCCTGCCGCCGGCATTGCTGCTGTTCACGCTCTTCGTCATCCTGCCGATGGGGGAGGCGGCATGGTATAGTCTTTACCGCTGGAACGGCTATGGCTCGCCGCAGCAATTCATCGGCTTGCGCAATTTCGAAGTGCTGTTCAACAATGCGGCGTTTTCCCGCGCGCTGATCAATAACGGCCTCATCATCCTCGCCTCGCTGCTATTGCAGATACCGCTGGCGATCTGGCTTGCCATGATGCTGGCACACAGGATCAAGGGCGTCGTCACCTTCCGGCTCATTTTCTTCCTGCCCTATGTGCTGGCGGATGTTGCCGCGGGGCTTATCTGGCGCTTCGTCTATGACGGGGATTACGGTCTCTTCGCTGCCATCGCGGGATTTTTCGGAGTCGCTACCCCCTATGTGCTCGCCGACAAGGACCTCGCGATCTATGCGGTGCTCGCGGTGGTGATCTGGAAATATTTCGGCTTCCACATGATGCTTTTCATCGCCGGGCTGCAGTCGGTGGACAGGAGCGTGCTGGAGGCTGCTGAAATCGACGGGGCGACGGGCTGGCAGAAGTTCCGCTATGTGACGCTGCCGATGCTGGGGTCCACAGTGCGGATTTCGGTCTTCTTCGCCATCATCGGCTCCCTCCAGCTATTCGACCTCGTCATGCCGCTGACCGGCGGCGGCCCGCTCGATGCGACGCAGACCATGGTCACCTTCCTCTACACTTATGGCGTGATGCGCATGCAGGTGGGGCTGGGCAGTGCGGTCGGCGTCGTCCTTTTCGTCATCTGCGTCACGCTCGCCTTCGGCTACAAACGGGTTTTCATGCGCCATGACTGATGAAAGCACATCGCTCCGCATGAGTGCGGCCACACGCCTTTATCTTTATGTCTCGCTGTCGCTGGTCGCCGCGCTGGTGCTCGTTCCCCTCATCTCCACCGCGCTCGGCGGGTTCAAGTCGCTGGGGGAACTGCGCGTCAATCCCTTCGGCCTGCCGCGGGAATGGATCTGGTCGAACTATCTCGATATATTGTTCGGCGACCGCTACTGGCGGCAGATGGTCAACTCGCTGTTCATCGCGGTCATGACCGTGTTCCTGACCGTCGTGGTCTCATCCATGACCGCCTTCACCCTGGCGCATGTGCGGTTCTTCGGGGCCAATTTTCTGCTCAATTATTTTCTGATCGGGCTGATGTTTCCAGCGGCGACAGCCATTCTGCCGCTCTTCATCCGTATCCGCGACCTTGGCCTTCTCGATACCTATTGGGGCGTGATCCTGCCGCAGGTCGCCTTCGGTCTCGGCATGAGCATCCTGCTTTTCCGCAATTATTTCCGCAATCTGCCGGGAGAATTGTTCGAAGCGGCTTTCGTCGACGGCTGCGGCTATATCCGCTTTTTCTGGCACGTCTCGCTGCCGCTTTCGCGTCCGATCATCGCCACGGTCGGCATCATTTCCTTCGTCAACAGCTGGAACAGCTACATCGTGCCGCTGATCATGCTGAACTCGGAGTCGAAATATCCCTGGCCGCTCGGCATCATGGTCTATCGCGGCGAGTTCGGTACGCAGTGGCAGCTCGTCCTTGCCTTCATCACGCTGACGATCCTGCCGACCGTCATCGTCTTCTTCATCGCCCAGAAGCACATCATCGCGGGCCTGACCGCCGGCGCGGTGAAAGCCTGAGAGGGCCAACGCCCGCCGACTGCCTGCTTCGTCGTTTCCGATAACGCCGCCTCCTGGCGCCATTAGGCGCCGGGTCTTTCGCGCTTGGGCGTTTTTGGAATTGACAGGCTCCCCGGCATTTGTTCTTATTCCACTATAAAACATAATATTCCGTTATTATGTAATAAAAGGGGAACTGTCATGAAATCACTGAAGGTCGCGCTGCTTCTCGGTTCTGCATTGGTTGCCTTAAGTCCCACTGCCTTCGCCCAAACGAAAGGCGGGGTCATCAATGTCGCGACGATCGGCGAGCCGCCGACGCTCGACGCCATGGCTTCGACGGCCGATCTGGTCGGTATCGTCTCGCAGCATATTTTCGAGACGCTCTATACGTTCGACAAGAGCTGGAATGTAACGCCGCTGCTCGCCGCCAGCCTGCCGGAAATCACGCCTGACGGAAAAACCTACACGATCAAGCTGCGCACCGGCGTCAAATTCCATGACGGAACGGATATGGATGCCGCCGATGTGGTGGCTTCGCTGAAGCGCTGGACGGAGGTCGCCTCGCGCGGCAAGCAGACGGCGTCGATGATTACCTCCATCGAAGCGGTCGATCCGGCGACGGTCAAGATCACGCTCAACGCGCCCTACGCGCCGCTCGTTTCGCTGCTCGCCTTCAACAATGCCGCCGCGATCATCCTGCCAAGCGAGAAGCAGCAGAATCCGATGACCGAGCCGGTCGGCACCGGCCCCTATAAGCTGAAGGAGCGCAAGGCGGATCAATATATCCAGCTGGTGCGCTACGATGGCTACAAATCGCCCGAGGGCAAGGAGAACGGTTATGGCGGGGCGCGGCACCAATATCTGGACGAAATCCGTTTCGTCCCAGTGCCCGATCCCAACACCCGCGTCGAGGGCGCCATTTCAGGCCAGTTCGATTATGTGGACAGCCTGCCGGTGGAAGCGCTTGGGCGGTTGAAAGACCAGAAGGCGACAGAGCCGGTCATGCTGAAGCCGTTCGGCTGGCCGGTCTTCGTGATGAACATGGCCATGGGGATCACCGGGAACCAGGAGATCCGGCTGGCGATCCGCGATGCGCTCAGCATGGAAGACATGATGGCGGCGGCATTCGGCAGTCCGGATTTCTATTCGCTCGACCCGTCGATGTATCCTGACGGCTATATCTGGAAGACGGACGCAGGCACCGAAGGCGCCTATAATGTCGCGGACCCCGAAAAAGCCGCCGAGCGGGCAAAGAAAGCCGGCTACAATGGCGAGCCGATCCGCATCCTCACCAGCCGCCAATACGAATTCCACTACAAAATGGCACAAGTTGCGGCGGAATATCTGAAGGCCGCGGGCTTCAAGGTGGATATGCAGGTGGTGGACTGGGCAACGCTCACCCAGCGCCGCGCCG
This sequence comes from Brucella sp. IR073, assembly GCF_049065735.1. Lineage (NCBI taxonomy): Bacteria > Pseudomonadati > Pseudomonadota > Alphaproteobacteria > Hyphomicrobiales > Brucellaceae > Brucella > Brucella sp. IR073. The sequence goes on from NZ_JBAKHD010000008.1 coordinate 43,103, forward strand.
ACCCGAAGCTGTGGGATATCTATATCAGCCACAGCCCCTTCCTGCCGGAGCCCGCGCTGATCGGCGCGATGTCGACGAGCGCTCCCGGCAATTGGGACACGCCTGCCCGCAAGGCGGCAGTCGACGCCTTCAACGCCGAAGTGGACCCGAAGAAACGCGTCGCCCTTTGGGCCGAGGTGCAGAAGGTCATGTACGCCGAAGTTCCCATCATCAAGATCGGCGACTTCAACGCGCTCTCGGCCAAGTCGCCGAAGCTCGAAGGGTTCACGCCCGCGCCGTGGCCCTATTTCTGGAACGTATCGCTGAAACAGTGATGGTCTGGACCGTTCGGACGCGGGCGGATTTTTGTCCGCGTCCATTTCCCGATAACCGGAACGATTCCATTTAGATGCTCCGCTATATCCTTCAACGTTTCATTGGCATGATCGTCGTGATGTTCCTGGTGGTGACGATCGTGTTCGTCATCGTCCGCGTCACGCCGGGCGATCCGGCAGCGGTGATGCTCGGGCCGGAGGCGACCGCTGCGGATATCGCGGCCCTGCGCGCACAGCTGGGGCTCGATCAGTCCATCCTGCTGCAATATGTCTACTACATCGGCAACCTGCTGCGGGGCGATCTGGGACAGTCCATCTTTCTGAACCAGCCGGTCCTTGAGGCGCTGGCGCAGCGCGCGGAACCGACCTTCTTCCTCACGATTTTCTCGCTCCTCATCGCCAGCGTCATTGCTATCCCCATCGGCGTCTATGCCGCGTATCGGCGCGGGTCGGTCTTTGATCAGGCGGCAACGGCGGTGGCGATGCTGGCGGCGAGCATTCCGAGTTTCTGGCTCGGCCTGATCCTCATGCAGATCTTCGCCGTGCGGTTCGGACTGTTCCCCGTCTCCGGCTATGGCGGGCCGGGCACGTCACTGATGGAGCGTCTCGGCTATCTGGTCCTGCCCGCCTTCGCGCTCGGCATCGTCTCCTCGGCGCTGATCATGCGGTTTACCCGCGCCTCGATGCTGGATGTGCTCGGCGACGATTACGTCCGCACCGCCCGGGCAAAGGGCGTCGATGAGCGCCGCGTCGTCCTGAAACACGCCTTCAAGAATGCGCTGATCCCGATCCTCACCGTGCTCGGCCTGACGGCGGCGGTGCTCATCTCCGGCGCTGTCGTGACCGAGACGGTGTTTGGCCTTCCCGGCGTCGGGAGCCTTGTCGTCTCGGCGGTGTTGCGGCGCGATTATCCCGTTATCCAGGGCGCGCTGCTCATCATCGCGGCGCTCTACGTGCTCATCAATTTCGCCATCGACATGCTTTATCTCGCCGTAGATCCAAGGGTGCGTTACTGATGACCGAAGTTACGGCCAATATTCCCGCACCGATCAGCGAGCGTTCCAAATTCCTGCGCGTGCTGATCCGGCGCAAGACCGTGCTGTTCGGACTCATCGTGCTCACAGTCTTTATTGCCCTTGCTGTCTTGGCGCCCCTGATCACGCCTTATGCGCCGGGCAAGCTCTCGGTCGTCAACCGGCTGAAGCCGCCCGGCATAACATGGTTCTTCGGCACGGACGAATTCGGGCGCGATGTGTTCTCGCGCACCATCTATGCGGCGCGCCTGTCGCTGCTTGTCGGCTTCGCGGTCGTGGTGCTTGCGTCGGTGATTGGCGTGACGCTCGGCATCCTCGCCGGCTTTTTCCAGAAGCTCGATGCGCCGATAACCCGGCTCATCGACGCGATGATGGCCTTTCCCGATATCCTGCTCGCCATCGCGCTCGTTGCGGCGCTCGGTCCTTCGCTCACCACGGTCATCGTCGCGCTCAGCATCGTCTATGCACCCAGGCTCGCACGTGTCGTTCGCGCCTCGACGCTCGTCGTCCGCGAGCTTCCCTATGTTGAGGCCGCGACCTCGCTCGGCATCTCCACGCCGCACATCATCACCAGGCACATATTGCGCAATCTGCTCTCGCCCATCCTGGTGCAGGGAACGTTCCTTTTCGCCAATGCCATGCTGGCGGAAGCGGGACTGTCCTTCCTCGGCCTCGGCGTCAGCCCTGAAGTGCCGACCTGGGGAACGATGATTGCCTCCGGCCGCCAATATATCGGTACGGCTGACTGGATGACCCTCTTTCCCGGCATCGCCATCGTGCTTGCCGTGCTTTCCCTGCAGATGGTCGGCGACGGTTTCCGCGACCTTCTCGATCCCCGCCTCAGAAAGGACCTTTGATCATGCCTGCCTCCTCCCAAGGGCGCTTGCTCATCACCAACGTCAAGCCGGTTTCGTTCGGCCCCGGCACCCCTGAATCCGCTATCGATATCCTCATCGATGCCGACGGCAACATCGCGGATTTCGGGCCGTCGCTCCATGTGGAAGGGGATATCATCAGGGTCGACGGCAAGGGCGCGTGGATTTCGCCCGGCTGGGTCGATCTGCACACCCATATCTGGCATGGCGGCACGGACATCTCGGTGCGCCCGCAAATGTGCGGGGCGGAACGCGGCGTGACCACCATTGTCGATGCAGGTTCCGCCGGCGAAGCCAATTTCCACGGCTTTCGCGAATATATCATCGACCCCGCGCGTGAACGCATCAAGGCGTTTCTCAATCTGGGCTCCATCGGTCTTGTCGCCTGCAACCGCGTCAGTGAACTCAGCGACATCCGCTCCATCGACATCGACCGCACCGTCGCCTGCGTCAATGAGAACCGCGACCATATCGTCGGACTCAAAGTGCGGGCAAGCCACGTCATCACGGGATCCTGGGGCGTCACGCCCGTCAAGGTCGGCAAGAAGATCGCCAAGATCCTGAAGATACCGATGATGGTTCATGTCGGCGAGCCGCCGGCGCTCTATGACGAGGTGCTGGAAATCCTCGGCCCCGGCGACATCATCACTCACTGTTTCAATGGCAAGACCGGCAGCAGCATCATCGAGGATGACGATCTCTTCGAACTGGCCGCGCGCTGCGCGGGCGAGGGGATACGGCTCGATATCGGCCATGGCGGCGCGTCATTCTCCTTCCGCGTCGCGGAAGTGGCGATCGCGCGGGGCCTGCTGCCCTTTTCGATCTCGACGGACATTCATCTGCGCAGCCTGAACTTCGCCGTCTGGGACCTCGCCACAACCATGTCGAAGCTGCTGAGCGTCGGCATGCCGTTTGAGAAAGTGGTGGAAGCGGTGACGCTCTCTCCCGCCTCGGCCATCGGCCTGCCCACGGACAATCTGCTCGCCGTTGGGACGCGCGCTGACTTCACCATTTTCGAGCTTGGCGATGCCGATCTCAAGGTTATCGACTCCATGGGCTACGAGGCGACGCTCGACAAATTGTTCGAGCCGCGCTGGGCGATCCTCGGCAACGAACCCGTCGCCGCCAGCCGCTACCAGCCGGAAAAGCCCGAAACCTCAGGCGCCATCGCGTCTTATTCCTATCGCTGAGGACCAAGCCTTGAGCCATCTTTCAAGCCCGGCGCTCGAAGCCGCTTCTTCTCCCTATGACCGCCTCAAGGCGCTGAACATCGTCCTGCCGCCCGCACCGAGCCCGATCGCCAATTTCGTGACCCATATACAGGAAGGCAAAATGCTCTATTTGTCAGGGCAGGGGCCACGCGAGGACGACGGCTTCATGCATACCGGCAAGGTCGGCGGCGCCGTCAGCGTCGAAGATGCTTATAGGCACGCTCGTCTCACCGGCATCAATCTGCTTGCGGTGATGCAGGCCGCTTTGGGTGATCTGAGAAGGGTGAAACGGGTGGTAAAGCTCCTCGGCATGGTCAATGCCGTGCCTGACTTCACCGACCATCCGCAGGTCATCAACGGCTGCTCCGACCTGCTCATCGACGTGTTCGGCGAAATCGGCAACCACGCCCGCTCCGCCGTCGGTTTCGGTTCGCTGCCGGGCAACATCACCGTCGAAATCGAAGCGATCATCGCAGTGAAGGATTGAGATCAGGAATGGCCGCGCCAGCCCATCACGGTTTCGATCCGCTCCGCGGCGGCTTTGACCTCATCCGCATAGCGGCCGGGATTGTCTGTGATCTTCTGCTCCGGAAGGACGATGGAGATCGTGGCGATGCACGCGCCCTTGTCGTCGCAAATGGGCGAGGCGACACAGGCAACGGCATAATCGGATTCGCCGGCCTGGATGGAAATGCGCGCCTCGAGCGCTTCTTTCGCCGAGGCGGAGAGGGCGGCCGGATCGACCACCGCCCGGCCGGTCGGCGAGGATCTGGCGCAATGCTCGAACAGGGCCAGCCTTTCATGCTCCGGCAGATGACCGGCGAGAAGGCGTCCCGACGCCGTCCAGTTGAGGGGAACGCGCGTGCCGACGCGCGATGTCACCTGGAAATGACCGGGACCATCGGCCATGGCGAGCACGATCATATGGTCGCCCTCGCGCCCGCACACCTGCACCGTCTCGCCCGAAATGCGGCTGAGATTATGCATCTCATGCGTGGCGACGTTGAGAAAGTCCAGCGAGCGGGCATAGGCAAGGCCATAGTGATAAAGCCGGGCGCCGAGCCAGACCGTGCCGTCGCTATTGTTGCGCGACAGAAGGTTCTTCTCCACGAGATCGTCGATAATCACATAGACGGTGGAAAGCGGCGCTTCGATCGCCTTGGCGATGGCATAGGCGCCAGCGGGATTTCCCGTTTCATAGAGATAGTCGAGCACCTGAAGGGCGCGGTCCATGCCGCTGACGCGCGAGCGTTTCGCAATCGCCGCGCGTGGCTGATCCATGTCCGATGTCTTCGCGTCCACTTTCGGGCTCCTGCAATGCCGGTAAGGTCTTTCGATTCCCTATTACATTATAATGGCACATAGGCCAATAAACTGGAACCTCACGAGGAGAATAACATGGCCGATTCACTTCCCCCTTTCGACATACGCGCAGAGCGCGGCCTGCGGCCCGTCATCAACGTATCGGGCACGATGACCGCGCTCGGCGCATCCATCGTGGTGCCGGAGGCTATCGCCGCCATGAGCGCCATTCTGCCGCAATTCGTGGAGATCAACGATCTGCACAAGAAGGCAAGCCCGGTCATCGCGAGACTGACCGGCGGCGAGGCGGGTTTCGTTACCGCCTCCTGCTCGGCGGGCATCACGCTTGCCGTCGCGGGGACGATGACAGGCGACGATCTCTTCGCCATCGAACGGCTGCCGGATGCGACGGGGCTGAAGAACGAAGTCATCGTCCAGACCGGCCATGTCGTCAGTTATGGCGCGCCGGTGGATCAGGCGATCCGTCTGGCGGGCGCCAAGGCGGTGCTTATCGGCCAGGCCACCTCCTGCTATCCCTATCATCTCGACGGGGCGATCAATGAGCGGACGGCGGCGGCGGTCTTCGTTGTCTCGCACCATACGGTGCAGTATGGCCTCATTGCGCTGAAGGCATTTGCCGAAATCTGCCATGCGCGGGGCGTGCCTGTCATCGTCGATGCTGCGTCGGAATATGACCTGAAGACCTTCCTCGCTGACGGCGCCGACCTTGCGCTCTATTCGTCGCACAAATTCCTCGGCGGCCCGACCGGGGGCATCGTTGCCGGGCGCAAGGATCTGGTTCGCAGCGCTTTCCTGCAGAATATGGGCATTGGCCGCGGCATGAAGGTCGGCAAGGAAAGCATCCTCGGCACCATCGCGGCGCTGGAAGCCTGGGAAAAACGCGACCATGCCGCCATTCGCGAGAAGGAAACCGGCTACCTCAATCTATGGAAAGAGACGCTGGCGGATAGACCGGGTGTCACCGTCCAGATCGAGCCGGACCCCACTCACAATCCCCTCGATCGCCTGAGGGTGACGATAAACCCGCAGGAGGCTCACATTACCGCATGGGACCTCGCCGATGCGCTGGCGCGGGGCGTGCCGCCGGTCATCGTGCGCGACCACGAGGCGGAACATGGCTATTTCTACATGGACCCCTGCAATCTGCATCCGGGTGAGGAGAGAATCGTGGCGCGCCGCCTTGAGGAAGAGCTCTCCAAGGCCCGCGCCTCCAACGAGATCATCGCCTCGCCACTCGAGGAACGCTATGCGCGCCGCATCGCCGGCCTGATGCGCTGGCCGGATTGAGGAGAGATCAATGGAAAAGGCCGCCGCTCCTGTCCTGTCGGTTTCGAACCTGACCACATCCTTCCTCGCCGATGGGCGGTGGCGGCCGGTCGTGCGCAATGTCTCGTTCGACGTCGGACCCGGCGAAACCGTGGCTGTTGTCGGTGAATCCGGGTCCGGCAAGAGCGTGACCTCGCTCTCGATCATGCGGCTTTTGCCTAGAGATAAGAGCCGCATCGAGGGCAGGATCATGCTTGATGGCAAGGATATTCTCGCCCTGCCGGACAGGCAGATGCGCCATGTGCGCGGCAATGATGTCGCCATGATCTTCCAGGAGCCGATAACCAGCCTCAACCCGCTGTTCACCGTGGGGCAGCAGATCAGCGAGGCGCTACTGTGTCACCAGACTATTTCGCGGGCGGAGGCGAGGGCCGAAACCATCCGGCTTCTGGAAAAGGTGCGCATTCCGGAAGCCAGAGCGCGGTTCGATGAATATCCGCACCGCTTTTCAGGCGGCATGCGCCAGCGGGTGATGATCGCGATGGCGCTGGCGAGCAAGCCGAAGCTGCTGATCGCCGACGAGCCGACAACTGCGCTCGATGTGACCATCCAGGGCCAGATCCTCGATCTCATCAAGGTTCTTCAGGAGGAAGAGGGGACATCCGTTCTCTTTATCACCCATGACATGGGCGTCGTCGCCGAAATCGCCGACCGGACGGTGGTGATGTATAATGGCGAGGCGGTGGAGACCGGCGCGACGGAAGATATCTTCGCGCGGCCGCGCCACCCCTATACCCGCTCCCTGCTATCAGCCGTTCCGGTACTGGGCTCGATGCAGGGCCATGCGCGGCCCCTGCGCTTTCCGGTTGTCGACCGTGCCACGGGCACATCAGACACGCCCAAGGAAGCTGCCGATACAGTGCAGACGGACAAACGGCCGCTCCTCGAAGTGCGCAATCTCACCACGCGCTTCGATATACATTCAGGAATGTTCGGCCAGCTTGAGGGGCGCGTCCACGCGGTCGAAAACCTCTCCTTCACCCTCCAGCCGGGCGAGACCCTGTCGCTCGTCGGCGAATCCGGCTGCGGCAAATCCACGACCGGACGCTCCATCATGGGGCTGGTCAAGGCGCAGCAGGGCGAGGTTCTGCTGAATGGCCGGAACGTGCTGGCCATGGACAAGCATGAGCTGCGCGACATGCGTCGCACCATGCAGATGATCTTTCAGGACCCGTTCGCCAGTCTCAATCCGCGCATGACGGTTGGCGCGGCGATTGCAGAGCCCTATCTCGAACATAAGCTGGGCACCCGCGCTCAGGCGAGCTCGCGTGTCGCCGAGCTTCTGGAGCGCGTCGGGCTCACGGCGGATATGGCCAGCCGCTATCCGCATGAATTCTCCGGCGGACAGCGCCAGCGCATCTGCATCGCGCGGGCGCTGGCGCTCGATCCGAAAATCATCGTGGCGGACGAATCGGTTTCCGCGCTCGATGTGTCGATCAAGGCGCAGGTCATCAACCTGCTGCTCGACCTGCAGGCAAGCCTCAACCTCGCCTATCTCTTCATTTCGCATGATATTGCCGTGGTGGAGCGGGTCAGCCACCGGGTTGCGGTCATGTATCTGGGCGAGATCGTCGAAATCGGGCCGCGCGCGGCGATCTTCGAGAATCCGCAACATCCCTATACGAAGAAGCTGCTGTCCGCGGTTCCAGTGCCCGACCCTTCCCGCCGCGGCTTGAAGCGCCCGGTCTCCAATGACGAAATCAAAAGCCCGGTGCGCCCGCCCGACTTTGTCGCTCCTGTCAGGCAATATGCGGAAGTAACCGGCGGCCATCTGGTTCAGATGTAGAACGGCATATTTTATGCGGGCCTCGGTTCGCTCATCTCGAACTGGGCGAAATCGAAGCCGGGAGCGACGGTGCAGCCGACGAGCGTCCACGCGCCAAGGCTTCTGGCTGTCTGCCACCAGCCCGCCGGAACCACGCCCTGCGGGCGCTCGCCTTTTTTAAGGTCGAGGCCAAGATGGAGCGTCTGCCTGTCGCTGCCATCCGATATCGTCAGTTCGAGCGGACTGCCGCCATACCAATGCCAAACCTCCGCCGCGTCCTTCACCCGGTGCCAGGCGGAAACCTGCCCGGCCTCGAGCAGGAAATAGATGGCGGTCGAATGGCCGCGCCCGCCGGTGGCGGCGTTGTCGCGGAAAGTCTCCACAAACCACCCGCCTTCCGGATGCGGCTGCATGGCAAGCGTCGTGCGTATCTCTTCGGGCGTCGTCGTCATGGGAGGGGCTCGTCTCTATAGATGGGCCCGCATTCTAGCCGCGTATCAGTCGATTCGGCAAATATCCCCCAGACTTGCCTGCGCAATGGGCTCGTTCATTCGCTGCTTGAATATAGGACGCTAAGTATAGAATTTCTCTAAAAAAATGGTCAGCAAGGATGCATACAGGCTGGGACCAGCAATCCATGCTGACCTAATGAGGATGGGTAGATGGATGCATACTTCGCCCTAGACAGGGAATTCGTTCATACATCCTCGGTACGTCTCGCAAGCCGTTCCTATTGTGTCAGCAGTCTTCGTTCTCGCAAGACGCAGGCGACGGCCAACGATGTTTTCTGCCAAGTGCTTGTTGAATGTTGATGAGATCATTTTTTCCTCCATTGCCATCCCTACCAGAGGGGGCGGTCGTTAACTTCCCCCTCAAAGCAGTCCGAACGATGGAAATTCAGTGATTCTATGATGGCGTAACGGACTGGAATTGAGCCATTATGCAGAAAGTGCATAGAGCAACCTGCAAATCCCAACTGGAGCGAGTGGCGACAAACAATTGAGTTTATAGAGAAAACTGGTGCTGCGAGAGAGGATTGAACTCTCGACCTCTCCCTTACCAAGGGAGTGCTCTACCACTGAGCTACCGCAGCATCTGGGCAAGTCCGGGAAAAACGAAGCGCCTCAGTGGGGCAATCAGTCCACTGGACTGATTGTTATTCCCGCTCCGCTCCGTCCGGGCTTGCGTGAGATAAAACTCACAGCGAATGCGGCGGCTTTTGCCACAACATTCCGCAAACCGCAAGCAAGCAATCGAGATTATTTTCGTGTCGCGCGCAACTTCTCCACAGGCAGCGCCGGGGCCGCTTTCCCTCTGGCCAATCCTATAGTAATAGCTAGCGGAATGACGGAGAGTTCCAGACAGTCCGATCCTGATTCCGGGGGCCGCAAGGGCGGAGACCGCAAGCAGCGGCTTTCCGAGCAATTGCGGGCGAATCTCGCACGCCGCAAGGCGCAGGCGCGCGCACGCCGCGCCGGCGATGCGGATGACAGGAATGAAGGCATCGAGATTGTTTCGGATTCCGTCAATAAACCGTCAAGGACCGATGTGGGATAATGCACACGCGTCAGTAATGTGTGTGCAATGAATAGCGTTCGGGGCTTTCCCCGGCGCTGCTCATCCGGTGCCACAACCCGGAAGGCCGCCAGGCTTTGCGGCTGGGTCGTGTGCGGAAAAACAACCTGGATAAACGGGGCTCTTGATCCCCGTGAAAGTGGACAGACATGGATCGCATCAAAATCGTCGGCGGCAACCAGCTCAATGGTGTCATTCCCATCTCCGGCGCCAAGAACGCCGCGCTCCCCCTGATGATCGCATCGCTTCTTACCGACGATACGCTGACGCTCGAAAACGTGCCCCATCTGGCCGATGTCGAGCAATTGATCCGCATCCTCGGCAATCATGGCGTGGACTATTCCGTCAACGGCCGCCGCGAGCGCCAGGACGGCGCCTATTCCCGCACGATCCATTTTACCGCGCGCAACATCGTCGATACCACCGCGCCCTATGAGCTGGTCTCCAAGATGCGGGCGAGCTTCTGGGTGATCGGGCCGCTTCTGGCGCGCATGGGCACGGCCAATGTCTCGCTGCCGGGGGGCTGCGCCATCGGCACCCGTCCCGTGGACCTCTTCCTCGAAAGCCTCGCCGCGCTCGGTGCGGAAATCGACATTGAGAACGGCTATGTCAAGGCGACCGCAAAGAAGGGCCTCACCGGCACGCATTACACCTTTCCCAAGATTTCCGTCGGCGCGACCCATGTGCTGATGATGGCGGCGACCCTCGCAAAGGGCGAAACCGTCATTTCCAACGCCGCGCGCGAGCCTGAGGTCGTCAACCTCGCCGATTGCCTCAATGCCATGGGCGCCAATGTCACCGGCGCGGGCACCAGCACGATTCGCATCGAGGGCGTCGACAGCCTCTCCGGCGCGCGCGTCCGCGTGATTCCCGACCGTATCGAGACCGGCACCTATGCCATGGCCGTTGCGATGGCGGGCGGCAACGTGTTTCTGGAAGGCGCGCAGGCGAATCTGCTCACCTCCGCGCTCGAGACGCTCCGTCAGGCGGGTGCCGAGATCACCGAGACCAATACGGGCATTCGCGTAGCGCGCAATGGCCATGGCATCCATCCCGTGGATGTGACGACCGACCCGTTCCCCGGTTTCCCGACCGACCTTCAGGCCCAGTTCATGGGGCTGATGACCAAGGCCAAGGGCACCTCGCGCATCACCGAGACGATCTTCGAAAACCGCTTCATGCATGTGCAGGAACTGGCGCGCCTCGGTGCGAAGATTTCGCTCTCCGGCCAGGTGGCGACCGTCGAGGGCGTCGAGCGGCTGCAGGGCGCGCAAGTGATGGCGACCGATCTGCGCGCTTCCGTGTCGCTGGTCATCGCTGGCCTTGCGGCGGAAGGGGAAACCTATGTCAACCGCGTCTATCACCTCGACCGCGGTTTCGAGCGGCTGGAAGAGAAGCTCTCCGGCTGCGGCGCAATCGTCGAGCGCATCAGCGCCTGACCATCCTTCTTCCTGTTGCGCCAAACCCACGGACGTCTTAATTAGGGCGTGATCCTGAAAAGTTTGCAGACTTTTCGGGATCATGCGCTAAAACAAACACTTAGAGCGGGGTGTCCATCAGATGGCATCCTGCGCCGGGGACGTCAGCTATTCGCATGGAAACGCCGATGGAAATGCTCAAGCTCGTGGCGCTCGACGATCAGGATCTGCAGATTATCTCGGCCCATCTGCAGGATGCCGTGCTGAAGGTGGGCGATCTCGACTATCTGCCGCAGGAAAAGTGCTTCGTCGTGGCGGCCAACCGCTTCGTCTGGGAGCGCGCCGCATCGGGCCTTTTCGGCAAGCGCACTTTCGAGCGGCGCCGGGCCGTGCTGCATTTCGGCTGCGTCACGGCCGTCAAGGCGAACGGCATCGACCGCAGCCGCAAGGATGACGTGCTTTCCCTGCTGGCGGTCCGCTTCCTGCCCGGCGAAGCGCCGGAGGGCGTCGTGGAGTTCATCTTCTCGGGCAATGCCGCCATCCGGCTGGATGTGGAATGCGTGGAGGCCAAGCTTACCGATCTCGGCCCCGCATGGGAAACCCGCGCCAAGCCGGAGCATTAAAGCATGTCTCCCAAAAGTGGGAACCGGTTTTGGGCAAAGACATGCTAAAAAACAAAAGCCTAAAGCGCGTTGCACGGAATGCGATTAAACGCAACGCGCTTTAGGCGTGAACAGGCATATTGAGGATTGACGCGTGGTATTGACGCTCAGACAAAGTGATTCCGATTTCGAGCCGAAGTTTGCCGCCTTTCTAGCTGGCAAGCGCGAGGCTTCTGAGGATGTCGACCGCGCGGCCCGCGAAATCATCGCCGCAGTCCGCCGTGACGGCGACAAGGCGCTGATCGACTATTCGCGCCGCTTCGACCGGATCGATCTGGAAAAGACCGGCATCGCCGTCACCGAAGCCGAGATCGACGCGGCCATTGCCGGCGCGCCGCGCGAGACCGTCGAGGCGCTGGAATTGGCGCGCGACCGTATCCGTGCCCATCACAGCCGCCAATTGCCTGCGGATGACCGCTACACCGACCCGCTCGGCGTAGAGCTCGGCTCGCGCTGGACGGCGGTGGAATCCGTTGGTCTTTACGTGCCGGGCGGCACGGCCAGCTATCCAAGCTCGGTGCTGATGAACGCGGTGCCGGCGAAGGTCGCGGGGGTAGAGCGCATCGTCATGGTCGTGCCCGCGCCCGATGGCGTGCTGAACCCGCTGGTGCTGGTCGCAGCGCGGCTGGCGGGCGTTTCCGAGATTTACCGGATCGGCGGGGCGCAGGCGATTGCAGCGCTGGCCTATGGCACGGAAACGATTGCGCCCGTCGTCAAGATCGTCGGCCCTGGCAATGCCTATGTCGCCGCGGCGAAGCGGCTGGTCTTCGGCACGGTCGGTATCGACATGATCGCCGGTCCCTCTGAGGTGCTGGTGGTGGCGGATGGCGACAATGACCCGGACTGGATCGCCGCGGATCTTCTGGCGCAGGCGGAACACGACGCCGCCGCCCAGTCGATCCTGATGACTAATGATGACGCCTTCGCGCACGCCGTGGAGGAAGCCGTCGAGCGGCAGCTAAAGACGCTGCCGCGAGCTGAAACGGCCTCGGCCAGCTGGCGCGATTTCGGCGCGGTGCTGTTGGTCGATGATTTCGAGACGGCGCTGCCGCTCATCAACCGCATCGCGGCGGAGCATTTGGAACTAGCGGTGGCCGATCCGGAAGCGCTTCTGCCCGGCATCAGCAATGCAGGCGCGATTTTTCTGGGCAAATACACGCCCGAAGTCATCGGCGACTATGTCGGCGGGTCGAACCATGTGCTTCCGACCGCGCGTTCGGCGCGTTTCTCTTCCGGCCTGTCGGTGCTCGACTATATGAAGCGTACCTCGCTCTTGAAGCTCGGACCGGAGCAACTGCGCGCACTCGGGCCGGCGGCCATCGAGCTGGCGCGTGCCGAGGGGCTCGGCGCTCATGGCCGGTCGGTGGCGATCAGGTTGAACCTATAGGGCAGGCATGACATCCGGCGGCGGCAGACAAGCAAGACTGATCGACGTCGAGCTGGACGAATCCATCGGACGTTCCACCCCTGATGTCGAGCATGAGCGCGCCGTTGCCATCTTCGATCTCATCGAGGAAAACAGCTTCTATCCTATTGGCGATCCCATCGGCGGGCCTTACCGGCTGAAACTCTCGCTGCTCGAATCGCGGCTGATCTTCGCGATCCTGCGCGAAACCGGCGAGGAGGTTGCGACGCATATCCTGGCGCTCGCGCCTTTCCGCCGCGTGGTGAAGGACTATTTCCTGGTCTGCGAGAGCTATTACGAGGCGATCCGCTCTGCGACGCCGAGCCGGATCGAAGCCATCGACATGGGGCGACGAGCGCTTCACAATGAAGGGTCGCAAACGCTGAAGGAGCGACTGCGCGGCAAGATCGAAGTGGATTTCGACACGGCGCGCCGCCTGTTCACGCTGGTCTGCGTGCTGCATTGGCGGGGGTGAGCTTGGCGGCTGAGGGGGAAAAAGCGGATGATACGCCGCCCGGTATAGTGCCGGCGAAGCGCATGCCATCCTCCATCCTGTTCGTCTGCGGAATGAATGCGATCCGCTCGCCTATGGCCGAGTGTCTCGCCCGGCATATGCTGGGCCCGAATGTCTATCTCGCTTCGGCGGGCGTCAATCGCGGCGAGCCTGACTTGTTCGTCGCTGCGGTGCTGGCGGAGGAAGGGCTTTCGCTCGATGAGCGCCGCCCCAGGGAACTGGAAGAGCTGGGCGATGGCTATTTCGACCTTGTGATTACGCTCACCCCGCTCGCCCATCATACCGTTCTGGAACGGATGCGCGGCTTTTCCGTTGACGTGGAATATTGGCCGATGCCGGACCCGACGCTTGTGCAGGGCACGCGCGAGCAAATACTCGATGCTTACCGTGATGTGCGCGAGCAACTGAAACGTCGCATCGCTGAACGGTTCGGATTACAGAATACTGACAAGTATTAAATCTTAAAAATATCGTAATATTTCTATTGAACTTGTGAATCTATTTATTTTTCTCTTGCGGCAATTTCGTCACACAGCGCATAGTTTTGTTGAAACGGCATTGGATTCATTTTTCGGCAGCGTAAGGGGAAGGCCGCCATGCCCGCGTATCAGATCCGTATTGCTTACCTCACTCGATATCGCCGGACACGGCATTATTACCACCGGCTGATCATGGCTGGCGACAAGGAACTGGCGCTGGCCGAAGGGCGGGCGCAATTGGCGAGACGCTCACCGGAAGCGCAGATCGTTCACGAAAGCGCACAGCTGCGGCCCGATAGCCGTGATGTCGAGGCCGTCATGGCATCCGGCTGGATGCTCAAGGACGGGTGGTGGACGCGGCCGATCCGGGCAGGCGACGACCTCGCGCTCATCGCCATGCACGGCCATACCGACAGCAAGCATATCAACGCCCGGACACCCGCGGATTGCCTGGCGATCGACAGCGCCTGAGCGGATGGGTGCAGCGGGCCAGCGTATCCGGCCCCGGCGCTCCGGGTTCGATAAGGTCCCACAAGTTTCCATAGAGGTCCGCGAAAACCGCGACACGGCCGTAAGGCTCTTTTCGGGGCTGTTCGCGGAATTCGACGCCTGCAGCGAGGTAGCGGTCGTAATCCCGTTCGAAATCATCCGTTTCCAGAAATAGGAAGACGCGCCCACCGGTCTGGTTGCCGACCGCAGCAAACTGTTCTTCGTTGGCGGCTTTCGCAAGCAGCAGTGACGCGCTGCCTCCGCTTGGACCGATGACCACCCATCGCTTGGTACCGGAAAGCTGCGTATCTTCACGAAGTTCGAACCCGAGCTTTCCGGCATAGAAAGCTATCGCCTCGTCGTAATCGCGCACCACGACCGTAACCAGTGAAAGCCTCTGGCGTGTCGCTTGGTCTTCGCTCATGAATGCACTGGTCCTTTACTGGCGTATTCTGATCTATCCATGAATTCCAACAGAAGTTCGGGCATTCCCTTGCATGGGTTGGGAGGCAAGTCGTCGGCACGCAGATCCAGGTAGAGATCGATGGATGCTTTCAAGGCCGCCCGGACGGGGGCGGCATCGTGGCGGGCAACTGTGGCGGCAAGCTTGCCGTCCTTATCCAATTGCAAGGCTTCCAGACGCCTCACGCCGCGCTGATTGAGACCCGCACGGCGGCATAGCATCGGCCCGATGACCTGTTCCCGGAAGAAGCCGAGCATGCCGATCGCCTCGTAAAGCTCGCCACGGTGCAGTTTGGTGATCGCATAGTGCAGCCAAATCCAGGCTCGCGCTTCGAACCAGTCGGAAGGAAGGTTTGGCCAAACGACGGTGCCTGCCTGGATGCGTCTCTCGACCTCGACGGGATTCCGGGCAAACAGGATAGCCCGCCGCTCGATCTGATGGTCGAGATCCGATGAAAGAACGAATTTCAGATCCACATGCACGAGAGGCGGGCCGTACAAGCAGATGAGCAGACGCGGTTCGCCGACATGCTCACCGGTGAAGGCGGAAAGCAGGCTTCCGATGCCTTCAGCGAATGCCATGCGGGTCGCCATGACCTCTGAATAATGGTCGTCGTCGACGACGATAACGAAGTCCAGATCCGAGTGCTCATCGAGGCCGCCGTGAATATAGGAACCACCGATCAACAGGGCGGTGAGCCTGATATCGGACGCGACGGCTGCGCGAATGCGCTCGAGAAGGTCTGCATGAGGTGCGGGAAGATTGCTGGGCATATGATTCTCCTAGCCAGCACCTCAAAATAGAACACCCTGCCGATTATCCGCAACCATCTTTGCAGCCAGCTGGCTTGTAAATGATCTGGTGGTTTTGCGCAAAATGCGTGGAGATGGCGGCGGTTTCGTCATAGATTGCGGCCATGAACCGTCCCACCTCCTTGGTGCTTCCCGCTGCCGTTGCGCCTCCCGCTCCCTGGGCGAGGGGACATGATCTGCCTGACATTTCCGAGGCGGAGGCTGCGTTTTTTGCCGGCGCGGCGTTGCAGGCGCTGGATGGCCTGATCCGCGGCGGGCCGGAGTGGACCGGCCTGTGGCGCGCGCGCATGGCGCTGAAGGCGGCGGCGGTTTCCACCTCGCTGCTAGGCAAGCCTGAAGAGGAGGGGGCTTTGCGGGACGCGGTCTGCTTGACCCGCCCGGGCGAGGACCCGGGACCGGCGGGGAGGGTGCTTCTCGCCTGGCGCAGGCTTGGCCGCCATTCCGGGGCGATTGACGGTGATGTGCTGGCGTCGATTGCCGAACTTTTCGGGGCGAAACCCGATATTGATTGGAAGGAACTGGCCGGGCAGATTGATACGCGGGGGCAGGGCGGGCGTGCCGCGCCCTTCGCCGCAATCGAAGCTGCCGAGCATATTGCAGATGGCTTCCCGGCTTTGACGATCCCCGCCGAGCTCTTTGCCTTTTGGCTCGCCGACCTCACCCTTGCCGCAGGCCTCAAATGGCCGCGGCCCGTGCCCTTGCTTATCACCCAGGTTCAGAAATCCTTCTTCCGCGAAGGGCCGAACCGTCGCCGCCTTCGGATCGGAGAGGCGGGCTGGCGCACGGCCTGTCTCATTGCCTATGGGCAGGCGGCGCTCGAGGCCTATGATTTCGGCATGGACGCGGCCCGGCGGGCGGAACGGCTGAAACTCATCGCGCCCAAGCTGCGCGCGAAAGGCGCGGCGCGCATTGTCGAAGCGCTGCTTCAGGACGATGCGCTTTTGCCTTCGGCGTGGGTGGGTGTGGCACCAGGGCAGGGCATGACCGACCGCGCGGTGCGGCGGCTTTTCGAGCGGCTTCTGACGCTGGGCGCCGTCCGCGAGCTGACGGGGCGGCCCACCTTCCGCCTTTACGGGCTTTGACGCATGGCCTCTCGCAGCAAAGAGAAGCGGGAACAGCCGCCATTCGACCGTGACTTGCCTGATCTGCCGCCTGAAGCCCGCAGACGCGAATGGATGAACCGCGTCGAGGCGGCGATCTTCGCGGCGAGCGAACCTGTCGGCCTGGCGGCGCTGCAGCGGCTGGTCGGGGATGATTGCGACATCGAGGGCATGATCGAGGACATTCGCGAAGAGTTGCTGGCGCGGCCCTATGATATCGTCCGCGTGGCGGGCGGCTTTCAACACCGTACGCGCCCGGCCTATGCGGACGCCATCCGCACAGCCACCGGGCGCAGCGAGAAACAGGCGAACCTGACGCAAACGCAGGCGCTCGCCCTGATCACCATCGCTTATACCCAGCCGATTACACGCGCCGACCTTTCCGCCTTTACGGGCCGCGAGATCAGCCGGGATATCATCGCACAATTGCGCAATGCCGGCTTCATCACGTCAGGCCCGCGCAGCCCGCAGCCCGGCGCGCCCTACACCTACATCACCACGGACGCCTTTCTATCGCACTTCGGCTTCGACACGCTGCGCGACCTGCCCGACATCGAGCAGCTGGAGGAGGCGGGCCTCCTCGACCGCAACAGGCCGCTCGCGGAGCTGCCGGGTATTCCGCAGCCGGACCCGGAAGAGGATGAATTCGGCTGAGCGATTGCGTTGCACTGATTATTTTGCCATTGGCTTGCGGTGAGGGAGGGGCAGCAGAACCGGGGAGGCGGGGCGTTAACAAAATGATAACCAAGCCGGGCAAGCGAGCCACCATACGCGATGTCGCCAAGGCGGCGGGCGTGTCGATCAAGACGGTCTCCCGCGTCTTCAATGACGAACCCAATGTGCGCGAGGAGATCAGGGAGAAAGTTCGCCAGGCGGGGCGCAAGCTCAATTATCACCCCAATGTCGCGGCCCGCAATCTGGCGCGCAGAAGATCGCATCTCATCGGTCTTTTCTTCGAAAACCCGAGCCCAGCCTATGTCACCGAATTGCAGATGGGCGCGTTGCAGCGGCTGCGCGGCACCGGCTACCGGCTGCTGATTTTCCCGGTCGAGAACCGTGCGGACATTCGCGGGGCGATGGTGTCCACGGCCTATACCTCCGGCCTCGACGGCGTCATCGTGACGCCGCCCATGTGCGACGATCCCGCCATATTGGACGAGCTTCTCGCCTCGCATCTGCCCTTTGTGCGCATTGCGGGCGATACGGGTCTTTATACCAAGGGAAGCGTCGTCATCGACGATGAAAGAGCCGCATTCGACCTTGCGGACTATGTGCTGCGACTAGGCCATCGCCGCATCGCCATCGTGATCGGCGACGCGACGCACCGCTCCGCGCGGCTGCGGCTCGCCGGGTTTCGCCGGGCGCTGGAGGCGGCGGGCATCGCGCCCGATCCGGCGCTGGAAGTGCAGGGCGCCTTCACCTTCCAGAGCGGCCTCGATGCCGGCCGGCGGCTCCTGCACCACGCAAACCGCCCGACAGCCATCCTCGCATCCAATGACGATATGGCCGCAGGCATCCTCCAGGCGGCGCACGAACTGCGCATCGCCGTGCCGCAAAAGCTATCGGTCGTCGGCTTCGACGATACGGCGCTGGCAAAGATGGTCTGGCCGCAGCTGACGACGATCCGCCAGCCCATCTTCGAAATGGCCGAACGCGCCGCGGATATGCTTCTCTCCCACATCGGCACGGGTACAGCGCCGGACACGGTGGAACTATCTTATGACCTGGTCGTCAGGTCTTCGGCTGGGGAAGGGCCGGAGGCGTAATGTTGCCCGCTCGGCTGGGAATGCACCCCGGCTTTAAGCCCGCCGACCCCCAGCAGCGTTTCGTTACCGTGCCGCGGAAGAAAGGCGACATTGAAGTCGTCGACCGTGACGAGCATCCGCGCGCGACGAGCATGGAGGCGCTTTCAGGGCTGAAACCGGTGAACAGGCGCGAGGGCGCAACCGTGACGGCGGGCAATGCCTCGGGCGTCAATGATGGCGCCGCCGCGCTGATCGTCGCTTCCGAAAGCGCCATGAAGAAACACGGCCTGACGCCCATGGCGCGCATCCTCGGCGGCGCCATGGCCGGCGTCTCGCCGCCCGTCATGGGCATCGGCCCAGTCCCGGCCCCGAATAAGCTGATGGCACGGCTCGGGCTGAAACAGGAGCAATTCGACGTTATCGAACTCAACGAAGCCTTCGCCTCGCAAAGCCTGGCAGTGTTGCGCAGCCTCGGCATCGCCGACAACGACCCGCGCGTGAACCCCAATGGCGGCGCAATCGCTCTGGGGCACCCTCTCGGCATGTCGGGCGCACGCATTGCGGGAACTGCGGCGCTCGAGTTGAAGCTCAGAGGCGGCAGATATGCGCTGGCTACGATGTGTGTCGGCGTAGGGCAGGGCATCGCGGTGGCGCTGGAGAGGGTTTAAACTTGCTGGACCATCCGCACGATTGGTGTCCTAATGGCTGATCATCCACGGGCGGGCCGAAGGGAAGATTTTGCCGCCGTCGGCGCGATAAACCGCCTTGGAGTGATTCTTGCCACCGCAGCAGGAACATCCAGGACCATGTCCCGACGATTTCAACGTTTTTGGCGCGTGGGCTGAACGTTCATTCGTCGTATGAGCGTTTCGCGCCGCGCCATCCATGGAACTGAAGAAAGGCGCCGAAAAAAATGCCCGTGGGGCAGGGATGCCGCACTGCGGGCAAGCGCATGGTTCGACGGATCGCGCCATTGGTTGATTCTCGGTAAACGGACCGCAATCGGGGCAGCTATAGTCGTAATTGGGCATGGAAACGCTCGTGGTTAGCGGACCTGAAGGTGGAACTGGGGGACGTGCACGCAAAGGGGTGCTTGAGCAGTAGAAGAGGGGAGGGCGGAGGTTTCTCCACCCTCCCTTTCTGGCTAAAGATCCGGCGCCAGCGGAACGTCGATCTTTCCGTCAAGGAACTGCTTCGGGCCTTCTGAGCCGGGCTTCAGGTCGAATTCGAAAATATCGAGCGGCAGCCACAGCGTGGCGCAGGCGTTCGGCACATCGACGACGCCGGAGATATGGCCCTGTACGGGCGCCGTTCCAAGGATCGCATAGGCCTGGGCCCGGCTATACCCGAACTTGGTGAGATATTCGATGGCATTGAGGCAGGCCTGACGGTAGGCGATGTGAACGTCGAGATAGTGCTGCGTGCCGCCTTCATCGACGGAGATGCCCTCGAAGATCAGATAATCGTCATATTTCGGTGTGATCGGCGAGGGGCGGAAGATCGGATTCCTGATACCGTATTTCGCCATGCCGTCCTTGATCAGGGTCACCTTGATGTGCAGCCAGCCGGCCATTTCGATAGCGCCGCAAAAGGTGATCTCGCCATCGCCCTGGCTGAAATGCAGATCGCCCATCGAAAGGCCCGCGCCGTCGACATAGACTGGGAAATAGATCTTCGAACCCCGCGAAAGATCCTTGATATCGCAATTGCCGCCATGTTCGCGGGGCGGGACGGTGCGTGCGCCTTCCGCTGCGGCCTTGTCGCGGGCCTCGCCTTTCAACGCGCCCATATGCGCGGTCGGGCCGCCATTCGGCAGGTTCGCCAGCGCCGGCACCCGTTCCGGATTGGTGTCGAACAACGCCTTCTCGCGTGCGTTCCACATATCGAGCATCTTGCGATCAGGCAGACAGCCGATGAGGCCGGGATGGATGATGCCTGCATATTTGACGCCCGGCACATGACGGGACGAGGTGAACATCCCATGGAAATCCCAGATCGATTTCTGGGCTTCGGGAAAATGCTCGGTCAGGAACCCGCCGCCATTCTTTTTGGAAAAGAAGCCATTGAAGCCCCAGAGACTGTCGTCGAAGGTGCCGATATCGAGGATATCGACGACCAGAAGATCGCCGGGCGCGGCGCCCTTGACCCCGATCGGACCGGAAAGGAAGTGCACCTGAGACAGATTGACATCGCGAACGTCGGAGGCGTCGTCGTCGTTCTTGATCTGACCTCCCGTCCAGTCATAGGTCTCGACGCGGAAGTCGTCGCCGGGCTCAACCCAGCAGGCCATCGGGATGTCCGGATGCCAGCGGTTGTGGATTTTCTCATTCGTATAGGGCGATTCATTGAGATCGACCTTGATCAGCGTTTCGGGCATTTCTTGCTCCTTCCTGGGTGAGGGATAGGGTGGTCAAACGGACAGAAAACCGGCAATCTTCGCCTCATCGATGCTGTTGCGCGGGCTCTCATGAACGATGTCTCCCTTCTCGATGACGAGGACACGGTCGGCCATGTCGAGGGCGAAACTCAGAACCTGCTCGGAAACGAGGATCGACAAACCCATCCGGTCGCGGATGCTGCAAAGGGTTCGGGCCATTTCCTTGATGATCGAGGGCTGGATCCCCTCGGTCGGCTCATCGAGCAAAAGCACTTTCGGCTTTGAGGCGAGCGCCCGGGCGATCGCGAGCTGCTGCTGCTGGCCGCCGGAGAGGTTGCCCCCGCGCCGCCCCTTCATCTCAAGCAGCACAGGAAACAGTTCGTAGAGGGAATCGGGCACCGCGCGTTCGCCGGTAACGGTGAGCCCGGTCTCGATGTTCTCCTTCACGGTCATGGCCGGAAAGATCATGCGTCCCTGCGGCACATAGGCGAGGCCGGCGGCAACGCGGCGATAGCTCTCCATACCAACGACCTGTGCGTCGCCGATGCGGATGATGCCATGCGCGGACGGGACGATTCCCATCAGCGCCTTCATCAGCGTGGTCTTTCCCATGCCATTGCGGCCCATGATGGCGACGATCTCGCCGGGGTTGAGGGCAAAGTTCATGCCGCGGATCACCTGGCTCTGGCCGTAAGCGACATGAAGGTTCTCGACTGTGAGCATCGTATTGCTTCCTAATGACCGAGATAGACTTCGATGACCTTGGGATCGCTCTTGACGCGCTCCATCGACCCTTCCGACAGCACCTTGCCCTGATGCAGCACGGTGACGCGGTGGGCGATGTCCTCGACGAACTTCATGTCGTGCTCGATCACGATCACCGACTGGTTGCGGATGATGGTGTTGAGCAACTCGGCGGTCTTAACGCGCTCCGCAACGCTCATGCCGGCAACCGGCTCATCGAGCATCAACAGCTTCGGGCTTTGGATCAGCAGCATGCCGATCTCCAGCCATTGCTTCTGGCCGTGGCTGAGGATCGCCGCCTCGGTGTCGAGGTGGTCTTTGAGGAAGATCAGCCCGGCCACCTCCTCGACGCGGTCGCGCACCTCGGCGTCGCGGCGGAAAAACAGGGCGCCGAAAACGTCGCGTCCGCGCGGGAAGGACAGCTCCAGATTCTCGAACACCGTCAGGTCCTCATAGATCGACGGGTTCTGGAACTTGCGCCCGACGCCCGCATGCACGATCTCGAATTCGCGCATGCCGGTCAGCTCCTTGCCGGAAAAGCGGATCGAGCCGCCGGTCGGGCGGGTGCGGCCGCAGATCAGGTCGAGCACCGTCGTCTTGCCGGCGCCGTTCGGGCCGATGATGACGCGGATTTCGTTCTCATCGACGTAAAGAGAGAGGTCGTTGACCGCCTTGAAGCCGTCGAAGGAGACGGTGAGTCCTTCGACCGCAAGCAGGAAATCCTTCTGTCCGGTATCGGTGACAAGCATGACGTGCATCTCTCAGTTCGCCGGATTGGTCGTGGCGGCGATGGGCCGCCTGATGACGGAATGCTTTAAAAGCCGCCGCAGCCAGGGTTCCGCGTGGTCGTGGTAAAGACCGGCCAGGCCGTTGGGGAAGGCCATGACGACGGCGATGAAGAGGCCGCCCATGGCGAACAGCCACAGTTCCGGAAAACTCTCCGAGAACGACGTCTTGGCGGCATTGACGATGAGCGCGCCGTAGACCGCGCCGAAGAGCGACAGCCGCCCGCCGACCGCGCAGAAGATCACCATCTCGATGGAAGGAACGATACCGACGAAGGAAGGCGACATGAAGCCGACCTGGAGGGTAAACATGGCGCCGCCGATGGCCGAGAAGGCAGCGGCAAGGCAGAAGATGAAGATCTTGAAATTGGAGACGTCGTAGCCGGAAAAGCGCACGCGCTCCTCGCGGTCCCGCATGGCGACGAGCAGCCGGCCGAATTTGGATATCTTCACCGCCTGCGCCAGCAGCACCGAGGCGAGCAGCAGGACGGCGCAGATGAAGTAGAGCGTCAGCTTGGCGCCGTCGGTGCGGATGTCCCAGCCATTCAGGGTGCGCAGGTCGGTGATGCCGTTGACGCCGCCGGTATAGCCCTGCTGGCCGATGATCAGAATGGTCATGATCGCGGCGATCGCCTGGGTGATGATGGCGAAATAGACGCCGCCGACGCGCCGCTTGAACATGGCCGCGGCGATGATAAAGGCGAAGAGGACGGGCACCGCGACGATGGCCACAAGCGTGAAGCCCAAGGAATGGAACGGCTGCCACCAGAAGGGCAGTTCGGTCAGCTGGTTCCAGTCCATGAAATCGGGGATGCCCGGCGTCGATTGGATCTTCGTCGCCTCCGGCGTCGAGGCTTCGAGCTTCAGGTACATCGCCATGCAGTAGCCGCCGAGCCCGAAAAAGATGCCTTGACCGAGGCTTAAGATGCCGCCCATGCCCCAGCAGAGCACCAGCCCGAGCGCGACGAAGGCATAGGTCAGATATTTGCCGATCAGGTTGAGGCGGAAGATATCGACCGAAGCCGGCAGGACGAGAAGGATGAAGCCTGCCAGGATGGCGAAGGCGAGCCACCCCTGCCTTGAAAAGAGAATGTCGTCGGTTTTCATCGAAAAACTCCTCAGCGGCGGATGTTGAGTGTGAACAGGCCCTGCGGACGCAGCATCAGGATGATGACGACGGTGAGCAGGGTCAGCACCTTGGCCATCGAGCCGCTCATGAAGAACTCCATGGACGATTGCGCCTGCGAGATGGTGAAGGCCGAGGCGATGGTGCCGATCAGGCTGCCGGCCCCGCCGAAGACGACGACGAGAAAGGTGTCGACGATATAGAGCTGGCCTGCCGTCGGGCCGGTGGAGCCGATCATGGTGAAGGCGGAGCCCGCTATGCCGGCTATGCCGCAGCCGAGGCCGAAGGTCATCCGGTCGACGCGCTTGGTGTTGATGCCGACGGCGCCAGCCATGACCCGGTTCTGCAACACCGCGCGCACTTGCTTGCCCCAGGCGGAGCGAAACAGGATGAAATAGACGGCAAGGGAGACGAGCAGCGTCAGCACCATCACGAACAGGCCGTTGATCGGAATTTCGATCGTGTCGGTGAGCGCGATCGAGCCCATCATCCAGTCAGGCAGGGTGACGCCGACCTCGCGGGCACCGAACACCGAGCGGTAGAGCTGTTGCAGGATGAGCGACAGCCCCCAGGTGGCCAGCAGCGTGTCGAGCGGCCGGCGGTAGAGGAAGTGGATCATTCCCCATTCCACCAGCACGCCCAGCGCGAAGGCGGCAATGAAAGCCAGAGCCATGGCGATGAAGAAATAGACCGGGAAGAGGCCGGGCACATATTCGGTTACGATATGCGAGCAGATATAGGTCACATAGGCGCCGAGGATCATGAATTCGCCATGCGCCATATTGATGACGCCCATCTGCCCGAAGATGATCGCCAGGCCCAGAGCCATCAGAACGAACACGGAGAAGAGGCTCAGCCCCGCAAAGCCCTGCATAGCCAGGATCGAGGTGAATTCGCCGATCGTATAGTCGCCAATCATGGTGGTCTCGCGGAAAGCAGACAGATATCGGGAGCGGAAACGGAACCGGCGCCGCCCGCATGGGCAGGCGGCGTATCGAGGCTTATTGATAGCCTTCGGGGAACGGATTGGGCTCCATCAGATCGGTCGTCTCATAGACCACCGCATACTGGCCATCCGCCTTGGCGTGGCCGACGCGGGCCTTGGACCAGAGGTGATGGTTTTCGTGGATCTTTACATAGCCTTCCGGCGCGGTCGTCAGTTCAATGCCGGGCGAGGCGGCCTTGACCTTGTCGATGTCGAAGGAACCGGCCTTCTCGACGGCGGCCTTCCACAACCAGGGACCCAGATAAGCGGCCTGCGTAACGTCGCCGATGACGATATTGTCGCCCCACATCTTCTTGAAGGCTTCGACGAAGGCCTTGTTGTTGGGATTGTCGAGGCTCTGGAAATATTTCATCATCGCATAGGCGCCGGCTATGTTCTCGCCGCCGATCCCTAGGATTTCATCTTCCGTCACCGAGATGGTGAGAAGCAGCGGCTTCTCCTTGGAAAGATCGATGCCGGCTGCCTTCAACTGCTTGTAGAAGGCGACGTTGGAGCCGCCGACGACGATGGCGTAGATCACATCAGGCTTCTTCAGCTTGATCTTGTTGATCACCGAGTTGAACTGGGTATGGCCGAGCGGGTAATAGTCTTCGCCGACGACCTCCAGCCCGAGCTTCTCGATGTGCTTGCGGGCGATCTTGTTGGAGGTGCGCGGCCAGATATAGTCGGAGCCGAGCAGGTAGAAGCTCTTGGCGCCCTTTTCCTTCACCACCCAGTCTATGCCGGCGAGGATCTGCTGGGTCGCCTCCTGGCCGGTGTAGATGACGTTCGGGCTTTCCTCCAGACCTTCATAGAAAGTCGGATAATAGAGCATGCCGTTATATTGCTCGAAAACCGGCAGCACGGCCTTGCGCGAAGCCGAGGTCCAGCAACCAAAAACGGCGGCGGCCTTGTCCTGCACCAGCAGCTTCTTGGCCTTTTCGGCGAAGGTCGGCCAATCGGAGGCGCCGTCCTCCTGGATGAATTCTATCTTTCTGCCCAGAACGCCGCCGGCAGCGTTGATCTGTTCGATGGCCAGCTTCTCCGCCTGCACCGAACCGGTCTCGCTGATCGCCATGGTGCCGGTCACGGAATGGAGGATGCCGACCTTGACGGTGTCATCGGTAACGGCGAGCCCGGTCGTGTTGACGGCAGCCGTCGGATAGTCCGCCGCCAGAACAGGCCCAATCATCGAAAGCAGCGGCAGGCCGGCAATGCCCGCCAGCAGCGTCCGCCGGGTCACGGACAGGGTATTTTTCGAAATATCATCCCTCATGGCAAACCCCTCATCATGTCGCTCTTTTTTGAACCTTCTGCCGATCGATCAATCGACAGCTGCGTGAAGTTCGACAGAATTGGTGCGCCGCAACAATGGAGCGTTTAACGTATTTGCCCCCATGCGTTTTGCCCGTAACATGCGGGCATCGATCCCAAGAATGCGTCTATTTCATTGAATAAAAAGGGGAACATCTTGGGGGTCGAATGTCCCGGCTGGCCTTTTCGCCTCCATCATTTTACCGCCCGAACGGGTGCGCGGAAGTGGAATGAAACTTGCTTCGGCTCCCTTTGGGGCCGGGGCAGGGGATGCAGCGAAAATGCCTTGGGCCCAAGAGGGAGCATCAGGCTTGAACACGGCGCAGCGCATTCCGAGAAACCGGCGCAGCTACAACAAATGGGTGGCGAACCAGACGCTGGAGGACTACGCGCTGCGGTTCACCGCCTACAAGGTGCGGCGCTTTTCCAACTGGCGCATCGCCAACACCGCGATCGGCGCGATCTCGTTCCTGGCGCTGGAGGCGATCGGCGGGGCAATCACGCTGAATTACGGTTTCTCCAACGCGGTGGCTGCGATAGCCGTCTCCTGCACGATCATCATGTTGATGGGGGTGCCCATCGCCTATTACGCCGTCAAATATGGCGTCGATATCGACCTTCTGACGCGCGGCGCCGGCTTCGGCTATATCGGCTCGACGGTAACCTCGCTGATCTATGCGACATTCACCTTCATCTTCTTCGCAATCGAGGCGGCGATCATCGCGACGGCGCTGGAGCTCTGCACCGGCCTGCCACTGCCGATCGGCTATATCATCGGCGCGCTTGTTATCATCCCACTCGTCACTCATGGCGTCACCTTCATCAGCCGCTTTCAGGCGTGGTCGCAGCCGTTCTGGGTCGTGCTGCAATTGGCGCCCTTCGTCTTCATCGCCGCCCAGAGCCATCCGTCGGTGCGGCAGTGGACCGGCTATTCGGGACTGTGGGGGCATGCGGACGGCCGCGTCGATCTCGTGCATTTCGGCGCAGCCTCGGCGGTGATCTTCTCGCTGGTCGCCCAGATCGGCGAGCAGGTGGACTTCCTGCGTTTCCTGCCGCGGCGCGATCATGCCAACCGGCTGCGCTGGTGGGCGGCGCTGCTCGCGGCAGGTCCCGGCTGGATGGTGATCGGCGGGTTGAAGATCCTGGCGGGCTCTTTCCTCGCCTTCTACGCCTTTCAGCACGGCGTCGATTTCAAGGATGCCTCAGACCCGACGCAGATGTACTTAAGCGTCTTCAGCGAAATGCTCGGCTCGCCGGAGCTGGCGCTCGGTGTCGCCGGCATCTTCGTCGTCATCTGCCAGCTCAAGATCAACGTTACCAACAGCTATGCCGGTTCGATTGCCTGGTCGAACTTCTTCTCGCGGCTGACCCACAGCCACCCCGGCCGCGTCGTCTGGCTCGTCTTCAATGTCATGCTCGGCCTGCTCTTGATGGAATTCGGCGTCTACAAGGCGCTGGAGCAGACATTGGGGCTGTACTCGATCCTCGCCGTCTCATGGATGGGGGCGATTGTCGCCGACCTCGTCATCAACAAGCCGCTCGGCCTGTCGCCGCGCAAGATCGAGTTCAAGCGGGCGCATCTCTATGACGTCAACCCGGTCGGTTTCGGAGCCATGACCATCTCCGCGCTGGCCGGCCTCATCGCCTATTTCGGCGCATTCGGTCCGACGCTCGCCGCCGTGTACATTTATGTCGCTCTGCTGTCCGCCTTCGTCCTCGCGCCGGTGCTGGCGGTCGCGACGCGCGGGCGCTATTACATCGCAAGGCAATCTTCGGCGAACTGGAAGAGCGGCCAGTTGATCGAATGCTGTATCTGCGAACACCATTTCGACAGCGAGGACATGGCGAGCTGCCCGATCTATTCCGGGCCGATCTGCTCGCTCTGCTGCTCCCTGGACGCGCGCTGCGTCGATAGCTGCAAGACCGACGCCCGCTTCATGCAGCAGTTGCGCGGTTTCGCAATCGCGTTCCTGCCGGGCCGGCTCCAGGCCTTCCTCGAAAGCCGGCTTGCCCGCTATCTCGCCGTGCTGACCGTGGTGACGGCGCTGATCGGCCTCGTATTCTGGCTCATTTACTTCCAGAGCAGCCTCGACCGGACACTGCCTCCCGCACAGACCGCCGCCGTGCTGTGGAAGCTGTTCATCATCATCTTCATCATCGCCGGCATCATCGTCTGGCTGTTCGTGCTGGCGCAAGAGAGCCGCACCTTCGCCGAGGACGAGGCGCGCAAGCATACGCGGCTTCTGATGGACGAGATCGAGGCGCATGAGGAGACGGACCGGCAGTTGCAGAAGGCGAAGGAAGCGGCCGAGCAGGCCAATGTCGCCAAAAGCAAATATGTCGTCGGCCTCAGCCACGAGCTGCGCACCCCGCTCAGCGCGATCCTCGGCTATGCCCAGCTGCTGGAACGGCAGAAGGGATTGCCGGTCTACATCCATAATGCGGCGCGCACGATCAAGCGCAGCGGCGAGCACCTGGCCGACATGATCGAGGGGCTGCTCGACATCTCGAAGATCGAGGCCGGGCGGCTGGAAATTTTCCGCCACAAGATCGCGCTCAGGCCCTTCCTCGACCAGATCGTCGATATGCTGACGCTTCAGGCTCAGGCCAAGGGCGTCGATTTCGAGTTTCGCGCCAGTTCCTCGATGCCCGATTATGTCGTCACCGACGAAAAGCGGCTGCGGCAGGTGCTGATCAACCTCCTGTCGAACGCCATCAAATTCACCAACCATGGCAAGGTCAGCCTGACGGTGACCTATCGCGGTCAGGTGGCGACCTTCGAGATCGAGGACACCGGCGTCGGTATCCACGAAACGGATATCGAACGGATATTCCTGCCGTTCGAGCGGGCTGAGCAGCCGGGCAATGTGGCCCGGTCTCCCGGCACGGGGCTAGGACTAACGATCACCAAGCTGCTGGTGGAAATCATGGGCGGCGAACTCCTGATGCGCAGCACGCCGGGCACGGGCACCTATGTCAAGGTGCGGCTGCATCTTTCCGCCGCTACCGGCATTGAGGATGTGTCCGCCGCCATTTCACGCATCAGCGGCTATGAGGGCGTGCGGCGCACCGTACTGGTCGCCGATGACGACGGCAACCAGCGGGCGCTTCTGGAGGATGTACTGCGGCCGCTCGGCTTCACCGTCATCACCGCCGCCGACGGGAAGGCGTGCCTTTCGGCCCTGTCGCTCTACCGGCCTGATATCCTCATCCTCGACGTCGCAATGCCCGGCATGTCCGGCTGGGAGGTGGCGCGGCAAGCGCGCAAGCGGACCGGGCGCGAAATGCCGATCATTATGCTATCCGCCGATATCGGCAACGAGCGGACGAACCCGGAATATGCCGGCCTCTGCGATGCCTACCTCACCAAGCCCTTCGGCTTCGACGAGTTGTTCGACTGGTTCGGGACATTGCTGCCGCTGACGTGGGTGCATGCGGACGAGGGAACTGTCGAGGCGGAACCGCAGCCGGATTTCGCTCCGGGCGAACTGCCCGAGCCGCACAAGCTGAAACAATTGCGGACGCTTGGCCAGACCGGCTTCATCCGCTCGATCGAGGCGACGCTGAACGATATCGAGACATCTGCGCCGGCCACGGCGCGGTTTTGTCACCATATGCGGCACCTCGCCGCGAACTATCGGCTTCGGGAGTTCCTGGCCGTGATCGAAGAGGTGAAGAATGCCTGACACAATGGACACAAGCCGTGTCCTCGTCATCGACGATTCCCCGGATGCGCTGCTCATGCTGTCCGACGCACTGACGCTTGAGGGCATGGAGGTCCTCACCTGCAACAGCGGGCGGCAAGCGATCACGCTGGCCCACAGCAATTCGCCCGATATCGTGCTGATGGATGCCGTGATGCCGGGCCTGGATGGATTCGAAACCTGCCAGATCCTCAAATCCGCGCGCGGCTTCGAGGACATTCCCATCATCTTCATGACCGGCTTCAACGAGAGTGAGCATGTGGTGCGCGCGCTTGCGGCCGGTGGTGTAGACTTCGTCAGCAAGCCGATCGAGCTGAACGAGCTGTTCGCCCGCATGCGCGTGCATCTCAGCAATGCCCGCCGCGCCCGCTCCGCACACCGGGCCCTCGATTCGACCGGGCGCTGGATCATCGCATGCGACCGAAACGGCCGGATATTCTGGTCGACGCAGCAAGCCGCCGACTTGATGCAGCGGGCTGGGATACGCTCTGACCAGCGCGCCTACCTTCCCTGGGAGGTGGTGGAGTGGCTTGGCCGAAGCGAGCAGGGGGCACCAATAAACCTCCGCGAAGCGTTCCGCTATTCGCGCAACGGCCAGGATATGGAGTTTCGCCTTCTCAGCGACGATGGCGGCGACGAAATATTGCTGCGCCTCGTCGACCGGCATCGCGGCACCGATGAGGAACAGCTCGCCAAGGCATTCGGGCTGACCTTGCGCGAGGCGGAGGTGCTGCTCTGGATCGCTCACGGCAAGGCGAACAAGGAGATCGCCGATATCCTCGATATGTCGCCACGCACCGTCAACAAGCATCTCGAGCAGATATTCAACAAGCTGATGGTGGAAAAACGCACCTCCGCCGCAACGATGGCGGTGAGGGTGCTCTGGCGGGACGCGTGAGCCGTTGGATCAAGTGCCATTGGAGCTCGGTCCTCTCTCCAGCGCTGCGAGCAGGGCTGCGACCAGTTTTCCACATGGCGAATGGCGGGGCCAGACCATCCCGATTTCCCGCGGCATCGCCCGTCGCGGCAAAGGCAGCCGCAATACATTGAGGCTCTGGTGCCATGGAGCCGACCAGTCGGGCACGAGCGATACGCCCAGCTCGTTTTCCACCATAACGCCGATCGCCTCCAATGAATCGAGCTCCAGCCATTCCTTCGGCCGGATCTCGTTTTCCTGAAGGTAATGGTCCGCCAGGCGTCCGCCCCAATTGTTCCGGTCATAACGGATGAACGGCTTGCTACGGAGAAGCTCATGCGGAGTGGCGTCATCCGCCGATGCCGGCGCCATCAGCACCAGCGGCTCCGAACGCAGGAGACGCCATTCCAGCGTCTTGGGTAGCGCAAAGGGTGGCTTGACCACGATCGTCGCATCGATCTTCTCGTTCAGGAGGGTCTGATAGAGATCGGCGGATGTGCCTGGAAGCAGGAATACCTCCACATCCGGCATCGTGGACCGGACATGCCGGAGCGCGGAAGGAAGCAGGCCGGTCAATGCGGTGGAAATGGCGCCGAGCCGCAACTCGCCGGACATGTCATTGCACGCAAGGCTGCGAAGGTGATGAACGTCCGACAGAATGCGCCGGCTTTTTTCCAGGATGGCGTGACCGGCTTCCGTCGGCTTCACCCGGCGACCGGATCGCACCAAGAGCGGAATCCCGATCTCGTCCTCCAAGGCCTGCATTCTTTGCGCAACGGCTGCAGGCGTGATCCCCAGCCTTCGGGACGCCTCAGCCAGCGAACCGAATTCCGCAACAACAAGAAAGGTTTCCAGGAAACGCGTCTCCATTTAGGTTTTCTATCGTTTGAAGCTATAAAAAACTAGATTTTTCTGTGGTTTTTTCTGGGGCATAGTCGGGCGAAACGGAGCAAAAGATGGATTTGCGGATCAAAGACAAGGTTGCGCTTAAACAAGGAAACAGGAACAACAAATGACGCTCGATCCAGAGATCGTCGAGACGCTGAAGGGCGTCTCGACCGCCACGCTGACGACCGTGCTCTTGAAGAAAGGGTTGCGCAATGTATGGATGCGCGGCACGAAACCTCTGAAGCCGGGCCAGGGCCGGATCGTCGGCCCTGCCTTCACGCTCCGCTTCGTGCCCGCGCGTGAGGATCTCGCCACGCCGGAAAGCTGGGCCTCGCCGATCTCCACCCGCGCCGCGATCGAAGCCATGCCCGAGGGCTGCATTGCGGTGGCGGACGCTCTGGGCGTGCTCGACGCCGGCATTTTCGGCGATATCCTGTGCTCCCGCATGGTGAAGCGCGGCGTTGCGGCTCTCATCACCGATGGGGTGATGCGCGATGCGGAGGGCGTGCTCGGCACAGGCATGAATGTCTGGTGCAACGGCGTCGCTGCTCCTCCTTCGGTGGCTGGCCTTACCTTTGTCGGATGGCAGGAGCCGATCGCATGCGGTGGCGTGGCCGTATTCCCCGATGACATCGTCGTGGCAGACGAGGACGGGGCGGTCCTTATTCCGGCGAAGCTGCTTGACGCCGTGCTGGCGGAAGCGCCGGAACAGGAGCGGATGGAAGCCTGGATCATGACCGAAGTCGACCGCGGCGTGCCGCTGCCGGGTCTCTATCCGATGAATGCCGAAACCAAGGCGCGCTATCAGGCGTGGAAAGAGTCGCAATGACCTTCTCCACGCAGTCCCACGGCGTCTATGCCATCGCCGCGACGCCGTTTTTCGATAATGGCGCGCTCGACCATTCATCGATCGACCGGCTGACGGACTTCTATCAGGATAGCGGCTGCAGCGGCATCACCATTCTCGGCATCATGGGCGAAGCGCCTAAGCTGGAGCCGGCGGAATCGCGGGCCATCATCAAGCAGGTGGTGGGCCGCTCGCGCGTGCCTGTTATCGTCGGCGTTTCCGCGCCGGGCTTCGCCGCCATGCGCTCACTGGCGCGAGACGCCATGGATATGGGCGCTGCGGGCGTGATGATTGCCCCCAATCCCACGCTCAGGACCGACGATCAGATCGTCACATACTTTGCTCAAGCGGTGGAGGCGGTCGGCGAGGAAGTGCCATGGGTGCTGCAGGATTACCCGCTGACCCTCAATGTGGTGATGTCGGCGAGTGTCATCGCGAAGATCATGGCCAACCATGCATCCTGCCTGATGCTGAAACATGAAGACTGGCCGGGACTGGAGAAGATTTCCAAGCTTCGTGCCATGCAGAAGGCTGGAGAGCTGCGACCGTTCTCTATCCTGTGCGGCAATGGCGGCATGTTCCTCGACTTCGAGCCGGAGCGCGGCGCTGACGGCGCGATGACCGGCTATGGGTTTCCCGATATGCTCGTGGAACTGATGGACCTGTTCGCCAATGACAGGCGGGACGAGGCGCACGATCTTTTCGATGCGCACCTTCCCTTGATCCGTTACGAGCAACAGCTCGGCATCGGCCTTGCTGTCCGCAAGCATGTCCTGAAGCGGCGCGGCGTCATCACCTCCGACGCGCAGCGCAAGCCCGGGCTCGCCCTCAGCGAGACCGGCAGAGCCGAAGTGGATTACCTGCTCCGCCGGCTGGCGAAACACGACCGGCGCGCTGCGGTCTGACACGGGTTGAAGCCGCGGATGCACAGTTCCGCGGCTTCATGACATCATCCGGTCAACGATCATCCTCGCAATCGGCATGGCCGACGTCGCGGCGGGGGAGGGGGCATTGCAGACATGCAGTTGCCGCGGCGTGTCGAGGAACAGAAAGTCGTGAACCAATGTGCCATCGGCGAGAATCGCCTGCGCGCGGATACCCGCTCCCGGCTCGCCGAGATCATCGATCCTGAGGCTCGGGCAATATTTGCGGCATTGCTCCAGATAGCGGCGCTTCGAAAGGGAATTGCGGAACTCGGTCACGCCTGAGGCGAGATTGCGTTTCGCCATCTTCCAGAACCCGCCGAAAGCCGCCATCTGCGCCACGTCCTGCGGATTGAAACTGCCTTTGCGATATCCCTCGCGCGAAAAGCCCAGAACCGCATTCGGCCCGACCGTTACCCGGCCGTCGATCGTGCGTGTCAGGTGAATGCCGAGGAAGGGAAGGTCAGGGTCCGGTATCGGGTAGATCAGATGCTTTACGATGCCCGATTTGCTTTTCGGCAGGGTATAATACTCGCCCCGGAACGGCACGATCTGGTGGCGTACTTGAAGGCCGGCGAGCTTCGCGATACGGTCCGATTGCAGCCCGGCACAGGCGATAAGCCGGCCGACCTTCAATGTCACGCCGGTATCTGTCGTCACGCTGACGCCGGAATCGCCCTCCGCGATGCCGGTCACCGTGGTGGACCGCATCAGCCTGACACCCGCATCGGCCAATTTTTCAGCCATCGCCAGGCACACACGCCTGTAATCCACAATGCCCGTGGCCCTGACCAGCAGTGCTCCAAGGCCACTGACATTGGGTTCCAGCTCCGCAAGGCCTGTCCCGGAAACCGGCTCGAATTCGATCTCGTTCTCCCGCGCTCGGCTCGCCAGCGCCGCCATCCGCTCCATTTCAAGAGGCGTCGTCGCGACAAGAAGTTTCCCGCAGGTCTCGAAGGGAATTCCGGAGCCGCGGCAGAACTGCTTGGTGGCCTCCGCCCCTTCGCGGCAAAGACGCGCCTTGAGCGACCCCGGCGCATAGTAGATGCCCGCATGAATGACGCCGCTATTGTGGCCGGTCTGATGTTCCCCGAAGCCCGCTTCCTTCTCCATCAAGACGATTTTGGCGGAAGGATCCCGCCGGTGAAGTTCCATGGCAGTTGCCAACCCGACAATGCCGCCACCCACGACGCAATATTGATAGTCCATTATAACGGCTCCAATGCCTAGACTTGCGCCTCATCGGCTTTATCTTCTTTCGTCCCGAAAGCTTCAGAAGGAGAAGAAAGATGATCATCGCCAGAGTAAAAGCAATGGTGTAGCCGCGATAGGCCTTTCAATAAATACTAGAAGATCGCTCTGGCTGGACGGGAAGCTAGTCGCGGCGGCCCCGTTAAACCGTCGGAACCGTTCCACCGTCGATCACATATTCCGTTCCCGTAATGGTGGCCGCGCGGTCGGAAGCGAGGAAGGCGATGAGATTGGCGATTTCGGCTGGCTTCGAGGGCCGGCCAATCGGAATTCCACCAAGGGACTCCATGATGATCTTCCTGCCACCCTCGATGTCTGTTCCCGCTTCCTCCGCGAGGCGCTGCGCCAACTCGAGGGAGGATTCGGTTTCGATCCAGCCCGGCGATACGCGGACAACCCGCACGCCTTTCGGCGAAACCTCTTTCGACAGGCTTTTGCTATAGGCCGATAGCGCGGCCTTGGCTGCGGCATAGGCGGTGGTGGCCTCCGGCAGGGGCAGCAGCCTCTGGATGGACGAAACATGGACCACCACGCCGCTTCCCTGTGCTGCCATTTCCGGAACCAGTTCCCGGTCGAGCCGGACAGCGGGGAAGAGGTTCAAATAGAGCTCCTTGTGCCATTGCTCATCGGTAAGCGCGGTAAAGCCGCCGCCGGGGGCAGACGAGCCGCCCAGCATATGCACGATGATGTCGAGCCCGCCCAGCCGCTGGCGCACGGCCTCCGCCACAGTGGCGCAGCCTTCCTCATTTGTCAGATCGGCAGCGATGAAAAGCGCTTCCGGCAGCGTCTCCGGTTTCGAGCGCGCGGTCGTCAGCACTTGTGCGCCAAGCGCACGAAAAAGTTCGACTGTCGCCGCTCCAGCGCCTTTCGTGCCCGCGGTGATAAGGGCGCGTTTTCCTTTCAAAGTGAGAAATTCAAGCATTTGGAAATCCCTGGTTCGATTGTTGTTTACCGTTGTCCCGGCTGGTTTCTGCCATCCAATTAAGCGTAGACATCTGTTGCGATAAGCGGGATAAATATGGATGTGTAATTGCGCAAAACAGGACAATGCAAAAACCTGGCCTCAACGATCTCGAAGCGGTCATTGCCATTGCGCGCAGGGGGTCGTTTCGCGCCGCTGCGCTCGATCTGGGCATGTCGACGACCGCGCTCAGCAATGCCATCGCCAAGCTCGAGGCGAGCCTGGGCGTTCGGCTGTTCAACCGAACGACGCGCAGCGTTTCGCTCACCGAGGCAGGCAGGGCCTTTGCCGAGCAGATCGGCCCGGCATTGCAGGATATTCACGGCGCGATGGAGGCGGCGCGGTCGCAACAGGCGATTCCATCAGGCACGCTCCGCATCAATGCTTTCGCCATGGCGGCGCGCGAGATCCTCACGCCTCTGGTACTGGAATTTCTGCGCCGCTATCCGCAGGTGCATATCGACCTCGTCACGGAAGGACGGCTGGTCGATATCGTCGCGGAGGGGTTCGATCTGGGTGTGCGTGTCGCAGGCCTCGTGCCCAGCGACATGATCGCGGTGTCTCTCGGACGCCAGCAGCGCTATGCTGTCGTCGGCTCGTCAGCATATATCGAGAAGCATGGCAAGCCGCTTGTTCCGCCCGACCTGCTGCGCCATCAATGCATTCGGGTGCGGCTGCCGAACGGCGCCCTCTATCGCTGGCGGTTCGAGAAAGATGGGGAAACTGCGCAGATCGATGTGACCGGCCCGATCACGCTGGATGAAGCGGGGCTTGCACGCACGGCGGTACTCGAGGGCATTGGGCTTGGCTTTTTCATGGAGCAGGACGTGCTTGCCGATATCGAGGCGGGGCGTCTTGTTCGCGTGCTGGAAGACTGGACGC
Source organism: Brucella sp. IR073 (assembly GCF_049065735.1). Taxonomy (NCBI): domain Bacteria; kingdom Pseudomonadati; phylum Pseudomonadota; class Alphaproteobacteria; order Hyphomicrobiales; family Brucellaceae; genus Brucella; species Brucella sp. IR073. The sequence goes on from NZ_JBAKHD010000008.1 coordinate 79,316, forward strand.
CGCCCTTCGCAGGTCTTTGCCTTTATTATCCCGGACGGCGTAATCCTTCCGCAGCGCTCAAGGCCTTCGTCGCCCTGGCCCGCGAAATGGGCAGTGCGGCGCAGCGACATTCCCCAGTAAATTCGATCACCAGCAGGGCTTGGAAGGAAAATCAAAAATTGCTTGATTGAAGCAGGGCAGGGGAGCCGGTCAATAAGTATCAACAGCGCGGATTTTCTCGATTTGGCTATGCTCGAGCGTTCTTTGGCATGTCGCACTTGGAAATAGAATGTACCCTTCAAGCCGATAAAAATCAGATAACCTGTCTTATGGAACTTTCCGGTCATTTCGATGATGTTGCTCTTTGGCTCCTAATGACCTTTTTGGCGCTCGTCCAATATCTTGTGAATGGTCATTTGGCTGTTGCGTTCTCGCGCTACATTGCAATGTAGCGTGCTCTTCACTTGGCGGAAAAAATATGCCAGCCAATCTCAGTTCGACATCGCTGCCGTCAGCAACGGTTGGTTTGGTCAGTTTAGGATCGTCAGGAATCCCTCGGTTTTGGGCGACGGTCTGGGCCGATATAATTAAGACATCATTGGCGCCTTCGACGCGCCGCAAGTATCTGCTGGCCTTAGATCGTTTCTATGATGCCGTGCGAAGCCAGCGTGGCAGCGATTGTTTAGACCGCTTGATCGCCGATGCTGACTGCGATGCATTGGAGGAATGTCTCGTTGGCTTCCTGGCGCAGCTTCGGAATGAAGCTGTTATCAACAAGACCGACAAATCCCTTATGTGGACGTTTGTGTTGAACTTCGTCATCGACATGCTTCACTTTGCAGGCAGTGAGCATGGGATACGGGCCGATGAAATCGATGCAAGGCTCTTGCGGCTCGAAAACCTCTATCGTCAACTCACGCCGAATCCGCAAAAGCCGCCGCCGCCGGTCAGGGCGCTACCGCCGTCGGTAGTTGAGGACCTTTACGATGTCTTCAGGCCGGATTCGGCGCGAAATCCCTTCAAGACCGAGGCGCTGCGGTGGCGGAACCTGCTGATCTTCATGCTGCTGCTGCGTCTCGGGTTACGCCGTGGCGAGGCCGCGCTTTTATATGTTAGCTCCTTCAAACAAGACTTTGATCTAGAGGCCGGGAAAAACCTTCACTGGTTGGACATCGAGGAAACGGGAGATAACGACCCGCGATATGACCGGCCCAGCTTGAAAACCGAACCGTCGCGGCGGCAGCTCCCTCTTCCTCAAGAGATCGTCGATCTGGCGCTGCACTACATCAGCAATTATCGCGGTCGCGCGAATTATCCCCATTTGCTGATCTCGCAGAAAGCGGAGCCTCTGGCACTGCGCTCGTTCGGGAAAATGTTCGAAATCGCAACTGACGTCCTATCGAACCGAGCAAAAGAATCTCTCGCAAAACAAGGGCTTAAGAGTGTTTCTTGTCATGACCTACGTCATACGGCGGCAGTCGTGCGCATGAGGCGCTACCAGGATAACGGGCTCGATCTGGACAAAGCACAGGAAAAGCTGCGCATGTTTTTCGGCTGGTCGAAGAGTTCCAACATGCCGCGCCTTTATGCCAAGGCTTACTTCGAAACCAGTCTCTCCGACGTCTGGGACGAGAAATTCGACATTTTCGTAGAGGCATTGAGGCGTATCAATCCGGAACGCCATCTATGAAACCCGTAAAAAGAATGGTGGAGCCGGTACTTCTCGCCGAGATCGGAAGTCTTTCCGCCAAGTTGCCGCCGCTTCCGCCCGTTGTGCGCTACTTCGACGACTTTTCCAATGAGATACATTCCGTCGATCTCATGAGTGCTGAAAATATCGTCCTTGCTTTGGACGGTGGCAGATATCGGATTTCCTTCGCAGACTTTGAGCCCGCGAAGCAGCTAATCAAACATATATTTGCTGACTGGTTAAGTAGGCATGACCTGCACTACGTCACGATCTTATTCTCAGATGTACGTAGTTACATTGCCCGCAGAGGCATGAGCTCTCTTCTGAACCTAGCCACGTCGGCCCCCTTCGATGCTCGATCCCACTGGAACACGTTCGTCCTGGCCGACGTTACTGCTAGGGAAAGCTGGTCATTACGGGCGATGCTTCATTCGCTCTGTCGCCTCAACATCGGGCACTGGTCTACGTCGGCTGCCTCGATCGTACGTGGTCTCAAAAGTCCGAAGGTCGACAAATACCGTGTTGTGCGCACCGGCGACTGCTTTCTGCCGCTAGACCAGCAGGCCATGATCGTCAACTACATCGATGACATGTGCGCGGCGCTGGCGGCCAATTCCGGTTCTATCAAGAATGCCGAACTGTGCGGCGTCGCCATGCTGATCATGTCGTACCAGTACGCTTTCCGGCCTGGGCAGATCGCGCGGATCGAGCTTGCCGATGTCCGGCTCTTCTCAACGGGCGCAGTCCACGTCGCCGTCTCCCTGATCAAGCAGAAGGACAACATCAAGCGAATCCGCGTCAGCAGGAGGATCAAGCGCGAATGGGGTGCGCTGTTCAATGAGCTGGTGAGGCGCCGCGATAGTGGTGTCATGCCGCCGGAGAAGGGGGTGCCCCCTCGCCTGCTGTTCGGCCTCAAGCCGCAAGGCGTTAGCCGCGCCATCATGGAGCTGACCGCGAACTTGACCGGCGAAGCCTGGACGCCGACTGACCTGAGGCACACGGCTGCGCAGCGCCTCGCGGACGGCGGCATCTCCCATGTCGGATTGACGGAGTTCCTCGGGCAGACTAGCGACCGCATCGCCAACGTCTATTTCGACACCTCGCCCGCCCAGGCGCAGCGCATCAACGAGGCGCTGGCGATCTCGCCGATCTATTCGAACCTGGCCAAGATCGCCAAGACCAGGACCATCGACAAGGCGATGCTGCTCGGGCTCCCACCCGACCAGCAGATCGGAGCCGTTCCGCACGGCGTCCCAATTGCCGGGATCGGCGGTTGCGGTCTCGGCCAGAGCCTTTGCACGAAGAATCCGGTTCTGGCGTGTTACACCTGTTCGAAGTTCATGCCGCTTGGCGAGCCGGACATCCACCAGGAAGTGCTTGAAAGCCTGCGGCCCGTGGTGACCGAGTTCGCAGCCGCCTCCCGCTACAACCAGCAGTCTCCCGCTTACGGGCAGCTCAAGACGACCTTCGACGCCGTCCGCCGCGTCGTCGAGGCGCTGAAGGCAGACCGCATGGCAGAGGATCAGACATGAACCCGTTCTATGCGGAATACATCGCCACGGCCATGATCTTGGCGAAGGAGCGCGGCCTCAATTGGGATCTCGTCTGCAACGATCAGGGCAAGGTCAGCAAGGATACCCGCTGGAACCTGACCGAGCTGGTCGGCATGTTGCCGCCCCCAACGCTTTGGCTGGGGCAGATCGGCGTAGACCCGGTGGCATTCGGTAAGCTCAACGAGATCAGGCGGCAAATGAATCAGCAGCCTCTTGTCTCTGGCCCGATGCCGCAACATTGGCGTGACCGGTATCAAGCGGTCTTCGTCCATCATCTCCTCGTTGGCAAGACCAAACCGCAAAGTGCAATGCTGGTGGCTCAGGGGATCCGTCGGTTGGCGCCCGCCGCTGAAAACACGCCTCCGTGGGCGGTGACGCCCGAGCAAATCCAGCAGGCCTACAATGCGGTTTTGCATTCTGGGGATTCGGGCAAGCTGGCACTCGACTTCGCCACCACGGTGAGAAACATCCTCGACCGGCAGAAGCTCGCCGACATCCCCGCGCTTGCCCGTTTTTGCATCCCCTACCCGACGAGCGAATCCCGTTCCGCCCAGCTGCGGGCCGAGACCCTTCGAAAGCGGCAGAATGCTCACGGCGGAAAGGAGGGCCTCCGCCGCTCGCTCGCCGAAAGGAAATCGGCGGCGAAGTTACCCGAGGAACGCGCGTTCTGGGAGTTGGCGCGGATCGTGTTCACGCAAACGCCTCGCTCCTTCTCCGACGCGATCCGGTTCGCCGTCTTCAAGGTGCAGATCATCATGGGCTTTCGGATCGGCGAAGCCGCCCGCCTGCCCTTGGACTGGAAGAGATGGCGCGAATATCTGGATGCCGATGGGCGTCCGGCCGCAGAACGCGGCGGCTTCTCCCGCTCGTTGATGATCCGGCACTTCGCGGAAAAGCAGGACGAGGACGAGCGCCCTGAAGGCATATCGCTTTATGAGAACACCCAGCATGTCCCGCCGATGTTCGAGGAAATCCTTATCGAGACGCTCGAGCACGTCGAAAAGATCACAGCACCGCTACGCGAGCGGCTGAGACGGCAGACGGAGACGGGACGCATCTTTCCCGAATATCCCGAGGACGCACTGGTTCCCGCCTGGGAAATGTACGTCAGGATGACTGGCAATATTGCTTTCTCTGATCCAGACATCCCCATAAGCTTGGTCGAGAATTACCGACGAACCTATGATATCGAGGCCCTCGACAAGATCAGGCAGTACCAACTTAGCGGCTGCCCTCGGATGCTTTCCCGGTTCTGGGGCGCTCCTGCGCAACGAGGCATCCCCATCATAAAACTATGGGGCAAGCCCATCTACGGTCGGGCCATCGATTGGCGGTCGGCCTGCGTTCGCGTGGGAGATGTCGAGCGACATGTCCGCGCCAATCGCACGACCAAGCTATCGGATACGTTGCCGACAACGATTACAGACGGTACCCTGCTCTTCCCCCATGAACTGATGTTCATCATGCCGGTCAGGAACCTGATCGAAGGTCGCAACAACGGCATCCTCGACACCACCCTATATTCCGCGATTGGTCGCATCGACAGGGGCGACCTGATCGGCTCGACCAGCGGCAAGGGCTGCGAAACCCTGTTCGAGCGGTATGGAATGACCGAGGAAGATCGCGCTCTTCGGCTTACCCCGCACGCCCTGCGCCATCTCCAGAACACCGAGCTGTTCCGTCTCGGCGTCGCCGATACGATCATCACCAAGAAGTTCAACCGGCGTAGCGTCCAGCAGAGCCAGGTCTACGACCACCGCAGCCTCGCCGAGGACCTCGCCGACATCGATCTTCCGCCGGAAGCTGAGGAGCGCCTTGGCGACAAGGCGATGCAGGTCTTCAAGCTGCTCTCGGCGAACAAGGCGCGTGGTCCCTTCGTCGATGAGTTCCACCGCGTCCAACTCGAATACGGTGACGAGGCCGCTTTCGACTACTTGAACGCCGAGGCAGACGGCCTGCACGTGACGCCCTACGGCCTGTGCATCAACAGCTTCACCAGCGACCCCTGCCCCAAACATCTCGAATGCTTCAACGGATGCCTCCATCTGGCGCGGACGGGTGTCATCAGCGAGCAGGATAACCTGGAGCGCATGCGAGACAAGTTCGCAAAGGTGATCATCACGCTGGAGGCTCTGCCCGAGGATCGCCGCAACATCGGCTGGGCGAACCAGCTTCTCCACGCCCGCCTACGGTATGAAAACATCATCAAGGCGCTTGAAACGGAGCCGGGAATGCGGATTTTCCCGGATGGCAAAGACATGTCAATAACGGCCGAACAGAAAGCTGGCACCTCCATCATCGACACCATGAAGCGCTTGAGGGACCTAGATGATTGAGAAGAACCAGATTCTTGAGCAGCTATTGGAGGCGATGATCGCCGATAACGAGACCGTCACCGCCAGAGCCGTGATCAGGCGCAGCGCCGGCGTCTTCAAGCATGCCACCGACATCACCCGGAATGGCATTCGCCGCGAGATGGTCGAAGGATATATGAGAAAACAGGAGACGATACGCACTGCCGTCGAACGCTCGAGCAGGAGGTCCCGCACCGACCTTGAGCGGCTGGTGGCGACGAAGAACGCGGAAATGGAACAGCTCCAAGCCGACAAGCAACTCCTGATCGCATCGCACCGGATTATGATTTTGGCGGTGGCGGAGATGGGCGGCTTCCCGACGTGGAAACGGTTCTTCGAACGCTATCAGGAAACCATCGACAGGCTCGAAAAGATGAATGCGCTCCCGCAGGCGGATGTGGTTTCCCTACCCTCACGAGGCGACGTTTGATGGCACGTGGGTTCTGACAGAGTTGAGATATTCGTATGCAAGTGATGCGTCTTTCCGATTATGGATTGTCCGCTCCGTCTCGGCATTTCTCCTGATCTAACGGTCGCGATCCACCGCACCTTGTTTGATGTCGAAGTGATCGCTCGATCGGCTGCCACCCATAGCGGATATTCCTCCGCCCAATGGGTTGCGCGCGATGTAATGGATTCCCCGCCACTCTTATCTTTGGACATTGGCTGACTCCCTGTCCTGGGCCTTGATACATCCCGGTTTTGCAACAGGTGTCACCGCGAATGCAACAAGTGTCGGCAATGCGCACCGGTCAGATTGATTTATACAACAATTTAAATTGACGCGCAACACATGCTGTGCTATCTGTTTTCTAAGACATCAATTCTGCATCAAATTGTAGGTTTAGCGCACATGGAGCACTTCTCAATCATTCAAGCCCTCTGCCGGGCAGCCATGGCCGAACCCTCTCCGGCGCTGCGTAAGCAGGTTGAGCGGCTGCGTGATGCTTTAACTAAAGATGGAGAGGAGAAGCAGGCGGCTTCGCTTGCCGGGATATTGGCGGCGGCAGAGCGCCTGAAGGAGATTGCCCCCAGCCGTATCGCGCGTTCTCGCGCAGCTCTTCCGGGCGAGGCTCTTGGTCGCAACACGCCCGTTCCTGTGGATCGGGAAACTGCGGCACCGTTAGCGGAGATCATCTTTCCAACTGAGATAAACCCCGTATCCCCGTTGTTCAATCTTACAGTCACTCAAGCTGTCAGCACAATTATCGACGAATGGACAAATTTTGAAGCTCTTTCGACAGTAGATATCTCACCAGCGAAAACTTGCTTGATCTACGGCGCGCCGGGAACCGGGAAGACACGCTTGGCTATGTGGATTGCTCACAAGTTGGAATTACCAGTGCTACTCGTTAAGTTAGACGGGCTTGTTTCTTCATTCTTAGGAACGACAGCTCGGAATATCGGGAATCTATTTACGTTTGCTAACCGCTATCGCTGTGTTCTTCTTCTTGATGAATTTGATGCGATTGCAAAGGTGCGCGACGATCCGCAAGAAGTGGGCGAAATTAAGCGCGTTGTAAACGCGCTACTTCAAAACTTGGATGTACGTCAGAACATTGGCCTCACTATTGGCATTACCAACCACCCTAAGCTTCTCGATCCAGCAGTTTGGCGTCGTTTCGAGATACAGCTCGAAATTCCGAGGCCGGACTTCGCTGTAAGAAAGGCTATTGCTGAGAACTTCATGCCACCGGTCCAGGCTCCCGATAGCCATCTCCGTCTGATTGCGTGGTTCACCGAGGGGTCGACTGGCGCGGAAATCGAAGCGCTTGTTCGCACTTATAAAAAGGCAACCACCGTCCGAGAAGAGGATCGTCGCGGTCTACTCGATACGCTCCGGCAGTTTGCAACGCTCAACGCAGCTCGCGTTCAAAGTGAGCGTCGTGCACTCTTGTTTGGTGAACCGGCGAACCTTTTTCGGGCGATGCATGATGACCCTGCGCTGGCGTTTTCTATGGGCGATATTGGCGATATCGCAGGCAAGGATAAATCCACTATCAGCAGATGGCTTGGTCGTCAGGCTGGCAAATCTGGCGATGGCGAGGTGACGTATGGCTAGTCCCATTCAAATTGTCCTCAACCCGGAAAACTTTGAGGAAGCGCGCGAGGCAGGGGGTGGCGGTGGGCGCAAGGACTTCTTTGCTCACCGCGACCGTGATTTTGGCACGCACAAAGCCGCGCTCATGAACCAGCTCGATACAATATCTGATGTCCTTTCTGCGCAGCCGCAAGGCCCCATCGGCTATGTAAAAGTCATCTTGAAACGGGAGGCTTGGGCCAAAAGTCATCGTCCTGTGGGGGCGCTATTCCGCAAGGATCGTACACCGCTTGTTGGCGCGGGCGATCTTGGCGTCATGATCGTTGAAGGACGTCCATCCACACTTGCAAAAGTGAAGGCGGAGATCGCGAAGGCGGAGACGATCACTCGCATGAAGTTCGAGGAAAATAAGAGGAGGGAAGTTCCCAATCCTTCCATTCAGAAGAGCGAAGCTGGTGCCATAGATCGAATCGAACTCTATGGGGCATCCGATAAACGCCGGTTTTCCGTCGAGGAGGCCGTCACTTGGCTTTCAAACCCCATGACTGGCAGCGGGTATGAAATTGAGTTGTTCGACATGGTGCCACCGCGCTCTGAATGGGACCGGCTGGACGATTCCCATCGCCGTCTCGTCGATTCCTTCGTTAACGGTTTTAACTACCTTGGTTACAGCATGTCGGTTGAGCGTCTCCTCATTGGGCGAGACGATCTGCCAATGCTGGCTGTACGGCTGGATCAATCTGGCAACGGTGCAGTTCTGCGTCTGACCGGTACGCCGATTAAAGAGCGACGCGAACTGGCTTCCTTCGATCCAGATATCCAGCGGCACAGTAGGTTGCTGGATTTTCTCGATAAGCATCCGCTAGTGAAGCGCGTTGAACTTCCAGGCATCGTTGTGCGTTCGGCCCGGCCTGCGACCTCCACTCGTTTACGTCCCGACAGTGCCATGTTACCAGTCCGCGACAGTCGGCGTTCTCATCCGCGACTGGGGATTATCGATGGTGGTTTGAGTCCAGCCTTAGCGGACTGGGTGATTGATCGATGGGATGTCCTTTCAGAACAAGACATGGACACCTCTCACGGCACGTTTATCGGTGGTCTTGCAGTAGCAGGTTCCACCCTCAATGGAACTGCCGTGTGTCCGGAGGCCGATGGCGCGGAACTTGTCGATCTTGCGATTTTTCCTAACGAGGGAAAGGCGGGTGCATTCGCCTCTTATTATTCGGGCGGCCTTCCACATTTCTTCGACGAAATGGATGCGGCGGTCGCGGATGCTCGCGCACGACATGGCGTGCGTGTGTTTAACATGAGCCTGAACATTCTTCAGCCCGCCGCGCCCGATAGATATAGTCCGCATGCCGTTCGATTGGATCGCGTCGCCGAAGAAAACAACGCTGTGGTGTTCGTATCAGCGGGCAACATAAAGCCGCAGGATCTCCGAGCGGAGTGGCCGACCGACGATGCTGTCGCCCTGGCCAACTTGGCGTTGGCTCGTAATGACGGACTTCTGACGCCAGCCGAAAGCGCTCGGAACGTCGCCGTTGCGGCTCTTAATCCGCCAGACCACGCGGGCTGTCTTCCATTTGCTCCCACGCGCTTCAGTCGAAGAGGACCGGGTCTTCGCTCTGGCATCAAGCCCGATCTCGCTCACGTCGGTGGCGCGGGCACTCTCCATCCGACACTTGGACATGGCCTATTCTCCATTTTACCAGATGGCACCGTCGCCGATGGTTGTGGAACCAGTTACGCCGCGCCGTTGGTGGCGAAAACCGCAGCGGCCCTCGATCATGCAATAGAAGGTGAAGTTTCGCGAGAGACATTGATTGGATTGCTGGTCCACCATGCGGCGATACCTGAGCCGCTACGCTCCAAGGAGTTGAATGCCGTGGCCCGCCATTTGGTCGGCTTCGGGATGCCGCCCGCCGCAGAGCGAATTTTGGAGACGGGCGATCATTCAATTACACTGGTGTTTGCATCCCGTATTCGGCATGGCCAGCAGATTAATTTTAGATTTCCCTGGCCGGCGTCGCTTGTTGGTCCTGGTGGAAAATGTAAAGGGCGGGCTAAGCTCACCTTGGTTGCCACGCCGCCTTTAGATGCGAGATTCGGGTCAGAGTTTGTGAGGGTCAACATCGACGCGGTGCTTCAACAGGAGCAGGATGGCGGCTGGAGAGGTAAGCTTGATCCTCTCTATCTGCCGTCATCCCGAGGAGCACACGCCGTAGAAGCTGAGCGCATCGAACATGATCTGAAATGGAGCCCAGTCAAAGTTTTTGGAAAGACGTTCCCACGTGGTGTTGGATCGTCCTCCAATTGGCGCCTGTTCATTGAATATTTAACACGAACCGGTGAGGTCATGCCCGACGAAGGCGTACCTTTCACGGCGATCCTGACCATCAGTGACCCTAACGCAGAGAAACCGGTCTTCAACGATATGCGCCAGAGCCTTCAAGCGATAGGTACGCAGATCGCGGACATTCGCACTGCAGCACGCATCACGCCGCGCATTTAGCGGTCTCTATAGGAGAGAAGCGAAACGGTTACCTACGAGGAAAAACATCGGTTGGGACCGAGACAGTGGCCAGCGTTTCCAAGATTGGCCGCTACAGGGTCGGATGTGGATTTAAACATCATATGTGCCATCCGTCTGTCCGAGATATTGAAGGCGTGAGACGTGAGACATTGCTCGTCTTCGACGTGCGCGACGCAATTTACCAGTCAATTTGAATGAACCACAAATCATACCAATAGATCAGCGAGTCGGGGAAGTGGTAAAGGAGGAAAATACATGGCTAGATGCACTGCACCAGTAAGGGGTCATCGCTCATCGGCGGCTGCAGCCGACTGTCCTGCATGTGGGAGCCGCTATAACCGCTTCAGCGGTTACGGAGGGTACGGCGGCGGCTACGGCAGCCATTTATCATACTCGTCCCCTTCATACTCCTCCTCAGGGAGGAGCGGCGGCGGGTCGGGGCGCCGTACCGCAAAGCCGCGCTGGTCGGGAGCAGGATCGGCTGTGTGGTACACGCCTGAACAAGTGCGGGCGCTCACTCCGGTTCGAGAAAATGTGGAGAACCTGGCGGCCTCGCAGCCTGACCTTCGCGACGTGTTTCTCTGTCACGCATGGGATGACAGACAAGGCTCTGCCAAAGAATTGCATGATCTGCTCGAAGCGCGCGGGGTCCGCGTGTGGTTCAGCGAGAAGGACCTTGGTCTCGGAGTGCCGATGATGCGGGCGATCGACAAGGGCTTAGTGAATTCGCGCGTCGGTATCGTGTTGGTGACCCCTGCCATGTTGCGACGCCTCCCGGCGGAAGGCGTCGCAGACAAAGAGCTTTCGGCGCTCCTCAGACGTGAGCGGCTCGTCCCAGTTGTTCACGGAACGACCTATGAAGAGCTTGAGCAGGTCAGCCTTCTGCTAGCCTCCCGAGCCGGCCTGAGCACTGCCGAGGAGTCGATGGCAGAAGTCGCGGACAAAATCGCCGAACTGGTTGCTACTTAGTCGCGCCGGAGTTGAACCTGAGGCTGAGCGATGTTTTCCGGCGAATACGCAGGTTTTCTGCGACGACTTTGCGTACTCCTGCACGTCGACAAATCCGAAAACGAACATCTGCTCTCGGTTTCATCTCCGAGCCAAATACCCGATTAGCGGACGCGCAAAACGACAGAATATAAAGTGAATGCTGTCGAACGGTGCTCCCCTTCTCTCCAGACGCGATACTTGGCGGTGCCGAGCTTATACTCGTTGCATATTCAAGCTCATCGACGCGATGCTCGACGCCGCGCGGTACCAAGGCAAATCAACCGAGGCGTGGCCAGCGGACGCACAATGGCTCGCTTGTGATCTTATCCAAAAATCATCCCGCTAGCTTGTTGTCGGCCGAGGAAATATGGGTCAGGGCAAATAGCCGTTGCGGCAAGGTGTCCCGTCCGTTAGCGATTTCGACAGAACGCCTCCAATAGGCGATATCAGGAGTTGAACCGGCGGGACGTTCAGGGGCATAAAGAGACCCGATTCCGGGGGACTGCATGACCAAGCCATTCTATGCCGAGCCGATATTGAATTCGCCATATGCGGCGCCGACGCGCCATCACGCCTTGTCGGCGAGCGGCGAGCCTCTGGACTTGCCGCCGATTGAAGGACGGCGGCGATCCGAATATATCGCGCCTGTTCCCAAAAGCCGGCGCTCCAAACAGGACCCAAAAAAGCAGGCGAGCCTCGATCTCGACAGCCAAGATGGCGGCGCGGCGCGGTATAATCTCTCCAAATTGATCAATGAAATCCGTGGCCATGTCGAAAGTTGGCGGAAGATTCCCAATCCGAACGACTGGGGCGTGACACCGGTTACCCAGCGCCTTCTCCAGCACTGGCGCAGCGACCATTTCTCCGGCCCCCGCCCCTTCTTCTGCCAGGTGGAGGCGGCGGAGACCGCGATCTGGCTTGCCGAGGTCGCCCGCAACCGCAAGCAATATGCGCATATCTTTCGCCATCTGGAGGAGGCCAACCGCGACGCCAATCCGGAGCTGTTCCGCATCGCGCTGAAGCTCGCCACCGGCGCCGGCAAGACCACCGTCATGGCGATGCTCATCGCCTGGCAGGCGATCAACGCGGCAAGGCAGCCGAACTCGAGCCTCTTCTCGCGCGGCTTCCTCATCGTCGCGCCGGGGATCACGATCAAGGACCGCCTCAGGGTGCTGCGCCCCTCCGATCCGGACAGCTATTACCGCACGCGCGAGCTCGTCCCGCAGGACATGATGGCGGATCTGGGCAAGGCGAAGATCGAGATCGCCAATTACCATGTTTTCCAGCGCCGCAAGGCACATGAGCTGAATGCCGTCGGCCTCAGGCTGATGAAGGGCTGGAAGAACGAGGATATCGAGGAGCTGGAAACCGAAGGGCAGATGCTGCAGCGTGCCTGCGGCGACCTGCTCCAACTCAAGAATATCGTCGTCATCAATGACGAGGCGCACCATTGCTATCGGGAGCGACCGCATTCAGATGAGGACCTGAAGGGCGACGCAAAGGACGAGGCGAAGGAGAACAACGAGACTGCACGTCTGTGGATTTCAGGCATCGAGGCCTTGAAACGTAAAGTCGGCGTGCGCGCCGTCTATGATCTGTCGGCGACGCCCTTCTTCCTCTATGGCTCCGGTTACGAGGAAGGCACGCTCTTTCCCTGGGTCGTGTCGGATTTCTCGCTCGTCGACGCCATCGAATGCGGCATCGTGAAACTGCCGCGCGTTCCGGTCTCCGACAATTCGGTCCATTCCGCCACGCCCGTCTACCGCAATCTGTGGGACCATATCGGCAAGCAGATGCCGAAAAAGGGCGCCGCCAAGGCGCGCAATCTCGACCCGCTCAGCATGCCCGCGCCGCTGCAGACGGCGCTCTATTCGCTCTATTCTCACTATGAGAAAGAATACGAAGCCTGGGAAAAGGCGGGGATCGGCGTTCCGCCGGTCTTCATAGTCGTGTGCAACAACACCGCAAGCTCGAAGCTCGTCTATGAATGGATTTCCGGCTGGCAGCGCGAGGAGGAAGGCGGCCCCGTCACGAAGCATCGCGGCCATCTTAAGCTCTTCAGCAATTTCGATGAGTACCATAACCCCCTGCCCCGCATGAACACGCTGCTGATCGACAGCCAGCAGCTGGAATCCGGCGAGGCGCTCGATCCCGGCTTCCGAGAGATGGCCAAGGCCGAAATCGAACAGTTCAAACGCGAAAAGGCCGCGCGGGACGGCGCGGCGGAAGCTGAAAAACTCACCGAAGCGGAATTGCTTCGCGAGGTGATGAACACGGTCGGCCAGAAGGGGCGGCTCGGCGAGCAGATTCGCTGCGTCGTCTCCGTCTCGATGCTGACGGAGGGTTGGGACGCCAACACGGTTACCCACATTCTCGGTGTCCGCGCCTTCGGCACGCAGCTTCTGTGCGAGCAGGTGATTGGCCGCGGTCTTCGCCGCCAGTCCTACGAACTGAACGACAAGGGCCTCTTCAACACCGAATATGCCGATATTCTCGGCATTCCCTTCGATTTCGCCACCGAGCCGCAGGATGTGGTGCGCCATCCGCCAAAGCCGACAACGCGGGTCCATGCGTTGAAGGAAAGGTCCAGCCTGTCGATCCGCTTTCCACGCGTCGCCGGCTACCGCACCGAACTGCCCTCGGAAAATTTCTCGGCCAGCTTCTCGCCCGATTCGGTCCTGACGCTGACGCCGGAACTGGTCGGCCCCTGCACCGTCCGTCTCGAAGGCCTGGTGGGCGAAGGTCACGACATCTCGCCCGAAAGCCTCGACGGGATGCGGCCGAACACCGTCGCGATCCATCTGACGAAAAAGCTGATCGAGCTTTATTTCCGCGAGCCGGACCAGGACGTTCCTTATTATCTCTACAACCAGCTCCAGCCGATCACCCGGCGCTGGGTCAATTCGTGTCTCAAGCTGGAGGGCGGCACCAAGGCCGGCATGCTGACCTATGCCGAACTGGCGGAGAAGGCGTGCGAGCTCGTCTACCAGGCGATCGTGAAAAGCGCGGGCGAGGAAGGGACGGGCATCACCAAGGCGATGCTCGATCCCTACAACCCGCATGGCTATACCGATTTCGTCTCCTTCATCACGACCAAGCAGAATCTCTGGCGCACGCGGCTTTCCCAAGTGAACCATGTCGTCTGCGATAGCGACTGGGAGGCTGAGTTCGCCCGCGTGGTCGAGGCGCACCCGGCCACCATCGCCTATGTGAAGAACCAGGGGCTGGGTTTCGAGGTGCCCTACCGCGTCGGCAGCGTGCCGCGCCGTTATATCCCTGATTTCATCATCCAGATGGACGACGGCCATGGGGCGGACGATCCTCTGAACCTGATCGTTGAGGTGAAAGGCTTCCGCGGGCTCGACGCGCAGATCAAGGCCGAGACGATGGAGAACCTCTGGGTCCCCGGCGTCAACGCGCTCCAGACCTACGGCCGCTGGGCTTTCAGGGAATTCCGCAGTCCATTTGCGATGGAGGCGGAGTATGGGAAGCTGGTGGAGGATCTGGGCGCGCGGGTGCGGGAGGGGGTGTGATGGGTATGCAGGTACGAGGCATCCAGAAGAAGCGCCCTCCCTCCCCCTTGCGGGGAGGGTGGCCCGAAGGGGCGGGTGGGGGTGGTGACGTTTGCGCCATTGTCTCCAGCAAAAGCGCATTCGTCACCACCCCCATCCGCCCGCTAACGCGGGCACCTTCCCCGCAAGGGGGAAGGAAGGCGCCTAACCGACACACACTCACCAATCCGGAATAACCCATGGCCAAGACTCCCCGCGAAAAAGACGTCTCCACGCTCACCCATGACCGGGCGGTGCGGCTGAACAATCCGACGGCCGAGATGGCGTCGCTCTATGAGCAGCAGGAGGAGTTGCTGGGCGGCGTCGAGCGGGACATGCGCATTCACCGCGCCCGGCCGCTCGCAAAAGGCGAGACGCGGGAGCGGGACATGGACCGCGATCCGCAGATCGTCTGGAACGGGGTGAAAATCCGGCTCACGCCCGAGCAGCGGCGGAAGCTTACCGAGACGGGCGAGGTCGAGATCGGCGACGCCCAGCTCGTCTGGCGCGGCAAAGACCGGCAGGACTGGTCCGACCTCGTCGTCAACGCGCCGCCGCTCTATATCCAGGAAAAGGTGCATCCGAAGGCCATCGTCGACGATCTAAAACGCCGGACGAAGACCCAGCGGCGCGAGACGACCGATGCGCCCGACCTCTTCGCCGATTTCAACGGCATAGACGATCCGGAAGCGCGGGCGGAGTTCTACCAGCACACCAAGCACTGGCAGAACCGCATGATCCTCGGCGACAGCCTGCAGGTGATGGCGAGCCTCGCCGAGCGCGAGGAAATGCGTGGGGCCGTGCAATGCATCTATTTCGACCCTCCCTACGGCATCAAATTCAACTCCAACTGGCAGGTTTCGACCCTGAGCCGGGACGTGAAGGACGGCAAGAAGGAGGATGTCTCGCGCGAGCCGGAACAGGTGAAGGCTTTTCGCGATACCTGGAAGGACGGCATCCACTCCTACCTCACCTATTTGCGCGACCGGCTTATGGTGGCGCGGGAACTTCTCATCGAGAGCGGCTCGATCTTCGTGCAGATAGGGGACGAGAACGTGCACCGAGTGCGGGCGGTGATGGATGAGGTGTTTGGGGAGGAGAATTTTGTTGCTCAGATTGCATTTACAACAACGATCCAGCAAACGAGTTCCTATTTATCGTCTGTTTTTGATCACGTCCTGTGGTTCGCAAAATCCAAGGGTAAATTAAAATATCGTCAACTTCTCACTCTAAAGAACGCCGGAGAAGTTGGGGCAAGTCGATATAATTCATACCTTACGCAGGATTTAAATGTGGGACGATTCGACGATATAGCGGATGTGCCCGCAAACGCTCGTATATTCACAACTGGAGACTTAACGTCCCAAGAATTTCGCCCGGATACTTCCGTGCCGTTTGAATTTCAGGGAAAAAAATACATTCCTGGAGCTCGCCGTCATTGGAACGTGTCTATGAGAGGTATGCCTCGGCTCGCAAAATCAGGCAGGTTGAGGGTTGAGGGCAATAACATTCGGGTTATGCGTTTTATTGATGATAATCCGGCGTTTGGTATTACTAACATTTGGTCAGATACTATGGGTATTCAAAGCCGATCTGATCCGCGGGTGTATGTGGTCCAAACAACAACAAAAGTTATTGAGCGCTGCATATTGATGGCCTCCGATCCAGGCGATCTAGTGCTCGATCCCACGTGTGGATCGGGTTCAACGGCCTATGTCGCGGAGCAATGGGGTCGGCGATGGATCACCATCGACACTTCCCGCGTGGCGCTTGCCTTGGCACGCACACGGCTGATGAGCGCGCGCTATCCCTACTATCTTCTCGCCGATAGCCGGGAGGGGAGAGTGAAGGAGCAAGAGGTTTCTGGCAAGATTTTTGCAGATACGCCCGTCACGGGCGATATTCGCCAAGGTTTCGTCTACGATCGTGCGCGGAAAATTGCCCTCAAAGCAATAGCCGACAATTCTCAAATCGATGACATCTGGGAAAAATGGCAGGCGGTGCTGGAGCCGCTGCGGACGCAGCTTAACGAGGCGCTCTCCATGTCATTCGAGGAATGGGAAATCCCGCGTGACCTCGACGCCTGGGCGGAGACGAAGGACGGTCAGGCCAAGGCGCATCTCATAACGGACAGCGCTCGCAAACTCCATGCTGGCTGGTGGGAAGCCCGCATTGCGCGGCAGAAGGAGATCGACGCTTCCATCGCCCGCGCGGCGGATGTAGAACTGCTCTACGACCGGCCCTATGAGGACAAGACGCGGGTGCGCGTCGCCGGGCCCTTCACCGTGGAAAGCCTGTCGCCGCACCGCGTCGTCGCGGCGCGAGAGGATACGCTGGGCGAGGAGCTCGACGCGGTCGGAGCAATCACCTCCCGCACCTCGCATCCCGCCAATATGCCGGAAGCGGATTTCGGCGCGATGGTGCTATCGCATTTGCGCACCGCCGGCGTGCACAGCCAAGAAAAGCGCGACACTATCCGTTTCAACTCCATCGAGCCCTGGCCGGGCAATTTCATCGCGGCGGAAGCCCGCTTCAGCGATGGCGGGCAGGTGGAAAAGCGGGCGGCGATCCTGATCGGCCCGGAGTTCGGCACGCTGACCCGCAGCCAGATCACCGCCGCCGCGCGTGAGGCGTCGGATGCCCGCTTCGACGTGCTGATCGCCTGCGCCTTCAATTTCGACGCGCAAACGGCGGACCTGAACCGCCTTGGGCCGCTCGCCATCCTCAAGGCGCGGATGAACCCGGACCTTCACATGGCCGAGGACCTGAAGAACACCGGCAAGGGCAATCTCTTCGTCGTCTTCGGCGAGCCGGATGTCGAGATCATCCGGGAGCCGGACGGCGATATAAGGGTAAAGGTGCACGGGGTAGATGTCTTCGATCCCTCCACGGGGGAAATCCGCTCCGACGACGCCAAGGGCATCGCCGCCTGGTTCATCGACACGGATTATGACGAGGAGAGCTTCTTCGTCCGCCACGCCTATTTCCTCGGCGCGAACGATCCTTACAAATCGCTGAAGACGGCGCTGAAGGCGGAGATCGATCCGGAGGCGTGGGAGACGCTCTATTCCGACATTTCCCGCCCCTTCCCCCGCCCCGCCACAGGGCGGATCGCGGTGAAGGTGATCAACCATTTCGGAGACGAAGTGCTGAAGGTGTTTGGGGTGTGAGATGGAAGAGGAAGATTATCGGGAATTGATAGCCCTCGTTAAAGGGCAAATGCTGGAGCTTGGTCTGTCCGATCTGGTCGAAGATCGCAACTTCTGGACTCCAGATCCAGACTTCAAAGGCGAATTTCGGATGCCACCAGCACGCGAGCATCTCATCGGTCTGCTTGAGGCGTTTGATTTTCATCTGAAGTGGACGAGCAGCGAGGCTGTTAACGTATCGCTTCGCGTGCTTCAGCGTCATGTGGAAAACGGACCCGAAGACGCTGTTATCCAATTTCCAGAGGTGAATAGAGGGCGCCCTCTTTATCTAACTGAACTTCCAAGCGGTGGTGAATTGCGCGATGAACTTAGTCGGCTAATTAGCGCATTAAGAGATCCGGGTTTTGATCCTACGCCTTCCATGGAGCCTTGAGATGAACAGAGCCGATGCAGAGGCTTCTATTAAATCCTTATTCGATAAATATCGGATTTCCCATTCCGTCATCCCGACCGGAAAAAGCAGCCATGTACAAGGTAAGGTGTATGAGCTTTATGTTCTGACCAAGGTGGTGGAATACTTGCAAACCCTTGGCTATAAAATTGATTTCTCCAATCCAAACAGAATTATGAAGTTCAAGACAAAGGGAGGATATCTACGCTCAAGCGATCCTCATTTCGAAGTCTCAATACCAGGCAATAAGCCCGTCTTTGATATTTACGTTGATGTTGAATTTCAAACGTTAGGCAGTTCTAAGATATCTCATTCCGGTTCTTTTTCAGCTGATTTAAGCCACCATCACGAGATCGATGTTGGCGTGTATGTCTATGGATTAGACAACGTCCGTCCCCGCCATGACCAGGTCGCCTTAGCGGTTGAATGTAAAGCGGTTGTCTCGCTCGAAAAGGCTGTGATCCGAGGGATGTTGGGCCTGCGGCGGGAATTGAGTTTGCTTGATCCGGAGCAAGCATCAATTCTTACACAATCTGCAAGGTATATCCACAACGGAACTGACGTCCCTGCAAACCCACCTTCGGAAGTCTGGCTGGTCAGTACAGACCAAGCTGTGAAACAGTACCGGAACAGCCCCAAAGTATTTGGGATCGAATGTAGGCACGAGGATATCTGATGCCCACCATCCTCGCCGATACCTTCACCGCATCCCTCGCCCGGCTCACCAATGACGAGCAGAAGCAGGTGAAGCTGACGGCGTTCGATCTGCAGACCGATCCGGAGCGGCCGGGGCTGAAGATGCACCGGATCGAAGCGTCCAGGGATCCGAATTTCTGGTCGGTGCGGGTGAATGCCGATATCAGGATCATTATTCACAAGACCGGCGACAGCGTGATGCTGGCCTATGTGGATCATCACGACGACGCCTATAAATGGGCGGAGCGGCGGCGGATCGAGGCGCATCCAAAAACCGGTGCGCTGCAGACAGTCGAGGTGCGCGAGCGGGTGGAGGAATTCGCGGTCGGCTGGTTTGCGCCAAAGGAAGAGCCGTTTCTGCATGACCAGCCTTACCGTCAGAAGGTCAAGCTTTTTGCGGCCCTTTCCACCGAGAATCTGCTCTATCTCGGCGTGCCGGAGGACTGGCTCGCGGATGTGGCGAATGCGGATGAGGAAAGTTTCTTCATGCTCGCCGGCCATCTGCCGCAGGAGGCCGCGGAGCGGCTGCTGGAATATGCCGCCACGGGCGTGCTGCCGCAGCCGGTTGTCGAAACGGCGGCTGCAATACAGCATCCTGACGCACAGCGGCGCTTCCGCGTCCTCGAAGGGCATGAGGAACTGGCGGCCGCGCTCGACCAGCCCTTCGAAAAATGGGCGGTGTTCCTGCATCCCTCGCAAAGAAAACTGGTCGAGCGGGATTACACCGGTCCCGCCCGGGTGATCGGCTCGGCGGGCACCGGCAAAACCGTCGTGGCGCTACATCGCGTCAAGCACATCGTCAAAAAGCAGCCTTCGGCGCGTGTGCTGCTGACGACCTTCTCGGAACCGCTTGCGCTGGCGCTCCGCAGCAAGCTCGGCATTCTCCTGGGCGAGTTATCACCGCATTTCGAGCGCGTGACAGTTTTATCCTTCCGTGAGGCGGCGGAGGAGCTTTACACGCGCATTCACGGGCGGCAAGCCTATCTCGTCAGCGAGCAGAAGCTTCGCGAGACGATCAAAACGGCGGCCAAGTCCGCCGGACTGACGCGCTTTTCGCCCCAGTTCCTGAATTCCGAGTGGGAGCATGTCATCGATGCATGGCAGGTCGGCAGCGCCGAGGCCTATGCCGCCGTGCCGCGCATGGGGCGCAAGAACCGCCTAGGCGCGCGGCAGCGGGAGGAGCTGTGGTCCGTGTTCTCCACTGTTCGGGAAAGATTGCGGGCAGAAGCGCTGCTCACTTCGGCCGATCTTTTCAGCGCCGTCACGGCCCATTACGCCGGGCAGGAGGCAAAACCCTATACCCATGTCGTCGTCGATGAGGCGCAGGACCTGGGCGTGGCGGAACTGCGTTTCCTCAGCGCTATCGTACCGGACGGCCCGAACGCGTTGTTCTTCGCCGGCGATATCGGCCAGCGCATTTTCCAGCAGCCGTTTTCTTGGAAAGGGCTTGGCATCGACATTCGCGGCCGGTCCTTCACGTTGAAGGTCAATTACCGCACCTCTCACCAGATCCGACGGATGGCCGACAAGCTCATTCCGGCGAATGTGCGCGACGTGGATGGCGAGGAGGACGAACGCAGGGGCACGATTTCGGTGTTCGAGGGGCTGGAGCCCACGATCCTTGTGGCCGAGACGGAGAGCGACGAAATCGCCGCAGCCGCCGCCTTCCTGCGGAGCTTGCTCGACGATGGCCTCGCTCCGCGCGAGATTGGCATCTTCTACCGGTCTTTTGCCGAGGTGCACCGGGCCCTGAAGGTGGCGGAGCGCGCCGGAGTTCACGCGGTTCAGACGGCCAAGAAACGCATGGACGAGGATGCGGTGCTGATCGGGACGATGCACCTCGCCAAGGGCCTCGAATTCCGCGCCGTCCTCGTCATCGCCTGCGACGAAGGCGTGCTGCCGCTCAGCGCCCGCGTCAACGAGGTTGCCGACGAGTTCGAGCTCGATGAAGTGATTAGCACGGAACGGCAACTTCTTTACGTGGCGGCAACGCGCGCAAGAGAGCGGCTATTTGTTTCAGGAGTAGCTCCGGGATCAGAATTCCTGGATGATCTTACATTGTAGTAAAATGCTATCCTTCGTCGAAATGCGATTAGGAAGCGCTTTCCGTTTCGAAATGATACGTGTGGCGTAGCTACTGACTCTCGCCAGCCAACACGATAGCGACAAGGTGGGCATCCGGGTGCGCTCCGCTTTCTACGCACGCGCAGCGTGCATTTTCGAATGCCTTACACTGCAGATTCCTGCGCTATCCTCATTTTTTTTGCTTTGATCTTAAACGCCGCGCTGCTTCTGGTGCCGTGCGCAGGGACGGGCCGACTACAGCGCAATTTGGAAGCGCGCCGGCCCGTCCCTGCGCACGATCGCGATCCGAATCGCCCTACGAAGCAACAAAAGGAAAAATATGAGCGCTACGGGGCCTCGTGTGTTGTAATCTCTGCGCAAATGCCGCGCTACAAACGGTGTTGATTTCAAAACTGCAACACACATCTCTTATAGATTTCTGGAAAAGCTGTTTGTTTACAAAGCAATGGCGAAAGCAACGGATGGCGAAACTGCACTCTTTGGAACCAACCTATTGGTATTGTCGCCTAATATCTGGAGCCAGTCGGCCGTTTCGTGGTGCAAATCCCTATGAAGCGACCATACAGGCGGTAGCTGGCTTATTCAGCAAGCGCAGCGGAGATATCATTGGCTGTCTGGATCACGGCCGGAGCAAGGCCCATCAACCGCCCGTCCGGCATGCGCTCGGCAGGTCCCGACACACTGACCGCGGCAAAGACCCGGCCGGAGGAATCGCGCACCGGCGCGCCGATACAGCGAAGGCCTATCTCGATTTCCTCGTTGTCGACGGCGAAGCCTTGCGCTCTGACCTTTTCCAGTTCGGCGGTGAGACTGTCCAGATCGGTGATCGTATTGGCCGTATAGGCGCGAAGCCCCTCCCCCGCAATTTTCCGGATCAACTCCTCATTCTGGAAGGCTAAAAATGCCTTGCCGACGCTCGTGCAATAAGTCGGAGCGGCCTGTACGGTGGTGAGGCTCGACGCGCTCATTTCCTCACGCTCGACACAGACCATCTGGCTGCCGTCGAAGATATGGAAATGGATGACCTCGCCGGTCAGTTGCTGCAGCCTGGCAATATGCGGATGGGCGCGCGTCGGTGTATCGAGACTGGCCATCACGCTGCTGCCATAGTGGAACATTTTAAGCCCAAGGCGATAGCCCTGCCGTCTCCCATCCTGGTCCAGCATGCCGACATCGCGAAGCGAAACCACGATCCGGTGCACCGTCGCCTTGGGAAGGCCGCTGGCAGCCGACAATTCCGCAATCGTCATGCTTGGCTTGGCGCGCGAGAAACTGTCGAGGACAAGCGCCATCTTGCGCAACGACTTCGCGCCGCCGTCCCGAGTGTCGCTGGCAGCTTCGAGATCATCCATCTCGTTGGATCGCGCTTCTTTTTTCATTTCTTGCCTGAATTTTCCTTTTGTTCCGCAATGCGGAATACGATCAACGTATATTCGAAATTATTCGACTTTCTGATTGACTCATATCCGCAATGCGGCTTAACTGCATCGTATATAAGGCATATATTCCACATAATGGAATATGAGAAGCACTTCGGGAGGAACTTTTGAAGAAGCTCATCAACAAGCCGTCCGGTGTCGTCCGTGAAATGCTTGAGGGCATCGTCGCCATCGCGCCGGGCCTGGCCTTGCTCGACACGGAGAATGTGGTGGTACGCGCTGACCTGCCGGTTCCCGCGGAAAGGCCGGTTGCGCTCATTTCCGGTGGCGGCGCCGGACATGAGCCTGCCCATGCCGGTTATGTTGGCCCCGGCATGTTGACCGCAGCCGTAACGGGAGAAGTGTTTACATCGCCCAGCGTCGATGCCGTTCTTGCCGCGATCCGCGCCAGCGCCGGGCCAGCTGGCGCGGTGCTTATCGTCAAGAACTATACGGGTGATCGGCTGAATTTCGGCCTCGCCGCAGAACTCGCCGCCATAGAGGGCATCCTGACCGAAGTGGTGGTCGTGGCCGACGACGTGGCGCTTGCCGGAATCGTGGCGCGCGAGCGCCGGCGCGGCATTGCCGGAACGGTGCTGGTGCACAAGATTGCAGGCGCGGCCGCCACCCAGGGCAAGTCATTGGAAGAAGTGGCCGCAATCGCGCGCTCCGCCGCAGCACGTATCGGAACCATGGGTGTAGCGCTCGGATCGTGTACCGTGCCCGCCGCAGGCAAGCCGGGCTTTACGCTGGGCGAGGAGGAAATCGAGCTGGGTCTCGGCATTCATGGTGAAAAAGGCGTCGAGCGCGCCGGCCTGATGACCGCCGATGCGCTCACCGATCGCTTGATCGATCAGATCGCGGGCGACATGGGTCTGAAAGCGGGCAACCGCGTCGCGCTTCTTGTCAACGGCCTCGGAGCGACCCCGCCGATGGAGCTTGCCATCGTCACGCGCCGTGCGCTGGCAACACTTCGAGAGCGGGGCGTAAGGGTGGAGCGCGCCTGGACGGGTAATTTCCTGACCGCGATAGAAATGCCCGGCTGTTCCATCTCCCTGCTCGACATGAAGGACGGCGACGCGGAGTTTCTCGATTTAGCCACTGAAGCCGCTGCCTGGCCGCGCGGCGGGCGGGTGCCGGATGCGCCGCGATTGGTGCAAACCCCGGCTGGAGCGCCAGAGGACGCAATCATAGGCGAAGCGGGAACGTTTGATGCTTCCCGCTTGCGCACTATCGGGCTTGCCGTCGCGGATGCGCTTGAAGCAGCAGAAGCCCATCTGACGGATCTCGACAGCAAAGCGGGTGACGGAGATCTCGGCGCAAGCATGGTTCGCGGCGCTGAGGCGATCCGGGCGCTTCCTGACGAGGCTTGGGCCAATCCCGCAAATGCGCTGGTCGCCATCGGCAACACACTGCGCCGCGCTATAGCCGGAAGCTCCGGCCCGTTCTACGCCATCGGCCTGACGCGCGTCGGGCGGCATCTAGCCGAAAATGGCCGGTTTGCACCGGAGGATTTCCGTGATGCGCTCGCCGTCGCTATAAACGCGATCAGCGAAATCGGCGGAGCCAGGCCGGGTGACCGCACCATGCTCGACGCGCTGCATCCGGCGCTGGAAAAACTTCGCTTGGGCGAAGGCGAGACCCTCAAGGAAGCCTGGCGCGCTGCCGCTCAGGCGGCGGAAGAAGGCGCGCAATCGACGGCGGCGATGACGCCCAAGCTCGGGCGCGCAAGCTATCTCGGCGAGCGGGCGCTGGGCGTTCCCGATGGCGGCGCGGCGGCGGTCGCCATCTGGATGAAGGCGCTGGCCGAAGCTCTTTAAGCTCAGCGGCAGCGAACGCTTTCACATTTCTAGATTTCACGGCGCGTCCTTCGGAGCGAACCCTTTCGCGCGCCCTGATGAAACCGGCCAACGGCCATAGAACAGGAAATCGAAGAATGAATCTCGATCACGTCACGGGCATCATCCCTCCCATCGTTACGCCCTTCACCAAGGATGGAGAAATCGACGAAACCGCATTTCGCAACATCGTGCGGTTTAATCTGGAAAAAAAAGTCCACGGCGTCTGCGTAGGCGGCAGCTCCGGCGAGGGGCATACCCTGACGGCCGAGGAATTTACGCGTCTGATGGAAATCACCGTCGAGGAGGTGAACGGAAGGATCCCGGTTCTTGCCGGTATTATCGCCAACTCGACTCGCGAAGCGGTGCGGCGCGCCAAGGCGATCTCGCATCTTTCCGTGCAGGGCCTGCAGGTAACGCCGGTCCATTATGTCTTCAAGCCTGACGACGACGCCACCTTCGAACATTTCAAGACGCTGACCGAGGCGACCGACGTGCCGGTCATCATCTATAACGTCGTGCCCTGGAACTACTTGAGCCCCGCCCTGCTGATCCGCCTGATGAAGGAACTGCCGGGTGTGCAAGGCGTCAAGCAGAGCGCCGGCGACCTGAAGCTGATGGCGGATTTGATGCTGGGCATTCCCGAAGGCTGCAGGATCTACACCGCGGTGGACGCCCTGCTCTATCCGTCGTTCGTGCTCGGTTGCCACGGCACCATCGCGGCCAATCCCGCCGCCGTTCCCGGCGTCTGCATCGCCCTGTGGAATGCCGTTCAGCGCGGCGATCACGCGAAAGCCCGCGAGATCCATGAGGCGCTCCTGCGTTTCTGGAACACGATCTATGCGGACAATCTGCCAGCCAACATCAAGACGGTGATCACGCTGCAGGGCACCGAAGCGGGCCTGCCGCGCATGCCGATGCCCGCGACGACGCCGCAGCAGCTCGAGAATATCAAGCGCGAACTCGCGAATGTCCTGAAGTTCGAAGAAGCCTGATCCGGCTTACGGCGTCGTCTTCGGGCGACGCCACCGGTTTAACCAACATGGGAGGAACAAGAATGTCCGTTCAGGGAAAAGTGCTGGAGGCGCAACACGCGCCGGCACATACAGAAGCGACCAAAGCCAAGGATATGCGCAGGGTCGCGCTGGCGAGCGCGATCGGCAACACCATTGAATATTACGATTTCACGCTCTATGCGACCGCCACCGCGCTGGTGTTCAATAAGATCTTCTTTCCCAGCGACGATCCGCTCGTGGGAACACTGGCGGCGTTCGCGACCTTCTTCGTCGGCTATTGCGCGCGGCCGCTCGGCGGCATCCTCTTCGGCCATTTCGGCGACCGGATCGGCCGCAAGACGGCGCTTCTCCTGACGATGATCATCATGGGCGTGGGCACGTTCCTGATCGGCCTCGTTCCATCCTATGAAACCATCGGCATATGGGCGCCCATCACGCTGCTTCTGCTGCGTCTCGCGCAGGGCATCGGCATCGGCGGCGAATATGGCGGCGGCATGGTGATGACCGTGGAGCACGCCCCGCCGGAACGCCGCGGCTTCTTCAGCTCGCTGGTGCATATCGGGGTTCCGGCGGGCTTCCTGATCCCGATTGCGCTGCTTGGGTTTCTCTCCGCGCAGATGAGCGAAGAAAGCTTCCTTTCATGGGGATGGCGGCTGCCCTTCCTGTTCAGCATCGTGCTGGTAGCGGTGGGACTCTTCATCCGCTTCCAGATCTCCGAGACGCCCGCCTTCAAGCGTGTGCTGGACGAAGGCAAGACCGCCAGCATGCCCGTGGTCGAAGCGGTGCGCGACCATCGCTACAATATCATCCTCGGCATCGGCGCCAAGATCGCCGAAAGCGGCCTCTTCAATATCTATGCAGTGTTCGTGATCGCTTATTGCGTCAATGTGCTCGGCCTGCCGCGCGAGACGATCCTCAATGGCGTGCTTGCCGGCTGTCTGCTCGAATGCCTGACATTGCCAATATTCGGAACGCTCTCGGACCGGTTCGGCCGCCGCTCGGTCTATATAGGAGGGCTTCTGTTTCAGGCGGCGCTCGCTCTCGTCTTTTTCGCCATGCTCGACAGCGGCAATGCCGGCATGATCTGGCTCGCCATCGCACTGGGCCTCGCCATCGGCCACGGTTCTGTATTCGGAGCGCAAGGCGCTTTCTTCTCCGAACTCTTCCCGGCACGCATCCGTTATAGCGGCCTCTCGCTGGTGCAGCAGATCGGGCCGATCCTTGGCGGCGGCCTATCTCCCCTCATCGCGACGACCCTGCTTGCCGAATATCCCGGCAGCACCACGCTGATCGCGCTCTACATGGCGGCGATGGCGGTCTTTTCAGCCGTCTGCGCTTTCGCCCTGCGGCCTGTGGAGAGATAATCCTTTGCTATATTGATCCGGAACGCCGCCTCCATCGAGGCGGCGTGCATGCTGCCGGATGCTGTCATACGCGCCGCAACTGGAACCATTATGTGATTGGTTCACAATTATTCCAAAATTTCCGCTTGAAACAAAACAAAAGTGCCGATTACTATGGCCCTCGGGAACAAAAAGATAAGGCTTGAGAGCCGGGAGAACTCTATGCAGCGGGATGGCAATCCGGCTGGATCGGGTATGAACCAATAATTCACATGGTTCATTATTCGTCATCCGTGGACAGCGGCGATGAGATCGGCGCCGCATTGGAAAAATTGCGTTCGATGCTGGAAAGCCCTTCGAACGAGGCGAGCATTCGTCTACCGCCCGAGCGGCAATTGGTTGAGCTCCTGGGTGTTGGACGGCGGACGGTTCGCTCCGCGCTCGATATTCTGGAAGAAGAGGGCCTGATCTGGCGCAAGCAGGGGCACGGCACCTTTGGCGGCCAGCCCGCTTTTCCGGGAATGCCGGCGAAACGCCTTGCGGCGCATACGAATCCGCTGGAGATCATGGATGTTCGCATTGAAATAGAGCCCGCGCTGGCGCGCATGGCCGCCGCGCGCGCCACCCCTGCCCTGATCCAGCAGCTGGAACGGCTGGCGCTGAAAGCCGAGCAATCCACCGATGCCGTCTCGTGGGAGCGCTGGGATTCGGCGTTCCATGCCAAAATCGCGGTCGCCTCCGGCAACCAGCTTTTCATCGCCATCATGGAGATGATCAACGGTATTCGCCAAAGCGCATCATGGCGCCAGTTCCGCGCCCGGGTGCGCTCGAATGGGCGCAACGCGCTGTCGGTTGAGCAGCACGCGGCCATTCTTGACGCGATCCGCCGCTTTCATCCGCTCGATGCCGAAGCCGCCATGCGCGCGCATGTGACGTCTTTACGCGATGCGGTCATCGCAGAAATCGGCGGCGTCGCCAGAACCAACACTTCCGCAGAGAAGTGAAAAACAAAGCATGCCTCAAGAAAACCAGAAGGGGAAAAGATGAAGCGGATTTCGAAATTTCTGACCGATGCCGGCGCCATCTGCGCCGTTGCGGCTTTAAGCGCCGGCATGGCCGTTCCGGCCATGGCGGCGGATTTGCGGATCGGCCTTCAGGACGATGCCGACGTCCTCGACCCGCACCGGGCGCGCACCTTCGTGGGGCGCATCGTCTTCACCTCGCTTTGCGACAAGCTGTTCGACATCAACGAGAAGCTGGAAATCCAGCCGCAGCTTGCGGAAAGCTGGAAATGGTCCGACGATGGCAAGGTGCTGAGTGTCAAGCTGCGCGGCAACGGCAAATTCCATGACGGCGCGAAAATCACCGCCGCCGATGTGAAAGCCAATCTCGAGCGGGCGAAGACCCTGCCGGAATCCCTGCGCAAGAGCGAGGTGGCGTCGATCGATACCATCAAGGTGGTGGACGACACCAATCTTGAAATCCATCTTGCCAAGCCCGACGCCTCGCTTCTGTCGCAGCTTGCCGACCGGGCCGGCATGATCATGTCGCCCAAGGCGTTCACCAATGGCGATTTCGGCCAGAATCCGGTCTGTTCCGGCCCCTATAAATTCGTCAGCCGCGTCCAGAACGACCGCATCGTCCTCGAAAAATTCAACGATTACTGGGATGCGGCCAATTACCATTTCGACAAGGTGACGTTTCTGCCTATTTCGGACACCACCGTGCGGCTCGCCAATCTGCAATCCGGCTCGCTCGACCTGATCGAACGCGTCGCCTCCGCCGATATCGAGGCGGTGAAGAATGACAGCAAGCTGGCCTTTTATCCGGTGACGGGAACGGGCTATCAGGCGCTAACCTTCAATATGACCAAGGGGGACAAGGACAGTTTCCCCATCGGTCACGACAAGCGCGTGCGTCGGGCGTTCGAGCTTTCCATCGACCGCAACGCCATCAACGAAGTGGTGGGACAAGGCATTTTCCAGCCGGCCCACCAGCCCTTCCCGCCTTCCAGCTTCGCCTATGATAAGAAATTCGAGACGGTGACACGCGACGTGGAAAAGGCAAAGGCGCTGCTCAAGGAAGCCGGGCTGGAACGCGTGAAATTCGAGATTTCCTACGGCAACAATTCCACATCGCAGCAGGTCTACGAACTCATTCAGGCGATGGCGGGCGAAGCCGGCTTCGACATCTCGCTGCGCCCGACCGAATTCGCCGCCCTGCAAAGCGCGCTCAAGGAAAAGACCTATGAAGTGGGTCAGAGCGGCTGGTCCGGCCGCGCCGATCCCGATGGCAATATCCACCAGTTCGACACCTGCAAAGGCAATCTCAACGACGCGGGCTATTGCAATGAAAAGGTGGACGCGCTGCTGAACAAGGCCCGTGAAACCACCGATCCGGCGCAGCGCAAGGCTATCTATGACGAGGCGCAGGCCATCCTCCAGGAGGATTTGCCGATCGTCTACCTTTACTACCAGCCTTGGCCATTCGCCGCGCGCGCGGATTTGAAGGGCTTCGTCGCCTATCCGGATGGAATGGTGCGCCTCAAAGGCGTGTCCATCGCCAACTGACCGGCGCGAAGAGCGGAGGCGGTGGGCCCCCCTCGCCGCCTCCGGCTACCGCCTCAATAAGGATTCCAGTTCCATGCTCGAACTGATCATTCGGCGCTGCGTCGTCGTATTGCCTACGCTCTTTCTGGTTTCGGTGCTGGTGTTCGGTATGCAGAAACTGCTGCCGGGCGACCCGATCCTTGCCATGGCGGGCGAAGACCGCGACCCGCAGACGATTGCCTATCTGCAAGAGAAATACCGGCTGAACGATCCCGTTCCGGTGCAGTATTTCGTGTGGCTGAAGCAGATCGTGTCGGGCGATTTCGGCCTGTCCATTCGCACCGAAAAGCCGGTCCTCGAACTCATCGCCCAGAAGCTGCCGGTCACGATCCAGCTTGCCGCCTTCGCCATGGTCGTCGCCCTCCTGATCGGCGTTCCGGCGGGGATCGTCTCGGCGGTGCGCAAGGGGACGCTCACCGATTACACCATCAATGTCGCGGCGCTATCCGGGCTCTCCATTCCCAATTTCTGGCTCGGCATCCTGCTCATTCTCATCGTCTCGGTGAAATGGCAGTTGCTGCCCTCGTCCGGCTATACGCCACTCTTCGAAGACCCTGCCCAGAACATCCGCACCATGATTATGCCCGCCTTCGTGCTCGGCACCGGGCTTGCGGGCGTACTGATGCGCCATACGCGCTCGGCTATGCTGGGTGTGCTGCGGTCCGATTATGTGCGCACCGCACGCGCCAAGGGGCTTGATGAGCGGACCGTCATCCTGCGGCACGGTTTGCGCAATGCGCTCACTCCGATCATCACGCTCGCCACGCTGCTCTTTGGGGAACTGCTCGCCGGGGCGGTGCTGACGGAACAGATTTTTACGATCCCCGGCTTCGGCAAGCTCATCGTCGATGCGGTTTTCACCCGCGATTACGCGGTGGTGCAAGGTGTGGTTCTCTGCACGGCGATAGGGTTCATTCTGATGAACCTCCTTGCCGATATTCTCTACATCCTCGTCAACCCGCGCCTGAGGGATGCATCATGACCGACGCAATCAGCATTGCTCCAAGCCGCGGATGGTGGGGCAACCGGGCCTGGCGCAAGTTCAGGCGCAACCGCGCCGCCGTATTCGGCGCCGTTCTGGTCGGCTTCTTCGTTCTTCTGGCGATTTTCGCCCCGCTCATCGCCACCGAAGATCCGTTCAAGACCAGCTTCACCGCCTTACGCAAACCGCCATCGCTTGCGCATTGGCTCGGAACCGACGAGCTTGGGCGTGATCTTTTCGCGCGCATGGCCTATGGTGCGCGAACATCCTTGCTGGCGGGCGGTGTTTCCGTTCTCATCGCGGTCATCGTCGGCGTCCCCTTCGGCATAATCGCCGGCTATTTCGGCGGCTGGCTCGATAGTTCCATCTCGCGCCTCGTCGATGCGGCGCTCGCTATTCCCTTCCTCATCCTCGCCATCGCGCTTGCCGCCTTTCTCGGCCCCAGCCTCATCAACGCGATGATCGCCATCGGCCTTTCCGCCGCGCCGATCTTCGCCCGGCTCGCGCGCAGTCAGGTCATGACGGTTCGGGCGGAAGAATATGTGGAGGGGGCCAAGGTGGTGGGGCTGCGCCATCCGCGCATCATCTGGCGCTATATCCTGCCCAATGCGCTCTCGCCGATCATCGTGCAGGCGACGCTCACTATCGCCGCCGCCATCATCGCGGAGGCGAGCCTTTCCTTTCTCGGCCTTGGCCAGCAGCCACCTAACCCCTCCTGGGGCTCAATGCTGAACACGGCGAAGAATTTCATTTCCCAGGCCCCCTGGATGTCCGTCTGGCCGGGCGCCGCAATCTTTCTGGTGGTTCTGGGGTTCAATCTTCTGGGCGATGGCCTGCGCGACGCCATCGATCCGCGTGAGAACTGATATTGGAGATTATCATGAGCATGTTCACCACCCGCCCCGAAATCAAGGGCACTTTCGGCGTCGTCACCTCCACGCACTGGCTTGCCTCCTCTACCGGCATGGCGATGCTGGAGCGCGGCGGCAACGCCTTCGACGCCGCCGTCGCCGCGGGCTTCGTTTTGCAGGTGGTGGAGCCGCATCTGGTCGGGCCATCGGGGGAAGTGCCAAT
Source organism: Brucella sp. IR073 (assembly GCF_049065735.1). NCBI lineage: Bacteria > Pseudomonadati > Pseudomonadota > Alphaproteobacteria > Hyphomicrobiales > Brucellaceae > Brucella > Brucella sp. IR073. The sequence continues at coordinate 110,668 of NZ_JBAKHD010000008.1, forward strand.
CATTTTCCACTCCGCCCGCACGGGCAAAACGGAAGTGCTCTGCGGCCAGGGCGTGACACCGGATGCGGCGACCATCGAGCGCTATAAAAGCGAAGGGCTCGATCTCGTCCCCGGCTCCGGCCTGCTGGCGACGGTCGTTCCCGGAGCGTTTGACGCATGGATGCTGATGCTGCGCGATCATGGCACGCTTGCTTTACGCGATGTACTGGAGCCCGCCATTTCCTATGCGCGCCACGGCCACCCGCTGTTGCCGCGCGTCGCCAACACCATCCGCGATCAGGCGGCTTTCTTCGAGAAGGAATGGCCGACCTCCTATGCCCTATGGGCACGCGGGGGCAATCTGCCTGAGGCCCACGATCTGTTCGTCAATGAAGCGCTTGCCGATACCTATCAGCGCATCGTCGATGAAGCGGAGGCCGCCACCGGCTCACGCGAGACGAAGATCGACCGCGCGCGGGATATGTTCTATCGCGGCTTTGTGGCTGAGGCGATCGACCGTTTCTGCCGGGAGACCGAGGCGATGGACACCAGCGGCGAACGGCACAAGGGGCTGTTGACCGCCGACGACATGGCGCGCTGGAGCGCCACCTATGAAACGCCGCTGACCTATGATTATCACGGCTGGACCGTCGCCAAGACCGGCCCATGGGGACAGGGACCCGCCTTCCTGCAAACGCTGGCGCTTTTGAAGGGCTTCGATCTTGCAGCCATGGATACGGTCGGGCCGGATTTCATCCACACCACCATCGAGGCGATGAAGCTCGCCTTCGCGGATCGTGAAGTCTATTACGGCGATCCCGATTTCGTAACCGTGCCAATGGAGCACCTGCTTTCCGAAGGCTACAACGCGGAGCGCCGCAAGCTTATCGGCTCCACCGCATCGCCAATTCTCGATCCCGGTCTGGTTCCCGGCTATGAAGCGCAGCGCGAGCGGGCCATCAGCCAATTCCGCTATGCGGGTGCGCATAAGCAGGAAGGTCTCGGCGCGGGCGAGCCGACCATGGCGCATTTGCGCACTGAAAAGCGCGGCGACACGGTGCATATCGACGTCATCGACCGTTTCGGCAATATGGTTTCGGCTACGCCCTCCGGCGGCTGGCTGCAATCCTCGCCGATCATCCCGGAACTGGGTTTCTGCCTCAACACGCGGGCGCAGATGTTCTGGCTAGAGGAGGGTTTGCCGGCGAGCCTTGCCCCACGCAAGCGCCCGCGCACGACGCTGACGCCCTCGCTCGCGCTTCTCCACGGCAAGCCGCGCATGGTCTTCGGCACGCCGGGCGGCGACCAGCAGGATCAATGGCAGATGCTCCTGTTCCTGCGCCATGTCCATCACGGCCTCAATTTGCAAGAGAGCATCGACCTGCCGCTGTTCCACACCATGCATTTCCCCTCGTCCTTCTACCCGCGTGAGGCGATCCTGAAGCGGCTCGTCATCGAGAAGAACATCGGTGAGCCGGTCATTGAGGAACTGAAGCGGCGCGGCCATGATGTCGAGGCCGTCGATGAATGGACCGTGGGGCGCCTCACCGCCGCCGAGCGGATGGAAAACGGTTTGCTCAAGGCCGCCGCAACCCCGCGCCTCATGCAAGCCTATGCCGTCGGGCGCTGACATGGGGCTCGATCTTTACGAGATGCTGTGGCTGGGAACCGGCCTTCTCATCGCGGGCGGCGTCACCGGCATTCTCGCCGGGCTCTTCGGCGTCGGCGGCGGGACCGTTATCGTTCCCATCCTCTACGAGCTGTTCCGCTCAATGGACGTGCCCGAGGCGGTGCGGATGCCGCTTTGCGTCGGCACCTCACTCGCCATCATCATACCCACCTCGATCCGTTCCTATAAGGCGCATCTGGCGCGCGGCATAGTGGATGTGAGCCTGCTCCGGGTTTGGGCCGTTCCCGTGGTCATCGGCGTCATCATCGGCAGCTTCATTGCCCGCTACGCGCCGGAGGAACTGTTCAAGGCGGTCTTCGTGGCCGTGGCCGGTGTTTCGGCCATCCGGCTGCTCTTCGGCAAGGATGGCTGGCGGCTTGGCGATACCGTGCCCGGCAAGATGGCGGTTCGCGGCGTCGGCGTGGTGATAGGCTTGCTGTCTTCGCTGATGGGTATCGGCGGCGGCCAGCTCTCCAACCTGTTCATGACCTTCTACAACCGCCCCATCCATCAGGCGGTGGCGACATCTTCCGGGCTTGGCGTCCTCATCTCCATTCCGGGCGCGCTCGGCTATATTTACGCGGGCTGGCCGCGCGCCGCCGAATTCCCCGACGTGGCTGCGCTGCAACCGCCCATGGCGCTCGGCTATGTGTCGCTCATCGGCCTCGTGCTTTTCATCCCGACAAGCATATGGGCGGCGCCGATCGGCGTAAAACTGGCGCATAGCTGGCCGAAACGGAAACTCGAAGTCGCCTTCGGCCTGTTTCTTCTTTTCATCTGCCTGCGCTTTCTCGCCAGCTTTTTCGTGTGAAAGAAAGTCCAATGCAAGACGAGCTGCTTTCCGTCCAGAACCTCAGCGTCTCTTTCTTAAGCGATGGACGGTGGACGACCGTCGTCCACGACATCTCCTTTGCCATCGAGGCGGGAACCACCGTGGCCATTGTCGGCGAATCCGGCTCGGGCAAGAGCGTCACCTCGCTGGCGCTCTTGCGGCTGTTGTTATCAGGCAGCAGCCGGGTCGAAGGGGATATCCGTTTTGCAGGAAAATCCTTGAGCAGCATGGACGATGCCGGGATGAGGCGCATCCGCGGCAATGAGATCGCGATGATCTTTCAGGAGCCGATGACCTCGCTCAATCCCAGCCTCACCATCGGCTTCCAGCTCGCGGAAGTCCTGATGACGCATCGCGGCATGGGCAAGGCGGAAGCTGAGGCCGAAGCAGTGCGGCTGATGGAGCGCGTCCGCATCCCGTCGCCTGCAACCCGCATTCACGACTACCCGCACCGTCTTTCGGGCGGTATGCGCCAGCGGGTGATGATCGCCATGGCGCTCGCCTGCCGCCCGAAGCTCTTGATCGCCGACGAGCCGACCACCGCGCTCGACGTGACCATTCAGGCGCAGATTCTCGACCTCATCCGCGAGTTGCAGCGGGAAGAGGGCATGGCCGTCCTCTTCATCACCCACGATATGGGCGTGGTTGCCGAAATCGCCGACCGGACAATCGTTATGCTCAATGGCCGCATCGTCGAAAGCGGCGCGACCGAAGATATATTCAACGCGCCGAAACATCCCTATACGCGCGCCTTGCTGTCGGCGGTGCCCAAGCTCGGCTCGATGCAGGGCGAGGCGCGGCCCAAAAAATTCGTGGAGATCGACCGCAGCACCGGCCTGCCGCTAAACGCGGAAGACAATGCGCCCTCCCCCGGCCCGGCGGAGGACGCAAAACCCGTGCTGGAAGTCAGGGATTTGCGCAAATATTTCGATATTCACAAAGGGCTTTTCCGCCGTATCGTCGGCCGTGTCCATGCGGTGGAAAACGTCTCGTTCAGCCTTGCCGAAGGCGAGACGCTGGCGCTGGTGGGCGAATCCGGCTGCGGGAAATCGACGACCGGACGGGCGATCATGCGCCTCAACGATCCGACCTCGGGCGAAATCCGGCTGAACGGCGAAGACATCCTCTCCTTAAGCGCGTCGGCTTTCCGCGACCGCCGCCGCGACATGCAGCTCATTTTTCAGGACCCGTTCGCCAGCCTCAATCCGAGCATGAAAGTTGGAGAAGTGATCGCCGAGCCAATCGTCGCCCATGGCATCGGCAGCCGTGCGGAGGCGCGGGAACGGGCCCGCGAATTGCTGCGGCAGGTGGGCCTCGATCCGCACGTATCGGATCGCTATCCGCATGAATTCTCCGGCGGCCAGCGCCAGCGTATCTCCATCGCCCGCGCGCTCTCGCTGCGCCCCAAGCTGATCGTCGCCGACGAGGCGGTTTCCGCGCTCGATGTTTCCATCAAGGCGCAGGTGGTCAATCTCATGCTGGATTTGCAGCGGGAATTGGGACTGGCCTTCCTGTTCATCAGCCATGATATGGCCGTGGTCGAGCGGATCAGCCATCGCGTCGCCGTCATGTATCTGGGCGAGATCGTCGAAATCGGCCCCCGCGCCGATATTTTCGGCAATCCCCAGCACCCCTATACCAAACGCCTGCTTTCAGCCGTTCCGGTCCCCGACCCCTCCCGCCGCGACAACCGCCCCGTCCTGAAGGTCAGCGAACTGAAAAGCCCCATCCGCCCCACTGATTATCAGCCGCAAATGCGCCCGTTCCGGCAGATCGGAACGGATCATTTCGTGCAGGAATGGGAAGGCGAATGGTTAAATTAGAGTAAATCATATAGCCCACACCCTCACCATGAATATTTCAACGTGCCGACGATCTTGCGCCGGTCGCCATAATATTCAGTCCCGTAATAGCTGCTCGCGATATATTTTCGGTCGAACAGATTGGTGGCGTTCACGGCCAGGGTCACATCGTCCGTCACCTTGTAGCTAACGGCGGCGTCAACGAGGGTGTAGCCTCCGATCGAGACGGTGTTGGCATCGTCGCCATAGCTCTGGCCGATATAGCGCACGCCGCCGCCGAGCGTCAGGTCGCCGCGCTTGCCTTCTCCCGGGATCGTATAATCGAGCCACGCCGATGCAAGGTGCCTGGGCACGCGGGAGGGGCGGTTGCCGGTATTGCCGCCGATCCCATCTTCGCGGATTTCTGAATCCCAATAGGAATAGGCGAGCGTCAGGTTGAGATTGTCGGCGATTGCTGCCTTCCCTTCCAGCTCTATGCCGCGCACGCCGACCTTGCCGATCTGCTCCTGCACGAGCGGCGTCACATAGGTCGGCACATTGGTCTGCGTCAGGTCGAACAGAGCCACCGTGAACAGGCCGTCAAACCCTTCCGGCTTGTATTTGAGGCCGACCTCATATTGCCTGCCCTCCTGGGGCTTCAACTCGCCCGTCATGGTATATCCATTAGCGGTTTGCGCCACCAGCGGCTGGAAGCTCTCCGAGTAATTCGCATAGACGGCAAAATCCGGCGTGATCTTGTAGGTCAGCCCGACGCGGCTGGTGAAATCGGAAGCCGTGTCATCGTCCCGCGTTCCTTTATCCGGGTAATCCGCCTTGGTGCGGACATGGTCCCAGCGCCCGCCCAGGGTTACGATCCAGCGGTCATCGAAGGTGAGCTGCTCCTGCGCATACAGGCCGACCGCCTGCTGCCTGACGCGCCAGTTCACATAGGGGCCGAGATTGATACAGGAGAGCCCGCAATAAACCGGATTATAGATGTCGATGGGCCCCGCCGTGCCCAGCAATATCTTTTCGTGCGTGTTGTCGTTGGTATAATCGACACCGACGAGCGTCTTGCTCTCGATCCGCTCCCCTGCCGTATCGTATTGCAGCTGGTTGTCGAAGGCATAACGGTTGGACATGCCGTCCACCGAATAGGCCGTTCGATCCGCGGTTGGATCGAATGATGCGCCGTAGACTTCGGCATAATCGAGGCTGAGATGTGTATAGCGGGCGTTCGAGCGGAACGTCAGGCTGTCATTGAACGCATGCTCGAACTGATAGCCAATATCGACCTGCTCCGTATTGAAGCGGTTGAAGTCCGGTTCGCCGAGGAAAGTATCGATATCGAGGCCGGAGCCAACCGGAAACCCACGGGCGCCGGTGCCGTCGCGCTTGTAATAATCGGTTAGGATGGTGAGCGAGGTGCCCTCTTCCGGCTTTATCGTCAGCGCCGGCGCGATATAGATGCGGTCGTCGCGGGAATAATCCCGCCCAAGATCGCCATCCTTGACGAGCCCGGTCAGGCGATAGCTCCACACGCCGTCGGCATCGACCGGCCCCCCGAAATCCATCCCCGCTTCCCTGGTGCCGTCGCCGAGGGAGGTGTAGATTTCGCCATGCTTCTCATCCAGCGGCCGTTTCGTGATGGCGTTGACGAGACCGCCCGGACCGTTGAGGCCGAAAAGCGTCGAGGTCGATCCCTTCAGCACCTCGACGCGCTGGAGGCCATAGGGTTCGAGGCGGCTGGCGGTGAACCAGGCGGGAATGCGCGCCGCCAGCCCGTCGCGATAGGTGCCGAGCGAGGTCTGGTCGAAGCCGCGAATACGGATATAGTCGTACCGGTCGTCATTGCCGAACTCATCGGTCAAAACGCTCGATGTGTAGGCGACCGCCTGCTGGAGATTCTCCACATTGCGCGTCTCCATCTCCTTCTGCGTCACGACGGAAACGGAAGCCGGCACATCGACCACCGGAGTGTCCGTCTTGGTACCAGTAGCAGTATTCTTGGCGACGATGGTGCGATCCGGTCCGCCCGCGCGATCCGATTTTCCATCGACCACGATGGTCTGCAGTTGGATTGCTTCGCCGTCCTGCGCCCAGCCCGTACCGGCCGTTACCGTTATCAAGGCACTGCTCGCAATCAACCGTTTCGCCAACGAACGCAGTCCAGCCTGCCCGCCAACCATCATCTCTCGTCCCCTCTTCAGACCCACATCAAGCAGTGTTTCGCCCGCTGGCCGACGCACTGCAGGCCGGAATTAATAAAACAGGACAAAAAGAGTCAACTTAAAATCCGCGTTTCGGATCAAGCTTGTGCGAGAATGTCGCGGATCGTTTTCATACTTGATATAAAAACTCATATTTTGTAATCCCGCCATCACACGATGGAGGGACGAATGAGCGAAACGCGGCAAGATCGGGGGCCGACGGCCAGGCCGGGAGCCTGCGCCTTCCGGGTGGAGGGGCTTTCCCTGACCATTGACGGCAAGGCGATTCTGCGCGACGTCTCGCTTCCCTTTCCAAAGGGCGAACTCATCGGCATTCTGGGCCATAACGGCTCGGGCAAATCCACGCTGATGCGGATCATGGCACGGCAGCAGAAGCCAACCGCTGGCCGTATCCAAGTCTTCGATGAGGATCTCGACAAGCTCGCCGAACGCGATTTTGCAAGGCGCGTCGCTTATCTGCCGCAGGATATCGGCGCCGGGGCGGACATGACCGTCCGTGAGCTCGTGGCCTGCGGGCGCTATCCATGGCATGGAGCGCTGGGCCGCTTCTCGGCGCGCGATGCGGAGAAGGTCGAGGCCGCCCTTGCCGCAACCCGCATCGAAGGCCTTGCCGCCCGGCTGGTCGGCACGCTTTCGGGCGGGGAACGCCAGCGCGTCTGGATTGCCATGCTGATTGCGCAGGACAGCGAGTGCCTGCTGCTGGACGAGCCGACGGCGGCGCTCGACATCGCCCATCAGATGGAAATCCTGTCGCTCGTGCGCGGACTCTGTCATTCCAGCGGGCTCAGCGTCATCGTCGTGCTGCACGATATCAACATGGCGGCGCGTTTCTGCGACCGCATTCATGCGCTGAAGAACGGGCAGGTCGTCGCCAGCGGCACACCCGCATCCATCGTCGAGCCGGAGCAGTTGAAAACGATTTACGGCCTCAGCATGGGTACGCTCCCCGCGCCGGGTCTCAACACGCCGCTTGCCTATGTCCAGTAAGATGCTGCATCTGACCCGACGAAGCCTCCTCCTTGCCGCCGCCGCGACGGCAATGCCGCGTCTCTCATGGGCGGCTCCTTCGCTGCGCATCGTCAGCCTCGACTACGGCCTCTCTTCGACGCTGCTTTCGCTCGGCGTGGTGCCGGCGGCCATTTCCGATCTCGCGGATTGGGGCCGCTGGGTGGTCGAGCCGGCCATGCCCTCGAGCGTCATCGATCTCGGCAATACGATGGAGGTCAATGTCGAAGTCCTTGCGCAAATCAGGCCCGACATCATCCTGATGACGCCTTATCTTGACCAGATAACGCCGATCGTTACGCCCTATGGCAAAGTCTCCCGGTACGAGATTTTCACACCCGATAGCGGCGCGATCCTGACGGCTTCCATCGCGGCGACCCGCAAGCTCGGAGCGGAAATCGGACGGGACGCCGAGGCGGAAGCATTCCTGACACGCGCCGACGCCTTTTTCGAGAATTGCCGTGCGCGGCTTGCCCGCCGGTCGCCCCCAGCCGTGACGCTCGTCAATTTCATGGATGCCCGCCATGCGCGGATTTATGGCTCACCCGGCCTGTTTCACAATGTGCTGGAAAGGATCGGTGTGCAAAACGCATGGAAGGAGCCCTCCAATTATTGGGGTTTCCAGACGATTTCCATCGAGGAACTGGCGCGCGTCACCGATTCCGATGCGATGCTCATTGCTTTCGATCCCGTTCCCGGAGAGGTGCTTCCGAAGCTCGCCCGAAGCCCCCTGTGGCAGGCGCTGCCATTTTCAAGGCCCGGCCAGTTCGCTGTGCTGCCGCCGACGCTGATGTTCGGCATGGTCAATGAAGCCATGCGGTTCGCCGGCCTGTTGACCGATCTTCTGGAGCGGCGGGCATGACGGGCGCTCTCGCAAGGCTGCGTCTCGGCCCCGCTTCGGTTGTCATCACCCTTCTGCTGCTCTCCACGCCCTCCATATGGTCGCTGGTCGCGGCGGGGTTCAAGGACGATGCCAACGCCGCCTATGACACCAGCCGCATGGTGCTTCTCTATTCGACGCTGCCGCGATTGGCGGTGGCGTTCATCGTCGGTGCCGCGACGTCCTTGTCCGGCGCCCTGTTCCAGCAGGTCCTGCGCAATCCGCTTGCTTCGCCGACCACGCTCGGCATCTCGGCGGGCGCCAATCTGTCACTCGTCATTGCTCTGCTGTTCTTCCCCGGCCTGCTGGGGCTTGGACGCGATCTGGTGGCGCTGGCCGGCAGCGCCATCGCCGCGGCAATCGTGATGAGCCTTGGCGCCCGCCGCGGCTTCTCCCCGTTTGTCCTCGTCCTGTCGGGTATGGTCGTCAGCCTTTGGTGCGGCTCGCTCGCGGCGATCCTGACGCTGCTCAACGACCGTTATCTCGCCAGCCTTTTCATCTGGGGCGCCGGGTCGCTCGCCCAGCAGAGCTGGGACATTACTCTGTCGCTGCTGTGGAAGACCGTTCTCCTTGCCGCCATTTGCGCGCTCATCGTGCGTCCGATGTCCCTACTGGAACTGGGCGAAAGCAATGCCTCGGCGCTTGGCGTCAGGCTGCGGCGGCTCCGGCTGGTGGCGATTTCCGTCGCCGTCACCCTTTCCGCCATCACGACGAGCGCCGTCGGCGTCATCGGTTTCATCGGCCTCCTCGCGCCCATCACCGCGCGCCTTGCCGGCGCGCGCCGCACCGGGGAATTTCTCGTCTGGTCCACGCTCATCGGCGGAGCGCTGCTGGTTCTGGCCGATGCGACGATTCAGGTGTTCGCCGGCGATCTCGGCGATTTTCTGCCGACCGGAGCGGTCACGGCGGTCTTCGGCTCACCGCTCCTGCTCCTGCTTCTGCCTCGCCTGAAAATCCGGCACAGGGCGCTCGAAGCAAGCCGCAGGATCAAGATGTCTTCGCTGCCGCGCCGGCGGCTATTCGTGATGATCTGCCTGGCGCTCGCCGGCATGATCCTGATCGGCCTCTTTGCCGGCAGGTCCCTCGATGGCGGCTGGAACTGGCTCGGCCCCCACCTCATGGACACGCTGTTGCCGCTGCGGGCGCCCAAGGTGCTGGCGGCGATAGCCTCCGGCGCCATGCTCGCCGCCGCCGGTGTCATTCTCCAGAGAATGACCGGCAACGAGATGGCCAGCCCCGAGGTTCTCGGCATCAGCGCGGGCGCGACCTTCGGCTTGATGGCCGCTGTCTTCCTCGTTGCCTCTCCAGGCATTCTCGGCCAGCTCGGCTTCGCCGCCATCGGCGCTCTCGGCGTCATGATGGTCATCTTCGTCCTTGCCTTGCGGTCGGGGCTTGCGCCCGAGCGCGTGCTCCTTGCCGGGATCGCGCTCAGCGCCATGATGGATGCGGTGGTCGGCGTCCTTGCCTCCAGCGGCGACCCGCGCGCGCTGCTGCTCATGCGCTGGATGAGCGGCTCGACCTATAATGTCGGTGCCGGTTCGGCGCTGGCCGCCATGGCCGTGGCGTTGCCGCTGCTGGCGGGCGTACTTCTGGCACGCCGGTGGCTGGAGCTGCTGCCCCTGGGTACGACACCGGCGGCTGCCATCGGCGTCAGGATCACGCAGTCCCGTCTCATCCTGTTCGGCCTTGCGGGTCTCCTGAGCGCGGCCGCCACGGTCTGTGTCGGGCCGCTGAGTTTCATCGGCCTGATGGCGCCGCATCTGGCGCGGGAGGCCGGCCTCGTCAGGGCCCTGCCCCAGACCGCCGGCGCGGCGGCCATCGGCGCGGCGCTCATGGTGCTGGCCGATTGGCTGGGCCGCACCATCGCCTATCCCTATCAGGTGCCGGCCGGCCTGGTATCTGCGCTTGTCGGTGCACCGTTTCTCATCCTGATGATGAGAAATGGACGCGGGTGGCCAAGTTAAAGTCGAACCTAGTAATCATTGCGACGACGGCGGCTGGCATCTCGGCCACACCGTCGACGGCACCCAGGCCTGCGTCGTGTCATTATCGAGGCTGCCTCACCATTTGTACCGGAGACCCGCCAGCACCGTACGTCCGTTTCCGTACTGGCAATAATAGTCGGAACTGCAGGAGGAATAATATTCCTCGTCGGTGAGGTTGGTCGCATTGAGCGTCGCCTCAAGCCCTTTCAGGCCTGGGTTCTTCGCTCCGAAATCGTAGCGGAGCGCGGCGTCGATGCGTGTAGCCATCAGCCTTCACCGTATTGGCGTCGTTGCTGTAGCTGGATCCGACGAAACGAACGCCCCCGCCGATGCTCAATCCTTCCAGCGCGCCGGTATCGACAGTGTAGTTTGCCCAGAGCGAGCCTTAATAGCGCGGCACGGCCTGCGGCCGGTTGCCGATGATCGACACGATGCTGGATTCGAAGATCTCCGTATCAAGGAGGGAGAGCTTGGCGATCAGTTCCAGATTGCCGGTTAAATTGCCTCTTGCCTCAAATTCCACGCCGCGCGAATGGATCTCGCCCTGCTGCTCGTTGAAGCCGGTTGCCGCGTTGAAGTAGACGACATTCTGCTGGCGGATATCGAAAGCGGACAGTGTGAAGACGGTATCGAGCCCCGTCGGCTGATATTTGATACCCACCTCATATTGTTGGGCTTCCGTTGGCTGAAGCGGATTGCCATTGGCTCCGACGCTGGTCGAGGGCTCGAATGAGGTGAAGTAACTGACGTAAGGCGCTACGCCATTATCGAACAGATAGAGCAGCCCGGCGCGATAGCTCATCGGAGTGATCGATATCCAGTTCAAGATATTCTCGGATTACGGGTCACACATCAAACGCTTTCCGGCCATCCGCACCTATCACCGCAAGCACCAACCGCTCTGCCTCGTACCGTGGGGAAGGCACGATCCTTACTTCGACATCAACGAGATCATGGCCTTTCATCGAACGCTCGATGCGGTGGAAATCCACGTCTTCGAAAGCGCGCATCAGCTTCTGGAAACTCATCATAGAGAGTGCGCAGCTCTGATGAGCCGCTTTATGCTCGACGTGGAGGCCGGAGTTTTCCGGTAAACTGCTGGATCGTAGCCTTAAAGATATGGCGTTGCGCTGCGGGTCGAGGCAGATTTATCCTGCCCGGCGCTGAACTTCGAAGGAATGTTTTTGTGAGCATCGCGAGCGACGCCCGTTTCTGGGACAGATCATCACGGAAATATGCCAAGGGCGCGATAGCGGATCCGGCCGGTTATGCGCGAACGCTCGATCGGACGCGTGCCTTGCTGAAGCCGAACGACCGGGTGCTCGAACTGGGCTGCGGCACCGGGACAACGGCTCTGACGCTGGCTGGCGATGTACAAAGCTATCTTGCGACGGACTTTTCCGCCGAGATGATCGAAATCGCTAGGGAGAAGTACAGCGTTTCCGCCATCCCCGAACTGGCGTTTCAGACCGCAACGGCGGAGACCATCTCCCCAGAGGCCGGACCGTTCGACGCGGTCCTGGGCTTTAATTATCTTCACCTGGTCCGTGACCTGTCCAGCGCCTTGCGACATATTCATACCCTACTCGTTCCAAGGGGCCTGTACATTTCGAAAACACCGTGCCTGGGAGACATGAACCCGCTCATCCGGATAGCCTTGCTGCCCGCAATGCGCGCGATCGGCATGGCGCCTTACGCCGGTGTTTTCCGCGCAACGGAGCTTTGCGAGCTGATGCGTGCCGCAGGTTTCGACGTGCTTGCCATCGAAAACCATGCGACCAAAGGCAACGAGAACCGGCCTTATGTCGTGGCGCGCAAACGCTGACGGCGCGCAGTCACACCGTCGCGCGGTTCTCGATGCCTGTTACGCTCCGCTATTGCCGGGCAGGGAGCTATAATCATTGAAACGGCGCAATCTAGATCAGGTATCGTTGCGCGCTTCGAGGAATGGTTGCGGCCAAGCCTTGCAGCCGGAACGCTGGCGCTCGTTCTGCGGGATTAGTGGCCGTCTTTTCCCCATTACTCCGGACGTCGCTTGGTGCCATCTCCCCTACGGGCATTTCTCGATTTCATAAAATCAGCGAAGTAAATGTAATAGCGATCCACTCTGCAGGACTCGGGAGCCAGACGATGACGGCTGCAGCGACACAGATGAAGGGAAAAGGTACATGAGTTATCGTTATACATTATCTTATCTAATATTCCTGATGGCCTGATATCGCCCCAATGAGCGATGTTTGGATAAAAGAAACTGATTCAGTGCTTAAGCGTCTCTGGGAGGGGAACATGTCCAACAACATCGCTTCGCAAGCGGAGCGGGAGAGCCCGATTATCGTGATTGGAACCGCGCGCAGCGGCACCAATTTGCTGGCCCGTATCCTGAATACGCACAGTCGCATTCGGGTATCGGGGCCAATTCACATCATGCAGACCCTCGCTCGGCTTCAGCCAACCTATGGCGATCTGTCCGATGACAAGCAGATGCGGGCGCTCATCCGGGATGCCCGGCTCTTGGCAGCAAATCACACGGTACCCTGGAAGAAAGTTCCCAGTACGGAGGATGTACTCGCCGCACTTCCGCAGCGTAGCGTCTTCGGGGTCATGGCTGCGCTCTGTGAACTGGATGCTCGGGCCGCCGGCAAGGTACGGTGGTGCGACAAGAGCCTCGGCATGATCGATCATGTCGACGCGGTTCGATCCGTCTATCCCGGAGCGCGCTTCATATGGCTCGTGCGAGATCCTCGCGATGTCGCCGCTTCAGCCCGCGGGTCGGTGTTTCTGCCGTGCCATCCCGAGCGTACCGCAAGGCTTTGGCAACAACAGCAGGAGCGTGGCATGCAGCTTGCCGAAGCGCTGCCCGGCGCCGTACATTTGCTACGGTACGAGGACCTCGTTGGCGAGCCGGCCACGACGCTGGAACGGTTATGCGCGTTCCTGAGAGAACACTATGAACCTGGGATGCTCGATTACCACTCCCGCGATCCGGAAGCGCAGCGATATGCTGAACTGTCGACGTCTTGGACGAATCTGGGCAAGCCGTTGCTCGCCAACAATACGCAGAAATACATGAACAAACTCACTGCAGACGATGTCGCCGCAGTCGAGACGATTTGCGCGCCCGCTATGATGTATCTAGGCTATCCGGCGACGCAGCAGCCAGTATCCTCCGCCCAGCTTGCCAGCCCCGGCCATCGCGCGTCGGTGCTTGCTGCGAGCGCGATGATGCGCCTGAAGGTCGAAATTGTCTCAGCCCGAAATGACAAATCCCATTGGCCACGTTGGCGGCGTACCGTGCTCGATCATTGGATTACGCTGCGCCAACGTCTGCGCGGCACGCGCCACTGAGCTTATCACAGCCCCGCCCAGCCGGGAGCGTTCCGGCTTTGATAGAAAGCGGTTCGAGTTCCAGCAATGCGGAGCTCCGACACGAGACGGTTGACCCTCGAAGGCCAGCGCCGAGGCCGCATGGTGTCGGTCATCGGAAGACCGCGTCGCCGCAGCGTTCAGGCCGCTTCCTTGCGGATATAATCCGGAAATTTTTCGCTGATTTGGTCGATGATCGAGAGCGTACCTGTGAGATGTTTTCGCAAAGCCGCCGTGGCCTTCTCCGGGTCACCGGAGCGGATGCCGTCCACGATAGCCTGATGATCCTCCAACACCGTCTGCAACTTGCCTGGCATAGGCAGATTGAGGCGCCGCAGTCGGTCGAGGTGGACGCTCTGGCGGCGGACATTGGCCCATAATTGCAGGATGTTCGTTCGCTCATAAAGCGTCCGGTGAAAATCCCGGTCGAGGCTGTCGTAGATATCGAAGGTTTCCGGCGAAGCGACCGCCTGCTGCTGCCGCAGGACTACGCTTAGCTTGGCGCCCGTCTCCTCCGGAGAGTCCAGCGTCAGGCGCCGTACTGCCTCTAATTCTATGGAAAGCCGCATGAACTGCGCCTGCCGCGCATGGTTTACGTCGATCTTCGCCACAACGGTTGCATATTGCGGATAGATATCGACCAGCCCCTCCTCCTGCAACCGCATCAGAGCATCGCGAACCGGGGTCTGGCTCACCCCGAATTCCAGTTGCAGCGACGCGCGTGACAACACCGTACCCGGCACCAGATCAACTGTAAGAATCCTGTCCCGCAGGATTTCATGGATCTGCAAGGCGACCTGCCGCGACCGGTCGAGTTGGCTGTCCCTGATCATTCCGCTCATAAAGGCTCCTTTTCAAGTCAGACCTGTTAAAGCACAAAACGGGGATTGATGCACTGATGTTTTAGTGCTTTAATGCATCTAGTTCGCCTTGGGAGGAGCCTTGGGGCGGATGAGGACAGCAGTCCGACAATCAGGGAGGAACACATGCGACCACTTATCGGCGGCGCGATTGCGCTCGCCATGGCTTTAGGCCTTGCAAGCGCAGGCCATACCCAGGAGAAGACCACCCTTTCCATCACCCGCCAGCCGGGCATTCTCTATCTCGCCAGCCATGTGATGGAGACGCAGAAGCTGATCGAGAAACATGCCGCTGCCGACGGTGTCCCTGACCTCAAGGTCGAGTGGCGGACCTTCAGCGGCGGCGGGGCGCAGACCGACGCGCTGCTGGCCGGCAATGTCGATGTCGTCAACACGGGGACCGGCAATCTGCTACTGCTCTGGGACCGTACGCGAGGCAAGGTCAAGGGCATCATCACCAGTTCGGCCCAGCCGGTGATCATGGTTTCCAACGACCCGCGCATCAAAACGCTTCAGGATATCGGTCCCGGCGACAAGATCGCGGTACCGACCGTCGGCGTCTCGACACAGGCCATCCTGCTGCAGATGGCGGCGGCGAAGATGTATGGGGATGGCGAGGTCAAGAAGTTCGACCCGAACACGGTTCAGCTCGGCCATCCCGATGCGGTGGCGGCCATCGCCAATCCGCAGCATGAAGTGCGCAATCACTTCTCGGCGCCCCCTTTCCAATATGTCGAACTGAAACAGCAGGGCGTGCACAAGGTGATCGACTCGCGTGAGATTCTTGGCGGCGCGCTGACGCAGGCGACTTTCTTTACCACCACCGACTTTGCCGATGCCAACCCGAAGCTGGTGAAGGCGCTGCGAACGGCGACCGAGGAGGCCATCGCCTTCATCAAGAAAGATCCGAAATCGGCGTTGGAAGCCTATAAGACCGTGTCGGGCGACAAGACCAGCCTCGATGACCTCATGGCCATGCTGAAAGAGCCGCATATGGACGAGTGGCGCACCGACCCGCAAGGCACGATGAAGTTCGCCGAGCACCTCCACAAGATCGGCACACTGAAGACGATGCCGAAGGCATGGACCGACTATTACTTGGCCGACTCCGCCTATCTCAACGGCAATTGAGTGGCGTGCAGCGGCGGCAACGCCGCTGCCTTATCTCAGGGAGTAAAAATCATGTTGCAGGTCACGCCGGCGGCCATTGCCGGGTCAAATCCGCAAACCCGGCCGCTTCTTCAGGTCGACAGCGTCACGCTACGCTACAAGACGCCCAATCTCCTGATCACCGCGACGGAAGGCGTCAGTTTCAGCGTCGATCAGTCGGACCGGTTCGTGCTGCTCGGTCCTTCCGGCTGCGGCAAGTCCACGCTGCTCAAGGCCATCGGCGGGTATATGAAGCCATCCGCAGGGAGCATCCATATCAATGGAAGACAGGTGAAACGCCCGGGTCCCGACCGGATGATGGTGTTTCAGGAATTCGACCAGCTGATGCCCTGGAAGACGGTGTTGGAAAACGTCATGTTTCCGCTGACCGTGGCGCGCAAGCTGGCAACGAACGAAGCGGAAGCCATCGCGCGCGATTACATAGACAAGGTAAAACTCACCCGCGCCGTCGATAGCTACCCCCATACGCTCTCGGGCGGGATGAAGCAGCGCGTCGCCATCGCCCGCGGCATGGCGATGCAGCCCGACATCCTGTTGATGGACGAGCCCTTCGCCGCGCTTGACGCCCTCACCCGGCGCCAGATGCAGGACGAGCTTCTGCAGCTTTGGGAAGACACGAAGTTCACCGTCATCTTCGTCACCCACTCGATTGCCGAGGCGATCAAAATCTCGAACCGCATCCTCCTGCTCTCGCCCCATCCGGGCCGCGTGAAGGCGGAGGTGGTGGACGTGGACAAGGCCCGTCCGGACGACGGCAGCGCGGCAGCGCTGGAGCGCGACATCCACAACATGCTGTTTTCGTCCGAGCCGGGGCACAGGGAGTAAGGTAATGAATTCTCCGCAGATCATCCTCGCCTCCGAGGCTGGAACGGGCCAGCCGCTCGACAATGTAAGCGCGATCGAGCAGAAGCTCAGCCCATTCGAAACGGTCTGGGGCATCGGCGCGGTCCGCAAGACGGTTTTGATCGTCGTCCTGGCGATCGTCTGGCAGGTCTATGCGACCTATCTTGACAACCCGCTGCTGTTTCCGACCCTCAGCGACACACTGATCACGCTTTATGACCGCTTCGCCGACGGCACCCTACCGAGCCGCATCTGGACCACATTGCAGGTGCTGTGCATGGGCTATGCGACGGGAACGGTGCTGGCGGCGCTGCTGACCATTATCGCCATCAACACCCGGATCGGTACGGATTTCCTCGAGACGATGACGGCGATGTTCAATCCGCTGCCTGCGATCTCGCTCCTGCCGCTGGCGCTGATCTGGTTCGGCCTCGGCGCGTCCAGCCTCGTCTTTGTGCTGGTGCATTCGGTGCTCTGGGCGGTCGCGCTCAACACCCATTCCGGCTTTCTCGGGGTTTCACGAACGCTGCGCATGGTCGGCGCGAATTATGGGCTGACCGGTCTTTCCTACGTTCTCAAAATCCTCGTGCCGGCGGCGTTTCCTTCGATCCTTACGGGCCTCAAGATCGGCTGGGCCTTCGCCTGGCGCACGCTCATCGCCGCCGAACTCGTCTTCGGCGTATCCTCCGGACAGGGCGGGCTTGGCTGGTTCATCTTCGAGAACCGCAATCTGCTCGATATTCCGGCCGTGTTCGCCGGGCTTCTCACCGTCATCATCATAGGCCTGATCGTCGAGAACCTCGTGTTCCAGACGATCGAGCGCCATACGATCCAGAAATGGGGAATGAAGGAATGAGCCGTTCCCATTCCCGTCGCAAATTATAAGGCAAGGATCATGCAACAGAAAAAGACTGCCGAGGCGCTACGCAGCGCGCGCTGGTTCGCGCCCGACGACCTCAGAAGCTCCGGCCACCGCTCCCGCACCATGCAGATGGGTTATGCGCTGGAAGAATGGATGGGAAAACCCATCATCGCGATCCTCAACACATGGTCGGACGCCAATCCCTGCCACGCCCATTTCAAGCACCGGGTGGAGGATGTGAAACGCGGTATTCTGCAGGCGGGTGGTTTTCCGCTGGAGCTTCCGGCACTGTCGCTCTCCGAAAGTTATGTGAAGCCGACGACCATGCTCTACCGCAACATGCTGGCCATGGAAGCGGAAGAGCTTCTGCGCTCCCACCCGGTCGATGGGGCGGTGCTGATGGGCGGCTGCGACAAGACAACGCCCGGCCTCGTCATGGGCGGCATCAGCATGGGGCTTCCCATGATCTATCTCCCCGCCGGGCCGATGTTGCGCGGCAATTACCGCGGCCAGCCGCTCGGCTCCGGCTCCGATGCGTGGAAATTCTGGGACGAGCGCCGCGCCGGGCTCTTGAGCGAACGCGAATGGGTCGAGGCGGAGGCCGGCATCGCCCGCTCCTACGGCCATTGCATGACCATGGGCACCGCGAGCACCATGACCGCAATCGCCGAGGCACTGGGCCTGACCCTGCCGGGCGCAAGCTCGATCCCGGCGGCGGATTCCAACCATATCCGCATGTCCTCCGCCGTCGGCCGCCGCATCGTCGAGATGGTGTGGGAGGATCTGGTTCCCTCGCAAATCATCACCCCCGCCTCGGTCCACAACGCCGTCACGGTCGCCATGGCGACGGGCTGCTCAACCAATGCGGTGGTGCATCTGCTGGCGATGGCGCGGCGCGCGGGGATTGACCTGACGCTTGACGATCTCGACCGCGCGGGCAAGAAGACGCCTGTCCTCGCCAATATCCGCCCAACCGGCAAGACTTACCTGATGGAGGATTTTTACTATGCCGGCGGCCTGCGCGCCCTGATGGCGAAGCTGGGCGATCTCCTCGACCTCTCGGCCATGACCGTTTCCGGCAGGACGCTGGGCGAGACCCTGGAAGGCGCGGAATGTTTCAATGACGATGTCATCCGCTCGCTGGACAATCCGGTCTATCACGAAGGCTCGCTTGCGGTGCTGAAGGGCAATCTCGCCCCCAATGGGGCCGTCATCAAACCCGCCGCCTGCGATCCGCGTTTCCACAAGCATCAAGGCCCAGCCCTCGTCTTCGACAGCTACCCCGAGATGAAGGCGGCGGTGGACGATGAGAATCTCGACATCACGCCCGACCATGTGATGGTCCTACGCGGCGCGGGACCGCAAGGCGGCCCCGGAATGCCGGAATGGGGCATGCTGCCGATCCCCAAGGCGCTGCTGAAACAAGGCCATCGCGACATGCTTCGTCTTTCCGATGCGCGCATGAGCGGCACCAGCTATGGCGCCTGCATTCTGCATGTCTCACCGGAATCCCATGTCGGCGGCCCGCTGGCGCTGCTGAAGAACGGCGACATCGTGCGGCTCGACCTCGAAGCGCGCCGCATCGACATGCTGGTTAGCGACGAAGAACTCGAGCAACGCCGCCGCGCGTGGGTCAAGCCGGCGGACAAGATCGGCCGCGGCTATGGCTGGATGTTTGCCCGCCATGTCGGCCAAGCGGATACCGGCGCCGATTTCGATTTCCTTGAAACCAGTTTCGGCCCCACCGCCGCCGAACCCGATATCTACTAAAAGGAGCATACAATGACCGGCTATGTCTTGAGCGATGCCACGCGCCAGAAACTGATGGGCGTCGCGACGCCGACGATTGCCACGGCGCTCTACAAGCGAGGCCTGCGCAACCAGTTCATTCAGGATGTCCATCCTCTTTCCGCCAAAAAGCGGAACATGGTCGGACAGGCCTTCACCCTGCGCTATATCCCGGCGCGGGAGGATCTGAACAGCCTCGAAGTCTTCAAGAACCCTGACCACCCGCAGCGCGCCGCTGTCGAGCATTGCCCTCCCGGAGCCGTGCTAGTCATGGACAGCCGCAAGGACGCGCGGGCGGCATCGGCGGGCTCGATCCTCGTCTCACGCCTCATGGTGCGCGGCGTGGCGGGCGTCGTCACCGACGGGGGCTTCCGCGACAGTCCGGAAATCGCCGCGCTCGACATCCGCGCCTATCACCACCGCCCTTCCGCGCCGACGAACCTGACGCATAACCAGGCCCTCGACATCAATGTGCCGATCGGCTGCGGCGACGTGCCGGTCTGGCCGGGCGACGTGGTGGTCGGCGACGACGAAGGCGTCATCGTCATCCCCGCGCATCTTGCCGACGAAATCGCCGACGAAACGGTGGAAATGACTGCATATGAGGATTTCGTCACCGAAAAGGTGCTGGCCGGCGCCACCATCATCGGCCTCTATCCGCCCACAAGCGAAGCGCCCCGGCAGGAATTCGCCGAATGGCGCAAGCGGAAGGGGCGATGATCCGGCCGTCAACTGCGTTTTCGCAAGATATTGACATCAGAACCTACGAGATTTTGTGCCGCCTCGTTGATGTTCGTCTGTCTGAGATCGACCCCCTCGCAGCGGCCCGCCCGAGCAACGCTTTGATTGCACCCCTAGTGATCATCCAGCGAACCCTGGGCGTAAAAATGCTGCCGGATCGTGCGCGTGTATGAGCCGAATTCCGGCGACGCCATCACCTTGAGATCACGCGGGCGGGGCAGGTCTATGTCGTAAATCGCCGCGACGGAGCCGGGCCGTTCGCTCATCACCACCACCCGGTCGGAGAGATAGACCGCTTCCGGAATGCTATGCGTGATGAGCAGGACCGTCTTTTTCGACTCCAGCCAGATCCGCTGCAATTCGACATTCATCTTCTCGCGGGTCATGGCATCGAGCGCGCCGAAGGGCTCGTCCATCAGCAACACCTTGGGATCATGCAGCAGCGCCCTGCAGATCGAAGCGCGCTGCTGCATGCCGCCTGAGAGCTGCCAGGGATATTTATTCTCGAAACCCGTGAGCCCGGCCATGGCAATAAGGGCTTCGGCCCGCTTGCGGGCCGAAGCCTTGTTCATATTGCGCATTTCGGCCTGAAGCAGGATATTGTCGATGATATTGCGCCAGGCCAGGAGCACGGCGCTCTGGAAGACGATGCCGACATCCGTTTGCGGGCCGGTAATCCGCCTGCCGGCCAGCAGGAGTTCGCCCTCGGTGATCGGAGCCAGTCCCGCCACCAGCCGCAGCAAGGTGCTTTTGCCGCAACCGGATGGTCCCACGACCGACACAAACTCCCCTTCCCTGATGGAGAGGTCGATCGGCCGCAACGCTTCGAAAGTGCCGAACTTCTTGGTCACCTTGCGAAGCTGGATCAGGTCGGCCTTGTCCCGCAGCTTGACGATATTATCCGCCATCGGTTCCCCGGAAATGCGCGCCGGTCTCATGGAAAGCCTCACGGAAGGAAGGCGTCGGTGTAATATTTCGACGCGTCGTTGTCGGAGGGTTTCAGCGTTCCGACAGCGATCATTGTGGCGACCGTTTCATCCACCTGAGCCTTGGTGACCCGGAGCGGCCGTCCGCTATCCGATTCCTTCGATTTGAAAAGCGGAATCGCGATTTTCAGCCCGTTCAGCAGGCTCTCCTTCTTGCCCGCATTCGGATAGGCGCTGCGGATCGCTTCGACAGCTTCCTCCGGATGCTGCACGGTATATTCGAACGAGCGCGTCGCCGCCTTCATGAATTTCTTCAAGAGTTCCGGATTGGATTCGACCGTCTCCTTGTTGACGATGAAGGACGAACCGATGCTGTTCACGCCGAAATCGGCATAGAGCATATTGGTCACCGGCTTGCCGGTCGCTTCCTCGATCTGGGGACCCTGATCCATCGCAAAGCCCAGCAGGGCGTCGGCCTGTCCCGTGATGACCGCGTTCACCTTGGTCTTTGCGTCGCCATTGACCGTCTTGTAATCGGTCTGCTTCAACCCGTTCTTCTCAAGGAAGAGCGGCCAGGATTGCGAGGGCGAGTCGCCCGCCGTCATGGCGATGGTGAGGCCCTTCACCTTTTCCGGCTTGTCGATGCCCTTTTCCTTGAGGCTGACGACCGCGAAAGGGCTTCGCTGCAGGGCCGAGCCGATGGAGATGACGGGCGCACCTTTCGCCGCCAGCGCCATCATGGTCGTCATATCGGCAAAGCCGACCGTGACATTGCCCGCAGCCACAGCCTGGACGGTAGGACCGGAGCCGCGCCCCTCCTGAATCTCCAGATCGACGCCCTCCTCCTTGAAGAAGCCTTTCTGCTGGCCAAGGATCAGCGGCGCGTGAAGGCCGGTGACATACCAGTTCAGCATCAAAGTCGCCTTTTCCGGCTGTTGAGCCCGCGCCGTGCCTGCCGCTGCGATAACAAGCGCGGCTGAGAGAGCGCATCGCTTGAGTAATCCCTTAACTTTCATCTGTTTCCTCCTCCACTTGTTGTCTTTAATTCAGTGCGCGCCCGCCATGCCCGTGCGGTTGGAAATGTGCCAGGGCAGCATGAGCT
Organism: Brucella sp. IR073; assembly: GCF_049065735.1. NCBI lineage: Bacteria > Pseudomonadati > Pseudomonadota > Alphaproteobacteria > Hyphomicrobiales > Brucellaceae > Brucella > Brucella sp. IR073. The sequence goes on from NZ_JBAKHD010000008.1 coordinate 132,685, forward strand.
TTTCGATCACGTCGATGACGACGAACAGAACTACGCCCATCAGCGACAGCACGATCAGCGCCGAAAACATTAGCGGCAGGTCGAAATTGCCGTTCGCACGCTGCAATACGTAGCCGATGCCGGAATTGGAGCCGACGAACTCCCCGACCACCGCTCCCACCACGGCCAAGGTGACCGACACTTTCATGCTGGAAAAGATCGCGGGCAGCGCGTTGGGCAGGCTGATCTTGTAGAACATCTTCAGGCGCGTGCTGCCCATCGACTTTGCCAGATCGATGAGATCAGCCTCCAGCGACTTGAACCCCATGACGGTGGAAACCACGACGGGGAAGAAGCCGAGCAGGAAGGCGACGATGATCTTCGGAAATATCCCGAAGCCGAACCACACGACGAAGAGAGGCGCGATGGCCACTTTCGGAACGCTCTGCGAGAAGACCAGCAGCGGATAGAGATAGCTCTCCACCGTCTTCGAATAGGCGATCAGCATCGCCAGCGGAACGCCGATGACCACGGAAAGGACGAAACCGCCGATGGTGGCCTGCAGCGTCGGGATGGTCTCAGTGAGCAGCATCCGCCACTCCTCGGCCATCTTCATCGCGACATCCGTCGGCGTCGGGATGAGATAAGCCGGAATGGCAAAGGCCCTGATCGACAGGTCCCACAGAATGACGAGAACCGCGACGAGCAGGATGGGGCGAACAAGCGGCGATTGGATCAGACGTCGCATCCCGCCCTCCCCGCCATGGCTTCGCTGCATGGTCTACAACACATCGCAATCTCCTCCCTTGCGATCAATGTTCGTGGCGCTCCTCAATTCACCACTTAGGGAATTAAGGTCTTGTCAGAACGCTCAAGTCAAGGCGTCCACAAGTCCCTTCCAGTCGTCATTCTCGGGCTTGTCCCGAGAATCTACCGCGCGTCTCAAAACATCGAGGTAGCTCGTTTCACTCCTGTCGCAGATTCTCGGGACAAGCCCGAGAATGACGGTCGGAGAGCTTCTAACAACCCGCAGCCCTCTCCACGATGACGCGCATCACCTCGTCGGCATCCCGCTTCCACCAATTGGCCGCCGAGAAAATCTCCACCTCGTTCAGCCCCCCGAAACCATTTGCCTCGACGCGCTTGCGCAGGCGGGAGATGTCGATGACACCATCCCCCATCATCCCGCGGTCCAGCAGAAGGTCTTGGGTAGGCACCAGCCAGTCGCAGATGTGAAAGGCCATCAGGCGTTCGGGTCCTGCCCTGTCGATCTGCTCTTCCACCTCCGGGTCCCACCAGACATGATAGACATCGACCGCCACGCCGATGCCGGGACCCAGCCGGTCGCAGATGTCGAGCGCCTGCCGCAGCGTGTTCACGCAGGCCCGGTCGGCGGCATACATCGGATGCAGCGGCTCGATGGCGATTTTTACGCCGCAGGTCCGGGCATATTCGAGCGAATGCGCCAGCCCCTCCTCGGCGATCTCACGCGCCCGGCCGATATGTTTCGAGCCCGGCACCATGCCGCCGACGACCATGACAAGACACTCCGCGCCGATGGTCGCGGCATCGTCGATGGCCTTTTTGTTGTCGTCGATGGCTTCCTGGGAGAGCGGATCGGCTGTCGTGTACCAGCCGCCACGGCATAGGCCCGACACGGAGAGGCCCGCATCGCGGATTAGCCTTGCCGCCATGCTGGCGCCCAGTTCGTCCAGCTTGTCGCGCCATGGCGAAATTCCGCCGAAGCCGTGGCGAGCGCAACCCTCGATGCATTCGCGGAGGTTCCATTGCGCCCTGACGGTGGCGGTGTTGAGGGAAAGACGGTCTGCCGTGATCATCTCAAACCCCGATCCCGTGAACCGCCATGACACGGGCCGCGCGGATGGCTGTCTGGTCCGGATCGTCGAAAAGACCGGCACGGCTTGCCAGACGCACGATATCGGCCAGATGCTGCGCCGACCGCGCGCTCTGCTGTCCGCCCAGCATGGTGAAGTGATCCTGATGGCCGTTGAGATAGGCCATGAACACCACGCCGGTCTTGTAGAAGCGGGTCGGCGCCCTGAAAATGTGCCGTGAGAGCGGGACCGTGGGGCCGAACGCGGCGTGATAGGCCTCCATGTCGTCCCTGTTCAGCGCGCTCAGCGCCCGCGCCGCCGCGCCTGCGATGGGATCGAATATCCCGAGCAGGGCGTGGCTGTAGCCGTGCTCGTCGCCCGCGATGAGTTCGGGATAGTTGAAGTCGTCGCCCGTATACATCCTGACGCCCTCGGGCAGGCGGCGGCGCATGGAGATTTCCTTCTCAGCGGAAAGGAGGGAAATCTTGATGCCATCCACCTTGGCGGCATTCTCAGCGATGACGCCAAGGCAGGTCTCCATCGCCGCCATATGGTTCCTGTCGCCCCAATAGCCCTCGAGCGCCGGATCGAACATCTCGCCCAGCCAGTGAAGGATGGCGGGTTCCTTCAGCGAACCGAGTATCCGCCCATAGACCTTGCGGTAATCGTCCGGAGATTTCGCCAGTTTCGCAAGCGCCCGCGACGCCATGAGAATGATGCGCCCACCCGCCGCTTCCACCGCCTCGCATTGCTGCTCATAAGCCGCGATCACGTCATCGAGCGTCGCCGCATCGGATGCCGCGAGGTGATCCGTGCCCGCGCCGCAGGCGATGAGATGACCGCCCGGCTTCGCCAGCGCGACGCTGCGCCTGATCAGTTCGAGCGATGTCGGCCAATCCATCCCCATGCCGCGCTGGGCGGTATCCATGGCTTCGGCGACACCGAATCCCCTAGACCAGAGATGTTCGCGGAAGGCCAGCGTCCTGTCCCAATCGACAGCGCAATCGAGCCATGGATCATTGTCGGCAAAGGGGTCTGTGACCATATGCGCCGCCGCATAAGCGATACGGTTCCACGCGCCGCCTTCGGCAACTGCAGCCGGAGGCGCGATCTCAAAGGTTTCGAGGCCGCCCTCTTTGGTCGGAAGGATGACGGAAGCCATGATTACAGCCCCAGATCTTCGAGATCGACCCAGCGGCGCTCGCGGGCGCTCTTGTACCCGGCCTCGGCCAGCTGCACACCCTTCGCTCCTTCGGCCAACGTATAGCGCCACGGCGCATCTTCCAGAACGTGGCGGAGAAACTGCTCCCACTGCACCTTGAAACCGTTGTCGAGCGGAACATTGTCCGGCACCTCTTCCCAGCCGTCATAGAAATTCAGCGGCTGCGGCACATCCGGGTTCCAGACCGGTTTCGGCGTGTTCACACGGTGCTGGGTGAAGCATTTGTGCAGGCCGGCGACCGCCGAGCCATGGGTGCCGTCGATCTGGAACGTGACCAGATCATCGCGGCGCACGCGCGTGCACCAGCTGGAATTGATATGGGCGACGATGTCCCCCTCCAGCATGAATGTCGCATAGGCGGCGTCATCGGCGGTGGCTTTATATTCCTTGCCCGCCTCATCCCATCGCTTGCCGATATGGGTCGCGGTGGTGCAGCTTACGGACTTTACCGGCGCGACGACATTGTCGAGCACATAGCGCCAATGGCACAGCATATCGGAAACGATGCCGCCGCCATCCTCCGCGCGGTAGTTCCAGCTCGGGCGCTGGGCAGGGAGATAATCTCCCTCGAACACCCAATAACCGAACTCGCCCTTGACCGAGAGGATCTTGCCGAAAAAGCCGCTGTCGCGCAGCCGCTTCAGCTTCACCAGGCCCGGCAGATCGAGCTTGTCATGAACGATGCCGTTCTTGACGCCTTTCGAAGCGGCATAGCGGGCAATATCGATCGCTTCCTCAAGCCCCTCGGAAACGGGCTTTTCGCAATAGACATGCTTGCCCGCATCGATCGCCTTTCGCAGCAGGCTTGGCCGAAGCTTGGTCGAGGCGGCGTCGAAGAAGATTTCGTTGTAGGGATCGGCGAGAGCTCCGTCGAGATCGGTCGACCAGCGCTCAACGCCATGCGTCTTTGCGAGGCGCTCGATCTTGCCGGCATCGCGGCCGACGATGATCGGCTCCGGAATTACCCGGCTGCCATCGGCGAGCGCCAGCCCTCCTCCGTTCCTGATGGCCAGAACCGAACGGATGAGATGCTGGTTCATCCCCATCCGGCCCGTTACGCCGTGCATTATAATGCCGATCTTCCTGTCTTCCGCCATGGCTAGCCCTCCCAACTTCACGATTGTCCGCATGGGTGCAGTTTAATTCACCATACGGAGAATTGACGTTTTATCGCAAACACCATCCCGTTTGGCAAGTTGACAATTCATCAATCGGTGAATTATCTCACGGCTGAAAAAAGGAATGTGGAATGGCGCGGCGCAAACCGAACGAAACTGCGGCGGAGGCTGACGGCCAGGGCGACGGGACGGCGAAATCGCGCGATGCCGACCGGTCTAGAAAGCTGCTATTGGAAGTCGCTGGCGCCGAATTCGCCGAATTTGGGCTCGGCGGCGCCCGCATGGCCAGAATTGCCGAAAGGGCCAATCTCGATAAGAAGCTGATCTTCTACTATTTCAAAAGCAAGGAAGCGCTCTACACCGAAGTGCTGGCCGAAACTTATGCGAAAATCCGGCGGGCGGAATCCGAGCTCAATCTTTCCGAATTAAGTCCGGCGGACGCCATATGCCAGCTGACGGAGTTCACCTGGCAATATTATCTGGATAACCCGGACTTCATCACGCTGCTCAACAGCGAAAACCTGCACCGGGCCCGGCATATCAGCACGCTGCCCGACATCAGGAACCTGAACTCGCCGCTCATATCGATGCTGGGCTCGATTTTGGAAAAAGGCGTCGCCACGGGCGAGTTCAAGCCGGGCATCGATCCGGTGCAGCTTTATATCTCCATCGCATCGCTTTCCTATTTTTATCTATCGAACAATCACACGCTTTCAGCAATATTCGGCAGAAATCTTCTGTCGGAACAGGCGAAACGAGAGCGGCTGGAGCATATCAAGCAATTTGTCTTAAGTTATGTGAGAAGTCCGTCAACCTGATCTAGATGCGCCTTCCGTCAGCGCCGAACAGATGTGTCTGGGTGAGCTGGAAACCGAAGGGGATGCTGTCACCGATGCGGATCTGGCGCTGGCCTTCCAGCAGCATCGTCACCGGCTGCCGGTCTGGGGTGCTTGCGTAAACCACCGTCGATCCGCCAAGATGCTCGACCAGCTGTACGGATGCATCGCCAAGTGAAGCTTCCTGCGCTTGCGGATTTAGATGTTCCGGGCGGACGCCAAAGGTCAGCGCTTCATCATCCCGTGCCTCTACGGGCTTGGGCAGGACGATACTGCTTCCGCCCACTTCTATAGTGCGCCGTGAGGCGTCTGAGGGCGAAACCCGTGCGGCGAGGAAATTCATTTTCGGCGAGCCGATGAAACCCGCGACGAACTGGTTGGCGGGATTGTTGTAGAGGTCGAGCGGCTTTCCGGCCTGCATGATGCGCCCCTCGCGTAGGACGACGATCTTGTCGGCCATCGTCATGGCTTCCACCTGATCATGCGTCACATAGATCATGGTCGAGCCCAGCTGCTGATGCAGCCTGGCGATTTCGACGCGCATCTGTACCCGCAGTTCCGCATCGAGATTCGACAGCGGCTCATCGAAGAGGAAAATCCTCGGCTCGCGAACGATTGCCCGCCCGATCGCCACGCGCTGGCGCTGGCCGCCGGAGAGCGCCTTCGGCTTGCGCTGCAGGAGCGGGCCGATCTGGAGGATATCCGCTGCCTTCCTCACACGTGCTTCGATTTCCGCCTTCTTGTAGCCGGCAGTTTCAAGCCCGAAGGCGAGGTTCTTGTAGACCGTCATATGCGGATATAGCGCATAGGACTGAAAGACCATGGCAATGCCGCGCTTGGAGGCGGCAAGCTCGTTCACCCGCTCGCCGTCGATACGCAAATCGCCCTCGGTTATTTCCTCAAGGCCCGCGATCATGCGCAAAAGAGTGGATTTGCCGCAGCCGGAAGGCCCGACGAAAACCGTGAACTCGCCCGGCTCGATGGTGAGATCAATGCCGTGGATGATCGGCAGGGAGCCAAATCGCTTGACGATCTTTTCGAGTTTGATGCTGCTTGCCATGCTGCTCCTCCTCCCCAGTGTGCCCATTCAGGGACGCCAGGTCTTATATTTCGGATGCTCCTGCCCCAGCGGCAGCACCACATCCGAATGCGTCTGGCTTGAATGATAGATCGCTGCCAGCAGTTCGAGCGAACGTCTCGCATCCTCGGCTGTTACGGGCGGCTTCTCGCCCTTTTCCAGCGCACAATAAAGCGCTTCCATCTGCCCGGTGAATCGCCGCCCGACCGGGGGCATATCGCTCAGAAGCGCTTCGATCCTGCGCGCGATGTCCTCATTCGCCGGCACGATGCGCCATGGGCCGTCGCCCGGCGAATAGGCGGCGTGGTTGCTCTCGAAGGTGACATTCTCGAAGGCGAGATGCAGCCGGCTGATTTCCTCCTGCGCGCCGAGGGTCGCGGTCAAGGAGACAAGCGCGCCGTTTTGCATGAGCAGGCTGGCCGAAACGCAATCTTCCACCTCGATGGCATTAACCCGCGTGGCGACGCGTCCGAATACTTGGCTGACCGGCCCCATGAGATAGGTCAGCATGTCGTGCAAATGGATTGCGTGGGTCATCAGAACCCCGCCAAGCTCGGTCGCCCAGCGGCCCCGCCAAGGATTGTCGTAGTAACTGGCGGTACGCTTCCAGAAGGTTTCGGCGGTACCCGCATAGGGCTTGCCCGCCAGCCCGCTTTCGATGATGCGGCGCGCCTGCTGCACGCCCTCCCCATAGCGATACTGGAAGATCGGCATCAGAACGCCTTTTGCTGCCGCTTCTGCCGCGATGACCTGATCGACTTCGAGCAGCGACCCGGTCAACGGCTTTTCGCAGATGACATGCTTCCCCGCGGCGAGCGCTTCCAGAATAAGGCGGGTATGCGGTGCGGGCGGGGTGCAGATGTCGATGATATCGATGTCGGGCATGGCCATCAATTCATCGGACGAAACCGTACGCCGCGGTACGGAGAATTCGTCCGCCACCGTGTTGAGCCGGGTTTCGTCGAGGTCGCAAAGCGCCACGACCTCGAACTTGTCCGGATGCGGCGCGTAGCCCTCAACGATATGCGACCTGCCGATGCCGCAGCCGATGATGCCGACCCTGTAACGCTTAGCCATGATGGGCTCCCTCGGCAATTTGCTGCGCTCTCAGCGCCAGTTCCATGGCCGCGAAGCAGCGCGCCTGCGGCATGGCGGTCTGCGTCCTATTGCGGATATCTTCGAGAAGCTGGCGCCCATAGGGCAAAGGCACTTGCGAGCAATCCATGTATTGGACGCCATTGCGGTCGGTGAGGAACAGATGGTTGCCGCCCTCGCGGCCGGAAATATCGATATTCTTGCGGATTTCGATTGCCCCTTCCGTGCCGGTGATGAAGAGCCGTCCATCGCCCCAGCTTGGCAGGCCATCGGGCGTGAACCAATCGACATGGATGAAACCATTGGCCTTGTCCGTTGAAAGGTGGATGCTGCCGGTGTCCTGCAAGCCCGGCCATTGCGGATACGCGCGGTTAGCGACGCTTGCGGAGAGGATTTTAGCCGTGTCCGCCCCGGTGAAGAACAGGAACTGCTCGCACTGATGCGAGGCGATATCGACGAGAATACCGCCCGTCCGCTGCCGCTCGAAAAACCAGCCGGGACGCGTCGGCGCCCGCAGCCGGTGCGGGCCGAAACCGGCGACGGACACCACCTTGCCGATGGCACCGGCGGCGACGAGTTCGCCCGCCTTCACGGTCGCGCGGTTTTCGAAATGTTCGGAGTAGAGAATGGAATAGATCCGCCCTGTTTCCGCCTGCGCGCGCTTGACTTCATCGAGCTCGGCAAGCGTCACCATGCCGGGCTTATCGGCCATGACATCCTTGCCTGATCGCATCGCTTCGATTGCGATGGCTGCCCGCTGGTCGGGAACGGCGGCGGTGACGATGAGGTCGATGCCGTGGTCTTCGATGAGGCGGCGCGGATCGTCGGCGCGTGGGCTATCCGGATATTTTTCGGCAAAGGCGCGGGAAAGGTCGTTATCCGCCGCATGAAAGCCGGCAAGTTCCGCTCCGGCGTTAAGCAGGCAGGCGGTTTGCCCGAAAATATGGTCGTGTTCGATGCCGATGACGGCGAATTTGACTGAACTCATGGGGATTTATCGCTTCATGCCTGTTGTGGCGATGCCTTCGATGAGAAGGCGCTGAAAGAAGAGGAAGAACAGGAACACCGGCACCAGCGAGAGGTTGGACATGGCGAAGAGCGCTGTCCAGTCCGAGCTTCCGGTCGAATCCACGAAGGAGCGCAAACCGAGCTGCACCGTGTAGGTGTTGATGTCGTTCAAATAGATCAGCGGACCGAAGAAATCGTCCCATGTCCAGATGAAGGAGAAGATCGCCGCGGTCGCCAGCACCGGCAGGGACAGCGGCAGCATGATTTTCCAGTAGATACGGAACGGGCTGCAGCCATCCATCACCGCCGCTTCGTCCAGCTCGCGCGGAATGCCTCGGAAGAACTGCACCATGAGGAAGATGAAGAACGCATCGGTCGCCAGATATTTCGGCACAATCAGCGGCAGCGAGGTGTTCACCCAGCCGAGCTTCAGGAACAGGATATATTGCGGGATGAGGACGACGTGATAGGGCAGCATCAGCGTGCCCAGCATCAGCGCAAACCAGAAGTTCCGCCCGCCGAAGCGCAGGCGCGCAAAGGCGAAGGCGGCGAGCGAGCAGCCGACGACATTGCCGATGGTGGCGAGCACCGCGATGAAGAACGAGTTCCAGAAAAAGCGTCCGAAACTGACCTGCAGCCCGGTCCATCCTCTTATATAGCCGCCAAGATCGACCGAGGATGGAATGAGCGAGGTGGAGCCGAACAGTTCGTCCTGCGGCCGGAACGAGCCCGAGAGCATCCACAGGATCGGATAGAGCATGGCGAAAGACGCCGCGATCAGCAGGGCATGCAGCAGCACCGATTTCAGGGCTGAGCGCTGCGGCGTCTGGCCGGGGTGGGTGGAGATGGCGGCGTCAGTCATCGTAATGCACCCAATATTTCGCCGACAGGAACGAGAAGGCCGTGAACAGCGAGATGATGATCACCAATATCCAGGCGAGCGCCGAGGCATAGCCCATGCGGAAGAAGCCGAAAGCCTCCTGATAGAGATAGAGCGTGTAGAAAAGCGTCGAGTTGATCGGCCCGCCCGTGCCTTCGGAAATGATGAAGGCCGGGGTGAAAGCCTTGAAGGCGTCGATGGTCTGGATCACCGCATTGAAGAAGATCACAGGCGTCAGCAGCGGCAGCGTGATGCGGAAGAACTGGCGCAGCTTGCTCGCGCCATCCATCTCGGCGGCTTCATACATATCCTGCGGGATTTGACGCAGACCGGCGAGGAAGATGATCATCGGCGAGCCGAACTGCCAGACGGACAGGATCACCAGCGTGTAGATCGAATAATCCGGGTTCGAAATCCAGCTTGGCCCCTCATAGCCGAAGAGCTTCCACAGCGCCATGTTGATGAGGCCGTCGGAGGCGAAGAGCTGCCGCCACAGGACGGCGATGGCCACGCTGGAACCGAGCAGCGACGGCAGATAGAAGATCGCCCGGTAAAGCGTCAGCCCCCTGATGCCGCGATTGAAGGCGAGCGCGACGAGCAGCGCGAAGACCAGCTTCAGCGGAACCGACAGCAGCACATAGATGAAGGTAACCTGCATCGCCGCGGCGAATTTCGGATCGGCAGTTGCGATGCGCACATAATTGGCCGCGCCCACCCAGTCGGGCGATTGCAGCAGATCGTAATTAGTGAAGGACAGATAAAGCGAAACAAGCGCCGGCCCGAGGGTCAGGCCGAAGAACCCGATAAGCCAGGGCAGGAGGAACAGATAGGCATGGATATTGCGGTCGAATATCCGTTTGAGCCCCCCTTTCTTCGGGAGAGGCTGAGCCCGCCCCTCCCCGGGAATGGATTCGGCGTAAAGGGTCATCAGCCGCTACTTCCGCTTGACGATATTTTCCGCTTCCTGGACGAGACGTGTCCCGCCTTCCTCGGGCGTGATCCGTTTGAACGCCACCTCCTCCGCCACGCGTTTCAGCGCGAAGGCGAACTCGCCCGCGCCGGGCGGCGGAGCGGGCGGCAAAGGGCCGACGCCGGGGGTGATGTCAGCGATATATTGCACCATGCTCTTGCTCACATCGTCCAGCTTTCCGGTCAGTTGATCGCGCATGGAGCTCGATGCGGGAACGCCGCGCTCGACACCCAGAAGGTCGACGCCTTCGGGCGTGGCGACGAGGAAATTGATGAAGCCAACGGCATCCGCGATGCCCTTGCTGCCATTGGCGACGCTGATCAGCATCGATGGCTTCAGGTAATGGCCGGAAGGCGCATCCGCCGCGATCTTCGGGTAGGCGGCAAGCGAAAGCTTGGCTTTGTTAAGGGCCTGATAGCCGACGAACTGGTTGGAATGGGCGAAGGCCGTCGCCGCTTTGCCGGTCGTCAGCGCATTGGTTTCGATGTTCAATTGATCGAGCGCCTGAATATCTGCCGGCACGCAGGCACCGTTTTCGCGCATCTTCGCCCACATCGCGAACCACTTCCCGGCATCCGAGGCGTCGTAGCCGATCTTGCCATCCTCGGTATAAAGCGACTTGCCCTGCTGGCGCAGCCAGTTTTCGAAGCTGGGCTCAAGGCCGCTCGCATCCGCCGTGGCATAATAGCCGGGCTTGGGCTTGTTCTCGCCGAATTTCGCGGCGTTTTCGGCGAATTCCTCCCATGTCTTCACTTGAGAAGGCGGCGTCGCGCCGGTCTTTTCCCACGCAGCGCCATCGAACATCAGCGCGCTGGAATTGACGCCGAGATTGATGCCGTAGAGCTTGCCGTCGACACGGCCGGAATCGATATTCATCGCGCCGAAATCGGCGATGTTCAGCCCCTTGCCCAGATAATCGTCGAGGGGCGCCAGCGCGCCGCGCCGGGCATATTCGAAGATGTAGCGGTAATCCATCTGGATGAGGTCGGGCGCATTTTGCCCGGCGACCTGGGTGGCGAGACGCGGCCAGTAATCGCTCCAGCCGGCGAATTCGCCCGCGATGGTCAAGTCCGGCTTCACCTTCTTATAGGCCTCGATGGCCTTGTTGGTGCGGTCGGCCCGCTCCTGCGACCCCCACCAGAGCATGCGCAGGCGGGTCGCTTGCGAAAACGCCCTTCCTCCTCCCAGCGCGGCAAGTGAAAATGCGGCCAAACCCGCTGTAAGCACAGCGCGCCTCTGAAGCATCACGGACATTGGCAACTCCTCCCTGATGACTGCCAAGTTGATAATGCGGGTATGCGACTGTTGTCATTTAATAACTAATTGGTTACATCGGACCATCGATCCCCTTCCTTGTCAAGTGGCTATGGAATGAGCGAAAGCAGAAAAGAACAGATGCCGGTTTCCGTGCCCGAAACAACGGCAAAGAGGAAACGCGCCCAGCAGGTGCGCAATCCGGAGCGCACCCGCGCGGCCATTCTGGAGGCGGCGCGGCGCGAAGTGGCCGACAAGGGGCTTGCCGGTGCGCGGGTTGATGTCGTCGCGCGCCGCGCCGGCACCAACAAGCGCATGATCTACCATTATTTCGGTGACAAGGATGCGCTTTATCTGGCGGTGCTGGAGGACACCTATCGCCATATCCGCCATGCCGAACGCCGTCTGGACCTGACGCGCAAGGCGCCGTCTGAAGGTCTGCGGGAACTCGCGCTCTTCACCTGGCATTATTACCTCGATCACCCGGAATTCCTGAGCATTCTCGCGACGGAAAACCTCAACCAGGCCCGCTATCTCCGGCAGTCCAAGGTGATTACCGAGATGCACTCCAATTTCATTTCCGAACTGGAGGATGTGCTGCGGCGCGGCCGGGAGGCAGGCGAGTTCCGTGCCGGGCTCGACCCGGTCGATGTCTATCTCACCATCGCCTCACTCGGGTTCTTTTACCTCTCGAACCGCTACACCCTGTCGACCATTTTCCAGCGCGACCTGATGGCGCGGGCGGAGCTTGAGCGCTGGGGACAGCATATCGTCGAGACGCTTCTTGCGGTGCTGCGGCCCGAATAAGCCCGCCTGCGAAACACGCCTTGACAGATGTTTCCTTTCGGAAAATAAATAACTAAATGGTTACAAAATTGCCATTCTGATTAAGCGGCGGTGCCGGGAGCCGGCCGCTTCGGGGAGGAAAATTGACCGGCGAGGGAGCGGTAAAAGTCAGGGATGCCATGCTTTTCGAACGGCGCGTGACAATGCGCATGCCGTTCCGCTTCGGCGCCGCCACCGTGCGCGAGGCGAGCCAGATTTTCCTGCGCCTGACGGTGGAGGATAGCAAAGGCCGCTACGCGCATGGCTATGCCACCGAACTGATGGTGCCGAAATGGTTCGACAAGAACCCGGCGCTGAGCGCCGCTGATAACGAAGAGCAGTTGCGTCACTCAGTTCGTATCGCCCTCAAGCTTGCGGTCGATGCACCGTCCGCGCCCGCTTTCGCCCTGCACGCGGCGCTGGAAAGCGAGCAGCACCGTCTTGCAGCCACGGAAGGTCTCAACGATCTCATCGCTTCCTTCGGGCTTGCGCTCACCGACCGCGCGGTGCTCGACGCGCTTTGCCGCATGCACGATCTTTCCATTGCCGAGGCGATCCGCACCAATCTTCCCCGGATCGATGCAAGCACCACGTCCGACCTCTCAGGCTTCGATATCGGGAGCTTCCTCACCAGCCTCAAGCCGCAGTCGAGCCTCGCACTTCGTCATACCGTCGGCTATCTCGACGCTTTGACCCCGAGCGATATTTCCGGCCCGCGCGTCGATGATGGCTTGCCGGAATGCCTCGAAGAAGAGATTCACGCCTATGGTGTCAGCTATTTCAAGCTGAAGGTGTCCGGACGTCCGAGCGAAGACGCGGCTCGCCTGAAAGCGATTGCCTCGGTGCTGGATGCCCTGCCGGACTATCGGATAACGCTCGACGGCAACGAACAGTTTGAAGACGAGGCGGCGGTGCTCGAACTTTTGGACCGCATCGAGGCCGAACCCGCCTTGGCTCGCTTGCGCCACTCCCTGCTTTTCGTGGAGCAGCCCTTTCCCCGTGCCATTGCCCTCACCAGCCCCGCAAGAAAGCTGGCGGCGCGCGTTCCTCTCGAAATCGATGAATCGGACGGGACCAAAGACGCGTTTCTTCTGGCATGCGATCAGGGCTATCGCGGCGTGTCGTCCAAATCCTGCAAGGGTTTCTACCGCTCGCTTTTGAACCGTATCCGTGTCGAAAAATGGAATGTCGAAGGCGATGGCGGTTTCTTCATGTCGGCCGAGGATTTGACCACCCAGGCAGGCATTGCCGTGCAACAGGATCTGGCGCTTGCGGCGCTGCTGGGGCTCGGCCATGTCGAGCGCAACGGCCATCACTATGTCGATGGCATGCAAGGCGCCGATGACGAGGAGGCACGCGCCTGGCATAGGGCGCATGGCGATCTTTACCGGCAGGCACCGGACGGACGCCTTCGTCTCACCATTCAAAATGGCAGGCTTTCGCTGGGCACCACGCTTGGCGCCGCGGGTCTCGGCATTTGCGGAGATGCCGCCGCAGCCAGCTTCGCGGCGCTGGAAAAAGGGAGGAGCATGACATGAAACGCACGCGCTATGCCCTGGTCGGGACGGGCAATCGCGGCACGACGATGTGGGGACGCGAGCTGATTGCGGGGTGGAGCGATTATGTGGAACTCGTCGGCATCTGCGACTTGAACCTCATGCGCGCCGAACGGGCACGGGCCATGATCGGATCAGACGCGCCGCTTTACGCCGATTTCGACCTGATGATGGCCGAATTGAAACCAGCCCTCGTGATCGTCTGCACCCCCGACGATACCCACGACGATATCATCGTGCGCGCGCTCGAAGCCGGGGCCGATGTGATCAGCGAAAAACCGATGACCACGACGCCGGAGAAGATCGACCGCATCCTGGCGGCGGAGGCGAGGACCGGCCGCCGGGTGGACGTCTCCTTCAATTACCGCTTCGCTCCCACGGCAGCGCGGATCAAGGAACTGATCAATGACGGCGCCATTGGCGAGGTCACGTCGGTCGATTTCCATTGGTATCTCGATAACAGGCACGGCGCGGATTATTTCCGTCGTTGGCATGCCTTTACCGAACGGTCGGGCAGCCTGTTCGTGCATAAGGCCACGCACCATTTCGACCTTCTGAACTGGTATCTCGATTCCGATCCCGTCGAGGTGAAGGGCTTCGGCCAGCTCCTGCATTACGGCCGCAACGGACCTTTTCGCGGACCGCGCTGCCGCATCTGCCCGCACAAGGACGAGTGCGATTATTATTTCGATCTCTCCGCCGATCCGTTCCTCGATACGCTTTATGAGGAACCTTCAACCGTCGATGGCTATGTCCGCGATGCCTGCGTCTTCCGCGAGGAGATCGACATTCCCGATACCATGACCGCTTCGATCCGCTATGCCAGCGGCGTGCAGGTCTCCTATTCGCTCAACACCTATATGCCGATCGAGGGACACCATATCGCCTTCAACGGCCATAAGGGCCGCATCGAAATGCGGCAATATGAAAAGCAACCCTGGACGGAACCGCCGGCGGACGAAATCCTGCTCATCCGTAGTTTCGGCGGCGGCGTCGAGCATATCTGGGTGCCGCATGAGCCCGGCGGCCATTATGGCGGCGACAACCGCATGCGCGACATGATCTTCAAGCCGGGTTCGAACGACCGCCTGCGGCAGCGCGCCGGGTCGCGGGCGGGAGCCATGTCGGTGCTATGCGGTGTGGCGGCGCTGGAAAGTGCGCGCAAAGGCGGCTCGGTTTTTGTCCAGTCTCCACAGGTGTGAGGCGTATACCCAGTAAATCAGGGGAATGTCGGCTGGGACAAACTAATACGATCAGGCCGGATGCTGCTGCACGCTCAGGCCTCCGTCAATCGTGAGGCAGGTGGCATTCATGAACGGGCATTCGTCTGATATCATGAAGACAGCCGCCATCGCGATTTCCTCCGGCGTCGCGATCCTGCCGCCGGGGTGAAGCTTCATCGTTTCAGCCTTCGCGGCTTTGGGATCGGGAAAACTGTCCCAATAGTCGATGACTTTCTGCGTCGATACATAACCCGGCGCAATCGCATTTACCCGGATATTGCGCGCGGCGTATTCGAGGCCTAGCGATTTCGTCATCCCGAGGAGCGCATGCTTGGCAAGGGGATAGGGGAATGTGTGCGGGATGATGGTGAAGGCATGGGTCGAGGCGATGTTGAGGATGACGCCGCCGCCCTCTTCTATCATTCCAGGCAGCACCGCCTTGCAGCAGTTCCACGCGCCCTTGAGATTGATATCGAAGCAGCGCGCCCATTCCTCGTCGCTGGTTTCGAGCGGTTCGGCGAAGACGTTGACACCGGCATTGTTGATGAGTGCATTGATGGTGCCAATCTCGCTGTTGGCTCGCTCAACCGCTTCGGAAATCGCCTGACCATCGGTGATATCCGCCGCGCAAAACCCGAGCGTCGCGCCATCGGCTTTCATCTCCTCGGCAACCTGCTCCAGCAGCGTCGCCTCCCGGTCGATCAGAAATAGGCTGGCATCCTCGCGTGAGCAGGCTTTGGCGATTGCAAGGCCGATGCCTTGCGCCGCGCCGGTGATCAGGATTCGCTTGCCGGAAAGACGCTTGGACATGACGCCGACCTTTCTCACCATTCCGCCACGCTGCCATCGGCATGACGCCAGAGGGGGTTTCGCCAGCGATGCCCCTCCCTCGCCCGCTCTATCACATAGGCTTCGTTCACCTCTATGCCGAGGCCCGGCCCTTGCGGGATCGCAACGAAACCGTCGGAGTAAGCGAAAACCTCCGGATTGGAGATATAATCCAGAATGTCGTTCGCCTCGTTATAATGGATCCCGAGACTCTGCTCCTGAATGAAGGCGTTGTAGGACACCGCGTCCACCTGAAGACAGGCGGCAAGGGCAATCGGCCCCAGCGGACAATGTGGTGCCAGCGCCACATCATAAGCTTCCGCCATGGCCGCGATCTTGCGGCATTCGGTGATGCCCCCGGCATGGGAAAGGTCGGGCTGGATGATATCGACATAACCGTCCGAAAATACCGATTTGAAATCCCAGCGCGAATAAAGCCGCTCGCCCAGCGCAATCGGCGTCGAGCAATGATTGGCGATCTCCTTCAGCGCCTCCCTGTTTTCCGAAAGCACCGGCTCTTCGATGAACATCAGCTTATAGGGCTCGAGCTCCCTGGCGAGAACCTTGGCCATCGGCTTGTGGAGACGGCCATGGAAATCCACGCCAATGCCGATATGCGGTCCGACGGCCTCCCGCACCGTCGCGATGACCTCGACTGCCTTATCGACCTTTTCGTTGGTATCGACGATCTGCATCTCCTCGGAGCCGTTGAGCTTGATCGCCTTGAAGCCGCGGGCAACAATGTCCCTGGCATTACGGGCGACATCGGCGGGGCGGTCGCCGCCGATCCAGCTATAGACCTTGATCCGGTCACGAAGCTGGCCGCCTAGCAAGGAATGGACGGGCACGCCGAGCGCCCTCCCCTTGATATCCCATAGCGCCTGATCGATGCCGGCAAGCGCGCTCATATGCACCGCCCCGCCCCGGTAAAAGCCGCCGCGGTAGAGGACCGTCCAGTGATCCTCGATGAGGAACGGGTCCTTGCCGATAAGGTAATCGGCCATCTCGTGGACAGCGGCCTCAACCGTCAATGCGCGCCCCTCCACCACTGGCTCACCCCAGCCGGCAATCCCTGCGTCCGTCTCAATTTTCAGGAACAGCCAGCGCGGCGGCACGATATAGGTGGTCAGCTTGGTGATCTTCATCGAAATATTCCAAGGTTTTGCGGCTGCAGGCGGATGCTGCCCGACAGGTTTTCTCCCGGTTTCAGGATCTGAAGATCGCCAAGCCCGGGAAGATTATGCCCATTCGCCAGATGGGACATCGGCTCGAAGCAGAAATAGTCGCGCTTGAAATCCGGATCGAAAGACGTGTCTGAAACAAAGACGAAGGCGTGCCTGAACAGCCGGTCGGCCTTAATGGCAAGAGCGGTATGCCGCTCCGGCCAGGAGATGAGAGCTTCACCGGACCAGTCCTCAAGACCGTTATTCACCCACCGATGCGGCAATGGGGACGGCGAGGAAAAATCAAGGTCCGCCGGCATCGGCGCGCGCTCGCCGGGCAGCCACCCATCCGCCTCGGTCCGGAAGAACCCTGCCGGTGCCAGAAGCGTCGTGCGCGGCGTTAACGGAAAAAACGGATGCCACCCCAGGCCGAAGAGCATTGCGCGTTCACCGCAATTCTCCACCGAAAGCTTCATTTCGAGTTGATTTTCTGTCAGCGAAACTACCTGCTCCGCCCGGTATTCGTATGGCGTGTGCCCACCACGGTGCTCGAAGGTCAAGGTGATGGCGTCAGCGGCCAGATTCGCGACCGTCCACTCCCCCTGCCATCCGTCACCATGGAGATAGTGTTCATCCCAATCCGTGTTGGGCTTCAGAGTATAATCGTTGCCGCCGAACGAGAACCGGTTTCCCGCGACACGGTTGCCGAATGGCACGAGCGGGTAGCATCCCGACGCGGCGGCATCCGCATCATCGCTTATGGCCGGCCGCAAAAGCGGCACTTCGCCGGCAGTGCCGCCCCACCAGAGTCCCAGAATGACGCCCCCCTTCGTCGATATGCGCAGGCGCAAGTCACCGGTTATGAGTTCGTGGGCTCCCATGGCCTCGCCTTTATTGCGCAGAGCGCTGTGCTCCATGATTATTCGCGAGTTCGAAGCAGGCACCATAAATTTGATCCGATGAATGTCAATATAAATATGATTTATTTTGCTTCTAATAGCGGTGGTGAATCGCTATGTTATGGTAAATGGACAGATGGAGAGTCAGCGCGAAGGAGAGAAAACGAGTGAATGACGGAACCATCAGCCGCGCCCTGACGGCCAATGGCGACCCCATTGCCAAAGGCGGCAAGCGGGGCGTTCGCGAGGCGATTCTCCAACGTTTCATCGAGAAGATCGTGTCGGGCGAATTTGCCGAAAGCGCGACGCTACCGAATGAGGCCGAGCTGACGGAGCAATTCGGCGTCAGCAGAACGAGCCTGCGCGAGGCCATGCAATATATGGCGGCCATCGGCATGATCCGCTCCAGGACGCGGGCAGGAACGATCGTTCTTCCCCGGGAAAACTGGAACTATCTCGACCCGCTTCTGCTCGATATCATGCTGACCATCGGCGGCGATGAGACCTTCTATTCTTCGCTTATCGATGCGCGGCAGTTGCTGGAGCCCGCGGCGGCGGCGCAGGCCGCGGCCAATGCGAATGCGCGGCAGCTCGCGCAGATCGCTAGGGCTTTCGAGGACATGGTGGAGGCCAATTCGCGCGATAATGAGATGTGGAGCCGCGCGGATCTCGAATTCCATACCGCCATCATCAATGCGAGCGGCAATTGGGTCTATCGCCAGTTCGCAAGCGCAATCCGCGCTGCCCTGCTCGCCAGCTTCCGCCTCACCAACCGCGCCAGCCAGTCGCATGAACAGGCGATCCTGAAACATCAGGACGTTCTGGAAGCGATAAGGATGCGCCGTCCGGACGCCGCCCGGCACGCGATGGAACAACTAATTGGCGTCGCCCGCATCGAAATGACCGATGCGCTCCGGAAGGCGCGGAGCAGTGCTCCCGCTGTGGATCTCAACATCAAGTAACAAACGGGTGAAAATAATCATACATAAATATTGACTGGTATGATTTTATGGCGATACTGATGGCTGCGGCCGTGGAAGCGGCATGCCGACATTTCAGGGAGGAAGGACAATGCGTGCATTGAAGGCAGTTCTGCTCGCCGGAGCATTCGCCGTCGCCATGGCTGGAGCCGCATTTGCGGCGGATGTGAAAATCGGTTTCATAGTGAAGCAGCCGGAGGAGCCCTGGTTTCAGGACGAATGGAAATTCGCCGATGAGGCGGCCAGGGAAAAAGGCTTTACCCTCGTCAAGATCGGCGCCGAGGATGGCGAGAAGGCCCTTTCGGCCCTCGATAATCTCGGCGCGCAAGGGGCGCAGGGCGTCATCATCTGCGTGCCCGACGTCAAACTCGGCCCAGGTATCGTCGCCAAGGCAGCCGCCAACAATCTCAAGCTGATGACGGTGGACGACCGTCTGGTCGGTGCGGACGGGAAGCCGCTGGAGAACGTTCCGCATATGGGCATCTCCGCCACCAAGATCGGCGAAACTGTGGGGCAGGCGATTGTCGACGAAATCAAGAAGCGCGGCTGGGACATGAAGTCCGTCGGCGCAATCCGCGTTTCCTATGACCAGCTTCCGACCGCCGTCGACCGCGTGGACGGTGCGATCTCGGTGCTGAAGGCCGCAGGTTTCCCGGCCGCGAATATATACGATGCACCGCAGGCGCGGACCGATACGGAAGCGGCGTTGAATGCCGCCACGACGGTTCTCAACAAGCATCCCGATGTCAAGCACTGGGTTGCATTCGGTCTCAATGACGAAGCGGTGCTGGGCGCGGTCCGCGCCACGGAGTCCGTCGGTATTCCGGCCAAGGATGTCATCGGTGTCGGCATCGGCGGCGCCGAGTCCGCCATCAATGAGTTCAAGAAGCCTGCTCCGACCGGTTTCTACGGCACGGTGATCATCTCGCCGAAGCGTCATGGCTATGAGACCGCCATGATGATGTATGATTGGATTGCCAACGGCAAGGAGCCGCCAATGCTCACCCTCACCTCGGGCTCGCTGGCGCTGCGCGACAACTACCAGCAGGTGCGTAAGGAACTCGGCATCGAATAAGCCTTGTGATAACGCATGCCCGGCGATGCGGTCGCCGGGCTCCCGAAAGGAGCAGCGATGCCATTTCTTGAATTCCGGAACATTTCCAAGGCATATCCGGGCGTTCAGGCGCTCTCGGATGTCTCCCTGACGGTCGAGAAAGGCGCAGTCCATGGCCTGATGGGCGAGAACGGGGCGGGGAAATCGACGCTCATCCGCATTCTCTCGGGCGACCAGTCCGCGGATACCGGAACGATTACCGTCGACGGGGTCGAGCAGAATTACAGCTCGGCGCGCGATGCCTTCAAAGCGGGTGTCGTCGTCATCCATCAGGAGCTTCAACTCGTTCCCGAACTGACCGTTGCGGAAAATCTCTGGCTTGGCCGTTTTCCGGCAAAGGCCGGTGTGATCAATGGCCGAACCTTGGTCGAAACCGTTCGCGCCAAGCTTCAGGAGATCGGTATCGATGTCGACCCGGCAGCGAAGGTCGCCTCGCTTTCCATCGGCGCGCGCCAGATGGTGGAGATTGCCAAAGCGGTGATGCTGGATGCCCGCGTGATCGCTCTCGATGAACCGACCTCCTCCTTGTCGGCCCGTGAAAGCGAAATCCTCTTCTCGCTGATCGGGAAATTGAAGGCGAAGGGCACGATCATTCTCTATGTTTCCCATCGTCTGGACGAAATATTCCGCCTTTGCGACAGCCTGACCGTCTTGCGCGACGGCAGGCTCGCCGCCCATCATCCCTCCATTGCCAATATAACGCGCGAACGGGTCATTGCCGAGATGGTCGGCCGGGAAATCAGCGACATCTGGGGCTGGCGCGAACGGCCGCTTGGCGAGATCCGGCTGGAGGTAAAGGATCTCTGCGGCGAGAAATTGCGCAATCCGATCAGTTTCAGCGTGCGGCGGGGCGAGATCCTCGGTTTTTTCGGTCTCATCGGCGCCGGACGCAGCGAAATGGCGCGACTGCTTTACGGCGCCGATCATCGCTATCAGGGCAGCGTGACGATTGATGGTAAGATGGTCCCGCCGAACAGTCCCCGCGCGGCAATCAGCAGCGGAATGGTGCTCTGTCCGGAAGATCGGAAATTTGACGGCATCATTCAGGGAAGATCGATCGAAGAGAACATCGTCATTTCCTCGCGCCGACACTTTTCCCCGCTGGGTATCCTCAACCGCAGGAAGGAAAGCGCGCTCGCCGATCAATTCATAGCGCGGCTCAAGGTGCGCACGCCCTCACGCAAGCAGGACATCATCAATCTCTCCGGCGGCAATCAGCAGAAGGTCATTCTGGGGCGCTGGCTCTCCGAGCACGGCGCCAAGGTGCTCGTCATCGATGAGCCGACCCGGGGGATCGATGTCGGAGCCAAGGCTGAAATTTACGACATTCTCTACAGTCTGGCCGAAGCCGGCATGTCCATCATCGTCATATCAAGCGAACTGCCCGAGGTGATGGGCATTTCCGACCGCATCATCGTGATGTGCCAGGGCCGGATTGCGGCGGACATCGAGCGCGCCGATTTCGACGAGCGCAATATCCTGGCTGCGGCCCTGCCCGACCGGCGTGCCGCGACCGCGAACTGATCAGGAACCCATTTTCATGAATTCGCTGAAGAAAATCCTTCTTGGAGAACAGGGGCTGGTGGTTATCTTCGCGATTGCCTTTGCAATCGTCTCCATCGCCGTCCCGAACTTCCTGACCGAACGCAACATGCTGGGGTTGCTGCAATCGGTCGTCACCATCGGCATTGTCGCCTGCACCATGATGTTCTGCCTCGCCTCGCGGGATTTCGACCTGTCCGTCGGCTCCACGGTGGCGTTTTCGGGAATGGTCGCCGTGATGGCGTCGAATGCGAGCGGCTCCATCATTCTCGGCCTTCTGGCCGCCCTCGCCTGCGGCTCGCTGGTGGGGCTTTTAAACGGCGTCGTAATCGCCCGCTTCCGCATCAATGCCCTGATCACCACGCTCGCAACCATGCAGATCGTGCGCGGCCTCGCCCTCATCTCGTCGGATGGCCGCGCCGTCGGCATCAACGATCCGGCATTCTACCAGCTCGCCCTCTCACAATTTCTCACCGTGCCGACGCCGATCTGGATCATGCTGATCCTCTTCGTCATCTTCGGCTTCGTCCTCAACCGCACCGTCTTTGGAAAAAACACGCTGGCAATCGGCGGCAACCCCGAGGCTTCTCGGCTGGCGGGCGTCAACGTCGCCAATATGCGCATCTGGATCTTCGGGCTGCAGGGCTTCGTCTGCGCCATCGCCGGCATTCTCCTTGCCTCGCGCATCACCTCGGGCCAGCCCAACGCCGCGACCGGCCTCGAACTTTCAGTCATCTCGGCCTGCGTGCTCGGCGGCGTCTCGCTGGCAGGCGGACGGGCGACCATGACGGGCGTGATCGTCGGCGTGATGATCATGGGGATTGCGGAGAACGTCATGAATCTCCTCAATATTCAGGCCTTCTATCAATATGTCGTCCGCGGCCTTATTCTTCTCGTCGCCGTCCTGCTCGACAATCTGCGGTCCTCGGCGGTGGGGCGGGGGGGATTGCGCCTTGGCGCTTGATTACAAACCGGATTGTTTGCCGGTAGACGTTACGGCCGCTGCCCCGCACCGAGCCCACCGCAAGCTGCTTCGTCTCGTCGAAGGAGGCCGCAAGAATACTCCCTGCGCGCGCATAGGCGACACCACGGGACCAAGTGGCCGCATCGAAGAAACCCGCGAACTGCGATTGCGTGAAATCCATGCGATCCGGCTCCGCTGCCCGCCACCATAATCTGTCCTTTGTATAGCGATATTCTTCCCGGACCTCCAGCCGGTCACCATTCTCTCAAAACAGTCCCTATCCCAAAACTTATCCCACACTTCCCCGTAGCGTTTAACGTTTGCTTCAGTTCCTCCCGCGGGAACGCGGCTCGCGACGGCGGGTCTCGCGGGGAGGAACCGGCGCCTCCGGTTCACCGCTGACGAGCGGGCGGCCTCGGAGGTTTCCGTTAAAGGGTCCCTTTCGGGAAGGCCGAGACGGGACGTGGGGACATAAACCCCGCGACGATCCCTAGCCTTTCTCCAAGGGAAGCGAAACGGAAATTGACGGACGGGCGGTCTTGCGGCCGCACCTGAAATTTATAATGAGAATTGGCAAGACCGCCCGTCTTCCCGCATTCCTCTCAATGACCAGACGCGAAGGCGGGCGTGGTGATCGTCCTTCTTGCTAAATGCCGGCCAATATTATCCACATGGTTCGCGAGCCGCGCGCTTGGTGAGCAATCCGGCGGCAAACCGCTCAAGCCTCACAGACCGAGATCCGAAAGGCCGGGATGGTCGTCAGGCCGGCGGCCGAGCGGCCAGAAGAATTTCCGGTCCGCTTCGGCGATGGGCCGGTCATTGATCGATGCGAAGCGTCGCGCCATCAACCCGTTTTCGGCGAATTCCCAGTTCTCGTTGCCATAGGAACGATACCACTGGCCGCTATCGTCATGCCATTCATAAGCGAAACGCACGGCGATCCTGTCGCCGGCGAAGGCGAAAAGTTCCTTGATCAAGCGGTAATCGAGTTCCTTCGCCCATTTGCGCGTCAGGAAGGCGACGATCTCGGCGCGCCCGACCGGAAATTCGGCGCGATTGCGCCAGCGGCTGTCCTCGGTATAGACGAGCGACACGCGCTCGGGATCGCGGCTGTTCCAGCCGTCTTCCGCCATCCGGACCTTGGCGATTGCCGTCTCATACGTGAAAGGCGGTACGATGCTCATGCATTCCTCCGATAGTCTCGTTGTTGGCGGGGCGCTTTTGGCGCCCCACCAAATAGCTTATTCCTCACGATAACCATATTCCGGCACATTCCCGCTGGCGCCGTAATATTTATAAGGCAGGAACTTGCCGGACATCGTGAATTTGACCCGGTCGCCCCTGGGGTTCGCCACCCGCTCGATCTGCATGTCGAAGTCGATGGCGGACATGATGCCGTCGCCATATTCCTCCTCGATCAGCGCCTTCCAGGCGGGACCGTTGACCATCACCAGCTCGTAGAAGCGATAGATCAGCGGATCGGTCGGCGGCATCGGGGCGCCGCGCATGGGCGTCTCGTTCAGCATACGGATTTCCGATGGGGTCAATCCGAAGAGCTCACCGGCATTTTCCGCCTGCGGCCGGGTCAACTTCATCTGGCCGAGGATGGCGCCGACGATCAGCACCTCGGAATAGCCGCCGATCTGCTCGCAGATATATTTCCAGCTCCAGCCGTTGTCGCGCTTGATGTCGAGCAGCTTTTCGGTGAGGTCGGCACGTTTCATGATTGGTCTCCTTTAAGACTGTAAATGATCGATGGGATCAGCGCCCGCTGGCGGCGGCGGAGAGATTGGCTCCAGCCGATGCGGCACGCGGCGTCCGGTGCGGGACATTGCGCGGGTCGTGGCTCGCGCCTTGCGATGCGAAGGCCTTGCTGCGCGTGATGAGGAAATCGATGATATGGTTGCGGACGGCGTAGTAATCCTCGTACCGGTGCAGATCGACGCGCGAGCGCTGCTTCGGCAGGGGATTGCGCACGACTTCCGCCACGACGGCGTTCGGGCCGTTGCTCATCAGAAAGATCTTATCGGCGAGATAGATTGCCTCGTCGACATCATGGGTGATCATGAAGGAGGTCTGCCCGGTTTCGTCGCAGATACGCCGCACCTCGTCCTGCAGCGTGCCGCGGGTAAGCGCATCGAGCGCCGAGAACGGCTCATCCATCAACAGCATCTTTGGCGTGATCGACAGCGCCCTGGCGATGCCAACGCGCTGTTTCATGCCGCCTGAAAGCTCCGAAGGCCGCTTGTTCTCCGCCCCCGATAGCCCCACGAGATCGATGAACTTGCGTGCATGAGCGCGAACCTCCGCTCCGCTCCATTTCGGCCAGCGGGAGGACACGGCATAGGCGACATTGCCCATGACCGTGCGCCAGGGCAGCAGCGCATGGCTCTGGAAGATGACGGCGCGGTCGAGGCTTGGACCCGAAACGGCCTCACCATCGACGATAACGGCCCCTTCGTCTGGTGTATCGAGCCCTGCAAGGATGTTGAGCACCGTCGTCTTGCCGCAGCCCGAGTGGCCGATCACGCAGCCGAATTCGCCGCGCTCGAGCGACAGCCAGAGATTCTCGAAAATCGTGGCCGGCACCGCCGATCCCTTGACCGGATAGCGGCGGGCGATGCCTTCGATGGAAATGAATTTCGGCATCTAGCTACTCCGGAAAGGTGACGAGACGCGTCATTCGCGCCAGGATCTGGTCGAACAGCATGCCCACCATGCCGATCACGAGAATGGCGATGATGACATTGGTGATCGACAAATTGTTCCACTCGTTCCAGACGAAGTAGCCGATGCCGGTGCCGCCCACGAGCATCTCTGCCGCCACGATGACGAGCCAGGCAATCCCGATCGATATTCGCATCCCGGTGAGGATGGTCGGCGCCGCCGCGGGCAGGATGATGGTAAAGGCGCGGCGCAGTCCGCCGACCTCGAGCGTGCGGGCGACATTGAGCCATTCCTTGCGCACGGAAGCGACACCGAAGGCGGTGTTGATCAACATCGGCCACAGCGCGCAGATGAAGATGACGAAGATCGCCGAAATCGCCGAATCCTTGATCGTGTAGAGAGCCAGCGGCATCCAGGCGAGCGGCGAGATCGGCTTCAGCACCTGAATGAACGGATCGACTGCACGGCTGACGAGCGGCGACATGCCGATGAGGAAGCCGAGCGGTACCGCCATCGCGACCGCCAGAACATAACCCAGCAGCACGCGACCGACCGAATAGGCGAGTTGGATGCCCAGCCCCTTGTCGTTCGGCCCGTTGTCGTAGAAGGGATTCCTGAGATGGTCCCAGAGCGCGGTGACGACATCCGCCGGCCCCGGCAGCGCCGACTTGCCAGTCGTCGCCGTCAGCCCCATCAGGCGTGCATATTCGGGGTCCATATCCGTCGTCTGGCCGGTTCCCATGGTGGAAAACTGCCACAGCGCCAGGAAGACCGCGAGGATGAGGGCCGAAAGCAGCCCTGCCCTGATCGTCAAAGATGTCTGCACCCTAGTTCACCTTCCTGATTGCGAAGCTGTCGAGGTAGGCCTGCGGTTCCCCGGGATCGAAAGTCTTGCCCATGACGACGAATGTCTTTGTGGTCTCCTTCGGCGGCGTCATCCCGACCTCGGCCATCAGTTTCGCGGTGTCGGTTGCGAGGAAGACTTCCTTGGCGATCGAGGCATAGTCGACATCGCCCTTGATCTGCCCCCAGCGCTTCATCTGGGTCAGAATCCACACGGCGAAGGACTGCCAGGGAAAGGGATCGAAATCGACGCGGTTCGGCTGCTTCACGACCTTGCCAAGGCCATCGGCATAGGTGCCCGTGAGGATCTGTTCGAGCACCACTTCCGGCTGGTTCAGGTAATTGGCCGGGGCGATGGCGGCGGCGATCTCCTTGCGGTTGTCAGGCTCATGGGCATAGGCCGTGGCCGAGATGATGGCGCGCAACAACGCCGCATAGGTGTTTGGCATCTCGTTGATGAATTCCTTCGACGCTGCGAAGGCGCAGCAGGGATGCCCATCCCAGATCTCCTTGGTCAGGATATGGATGAAGCCTGCCCCGTCATACGCGGCGCGCTGGTTCATCGGGTCCGGCCCGAGGAAGCCGTCGATGTTTTCGGCTCGCAAATTGGCGACCATTTCCGGCGGCGGAACGGCACGGATCTGTACATCCGTGTCCGGATCGATCCCGTGTTCGGCCAGATAATAACGCAGCAGGTAGTTGTGCATCGAATAATCGAAGGGGACCGCGAATTTGAAGCCCTTCCAATCCCTGGGGTCACGCCGGTCCTTGTGCTTCATGGCAAGCGTGATGGCCTGGCCGTTTATGTTTTCCACCGCAGGCATGGCATAGGGCTGCGGATTGGAACCGATGCCCATGGTGATCGCCAGCGGCATCGGGGACAGCATATGTGCCGCGTCATATTCCTTGTTCAGCGTCTTGTCGCGGATCACCGCCCAGCCGGCGGTTTTGATGACCTCGACGTCGAGGCCCTCTCTGGAATAAAAGTCCATCGGCGCGGCCATGATGATCGGCGTGGCGCAGGTAATCGGAATGAAGCCGACCTTCAGTTTGGTTTTTTCGAGCGGTCCGGTCTGCGCAAAGGCTTCCGTCGCCGCCGCAAGCGGGAATATCTGCGACAGCGCCGCTACCGCCGTTGCGCTACCGACCGCCTTGAGGAAGCCGCGCCGCGAGGCGTCGCGCGGGAACATCGCCCGCAGCACGGCCGATGCGACGACATTTTCGTAAAGCTTTTCCTCTCCGGCCTCCGCTGCCCGGAAGGATGCGGCATGTTCCTCTCCATCCTTATGCCGGCCGCAACTGCAGCCCTGGGACCTCAATCTGGATTTCTCGTCGAATGGATTTTCGAACATCGTTGCCGTTCCCCTGTTTGTCTTGATTGGGAACAAGCAAGAGGCGTGCCAATTCGACTTTCCGCGGCTTTTGCCGGGAAAGGACAGGTAATGGCGTGAATAGGCCGTCACGAAATTTCGTGATATACGAAAAATCGTAAACTCATTTACGGAATATCGTCATGGACACGCTCAGGCAGGTTCTTTTCGAACATTCGCCGCAAGCCCAGATCGTCATCGATGCGGACAGGGATGCGATTATCGACGCCAATGCGGCTGCCTGCCGGCTCCTGGGTTACGACCGCAGCCTTCTTCTGGAAGCGAAGGTCAGCGATCTTCACGCCGGGCAGTTGCCGACATTGATCGTGTTCACTCAAGGGATCATCGACAAGGGAACCTACAGGAGCACCCGGCTGATGCCGCGACACGCCGCGGGCCGGGAACTCCACGTGGAATATGTCGGCTCGCTGGTTGGAGGCAATACCGGGGAGCGGCTGATCCTTCTCGTCATCAATGATCTGGCGGAACGGCGGCGGCGCTCGATCGACGATGCCGCGGAAGATTTTTTGGGCGGCGGGCTGACCGAATGGCAGCGGGCCGAGCGGGTCTTCCGGGACATCGAGCGCGAGAACCGGCTCATCTTGCGCGCCGCCGGCGAAGGCATTTATGGGGTGAACGCCGAAGGCAAAACCACATTCGTCAATCCCGTGGCGGAGCGGCTGCTCGGCTGGACTGCGGAAGAGCTTGCCGGCCGCGATATCCACACGATCATGCATCACAGCCGGGCGGATGGCAGCCACTATCCGCATGACGAATGCCCGATCTACGCCGCCTTTCGCGACGGCGCCGTACACAGGGTCAATGACGAGGTCTTCTGGCGCAAGGATGGCAAACCGGTCTGGGTCGAATACACGTCGACGCCCATCCGCGACCGCAATGTCATCGTCGGCGCCGTCATCGTCTTTCGCGATGTCAGCGAGCGCAAGGAAGCGGACGAGCGGCTGCGCGCCGCGCTTCTGGAGGTCGACAGCCTGCGGCAGCGTCTGGAGCTGGAAAACGCCTATCTGCAGGAGGAAATCCGTATCGAGACGAATGCCGCCGGCATTATCGGCCGCTCGGAAGCGATCCAAGCGACGCTGCGGCAGATAACGCTCGTCGCGCCGACCGACGCCACGGTGCTGATTTCGGGCGAATCCGGCACGGGTAAGGAACTGATCGCCCGCGCGATTCATGAGGCGAGCGAGCGCAAGGACCGGCCGCTGATCCGCGTTAACTGCGCCGCTATCCCGCGCGAACTCTTCGAAAGCGAGTTCTTCGGTCACGTGAAAGGCGCGTTCACCGGCGCATTGCGCGACCGGATCGGCCGCTTCGAGCTTGCCGATGGCGGCACGCTGTTTCTCGACGAGGTTGGCGAGATCCCACTGGAACTCCAGGGCAAGCTGCTGCGCGTCCTGCAGGAAGGCCAGTTCGAACGGCTCGGCGAAGAGCGCACCCGCAAGGTCGACGTCCGGATCATCGCCGCCACCAATGTCGACCTCAAGCGGGCGGTGCAGGCGCGGACATTCCGCGAGGACCTCTATTTTCGCCTCAACGTCTTCCCGATCGAATCGGCACCGCTCAGGGCGCGCCGCGAGGATATTCCGCTCCTCGCCCAGCATTTCCTAAGCCGGGAGAGCCGGGCGCGCCGGTCTGACCTGACACTATCGAATGCCAATATCCAAGTCCTGCAGCGCTATGACTGGCCCGGCAATGTCCGCGAGCTGCAGAATGTCATCGAGCGGGCAATCATCCTATCGCATAACAACCGCCTCGATTTCGACCTACCCGACGCGCCAACGGCCCGCCGGCCCTCCCCGGCACAAGCAAGCGTCTCCGCAACAGTCCTGACCGAAGCTGAGATGCGCCAACGCGACCGTGCCAACATCGTCGCGGCCTTGCGGCAATGCGGCGGCAAGGTTTCCGGTCGCCGCGGCGCGGCCGAATTGCTGGAGATGAAGCCAACGACACTTGCGTCGCGGATCGCTGCGTTCGGGATCAGCGCGGAGGAATTCGCGGCGGCTCCGTCCGTGGCGCCGCAAGTGGAGGAGCGAAGAAAATGAAACCCGTGATCGGGCCTTTCAGCGGGATACGGCGAAGCGTTCCAGTTTGCCCAGCGTTTGCAGTCCCAGTTCCACGGCGCCGAAGCCCTTCGCATCCTGGAACTCGGCAGCTGTGTTGAATACCATGCCCAGCGTCACCTTCGTCGCCCCGTCCTGATCTTCGAACGAGGCCCAGGCGTCGGCATGTTTGGGTCCGTTTTCACCCCAATGCAGCGTATAGCCGATCCGCTTCTGAGGCAGGACCTCCTTATAGAGATGGTGGTTCGGGAACACCGTGCCATCAGGCGCGATCATGTCGAACACCCATTCGCCGCCCGCTCGCAGATCGATCCTCTTCGTTCGGCAGGAGAAGCCATCCGGCCCCCACCATTGCGGCAGGGTTTCAGGGTTCATCCACACACCCCAAACGGTTGAGCGCGGCGCCCGGATCACGCGCTGCAGCACCATGGTCCGTTCGGCCACCGCCTCGAGATTGTCCAACCCCCCGTCGAAGCCTTCGCGATAGTTTGTCTCCATGCCCTCGACCAGCGCGGAAAGCTGGACCGTCACGACTAATCGGCTGCGCTCCTCAATGCCCGAGATATTAGCCGTTACCAGCGCCGCTGATTGGGGCACACCTTCGGATGAGATCACCTCGTAGTTGACGCTGCGCATCTCCGGCTGCAACGCCAGCCAGCCGCACTCGCAGCGGATGTCCGGATGGCCTTCCATCCTGCACAGAGATATTTCGCGCCCGCCAACCCGCGTGTCGGCTTCCAGAAACTCTACGCTGGCCGAGGGCGACGGCGCGGCCCAGATCGCCCGCGCCGCCGGGGCTGTCCATGCCTCCCACAGCGCGGCCGGCGGCGCGGCCACGTCCCGCTCAAAGGTGAGCGTCGCAAAGCGGCCCGTCCCTTCATCGGGCACCGGACGGATCACGCTGTTCGTGGCAAGGTTCTGTGTCATTCGTTGCTTTCCTTCATTACATCCATCACAAATGCCTCCAGCCGGTCGAGCCGGGCCTCCCAGATGGCCCGCTGTTCATCGAGCCATGTCCGTACCGGAGTCAGAGCCTCGGGCACGATGGCGCAGGTGCGTATCCGCCCGTCCTTGGACGTGGCGATCAAGCCTGCTTCCTCGAGCACGGAAAGATGCCGCATCACTGTAGGCAGCCGCAGGCCCGTGGGCTCAGCCAGATCCGTTACCCGCGCGGGCCCTTCGGCGAGCCGTGTCAGGATCGCCCGCCGGGTGGGATCGGCGAGCGCGTGGAAGAGCAGCGAGAGATCAGAATCATGCTTAGCCATATCGCTAACTATCACCCGATTTGCCGGTGATGCAGGCGAAAACTTCGATAACTTGCTAAGTTTCCGAATCTGCCCCCCTCGATGTTGCCAACCGGTCCTGCTGCGCCCGCGATTAGATGAATGGAAGGCCGTTGATCGAAGCAAATATTGTCGGGCGCTCGGCGCTGGAAGAATATTCGAACATTTCGGGCGCATCCGGGAATTTCCTCTTTCCTAGCCGATAAAATTAAACCGGGCGACGTTCCTCTCATTGCCACCGGTAAATACCCTTCTTTTCCAGGATAAACTTCGCATTTTCCCGCTGTTACGCAGGCAATCTTTCCGGATAGTTGCTTTTATGACGATTTATTTTTCAGCGGAGATCCTCGGCTGATCATGACCTCACAGATTGCATGTATCGCCACGCGCTGACTGCCAGTCACTCGAGGAACAGCATTTCGCCGATAAAGAGGCTGCCGAGGCCGCTCATGGCGCCGGCGAGCTCGAAGCCGGTGAGGCCCATTTCCATGCTTATGCCGTAAAGTTCGGTTTCCCGCCGGATTCGATGCAGGATGGCGGTTGCGTCGAGACCGAGCGCGCGGGCGAGCCAATAATCCGCGATCATGCCGTGGCAAAGGCAGAGGGACGGCTGCCATTCTCCGAGCAGGGCGGTGACGATGCGCATGTCGGCATCATAGACATCGGCGGGAATATAGGGCCGGCAATGCAGCCGCGAAAAGCCTATCCCCACGGTCCCATGACACCAGGAGGTGTTGCAGCCGCCGCCTTTATCGAGCCGTGGCCAGCCGGCTTCCGTCCGGTGGCGGGTTTCGTGCGCGATATGGCGCATGATCGTTTCGATTGCTTGCGCATCGCGCCGTCCGAAATAGGTCATATATTGCGCAAGGACGGAGGAGACGCCGGCGGTTCCATGGGCAAATCCGAGAAGGGTGTCTTCGGTGAGAAGCGCTGCGGATTTTTCCTTCAAGAGTTCGAAGGTAAAAGCGGCGAGCTTCGCCATGTGATCCGCGATAGGATAATGGCGGTAAAGGCGGTGCAGCCGCAGAAGCATCTCGAGCATGCCTGCCGCGCCGCTGATGATATCGAGGTCCTTATACTCGCTCCAGTCACCAGTCAGAAGATGGCGGGATAGCCGGGCAAGCTCCCTGTCGAGCACCGGCAAAATCCAGGGAAGCCGATCCGGCTCGACCATGCTCGCGGCCCAGAGGATTCCGGTCGTGCCGTCATAGGCGCCGGGCGCAGCCTGCGTCCCATCCTTCACATTCTCCAATTCGCGGATTGTCTGTCTGGCGAGCACACGGGCGAAATCGAGGAACCGATCACAGGAGAGCCAGCGTCCGACCGCATGAAAGGCCAGCGCCAGACCGGCGGAGCCGTCATAGAGATCGCTTCCGCTTAAGCCCAGGCGGATCGTGTGCTCATCAAGCGTCTTGACGTTGCGCCAGCAATAATTGCCTTCGAGTATGGTGGCTCGCTCCATCACACCTTCAAGGACGTTGCGCCCAAGTTCGGCGAGCCAGCGATCATCGGGAATATCGGCGAGACCGGCATAGCTGGAGCCGCGCGGCACGCTACCCTGTTGCTTGTGGGCGTGGTAGGCCAGGAAGGAGTAACGGATGTCCTCCTCCACCTGCTCGATAAAGGCCGGCGTGAGGCGGGCGAGCTCATAGTCGACGTTCCCGCTCGGCGAGTGCGATATCGGAGTCGGCAGCTTTCTGCCCTGCCCATCGAAGAGCACAGCCTCGTTGAAGGCAATTTCGAAATAGGGAACGTCACCCCGGCTGAGTTCGGCAAACTCCGCCGCCAGAATATCACTATCCCGCATTCCGCAGGCAATCGCCCGAATGTCCCTCTCCGCTTCCCCATTGGCCAGCGAGACCGGATGATAGATATTGTGGAGAACCTTCATATATTCCGCTGTCGCCCGGCGGAC